>NZ_DCJT01000008.1:0-6428 GCF_002320115.1 Collinsella sp. UBA1693
CATCACCAACCAGCGCGAGACCACGGTTGTGTGGGACCGCGATTCCGGCCAGCCTATTTATAACGCTATCGGGTGGCAGTGCCGCCGTACCGCTCCCATCGCGGACGCTTTGGTGCATGAGGGTATGGACCAGACTATCCGCGAGAAGACCGGCCTCAAGCCGGACGCGTACTTCTCCGGCACCAAGGTCAAATGGATTCTCGATAACGTGAGCGGTGCTCGAGAGGCGGCGGCCGCCGGTCAGCTTATGTTCGGCACCATCGATACCTGGCTGATCTACAACCTCACTGGCGGCATGGTGTACGCCACCGACTACACCAACGCCAGCCGTACCATGCTGTTCAACATCCATACCCTTGAATGGGACGATGAGCTGCTGGAGGCGCTCGACATCCCGCGCTCTATGCTGCCCGAGGTACGTTGGAGCTCGGGTGACTTTGGTCGCGTCTCAAGCGAGATCATGACGCACACGCCCCCTATCACGGGCGTTGCCGGCGATCAGCAAGCGTCGTTCTTTGGCCATTGCTGCTTCGAGCCCGGGCAGACCAAGAATACCTACGGAACCGGCTGCTTCATGCTCATGAATACGGGCGATGAGGTTGTGCATTCCAAGAACGGGCTGCTGTCCACCATCGGCATCGCGGAAAACGGCAAGATTAGCTATGCGCTGGAGGGCTCCATCTTCCATGCGGGCAGCACCATCCAGTGGCTGCGCGACAAGCTCGGCATCATCGCCGACGCGGGAGAAACCGCCGCGATAGCCCGCTCGCTGTCCAGCAACAACGGTTGCTACCTTGTTCCTGCGTTTAGCGGCTTGGGCGCACCGTGGTGGGATCCCGATTCGCGCGGTCTCATCTGCGGGCTTACCGCGGGTTCCGATCGCGCCACGCTGGTGCGTGCCGCATGCGAGTCCATGGCGTATCAGACCTATGACGTCCTTCGCTCCATGGAGGCCGATGCCGGTCGCAAGCTCTCCGGGCTTTCCGTCGATGGCGCCGCCTCTCGCAACGAGTTCATCATGCAGTTCCAAGCGGACTTGCTGGGAATCCCCATCACTCAGTCCGAGAGCATCGAAACAACTGCGCTGGGTGCCGCGTACCTGGCGGGCCTTGCCGTTGGCTATTGGGAAGACAGGGACGAGCTGGTTCAGAATAGAAATCTTGGCAAATGTTTTGAGCCTGCGGGTAATCCCGTTGAGCTTGCGCGGGTACTATCAGGTTGGCATGACGCTGTGGCGCGGTCCCGTACCGTGTTACAGTGAGACACGTGTCGCTAATAGAGCGCCGTCAAGAGGGGCACATGTAAGTGACCCAGGCAACCAACGAGGAAAGGAACGTTTCCATGCGTATCGCCATTGGCTCCGACCACGCCGGCTTTGAGCAGAAGCAGATGCTTGCCGCATATCTTGCGGACGAGCTCGGTCATGAGGTCATCGACCTGGGGCCGGACACGGACGACCGCGTCGATTATCCGGATTACGGCGAGAAGGTCGCGCGCTGCGTGGCTTCTGGTGAGGCAGACCGCGGCGTTTGCGTGTGCGGCACCGGTATCGGTATCGCTATTGCGGCGGACAAGGTCGCTGGCGTTCGCGCCTCGTCCATCACCTCGCCCGAGTTCGCGGACCTGTTCCGTCGCCATAACGACGGCAACGTCATCGGTCTCTCCGGCCGCTTTGTCGACCCGGCCGTCAACCGCGACATCGTCAAGGTCTTCCTTACCTCAGAGTTCGAGGGCGGGCGCCATGCGGCACGCGTCGAGAAGATCATGAAGCTCGACACCACCGGTAAGAACGCGGCCTCTGCGTAGCGTTGCGAATCCCGAGTATCCATTTGTATGGCTGTGGCCGGTGCGGGTTTTATGGGAGCCATGAAACCAGTGCCGGCCCCTTTTTGATTGGAGATATATGAGCGTTGAATTTGACCAGAGTCGCTTGACCGTAGTTGATCACCCCATGGTGCAGCACAAGCTTACCATCATGCGCGACGTCAAGACGGGCTCCAAGCAGTTTCGCGAGCTAGTGAAGGAGCTTGCCCTGTTCGAGGGCTATGAGGCGACGCGCGACTTTCCGCTTGAGGATGTTGAGGTGACCACGCCCATCTGCACCACTACCGCCAAGCAGATCGCCGGTCGCAAGGTCGCTATCATTCCTATCCTGCGTGCCGGACTGGGTATGGTCGACGGCATGCTCGAGCTCATCCCCGCAGCTCGCGTTGGACATGTGGGCATGTACCGCGATGAGGAAACCCACGAGCCTCACGAGTACTACTGCAAGGTTCCCGCAGATATCGACCAGCGCACCTGCCTGGTGGTCGACCCCATGCTCGCTACCGGCGGCTCCGCCACTGCCGCTATTGAGTATCTGCGCAGCCAGGGCGTCAAGGATGTTCGCCTCCTGGTTCTTATCGCCGCACCCGAGGGCATCAAGGCGGTTCTCGACGCGGATCCGGACGTGCGCGTCTACACCTGCTCGGTGGACGAGCGACTGAATGAAAACGCTTACATCGTTCCCGGTTTGGGCGATGCGGGCGACCGAATCTTCGGTACTAAGTAACAGTTGTCCATAAATCAACCACATGAAACAAGGGCTGCATGTACCGTTAGTCGGCATATGCAGCCCGTTTGTTGCATAACACGCACTGGTCGGCGATATAGGAAACCAGTGTGAAATAAACCCATTGAAATGAACGGGCAACTGCTTACAATAGGGTCTCAAGCGCTCGGCGAGTCCCGTTGAAGAGGCGGAGCCCGTGCGGCAGGAAGGGTGAAACGGTGCTTGGTCAAGACAGCTTGGGCAATATTCCGTTTGCGATTTCTGGAGTCGCGATAGGTGTCTTGGCATTTGGAATCCTGATGGCTGCGCTGCTGCCGGTGTTGCGGCATAAGCGCAAGGCAAGCCTCTCCAAGGGGTTTGTTTCAATCATGATTTCGCTTGCTTTGCTACATTCGGGCGTTATAGTGGTCTACTTGTTTTCGCAAAAACGCGTTCTAGCGTGTTTAGTGGGGGAACTTGTGGGCTTCTTTGTCTGCTGGACGCTCCTCGCCGTGTATTGCATGACGGGCGGCAGGCGAAAGTAGTTGCGAGCCCGCACATGTGTGCGAGCGAACAAAAGGAAGGTGAAACCTTGGAAGCGTTCGATAAGCTGCCGGGAGAGATCAATCACCTCGTATCGAGCTTTAGCTCGATCCCCGTGGTTGGCGATCTGATGCACGGAGTCACCCAGTATTCTTTCTGGCTCATCGTGTCTTCGATCGTGCTGCTGGTCATCATGTTCGCGTTTGCACGCCGCGTATCGGTGGTTCCCCACGGTCGCTTTGCGAACGCGATCGAGTACGTGATCGAGTATCTCGAGAACGACGTGGGAATCGGCATTTTGGGCAAAGAGTCCTGGCGTCGCCACCTACCGTTCCTGGGTACGCTGTTCTTGTTCATTCTCGTGAACAACATCATCGGTATTATTCCTGGAATGAAGCCGGGTACGGGCACCATTTCCACCACTGCGGCGCTCGCCCTCGTTGTCTTCATTTACTTTGTCCGCATCGGTATGAAGAACCACGGAGTATGGGGCTATATTAAGAGCCTTGCTCCCAAGGGGGTTATGTTCCCGCTCAACATCCTTATTTGGTTGATCGAGCTCATCTCCACCCTGCTTCGTCCCATTACGCTTGCCGTTCGTCTGTTCTGCAACATGTTCGCGGGCCACATTGTTCTGGGTTCTTTCGCCCTCATGGTGTCGCTGTTCGCGGAGCCGCTCATCCAGCAGCTTACCGCGGCGAATCTGCTTGGCGCCATTCCGTCGCTCGCGTTTGCGGCGATTCTCTTTGTCATCTATGCAATCGAGATTTTCGTCGGCGTTATCCAGGCGTACGTGTTCACCGTCCTCACCGCGGTCTACATTCAGGGCGCCGAGGCGGAGGGCCATTAAGGTTTTGGATACCAGACGCATATATAGAGTGCGTTTGATATAGGTATCGTGTTCAAAGTGCGTCAAAGATGGCGCATGAACTCAAGGAGGAATTGTGGGAGTTATCGGTTACGGTCTTGGTGTTATCGGTGCAGGTCTTGCTATCGGCCTGGCCGCTCATGGCGTCGCGCTCGCCATGGCACGTCAGCCTGAGGTTCAGGACCGCGTCTTCACCGTCTTCATCATGGGCGCCGCCTTTGCTGAGGCCCTGGCCCTGATCGGCTTTGTTGTTGCATTGGTTGTTAAATAGTCGGGTGTTCCAAATAGAACGCCGGACTTCAGATCCCGAGGGGGAGTCATGAAGAACGTTACACGCGTGAGGATAGCACTCGGGGTCACCGCCTCGGTGTCGAGCGTGCCCGCCCTGGCATTCGCCGAGGGTACGGAGTCGGGCGGTGCGGATATCCTTATCCCCAAGATGGCGGAGTTCGTTCCCGCGCTCGTTATCTTCCTCATCATCTGGTTCCTGCTTGCCAAGTTCGTTTGGCCAAAGGTTATCTCTGTGCTCGATGCACGCGAGCACAAGATCGAGGACAGTATCGAGGAGGCTGACGCTACCAAGGCGGAGGCTGCCGAGATTCGCGATCAGGCGGATGCAATCATCGCCGACGCGCGTCGCAAGGCTTCTGAGATCGTTCTGGATGCTCGCTCCGATGCCGAAAAGGAGCGTGCCCGCATCGTCGCGGCCGCTCACGGCGAGGCTGAGGAGATCATCTCTAAGGCACACGATCGTGCCGATGACGAGATGAAGCGCGCTTATGCCAGCGCTACCGACACCATCGCGAAGATGTCTGTCGCCGTTGCCGGCAAGATCGTTGGCGAAACCCTCGCAAACGACGAGGAGAAGCAGCGCGAGCTCATCAAGAAGTATCTCTTGGAAGTAGGCACCCTCAATGGCCGATAAGCAGATCAGCGAGCGCCTGGAAAAGCGCAAGCTTGAAACCTACGCACGCACGCTGCTCGAAGCCGCAAAGACCGAGAACCGCGTGTACGAGAATCTCGTTCCGCTCAAAGCGGAAGCAGAGGCGAGTCCCGAGGTCCTGTCGGTTCTGTCCCAGATGGCCGCTCACGGCGACCTGGATAAGCTGTCCGAGGTCCTCGACCTTTATAGCGAGATGGCAGATGGCGATCAGCAGACCGTTGGCGTCACCGTCACGACCGCTGTTCCGCTTGATAACGAGCTTCGTGCGCTGGTTACCCAAAAGTGCGAGCTCGATCTGGGCTGCAACGTGTTTCTTATCGAGCGCGTCGACCCGTCTATCATCGGCGGCCTGATCCTTTCGGTGAACGGCCGTCGTCGCGACGCATCCGTGCGTCATCAACTTGAGCAGGCCCGTAAGGTCATGACTCATGCAGTAAAGAATTCGGAGGTATAGCCACATGTCCGAGGCAATCAGTGCCGAGAACATCGAAGAGGTCTTGCGGCAACGCCTGTTTGACCTGACGGCTACCGTCGATACCCAAGAAGTATCCCATGTAGCCGAGGTGGGCGACGGTATCGCTCACATCTTCGGTCTCAAGAGCGCGATGGCTGGTGAGTTGCTGGAGTTCACCAGTTCCGCGACGGGAGAGACCGTTTACGGCTTGGCTCAGAACCTGGACCGCGATGAGGTCGGCGCCGTTTTGTTCGGCAACGTCGACTCTATCAAGGAAGGCGACGCCTGCCGTACTACTGGCCGTGTTATGGACATCCCCGTCGGCCGAGGCATGCTCGGCCGCGTTGTCAATCCGCTTGGCCAGCCTATCGACGGCAAGGGCAACCTTGGCGAGACCCATCGTCGTCCCATTGAGTTTAAAGCCCCCGGTGTCATCGACCGCACCCCGGTGTGCGAGCCGGTTCAGACCGGGCTTCTCGCTGTAGATGCGATGATCCCCGTTGGCCGCGGCCAGCGCGAGCTCATCATTGGCGACCGTAAGACCGGTAAGACTGCAATCGCGATCGACGCCATCATCAACCAGCGCGGCAAAGGCATGATCTGCGTTTACGTCGCTATCGGCCAGAAGGCATCCACGGTGGCGAATATTCGCGAGACCCTTGCTCAGCACAATGCGCTCGAGTATACGGTTATCGTTAGCGCAACCGCTGCTGATTCCGCTCCGCTTCAGTACATTGCTCCTATGGCGGGCGCTGCCATTGGCGAGTACTTTATGTACAACGGTGCGGACGGACGCCCGGCGTCCCGCACTAACCCTGGCGGTCACGTGCTGGTCGTATACGATGATCTGTCCAAGCAGGCCGTTGCGTATCGTCAGATGTCGCTTACGCTTCGTCGTCCGCCGGGACGCGAGGCATACCCCGGCGACATCTTCTATCTGCACTCTCGCCTGCTGGAGCGCGCCTGCAAGTTGTCCGAGGAGAACGGTGGCGGTTCGTTGACTGCCCTGCCTATCATCGAGACGCAGGATGGTGACGTTTCCGCATACATCCCCACCAACGTGATTTCCATTACGGATGGCCAGATTTAT
>NZ_DCJT01000003.1:0-10930 GCF_002320115.1 Collinsella sp. UBA1693
CCCGGGGGTTCTCCCTTGGAGCCTATTGTCAGGTCATCTATCCCTGAGGAAACTCGATGGAATGCAACCAGGCGGCTCGTTCATCGTCGGATATGGAGTCGACCGATCCCAGGTTGTGCCAGGCGGCGCATCCCGCTTCAATCAGTCCGGGCTTGCCTTGTTGGATGCGCCCGGCGATACCCAGCTGCCACAGTGTGCCATCGATCAGTGCACCCTCGATAGCGTTGCCCAGTTCGTCACGGGTGTGCGATGTGGGGCTGGCTGAGGTGGTGTAGACGTCGACGCGCTCGATATTGTCCAGCTTTCCTATCAGATTGCCGTTCTCGTTGGTGGTCCAAGTGCTGCCAATAAGCATGACCTTATCGAACCAGCCGCGCAGCATGGCGGGTATGTCGTTCCACCAAATAGGGCAGATCAAAATGAGGCGGCGTGCAGAAAGCACCTGCTGCTGGTAGCGTTTGACCTGCGGATCCAAAACGCCGCCCTGGTTGTAGACGGCCAGTTCCTCGCGGCTCAGCGCGGGGTTGAAGCCGTCGGCGTACAGATCGGCGATTTCATACGAAAGACCTTCGCGCTCAAGGCGCCGAGCGTGCGCCTCGAGCACGGCGTGGCAGAAGCTTTCCTCATAGGGGTGGGCGTAGACAATGAGGGTGTCCATGCGTGCCTTCACCTTTCCCTAGTCTTCAGCAAGAAAATCGACGGCGTACTGGGCGGCGAGCATGCTGCCCTTGGCGAGCACGCTCTCATCCACCTTGTAGAAGCAGGAGTGCTGGGCGAACGTGGCGCCAATCTGCGGGTTGCGGCAACCTACAAAGGCGAGCATGCCGGGCACGTGCTGCAGATAGGCGGAGAAGTCCTCGCCGGACAGGGTGCCGCGGTAGTGCCCTACGGCTTCCTCGCCCAGTACCTTGACCAGCGCGGCGCGGGCGCGTTCGCTGGAAGCGGCTTCGTTCTCAACCTTGACGTTGGCGACGGTGTAGTCGGTGAGCTCGGCGTCGGCGCCAAGCGCCATGGCGGTGTGGGTGACAATGCGCTTGATAAGCTCGGGCATCATCTCGTGTGCGGTGTCGCTATAGGTGCGCACGGTGCCGGTGAGGTAGGCGGATCCAGCGATGACGTTACGCGCGGTGCCGCCGTGGATCTCGCCCACGGTCACCACGGCGGGTTCGTAGGGGCTGATCTCGCGCGAGACGATGGTCTGCAGCGCGTTGACAATCTCGGCTGCGGCCATAACGGCGTCGGCGCCGCGCTGGGGCATGGCCCCGTGGCAGGAGGTGCCGTGGATGTCGATGCGGAACCAGTCGGTGTTGGCCATGCGCGGGCCGGGCTCCACGGAGATCTTGCCGGCGTCCACCTCGCTCCAAATGTGCATGGCGAATGCCCCGTCCACGCCCTCGGTGACGCCCTGGTTGCACATCATCTTGGCGCCCTTGCCGTTCTCCTCGGAAGGCTGGAAGACAATGCGGATCTCGCCGTGGATGTCATCGGTCATATGGCGCAGGATCTGTAGGGTGCCCAGCATCATGGCGATGTGGCAGTCGTGTCCGCAGGCGTGCATGTAGCCCTCGTTGGCGCTCGCGTACTCAACGTCGGTGCGCTCGGTTACGGGCAGGGCGTCGATGTCCGCGCGCAGCAGCAAGCGGCGGCGCGGGGTGCCGTCTGCGCGATAGGCGTCCGGGGCGGTGCCGCGCAGGGTGGCGACCACGCCGGTTTCCAGCGGGCGCTCGTAGGGGATGTTCATGGCGTCAAGTTGCCCGCAGATGTCCGAGGTGGTGCGCACCTCGTGCAGGCTCGCCTCCGGATACTTATGGAAGTGGCGGCGCTGGCGGATGATATAGGGCTCGAATTCATCGGCGATGTCCCGGATCGCCTGGGTGACTTCCTGCTCTGTATGGACGTGTTCGTGATCCATGATCTGCTGCGCCTTGGTCTTTGCCATGCTGATGTCCTTCCCCTGAGCTTTCGCATGCATTACGCTGCCCTAACTCTAGCACAGAGCCCCGTGCCCAATCGCCGCGCCGCGCCCGCGCGCTCACATAAATGCTGTGCTTCGCGCACGCGCGTGGCGCTACCATGTGACGTAGTTGGAACTACTTTTGATAAGGCGGCTTGGCATGGCTCTCAAGGCTGATTACATCGTGCGCTCGCAGCGCGTGTTCACCTCTGCTCCCGGCGCGGCGTCCGCGCACCCGTTGGCGTTCGCGATCGCGGGCGATCGCATCGCGTATGTGGACGAGTTCGATCGCGTGCAGGCGGAGGCGGGCCCGGACGCGCCGGTGGTGGATTTGGGCGATGCGCTGGTGTGCCCCGGTTTTCATGACGCGCACCTGCATTTCTTCCATACCGCGCTGGGCAGCTCGCCCTATATGCTGATGGACATGGGCAAAAGCGAGGCGGACCTGGTGGCCAAGACAAGGGAGTTTGCGGCGTCGCTGCCGGACGACGTCTGGGTAATCACCCAGGGCTGGCGCGATTACCGCTGGGACCCGCCCGTGCCGCCCACCAAGCGCTCGCTCGATGAGGCGTTCCCCGACCGTCCCTGCGCCATGTATTCCGGCGACGGGCACACCATGTGGCTCAACTCGCGCGCGCTGGAGCTTGTGGGCATCACCCGCGATTCCGTGCCCCCGCAGGGCGGCAGCTATGATAAGGATCAAAACGGCGAGCTCACGGGCATTGTTCGCGAGGCCGCGGCCATGCAGCTGCTGCCGCGTATGCTAGAGTGGATCTCGCCGGAGCGCATCGAGCGCGTCTACGCCGATCAGATGGCACGCATGGCGCAGCAGGGCATCACGTCCATCTGCGACATGTCGCTCATGCCGTTGCCGGGCCTGGACTTTATTCGCGAGGATATATATGAGGCGCTGGAGTCCCGCGATCAGCTGACCTTGCGCGCGCACCTGTTCCCCACGCTGCTAGACGACCAGTCCCGCCTGGAGGCCATGCAGGAGCGTTATCGCGAAAGCACCCTTTTGCGCGCCCCGGGCTTCAAGCAGTTCTTCGACGGCGTGTCCAGCCAGCACACCGCCTACCTTACCGATCCGTATTCCAACCCGCATTTCCCGGGCGACTGCGGGCGCCTTACCGTGCCGGCGGAGAAGATGCGCGCCTTGGTGTTTGCTGCTGCCGAACGCGGGCACGCCGTGCGCATCCATACCATCGGCGACGGCGCTATCCGTGAGGCGCTGGACATCTTTGAAGAGGCTCGCCGCCGCTTTGGCGCGCCCACGCAGGGTCGAAACACGCTGGAGCATCTGGAGAACCTGCTGCCCGGCGACATCGACCGCCTGCGCGAGCTGGGCGTTCTCGCGTCCTCGCAGCCCTGCCACATCACGCTGGNNGCCCGGAGCGTGATCTGGGCCCGGAGCGCAGCCGCATCATGTGGCCCTTTGCTACCTACCTTGCGCGCGGCGTGGACCAGGCGTTTGGCACCGACTCGCCCATCACGCCCGTGACCAGCATGAATGTGCTCTATACGGCCGTTACGCGACAAGATCCGTTTACGCATGAGCCCGCGGGCGGCTGGTTGCCCGGTGAGCGCATCTGCGCCGCGGACGCGGTGCGCATCTACACCGCCGGCAGCGCGGCGGCGTGCGGCCGCGAGCGAGAGCTGGGGCAGATCGCGCCGGGCATGCTGGCAGACTTCGTCGTCCTCGATCGCGACATCACCGCATGCGACCCGCAAGAGATCCAGTCCGTGCAGGTGCTCGCCACCTACGTGGGTGGACGCCAGGTGTTCGAGCGATAGCTTGCGCGGTGGCGCGGTCGAGAGCGCATGGGCGAGAGTACATACATATCCGATCCTTCATTTACCGCCCATGCAATGCCTCCCGCACGATATACTGTAATGCTACAGGCAATATACGATATTATTGTGCGGGGTGAGCGGGTTGATGGATTTGACGGAGCGCTCCAAGAACAAGGCTGCTCAAATGGGCGCCCAGGATGGGAACCATAGGGCTGAGGGCATGCGCTCCAAGCATGATGGCCATGTTGCTCAGAGGCTCGCCGCAGTTAAGCGGGGCGCCGTCCTGTATGGGGAAGCGCTTGAGCAGCTGGGTGTTGAGAAGCCTTCTCCTCGTTGCGTGGAGTTTATCAACCAGCCCTACGCTGACTTGCGCGAGGCGGCGCTTTTGGAGAAGTGCCAGCAGGGTGAGGGCGCCTACTCCAGCTAGCAACTGAACCTCGGCTGGAGGTTTACAGTTTGACGTGCTGTCTTTGGGCTGCCCAACATCAGCGTGGCCTTTTATTTCCACTCGGTGACGCGCCGTATGGGCGTATCACCGAGTGGAACGGTGTTGCCTTATCAACGGGAACTTGCGAGACCTCTGAACTATCTTAATTTATAGGGATAAAAAGCCCTGCTCAAACGCATTGGGGAACGGGAACGTACGGGCTTTGGGGTTGCCACGTTTGTCAACTCCAAGAGTCACCTCGATAGAACCGTGTTCACGATCGATGCTAATGACTTCGCCGTGGCCAAACGCCTTATGAAAGACCGTATCTCCGGGTTCCAGCGAGTTGAGGTTTGCTTCCGTTATGGCAGTTGGAACGTGTAGATCGAGTCTTCGCTCCGCGGGGTATCCAGTGAGCCACCATCCCGCGCGACCCATTGTTGCCCTGTTGCCACGGAAGGTAAATTCAAACTTCGCCCCACGCTTGGAGAGCTTTTCCATTGTGCTATCGAGTTCTCCGCCGCCGATGACCCAAAGCTCACCGCCGTTCGCGCCGCGCAGGTCTGTATATTTGAGCTCTTGCTCTTCCAGGAACTCTACAACCCAGTCGCGTTTTGAAGGCACGACGGCGGTAGGGCTGAAAGATGCATCATCGCTCGGGGCTTTAGTCCTTTTAGCTTCAGCAGCTGTTCTGGGCTGCGAGGAGAATTCGACCGTACCAGGGTCTGTAGGGGGAGTGACGGATTCAGAGGTTTTGACGGCGCCGGTTGTCCGTATCATTCGGCCGGTTTCATCAAGCAGGGTGTCCTGACGGGCCATCTCCGCGAAGTCCTCTCTGGTCAGGGAGGTGTCGAACAGTCCCACGCGCGCGTCGTAGCTGTGCTTCTCGATGCCTGTATAGGAGAGGCTTGCGTCCTCGTAGCGGCGGAACTTATACACTGCGTCGTTCATTACGGAGTCGCGGAACACGCCGAGCGATACCAGCAGTTCGAAGTCGTGCACGGACAAGCCGGTGACCTTTTTGAATAGTCCGGGTTCCAGCTGCGTGATGACCTCTTTCAAGCTTTGCTCGCGATAGTCGGTAAGGTACATGAACACGGGAATACGCGTGGCGAACTTGATCAACTTCTCCTGAATCTGCTTGCGCTTGCTCTTGAATTCCTTTTCTTCTTTCGTGAGCTCTTTTTTCTCTTTAGCGCTGAGTTCGCCTCCCTCTTTTTTGACTTTCTTGACGTGCTCGGACTTGTTGATGATCGTTTCGATGTCATCGTTTAGGCTGCGGAAGCCCTCGATGTTGGCCAGTGCCTCCATGGCTTCGGCGTTCTCGAGCAGGCGACGCAGCGTGTCATTGTCGACGTTGACCAGAAGGGCGCTTTCCCAGCGGCGTGCCAACAGGGTGGCCGAGGTTCCCGCCATAGCGATGTCGAGAATGTCTGCTGCATCCACCTCGCGCATGGCGCTGCCATCGTAGGCGAGTACGGGTAGGAACTTGATGAAGTCCGCGACCTTCTTCTCGGGGCTTGGCTCGTCAACGGAGAGCTGACAGCTGTAGTCGGACACCATGGCGAGAGCGCGGTCGAGGGCGAAGTCGAACACGTAGCATTCCTGTTTGATGATGTGCGCGTGTCCGTCCTCGTCCTTGGCTGTCCAGGGACTTTGCACGCGGAAGGCGGTTTGGAAATACGTTTCGGGACTCTTGAGGTTGCGCAGCATGAACACGCCGGTCCATGGGCGGATGGTGACTCCGGTGGTGAGTTTGCCGCATGAGAGCGTGATGGTTTTCGATTCCAGTGGGTTTCCCATGGCATGACGCACGGGCTCCACGGCATCAAGGCCTACGCCAGCTTTTGTTCCGGCGGCGACAAGCACTTGATAGTTGTGGTAGAAGGTGTTTTGTCGCTCGGCGAGCAGGTTCGCCATGGCGTCGCATGAGGCAACGTTGGGTAAAAACCACAGCGTATGGTTAAGGTTGGCGAGTAGGGCCGCGTGGCTAAAGGGCAACACCGGCTTTTGGGCGCCCATTTTGAGCTCGTCGGTGGTGGTTTCTGCAAATGCGCCGCGGATGAGGTCAAGCCATTTCTGCACGTAGTCCTTGTATTTGAATTGGGCGTCCTTTCCCTCGCCGGTAGCAGAAAAGAATACATTAAGGTCGAATTCGTCAAATTCGCCGGCGCGGGCCACACGGGTGATTGAGTCGGGCACCTTGTAAGTCATAAGCACCATGCGGGGGAGTGCTTCGTATGGATTCTGCGTAAAGGGATGGGCGCTTACCCAGTCGTGCTTGGCTTGTTGCTCGTCCGAGTAGGTCCAGTTGAAGATCTGATCCTCGATGAACTCGCCAGAAGTGAGCGCACGGAAAGGCGTGCCGGAGAGATAGAGGTAGCGGTCCGATTGGATGGGCAGCCATGTCTCGTCGATGTTGTTGCCCTTTGATGCCGCGTCGACTTCCTTCTCTGTGGACTCGACTACGCCGTCCTCATCTGCAGATGCGGCGAAGAGCTTCTGCGCGCTATCGCGCCATGCTCCAAAGTGATATTCGTCAAAGGCGACAAGGTCCCAGTGTTCCAGATGGACCCATTCATTGCGTGCTTTGATGGATCCGGAATCTCGGTCCACACCCAAGAAGTCCTGGAACGAACCGAAGCAGACGATGGGGCGCGCGGGATCGCATTCCTCATAAGTTAGGGCGTCGCGCGAGACGAACTGCCAGCCCTCGAAGTCGATATGGCTCTCGAGGTCCTCGCGCCATGCATCCTCGACGGCGGGTTTGAAGGTAAGAACGAGCACTCGCTTCATGTTCATGCGGCGGGCGAGCTGGTAGGTGGCAAAGGTTTTGCCAAAGCGCATCTTGGCGTTCCAGAGGAACTTGGGCGCATTGTGGTTGCCTGGCTGCTCGCATGCGCGGAAGTACGCTTCGGTCTTGTTGACGGCCTCGAGCTGCTCGGGGCGCATGGAGAAGTCTTCGGTGCGTTCACGTTCGTAGCTAGTGCGATCGCGAACAGCGAGCCAGGCGTTGCGCACATCGTCTGCTGTGCAGCGGAACCACTCGCCACCGACGTTCTCAAAGCCGTTGGCGGCGAGTTTCTTGTGTACTGCGTGGTCCATGAACGACGAGCCGTCCGTGCGCATGGCGCTTTCGGCAAAGACAATCTCATACGGCTTGCCCTCGCCAGGTTGAATGACGGGGAATTGCTGCGCCACGCGCTTCTCCACGTCTATCTCTGTATAGCCGACCTTGAGGAAGTCCGAATGGTCCGGGTTCTTGTCGCGGTATGCGTATATGGAGGGGCGGACTTCTGGGCGGGCGGGGAAGAATGCGAGGTTACTCATTGGGATCACCCGGTTTTGAGGCATCCCTTATTGTCGATTCGATGATTTCTGTCTCAGAAGCAGTAAGCCCGAAGGCCTCATACAGAGTATGATCCGTCCAGGTTTTGGTGAAGTCCATGTTTGGAACAAAACGGAAGCATTCGCGCGTTACGTTCAAGGAAGAGATTGCTTGGCGAAGAAGGAACCGCGCGAACTTTCCACGAAGATAGATATCAAAATTGCGAGCTTCTGCTTCGGTTGGGAAAACTCCGATATCGAGATAAGTCTCGGTATTAATCTGACTCGGTCCGATGATGCGAGTGTCTGTAATTACTCGATATCCGTCTGCTGGATTCGTGTCGAGCTCTCCGTTGCTGGGGACAAGTCGACCGATGAGCACTTTGTAATGGCCAACAAGATTGGCATTCTTAGTCACATCTTTTGCGGATATGTATTGAAAACCTTTGCTGGTCAGAATTTCTATATCGCCTGCTTCGCGATGCGCTCGACCCCGGAAGTTAGTGGCAAAGCCAAAGGGATTACGGGGCAAGGCATGCTCGCTCCACATATCCTGAGTTCGACTGAGTACTTTACGGACGATTGAAACAGCGATGTTGGAGCGGATTAGAACGGGGTGTTCGTTGAGCTTGCGTACCATAGAGTTCTTTTTGCCCGATTGCACGTTGGTGATCTCACACTGCCCATGGAAGTCTCTATCCCAAAGGAAGTAACAGATACCACCAGCGATATTCACGCCATCAAAGCAGTCCTTACTGGATTCAAAATCTACGAGTTTTCTCATCCTGTCATCGGAGAGCATTGAATCGCGGAATTCTTTCAGTCCTTTGCCGCCGGCGTACCAACGGGCGGGGATGATCATGCTCAGGTAGCGTGGTTTCAGCTTCATGGCCTGTTCGACAAAAAGTTGGAAGATCGGGGCTGCGCTCACGCCGTTACCGCCGTCGCTCAGCTGGTAAGGGGGGTTGCCGACGATCACGTCGAACTTCATATTCAGAATCCTTTCCGGATCGTTGGTGTGGATGAACTCGTACGCATGGGTTTCAAGTGCTTTGTCGCGGTCGTATTCGGCGTTAGATGCCCCGCAGAATTTGCATCGCCCATTTGCCCATGTATGCTGAACGGTTCGCTGCCTCACGTTTCCCTCGGAGCTATCGAATTCGACGACACTAAAGCGCCCATTGGGAAACTTGCTGCAGTACAGGCTGCGACGCGCCAGCAAGCTTGTGAGCTCGGTGATCGCGATGCCGAAGAGCTGCTCGTGCATGATGTGGTTGACACGCTCTTGTAGGTTGGGATACTCGCGCTCCAGGCCCTTGATGAACCGCTTTGCCGCTTCGCGTAGGAATACGCCTGACTTGCAGCATGGATCCAGGATCTTGATGGTAGGATCGCTCCAGATCTCGGGCGGCAGCATATCCAGAACATCGTTTGCTAGCTCGGGTGGCGTGAAGACCTCATCATTGCTCAGGTTTGCCAGGCAGGTCAAAACGTCCGGGTTGTATGCCCGTTCAAGCAGGCTACTCATAGCGCTGCACCTCCCAGTAATTGGTGAGGGGGTATTCCTTTATCGCGGAGGGGATGTAGGCATCGATTTCGGAGTCGTACTCCCAGTCCGTATGCGTTCGGATGCCGCCCTCATTTGCCTCGTCAAAGGAAAAGAGGGATAGGGTCTCGCCCATATTGGTGTTGCCGTCCAGCAGTTCGCTTAGCAAGAAGTCGCGTCGCTTCACCTTGTCGCCCGTTACAAGCGACCATTCGGCAAAAGTGATGGGATTTCCGTTGGAGTCTTTGAGCGTGAGGGCGTCTCCGCACAGAACGTTTTTGTTCAGCAGGTAGCGGACTGCGTCGAGGAACGCTTCGTCTGGGTTTTTGATCGCTCGTCTTGCTTCCGATTCGACAATCTCGAACAGGCGGTCACGGCATTCCTGTGCGTTGTCTTCAAGAATGTCGACGCCGTATAGGCTGCTTACCGCCACGAAGGCGTAGCGCATGTAGTCATCGGGATTCTTTTTGTATTGCTGGGTAACCACGGCGAGCTTGCGCCGCAGCACCTCGGCAAGGAAATTGCCGTTGCCGCATGCTGGCTCCAGAAAGCGGGACTCGATGCGCTCGGTCTCCTGCTTGACCATGTCGAGCATCGCGTTGACTTCACGCTCGTTTGTGAAGACCTCTCCGTGGTCCTGCACGCGCTGCCGAGATTTGACTTGCCGGGTCATAAAAAGCAAACTCCGAAACCGCTGTGGAATATAATCCACACAAGTCTAACCCCGAAATCTATTCTGTGGAATATAAACCTCATTATGGAATCTGTTCGTCAATACGATTGCTGTCATGAAGACAGGCAATGCGTACATATCCATCTACAGGGTCATTGGTATCAATGCCGCTAGGATTCGCGAGCAGAAGGGCAAGTCCCAGGTGTTCGTGGCGGATCGAGCGGGCGTTGACAGATCTGCCTTGAATAAATTTGAAAGCGGAAAATACAATCCCTCAGTTGAGTGGCTCTGCAAGCTTGCCGACGGCTTGGACGTTCCGGTAATTGAGTTCTTTTCGGGATTGGAAAAGGCATCTCCCGGCGATATAGCCAAGTCCATCCCTACCGCCAAAGCGGAATAGCGCGGTGCAGGATACCGCCCTTACTCTTGATATCAATTCAATATGCTTCGAGTTTGGAAAAATGGGGTCCATTTGATATTCGACTCGATTTCGATGGGGATGCTCAGTTGGCTCAACATTTTGCGTCCATTACTGGTGCAGGGGACTTGTGTGCCTGTGGGCGCTCAAGAAATCTAAGTGCCAATTAATAAGATTTTTTGCTATGGCGTTGTATAACTTCCAATTGCTGGGTACTATTCAGGGCGTACGAAAAATCGTAAGGGTTCGCATGGCACTTAAAACCGTGCGACGAGTTAGGAGGAACACCTCATGCTTAAGCCTCTTGGTGACCGCGTTCTTGTCAAGCCCGACGCAGCAGAGCAGAAGACCGCTTCCGGTCTGTACATCGCTAGCAACGCCCAGGAGAAGCCGCAGCGCGGCGAGATTATCGCTGTGGGCGCCGGCAAGGTTGGTGAGAACGGCGAGCGCCTGCCCATGGACGTCAAGGTTGGCGACGTGGTGATCTACGGCAAGTTCGGTGGTAACGAGGTCAAGGTCGACGGTGAGACCTACCTGCTCATGCGCGCCGACGACATCTACGCCGTGGTCGAGTAGCTTCTCAACTACTTCTCGTCCAAAAACGCGGACCTAAGGTCTGCGCACCCCGTATGCATTCCCGCATTCATTTTTGATGAACGTTTTCCTTATTGGAGGAATCTAAGATGGCAAAGAACATTACGTTCGATACCGACGCTCGCGCCAAGCTCGCTAAGGGCGTCAACACCCTGGCCGACGCCGTTACCGTTACCATGGGCCCCAAGGGCCGCTAC
>NZ_DCJT01000003.1:10997-11162 GCF_002320115.1 Collinsella sp. UBA1693
CGGCACCACCACCGCGACCCTGCTTGCCCAGGCCATCGTGAACGACGGTCTTAAGAACGTCGCCGCCGGCGCTAACCCGCTGGCCATCCGCCGTGGTATCGACAAGGCCGTCAACGCCGCCGTCGCTGAGATGAAGAGCCTGGCCAAGCCGGTCGAGACCAAGGA
>NZ_DCJT01000001.1:0-114145 GCF_002320115.1 Collinsella sp. UBA1693
GGGTCACCACCTTGGCGCCCAGCTGGGCGGCCTTCTTGCAGATGCCCCAGGTGACGTTGCCGAAGCCGGCACAGGCAATGGTCTTGCCCTCGATGCTCTCACCCTCGTGCTTGAGGACGTTTTCCAGATAGTACACCGCGCCGAAGCCCGTGGCCTCCGGACGGATGCGGCTGCCGCCGTAGGAGAAGCCCTTGCCGGTGAGAACGCCGTTCTCAAAGGCGCCCTTCAGACGGCGGTACTCGCCGTAGAGGTAGCCGATCTCCCGGGCGCCCACGCCCATGTCGCCGGCGGGGACGTCCACATCGGGCCCGATGTAGCGATAGAGCGCGGCCATGTAGCTCTGGCAGAAGCGCATGATCTCCGCGTCGGACTTGCCGGTGGGATCAAAGTCAGCGCCGCCCTTGCCGCCGCCGATGGGCAGACCGGTCAGGGAGTTCTTGAAGATCTGCTCGAAGCCCAGGAACTTGAGCATGCCCAGCGTTACCGTGGGGTTGAAGCGCAGACCGCCCTTGTAGGGGCCGATAGCGGAGTTGAACTCGACGCGGTAGCCGCGGTTGACCTGGCACTTGCCCTCATCGTCGACCCAGGGAACACGGAACATAACGACGCGCTCGGGCTCGACCAGACGCTCGAGAAGGCCTGCCTCCTCATAGGCGGGGTTGGCATCTACCGCAGGGGCGATCGAGGTCAAGACCTCGTCTGCAGCCTGGATGAATTCGGGCTGGTCGGCATAGCGCTCGTGCAACTCTGCAACAATTCGCTGGGTATAGCTCATGATATCTCCTTTAGCTCTTGCTGGATGGGCATAGCGCCCTCAGCCATACGGCGTAACATGATAAAGCACGCGTAATGCTTTTACTCTGATACATCAAGTTGAAACTACGCCGCAACATGTTGTTCATGTTTGCCAAAATAAGAAATCATTTGCCTGTTTGGCGAGAAAGCTCTATACTGCCTCTTTGTGGACGTCGGGACGTGGCGCAGTTTGGTAGCGCGCCTGCTTTGGGAGCAGGATGTCGCAGGTTCAAATCCTGTCGTCCCGACCATATACGCGGGCGTAGTTCAATGGTAGAACCCCAGCCTTCCAAGCTGATGACGCGGGTTCGATTCCCGTCGCCCGCTCCAGACAGATTTGCAGGTCAGAGTGCTTAAAAGCTCTGGCCTGTTTTCTTTTGCGGAATCCATGCCATAAGCCTATGCATTCAATATGCCGCCGACGCTTTACTCGCAATGCATCGGCGGCAGCATAGCGCGCTGATAGCAAGTTCGCCCCAGCCTACCGATATCAACCGTTTCACGCGCCAACCGAATACCGGTTATTATCTACCATTTGCACTCTTACCTTACATATGTAACCGTTCTCTCTCTTTTTAAGT
Organism: Collinsella sp. UBA1693; assembly: GCF_002320115.1. Lineage (NCBI taxonomy): Bacteria > Bacillati > Actinomycetota > Coriobacteriia > Coriobacteriales > Coriobacteriaceae > Collinsella > Collinsella sp. UBA1693. The sequence goes on from NZ_DCJT01000001.1 coordinate 1,377, forward strand.
GACATCTGTATCCATAGACTACGTTGACCGGCTGGCCAACGCGTAGCCGCATCAACAACGCCTGCCGCTCACCTCTTCCCAAGCGGCACGTAGCAGAATGGATGGATACATGGAACTGAAGTCATTTGGGACAATCGCCGCGGCGTCCCTCATCGCCGCCGGGCTCGCGGGCACCGCCGTACCCGCCACGCTGATCGCAAACCCTCTTTTTGAAGCCCAGGCAGCGGCAAGCGCCACCGCTCCCCTGCCTTCGGTAAGTTCGCGCGCGCTTTCAGGCACCACGGCAGGCCAGCCCTTTGTCTCCAACCAAACCGGCAACAGCCAGCACTACCGCATCCCGTCGATCATCACCCTGGATAACGGCTGGCTGCTCGCCAGCGCGGACGCGCGCTGGGGCGTTTACGGCGACTCCCCGGAGAACCTGGACGGCCTTGTGAGCATCTCCAAGGACGGAGGCAAAACCTGGGAGTGGGAGCTGGTGAACGAGTTGTGGACTACCCCAGCCAAAACGGCGGCCACAAGGGAAACAGCGCCTCGTTTATCGACCCCACGTTTATCCAGGGCGGCGACGGCACCGTCTACATGATGGCGGATGCCTGGCCGGCGGGCACCGGCATTTGGGGCACCGGCGGCGCCAGCTGCCAAAGCACCGGCTTCGACGAGAACGGAAACCTCCTCATCAGCCGCGGCAAGGCCGGCACCATCGCGAGCTTGGACGCAGACCAATACACCTATTATTGCGATGCCGCAGATAAGCAGACGTTCGACATAGACGGCGCGCGCATCGATCTTCGTCCCATTAAAGACAAAAACGGCGCGCTTACCGGCTCTTGGGTCGACGCGTACTTCGACCTGTATACCGTAGCTGACGGCGCGGCGTCTCGCACCGTGGTCAAGCAGCATGAGACCGGCAAGGATATCCAGGCCAACGTGTTTTACTCCCAAAGCGAATGGAAGGCATACCCCACCTGCTACATTTGGCTAGTCAAGGGCACGCCCACGCAAGACGGCATCGACTGGGGCGAGCCTTCGATCCTGAACGTCAAGCGCAAGGACGACCAACCCTTTACCGGCATCTGCCCGGGGCGCGGCCTGGTGGTTCCGCTGCAGGGCGGCGGCGAGCGCATCATGTTCCAAATCTACGAGAGCAAGCAAGGCGGTAACGAGAGCGCAAGCGCCATTTGGAGTGATGACGCAGGCGCCACCTGGCAGCGCGGCGAGCGTTCCAACAAATTCAACGGCAGCGGCAAGTCCAGCGAGTCGCAGACCGTGAGGCTGCCCGGCGGAGGGGTACGCATGTACTCGCGCAACAGCGCGGGCGCGATCTCGTATGCCGACAGCTTTGATAACGGGCAGACCTGGAGCGCCTACACCCTGGATACGGAGCTTCAGTACACCGGCAACTGCATGGTCTCCTTCATCAACGTCGACGGCTGCCTGGTAGATGCGTAGGGCCGCGTGTGGTCCAACCTCATCGCCGCGTCATACCCCAAGACAAGCGGCCGACGCGACGGAGCGGTGCGCATAGGCTCCATCGACGCCGCAACCAACAAGGTCACCTGGCTCAACGCCAACGACATCAAGTTCCCGGGGCGCTTTCTCTATTCCTGCCTCACGCAGGTAGACGGCGATAAGATGGCTATTGTCTACGAGCAGCAGGAGCCAAAGAGCGACGGCACGCAGGATGTGATCTTCAACCAGTTCTCCCTGCTCGACCTTTTGGGCGAGGGCTGGAGCTACAGCGCGGCCACGCCCGCCCTTGCGGTCTCCAACATGGTCGAAGCGCTTGATGTGGACGAGGAAATAGAGCTTTCCGCCTCAGTCGACGGCGTGGACGCGATCGAATACACCTGGACGGTCGAACAGTCTGCCGGCAATGACTCCACCGACAGCGCTCCCGCCGTAAAGATCGATGCCGCAGGCGCTAGCGCCACCCTAACCGGCGCGAACGCGGGCAAGGCACGCGTCAAGGTGGTCGCCGCCTTTGATCTGAACGGCGCGAAGGCCCACCTTGCAGCATCCTGGGACGTCTACGTATCCAGCCGCGGGGCCACGGTGCTCCCCGACCGCTTAGGCACCCATGAGGTCAACGCCACCTACGAGGCGCCCTACACGCTGGCGACGCAGCTTCCCAAGCACGGCGTCTACCTTATCCACGGACAGGAAGACGGCGGACGCATCATGTACAACCTGCCGGGCGGCGCCGCCCCCGACCGCCTGCGCAGCTCCATCTCCAACAACGCGGTGACGCCGGATACGTCCGGCAAGTTCCCCGTAGCAAACCAGGTGTGGAAGATCGACCGTACGGGCGACGGCTACACCATCGCCAGCGTTGCGGACGGGCGCAAGCTCGCCATCACAGCGGGCGACAACGGCTGCAACCTGGTGCTCGGCGACGCGGGCAGTATCTTTACCATCGAAGGCGAGGGCACGGCCAAGACCGTCTCAACAACCGTAGGCGACAAGACCGTCTACATCGGCATGGGAGCAAAAGGCGCCTTTGTTGCGGGCGAGACCCCCTGCAACAAGATTTCGCTGGGACTTGGCGTCATGAGCAACTGGACCGTTTCCACCACGCTCATCTCCTCCGTTTTGGACGAGGCGAACGCGGTTACCAACGACGACGCGTATACGGACGAGAGCTGGAAGGCATTCACCGCCGCACGCGACGAGGCCAAGGCAGCGCTCGATAGCTGCTTGGACACCTACGACACCGAAGCGGCCGCAGAGCAGCAAAAGGATCTGCTGGACACCGCAGCGAAGAAGCTCTTCCGCGCCCAGCGCGGCCTTGCCGCAAAGCCGCTGCCGGAACCCGATCCCGAGCCGCAGCCCCAGCCGCAACCCCAGCCCCAGCCGCAGCCGCAGCCGCAACCCGATCGAGACAACATCAAGTTGAGACGGATGAAGCCGGTAACAAGGTGACCACCACCACGCATAAGGACGGCACGTCCACCATCGACACCACGGCTCCCGACGGCGTCAGCACCACCATAAAGCTCGACAAGGACGGCGACGCCACCGCCATCAGCGGCACCGTTCCGGCAAGCGTCGCCAAAACCGGCCGCGCCACCCTGCCCCTCAAGTACGCGATCGCCGGCGCAAGTAGCGCGGACGCACCTGCGATTACCATCGACATCGCAGGGACCGCGCCGGCGAGACCGTTGCAGGTCAGCCTGGACTCGCAGGACAGCGAGCTGGCCCCGGGCACCGTCGCCGTGCTGGTAGACGCCAACGGGAACGAGAAGGTGCTCGCCAAGACAGCGCTGGCGAACAACCGCGTCTCCTTCCCTATCGAAAACGACGCCACCATCAAAATCGTCAACCGCGGCAAATCGTTCGAGGACGTACGGGAAACCGACTGGTTCGCACAAGAAGTCGTAGGCTACGCGAGCGCCCGCGGCATCATCAACGGCGTTCCCGGGGAGCGAGGAGCGCTGCAGTTCCAGGGCAACACGGCTGCAAGCAGGGCCATGTTCGTCTGCATGCTCGCTAACTTGGAAGACGCGCGCCAGGACCAGCCGGCAAGCGCCTTCACGGATGTTGCGCAAAGCGACTGGTTTGCCAACGGAGCCGCGTGGGGCAGCGAAAACGGTATCGTCGCAGGTTACGGCGACGGCTCCGTCTTTGGTGGCGAGGACCCCGTAACCCGCGAGCAGGTCGCGGTGTTCCTCATGCGCTATGCAACCATGCTGGGGCTCGACACCTCCGCGCGCGTCCAGCCCACCCATCCGGACGCAGGCCTCACCTCGCAGTTCGCTGCGGACGCCATGCAGTGGGCGGTGGCAGAGGGCCTAATCCTGGGAAATGAATCGGGTACGCTCAATCCCGCCTCGACCGCTACGCGTGCGGAGGTCGCCGCCATCCTGGCGCGCTTCATCAACACGCAGCTCGCCTAAAGAGCGCTCAAAGCGCACCTGAAACACGCGTGCATGCAGACGGCGGACGATCGCCCATTGGCTAGTCGTCCGCCGTCTTTTACCTATTCACCATCAAGATCTTGGCCGCGTCAAAATGCATGCGCAAGCAATCGCCCTCGCACGGCAGGGTCGCCATGTCCGCGCCCACCGTGTTCACCTTCCACGTAAGACGACTCGATGCGTCCGCTCGCGGCGGGTCCAGCAGCACCAGGCGCTCAAAACGAGAATCGCTCACCCGCGCCACGCGCAGCATATAGCTGTTCTTGCCGGGCGCCTCGCGGTTGTCGATATGGAAGTAGTTGGCGCGCACGCCCAGGTAGGCAACATCGTCTGCAACCGGAGCGCCCACATCGAACGTCATGCCCCAATCGAGCGCCTCGACCAGGGTATCGCCCACCTTCCGCGCGCGGCTGGTGTTCTTGCACCCGGTCAGACGCAGCGCGGCAAGCGTCTGGGGCCGCTGAACAACCTGCTCCACCGTGCCGTCCTCTTCCACGCGCCCGTTGTGTAGCACGCAGATGCGCTCGCACAGTCGGCACGCCTCATCGATATCGTGGCTTACATAGAGCACCGTAGAATCGATGACGGAAAACAGGTCAAGCAGATTTTGCTCAAGCGCGCTCTTTAAAAACGAGTCGAGCGCAGAAAACGGCTCGTCGAACATGTAGATCGCCGGACGCGCGGCCAGCATGCGAGCAAGCGCGACGCGTTGCTGCTGTCCACCGGAAAGCCTAGCGGGATAGCGGTCCGCATACCCCGCCATGCCAAAAATGGAGAGATAGCGCCGCGCGAGCTCATCGCGCCCTTCACGCGAAAGCCGCCCTTCAACGCCGGCAAGCACGTTATCGGCAACGCTCAGGTTGGGGAACAGCTGATAGTTCTGAAACAACAGGGCGCACTTGCGCTGCTGCGGCGACAGGTTGATGCCGCGCGCAGAATCAAAGAACGTCACGCCGTTCACCGCTATTCGGCCTTCGTCGGGCGTCTCCACGCCGGCGATGCAGCGCAGCGTGCAGCTTTTCCCGCAACCAGAGGCCCCCAGCAGCGCCACGCGCTCGCCGGCGGCTTCCAACCTCACGTCAAGCGAGAAGTCCGGGTAGGCCTTCTTGATATCGAGGACCAAGGACATCAGCGGCCTCCCTTGCCGTCTCGCGTTGCGGATGATGGGGACGAGGAACCACATCCCGTCGAAACCGCGCCCGCGGCAGCTCCCACCGCAGAGCCCACGGCTGCGTCCGTGCGCATAAGCTCGCGCAGGGCATCGCGGTCGATGCGCAGCGCGTCGCCGCCCGCGGCCTCGTCATCGTCCAAAAACGCCGCATCTTGAACGCCCTGCACCCTAGAGCCCACGTGTAAAGCGTCGCCGACGGCGCGACCCTTGATGTAGCCCCGGCTGCGATAATCCTGCGAACGCGCCGTATACAGGTTGATAAAAAGAATCACCAAGAAGCTGAAAGCGATCACCACAAGCACCCAGAACAACGCCACGTCCGTGTCGCCGCCCATCCACTCAAAGTAGATGGCAATGGGGATGGTCTGCGTAATGCCCGCATAGTTGCCCGCGAAAAACAGCGTGCAGCCAAACTCGCCCATGGCTCGGGCGAAGGCCAGCACCGTGCCCGCGGCGATAGAGGGCCAGCCCAGGGGCAGCATAAGCGAATGGAAGATGCGCCACTCGGACCAGCCCAGCGTACGGGCGGCATCGAGCATCTGCGAGTCCAGGGCCTCGAAAGCCCCCAGCGCGGTACGGTAGACCAGCGGAAATGAGACGACAATCGCAGAGATCACCGCAGCGGGCCACGTGAACACCAGCGAGACGCCGTGGTCGATAAGCCACCTGCCCACAGCGGTGGACTGGCCAAAGAGCATCAGCAGTAAAAAGCCGCATACGGTGGGCGGCAACACCATGGGGATGGTGAAGACGGAATCCAGCACGCCCTTGATGCGGCTTGTGGTACCCATGGTGCGCCATGCGGCGAGCAGCCCCAGCGCAAACGAGACCACAAGCGCCACGCCGGCCGTCTTGATGGACACCCACAGCGGACGGTAATCGATTCGGGCAAAAAACGCCCCCAACCCCTCGAGCCACGTGGGCTCGGCCGCCAAGGACACCTGGTCGGCGGCTACCAGGCGCGCGTCATCGCTCCACAGCGCACCGTCGCCCAGATCGATGTCTTCAGCCGCAGCCGCAGCGTCGGCAGCGTCCGCCTGTCCGGCGGCGTCCACCACCGCGTAGGCGTCGCCGTCCTCGCCCGTCACGCAAAACCGGTAGCGGTAAGGAGCCTGCACGTATTGTGGCTCGGTGGTGAAGATCCAGGGGTCCTCGACGTCAGCCAGCGCGGCGCCGCCCATAGAGTGCGCGGCGTCAAGCTCGCACAGCATGCGCCGCAGCGCCGCTTGATCGTCCGCGTCCTCGCAATCAAAGCCAGCTGCCTGGGCGGCATCTGCGTCAACGTACACCAACACGTTTGCGTGCGTGCGAACAACCACCACGTTAGAGTCATCCAGCAACGGAAAACGATACCCCGCTGGCTGGCCGTCCATAGCGCGCGCGGTGCCCTTGGCGTTGCGTTCAAAGCCATCGATGCCAAAAGCGGCGCCCTCTTGCGTGGCGGTGACGGCGGGGTCGGAGGCGCCGGCCGCCATGACGGGCGCGGGCCACAGGGCGACGCACGCCACCATGATGACCGCGACCACCACTGCCAGCCACGCCGCCCTTGCATCCGCCGTATCGATACGCCATGCGCTCAACGCGCCACCTCCTTGCCGCGTTGCGCGGCACACCTATTCAGAGAGCTCAAAACCGTACTTGGCCCAAATCTTCTGCGCATCCTTATTGGTAAGGCAGAACTCCAGGAACTTGGCTGCTTCCTCGGCATTCTCGCTGGTAGCGGACACGGCGCCGGGGTACACGATGGGCTTATGGGAATCCTCCGGGCAGACAAACGCCTCCTCGATGCCATCGTAGCGGAAGATATCGGAGCTGTAGACAAAGCCGGCCACGCAGTCGCCCGTAGAGACGTACTTGGCGGCGGTGCCCACCTTGTCGGCAAGCGCGACCTTGTCCGCGATCGAAGCGGCGTACTCGCCATCCGTGCCCTCGGCATTGGTGTAGAGGCTAACGGAGGCCAGCGCCTGGTTGGCGTACTTGCCGGCGGGCACCGTGGCCGCGTCGCCGATAGCGATCTTGCCGTCCAGGCTGGCAACGTCCTCGATAGAGGAAATGGCAAGGTCGGAACCCTCGGCCTTCACGATCACCAGGTCATTCACAAACATGTCCTCGCGCGTGGACTCGTCCACCAGATCAGCCTCGACCGCATCGTCCATAGTACCCTTGGACGCCGTGATCAGCGCGTCGACCTGCGCCCCGGCGCGCATCTGCTCAACCAGGTCGCCGGACGCCTTGAACTGCGTGTCCGCAAAGGTCACGCCCGTCTGCTCCGTATAGAGCGCCTGGACCTCGGGCAGCGCCTTCTCCAGCGAGTTGGCGGCAAAGATCTGCAACTCCACCTTTTCCGCGCTTTGCGTGGACGAGGAACCGGCAGCTTCGGCGCTGCCCTGCGCGGCGGTGTTGCCAGAGCAGCCGGCAACGGACCCCGCAATAGCAAGCGAGGCGATAAGGGCGAGCGCGCCGCGGCGGCTCATGGCGGTGAACATTGACATGAGATTTCCCCCTTTAAGAATAGGCTGGTGCGAAACAACGCCCTCATTATACTCGTAAGAGAATAATTACAAGCACACACGTTAGTGCCCGCCGCCGGCTGTCATCTTGCATGCGTGCTCAAGCTGGTCGCTTATACCCTCCCAGCACTCCAGCGCCGCCTTGGTGGAACCGGGGAAGTTGATCACCAGGTGGCGTCCGCGCTGCATGCACACCGCGCGCGATAGCATGGCGCGGCGCGTCTTTGTCATGGAATACGCCCGCATGGCCTCCGCGATGCCCGGGACGTCTCGGTCGCATACGGAGCGGGTCGCCTCGGGAGTCACGTCGCGCAGAGACAGACCCGTTCCCCCGCACGTGATCACAATGTCCGCATCCACCTGGTCGCACGCACCAACGATGGCGAGAGCGATCTGCTCCTGCTCGTCCTTGACCACAACATGGCTGGCAACCGACCAGCCCGCCTCCAGCACCAGGCGCTCAAGCGCGGCGCCCGCCTCGTCGCGAGTAAGATCGCGCGTGTCCGAGCACGTGATGACGGCAAAAGATATATCCATAGGGGCCTCCCCGGCTATATGCGATTCGATACGGCTACAAAACGGTGCCCTCGGGCAGATCGATGCGCACGCAGGGCACCATATCTCCCGCGGAAAAGCCCGCGTCCCCATCGGGCACCATCAGCAGACAGTTGGCATTTTGCAGGGTGCCCAGCAGCGCTGAATTCTGGCTTTTTGCCGCAACGACCACCAGCTCGTCGCCCTCATCGCGAGACAGCACCGCGCGGTCGTAGAAACGCCTGGCCTGGGTCTTGCGCACGTTATGGGCGACGCGGGCATACTGCAGGGGACGAGGAGCGACCGCGTAGCCGCGCATCTTACGCAGGGCGGGGCGGGCAAGCATCTCAAATCCAACGCACGCCGCCGCGGGGTTACCGGAAAGTCCCAGATAGGGCGTATTACGGATAAGTCCAAACGTGATCGCCTTGCCGGGACGCATGGACACGCGATCGAACAGTACCCGACCCTCGCGCCGCACCAGACGGGTCACATAGTCGTAATCACCCGCAGACGCGCCGCCGCTCGAGATAACAAAGTCGCACTCTTCCGCCGCGGCGAGCATCATGTTCGAGATCTCGTCCTCGCTATCGCCCGCTATGCCGTAGAACCTGGGCTCCCCGCCCGCCGCGACCACAGACGCCAAAAGGGCGCTCGAGTTTGCATCGCGAATCTGCCCGCGACCGGGGACCGTATCCGGTGCCACAAGCTCGGTGCCAATTGACAGCACGCCCACCACCGGCGCACGATGCACGGGCACCGCCGTGATACCCGCAGACGCCAAAAGGCCGCATCCGGCGGGAGCCAGGACCTCGCCCGCGCGCATGACCGCCTCGCCCGCACGGGCCTCAAGGCCCGCTTCGCGCACGTTGTCGCCCACCTGGGCGGAAGCGGTGAAGCGCACCGTGGAGCCCTCGTTGCCGTCACCTTCCATAACCTCGACGACCTCGTACTTCACCACGGCGTCCGCACCCGCCGGCATGGGCGCGCCCGTCATGATGCGCACCGCGCAACCCTCCTCGACCGCGCCTTCAAACACGTGGCCCGCAGCCTCATGTCCAATGACGACAAGCTCCACGGGAAAGTCCGCGCTCGCATCCGCAAGGTCGCGGGCGCGAACCGCATAGCCGTCCATCGCGCTGTTGGCAAAAGGCGATAAATCGATATCGGTCGCGAGGTCCGCTGCCGTGGGAAGACCGGCTGCCAGGTGCAGCGGAACCTCGACCACGGGCGTGGGGTGGACGTGCTCCATCACGATCGCCTGGGCCTCTTCCAACACCATCAAGTTCTCGGCCATGCGCCCTCCCCTTTCGCGCCGCACCCGCGGCATGCAAGCAGTACTATTCTCCGAGAAGTATAGTCTCCAAATGCCAAGCGCGTAACTCGAACCGTCGATGAAACCCCTATACTTGGTTCCAGCCCGCACGCGCGATATCCCGCATCACCACAAAGCAGGACAAGTCTGCCTTGTCCGCGCCTTGCCCAAGATTGAATAAGGACCGCAACCATGGAAACCAACACCACCAAAAAGCCCCTTGAAGACGCAACCAGCGCTATCGCATACGGCGAGCGCCTACTTGCCGCAGATGTCCGCCGCAACGCGCGAAACATGCATGCAAGCTGCAAATTGCTTGCGCTGGTGCTTTTGGTCTCATGCGCCATGGGTGCCGCCGCATGGGCGTTTTTGGCATCGCTTGACCTTGTAAGCGGCGCGCGCGAGCAGCATCGCGCCCTGTTCGCCCTGCTGCCGCCCGTACTGCTCGCTACCGCGTGGCTCTACCGCACGCGAGGCCTGCAGGCCGGACGCGGCAACAACCTGGTTATCGACAGCGCCCTCACCGGCCGCCTCATCCATGCGCGCATGGCCTTCCTCACCTTCTTCTGCTCCGTCGCCACGCACCTCGCTGGCGGCTCCGCGGGCCGAGAGGGCACCGCCGTCCAAATTGGCGGCACCATCGCCAGCAACGTGAGCCACGCGTTCAAGCTGGGCGAACGCGACCACCATGACCTTATGCTCTCCGGCATCTCAGCCGCCTTCGGCGGGGTCTTCGGCACGCCGCTGGCTGGAGCGTTCTTTGGCATGGAGATGTGCTACGTGGGCAAGCTCGATTACAGTTCTGGACTGTACTGCCTTATCGCGTCCTTCACCGGCGATGCGGTCAGCCGCATGCTGGGCACCCACCACGCACTCCACGTTATAGGCAACATCCCGTCCATGTCGCCGCGCACTATTCTACTGGTGGTGCTCGCCGCCGTCGCATTTGGTCTCACCGCCAGACTCTTCTCCTTTTCCATCCGCACCATCAAGCGCTTCTACGCAAATCGCTTTCGCAACTACCTCGTCGCAGCGCTCGTGGGATCGCTGGTGCTGTTGGGCACCTACGCCGTCTTTGACGGATGGCGATACGGCGGCCTTTCCGAATGGATGGTCTCCTCCGCGTTCGAAGGCGCTAGCTCGCCCATAGACCCCTTAGCCAAGCTCGCCTACACGGCGCTCACGTTGGGCGCGGGCTACCAAGGCGGCGAGGTCACGCCGCTGTTCGGCATTGGCGCGTCCATGGGCAGTGTGCTTGGCCAAGCAGTGGGCTTCGACCCCTCCTTTTCCGCCGCGCTGGGCATGATCGCCGTCTTTGGATCTGCCCTCAACGTCCCCATCACCACCATCATGCTGGGCATCGACCTGTTTGGCGGACGAGCGGCGGGCTATTTTGTTATCGCCTCCTTTGTAAGCTACCTGGTCGCCGGGCACCGCGGCGTGTATCCAGCGCAGCGCATCGTCACACCCAAGCGCCGCTCTCTTGCGGGCGATGAGCAGCTCACGGTGGACCAAGCCATCCAGCGCCATCGCGAGCAAGTCGATCAAAGCGCCCCGAGCGACGCCACCGACACCGTCGCCGAAGCCAACAGCGCAGACGCCGCCACCGCAACCGTCCCGGAGGACTGATGAACACCCGCACCAACTTGGGAAAAACGCTGATCATCGTCAACCCCACCGCGCAGTCCGGGGCAGCAGCGACCGCAGCCCAACAAGTCCAGCGCTTCTTGTCCATGTACATGCACGATGACAGCGCATTCGAAGTGGTCCACACCACACACCCGCGCCACGCCACGCAGATCGCCTCGCAGGCAACCGGTTACAACACCGTGCTCGCGCTGGGCGGAGACGGCCTGGTGCATGAGACCGCCTGCGGCCTTATGGCGATCGGGTCCGAGGCGCGCCCCTGCCTGGGCGTGCTTCCCGTGGGTTCGGGCAATGACTACGCGCGCACGCTCGGCATGGACCAGACTATGGGCGCGGACCTTAGCTGGCTTTCCCACGCGCGCAAGCGCACCATGGACGTAGGCCGCATCGATTACGTCGGCGAGGCGGGCCGTGGCACCGACTACTTTGTGCAGACCTTCTCCTGCGGTCTGGACGCCGCCATAGCCATTGGCACCTACGAGTTGCGCAAGTCGACCGGCCTTTCGGGGGACGCGCTCTACCTGGCCAGCGGCCTCAACGTATTCGGCATCGGTTACCGGCGCTTTCCCCTGCGCGTCAAGTTTGAGGACGAGGCGTGGCAGGAACTTGAATCCATCATCATGGCCATCCAGATAGGTCCCACCTACGGCTCCGGTTTTCGCATCTGCCCGGACGCCGACCCCTCAGACGGCCTGTTCGACATCTGCTACGCCCACGGCAAGATCCCCCGCGCCATCGCCCTGCCGGTTTTTTTGCGCGCCAAGAACGGACATCACCTTAGCTCGCGCTACGTTCACGGCCGCCGTGCGCAGAGCGTGCGCCTGCTCTTCGACGGCGAAGATTATCCCCTGCAGGCGGACGGCGAGCAAATCCGCGCCCGCAGCGCCACCATCACCATGGTCCCTAGCGCCCTTACCGTCCTGGCACCGGCAATGTCTCGGTAGCCATGAGCTCAACGAGCCAGCCCATATCGCCAAAAACGGATACAGCGACATGGTCATCATGAACTTTGTTGCTTTTTTAAACGATGCGATCAAACCATGAGGCGATTGGGCTAATGAACAATAGCCGTTTGCGCGCTCGCGCCGCTCGACCAAAGCAAGTCACGCGCCCCGTCATCTTCTAGTCGTCCGCACCGGGGCGGCGGCGCCGTTCCTTTGCCTGCGCGCGGTGGTGCTTATCCGCCAAGCGACGTGCGCGGGCGGCCTTAGTGGGCTTGGTGGGTCTCCTCTTTTTAGGTGGACGAGAACGACGTTCAAACTCCGCGTGCAACTTACGCAGGCAGCACGCCCTGTTCTGGAACTGGCTGCGGCTCTCGCGCGACGTCACCGCGATGCCCGAGGGAACATGACGCATGCGCACAGCGGAATCCGTGGTGTTCACGCCCTGGCCGCCCGGACCGGTCGCGCGAAAAACCTGCACCTCGCAGTCGCGCGCGACCTCCTCCAAGCTCTGTGCCGCCCATGCGGCGAACGCCTTATATGTCGGCTTTTCCTCGTCCATATAATCAACCTGCGAAATAGCCTGTAAAACGGCTTGCAAACGAGCCCGCGATACGGTCGCCGTTAGGCGAACTCGATCTGACCCGTTTCATCGTCCATAGACACGATGCGGGCTAGCGACTCCAGGTGATAACCGCGTTGGCGCAGCTTGTCGCCACCGGACTGGAAACCCTTCTCGATGGCGATGCCAATGCCCTCGACCGTGGCGCCGGCGGATTCGCAGATGCTGATGAGTCCCTCGAGCGCGCAGCCGTTTGCCAGGAAATCGTCCAGGATCAAGACATGGTCGCCCTCGGAAAGGAAGCGCCTGCCCACGATAACGGGGAACTCGCGCTGCTTGGTGAAGGAGTAGATAGTGGTGGAGTACTGCTCGCCATCCAGGTTGATGGACTGGGCCTTTTTGGCAAAAACCACCGGCGCGTTGCCAAAGTGGCGAGACGCCATGCACGCCAAGCCTATGCCGCTGGCCTCGATGGTGAGAATCTTGTTGATGGGAGCATCGGCGAACAGGCGCGCCCACTCGGCGCCCATGTGGTCGAACAGCTGCGTATCGCATTGATGGTTAAGGAACGCATCCACCTTCAACACGCCCCCGGCCTTGACGATGCCGTCCTTGCGAATACGATCTTCAAGCTCCTTCATTACAGCGTTTCCTTCCCTTTTCCGACCCGGCGCTTACTTGCGGCGCATCATCCGAACAAGCGTCATCACAAAACCTATGGCGACCAGCGCCGCCGTAACTACATAGACTATACGGTATCCGTACAGAAAAATGTCCGGTCTTCCCGCAACATACGAAGTAACGCGATATCCAGCGGCCACGCTCATTTGGCTGTAGAGTAGCGACGTGGATCCGCTGATGCCGATCGCCATGCCCAAATAGCGGGCAAGCGCGGCCAGGCTACCGCCAAAGCCCAGGGCCTCGCGCGGCAACGAACCCATCACCAGGGAATTGTTAGGCGACTGGAAGATAGAGGTGCCAAGCGACGCCAGACCCAGGCAGATGAGGATGTGGACAAGCCCCGTCTCCTCGCCGAAAAAGCCTACCAGCAAAAGGCCCGCGGCGAACACGAACAGGCCAACGCACGTAGGACGCTCGCATCCGATTCGGTCGGACACCGCGCCGGAGATGGGACCGGCGATGGCGTTCGCAAGCGGGATGACGCAAAAGATCAGACCCGCCGTATCGGGCGAGAAGCCGCGAGCATCCTGCAGGTAGAACGGCGTCATGAGCTCATAGACGCCGATTGCGACGAAGCTGATGAACAGGCACGCGATGTTCACCATGAAGGCGCGGTCGCGAAAGACCGAAAGCGCGACCAAGGGGTCGTCCACCCGGCGCTCGACCATGACGAACGCGACCATAAGGCCCAGACCCGCCGCGAGCATCAGCAGGGTCGAAGGCGTGGCCCCCGCTTCGAGCATGGTGATGGATATGAAGGTGAGCAGCATGCCGGGAACCAGCAGCACCGAGCCCAAGACGTCAAGGCGCCGTCCAACCGACTGCGGCGCTACGTGGGGCAAGGTCTTAAAGCCAACAAACAGCGAGGCCACGCCCACGGGCACGTTGATAAGGAAGATATACTCCCAGGGCAGCGCGCTCACGACAAAGCCGCCCAAAACCGGACCGCACATCATTCCCAGGGCAACAAAGCTCGCAAGCAGCCCCAGGGCGCGCCCGCGTTCGCGCGCCGGGAACGATTCGGTGATGATGCCCATGTTGTTCGCCATGGCCGATGCGCAGCCCACGCCCTGCACCGCGCGGGCAAGCACCAAAAACTCAAGCGTGGTCGCCATGCCGCACAAAAGCGAGCCCAGCGCGAAGATCGCCACGCCCACCTGGAAAAAACGAACCTTGCCGTAGATATCGCCCAGCCTGCCGAACACCAACAGCACGGCGCAGGTGGTGAGCAGGTAGATGGATGAGACCCATTGAATCTGGTCGAGCCCTACGCTCAACTCCTTTTGCATCACGGGCAGCGCCACGTTGACGATGCTCGAGTCGAGCGTGGCCATAAACGTCATGATTAAAACGGTAAACAGGATAGCCCATTTGTTCTTGCCGTGGGTGTTGCCCTCCACGGCATCGTGGATGCGCTGATCTTCGCTCATGCGTACCTCGCTTGTTCACAAGTGGCGCCGCGCGCTCTGATGACGAAGGTGCACCCCTCCCGCCACGTGCCGCGCTATCGTTCCCGCGGCCGCGTAGATACGCCGGGGTCCGACCATAACGTGCCCGACCCTGCATTTTTCGCACAGTGTTGTAACACGGAACGGTCGAAAGGGGCAAGGTAATACCATGCGCCGCACGAAGATTCCGCGACATGTATAATCAAGTTTGCCGGCCTCCGATGCAGGGTTTTCGCGCTAAACGCAATCCCTTTGCACCGTCCGCCCACGCCAACGCCCAAACATCATCAAGACAAGGAGGCTGCTCACATGGCTCTCAAGAAGATTGTCAAGGAATTCCAGGACTTCATCAGCCGCGGAAGCGTAGTCGACCTCGCCGTCGGCGTTATCGTGGGCGGCGCCTTCACCACCATCGTCAACTCGCTAGTGGCAAACATCATCCAACCCCTCATCTCCTTTGTCACCGGAGGCGGGGCGGAGATTCCCGGCCTCGCGATCAACCTCAACGGCAACATCGTCGACTTTGGCGCGTTTCTCTCCGCCGTCATCAACTTCCTCATCACGGCAGCCGCGGTCTTCGCCATCGTAAAGGCCTTGAACAAATTTAACGACATCAAGGAGGCTGCCGCGAAAGCAGCCGCGATCAAGGCGGGACTTGCCGAGGAAAAAGACGGCGATGCCGCACCGAAGCCACGCGTATGCCCCTACTGCAAGCAGGAGATAGACCGCAGCGCCACCCGCTGCCCGCATTGCACGAGCAAACTGGACGGCTATCAAAACGCGCTGGAATAGCGAGCCGCACGCCGGCGCCTTCAGCTTTATCAAGGTTGCTTCGAAACACGCGCCATCGCCAAACGGCAGTGCCGAAAGCGCAAATGAAGGCTAGGAGCCCAGCACCTCATCAAGCCAAACGGAAACGTCCTCATGCACCTGACCCTTGATGGGCTCGTTCAGGATCTCATGGCGAACGCCGGGATAGATCTTCACGTCAACGCGCTCCATGCCGGCGCGGCGATACATCTGAGCTGCGCGCTCAACGCCCGCACCGCAATCCCCCACCGGGTCCTCTGCACCGGCGATAAAGAAGAGGGGCAGCGCGTGGGGAACGCGCGCGACAAGCTTGGGATCGGTCGCGTCCGCCACCAACGTCGACAACGTGTGGTAGGCGCCCACGGTGAACTTCTGGCCGCACAGGGGATCGCGACGATACTCATCGACCACCTCGGGATCGGTTGCGATCCAATCGACGTCCGTCCGCGCGCCCTCGATCGCCTTGCCATATGCCCCCGCACCCATGCCGTCGACCAGCTCGCTGACGTATCGCTCTCCGCGCGAACGGGCGATACCGCGGGTCAACGCCTTGCCCGCCGCCGAGAGCGCGCGAGGTTGCTGACCGGTGCCGCAAATCACCGCGGCGCGAACGCCAAGGGCGTACCTCGTAAGGTAGACGCGCGTGATAAAGCTGCCCATAGAATGTCCAAAAATGATATACGGAAGGTCTCCGGACGAACCGCTGTCCTCGCGCAGGCGCTGCATGACAAGCTCACGTAGCGCGTTCACGTCATGGAGCAGAACCTCCTCGCCTTTCTCGAGCGGCATGTGCCCAAGGTCATCTGCGCTCGCCACCGTTTTACCATGACCTATATGATCGTTGGCGCACACCGCAAAACCCCGGCCGCATAGATACTCGGCAAAGCCTGCATAGCGCTCCACATGCTCGGACATACCGTGTACAAGTTGCACCAGACCACGCGGCCCTGAAGGAGCGGCCTCATGGTCCGGCTCCCACAGCAGCGCGCGGATAGTCGAGGTGCCATCATAGCTTGCATAGGTAATGGTAGTGGTCTTCACGGGAGTGTCCTCCAAACAAGGGACGAGATCCAACGCTGAGAATCATCCTACCCAAAAAACTAAGCCCGCACCGTCCATACAGGCAGACGGTGCGGGCTTGTTTTCGCATGCGCTCATGCGCGAGGTCCATGCGCACGAGGAGGCCGCGTCTTTAGATGGTGTCGAGAGCCTGGGCGATGTCGGCGATAAGGTCCTCGGTCGACTCGATGCCGCAAGAGAGGCGCACCATGTCCGGGGTGATGCCGCAAGCGACGAGCTCTTCGTCGTTCATCTGGCGATGTGTCGCGTTTGCAGGGTGCAGGCAGCAGGTGCGGGCATCGGCAACGTGCGTGGCGATCTGCGCCAGACGCAGGCTCTTCATAAATTGCTCGGCCGCGGCGCGACCCCCGTTGAAGCCAAAGCTGACCACGCCGCATCCGCCCTGGGGCAGATACTTCTGGGCGAGCTCGTGATAGGCGTCGCCCGGAAGACCCGGGTAGCGCACGAAGCTGATCTTGGGGTGCTGCTGCAAAAACTCCGCCACCGCCTGGCCGTTCTTGCAGTGCTGGGGCATGCGGACGTGCAGGGACTCCAGGCCCAAATTGAGCAGGAAGGCGTTCTGGGGAGACTGGATGCAGCCAAAGTCGCGCATAAGCTGGGACGTCGCCTTGGTGATAAAGGCGCCCTCCAAGCCAAAGCGCTCGGTATAGACCACGCCGTGATAGCTCACGTCGGGCGTAGTGAGGCCCGGGAACTTATCGGCATGCGCATTCCAATCGAACGTGCCGGCGTCCACGATCGCTCCGCCAACGGCGGCGCCATGGCCGTCCATGTACTTGGTGGTGGAGTGGGTCACGATGTTGGCGCCCCACTCGATGGGGCGGCAGTTGACCGGCGTGGGGAACGTGTTGTCGACGATCAGCGGCACGCCGTGGGCATGCGCCGCGGCGGCGAAGCGCTCGATATCGAGGACGGCGAGCGCGGGGTTGGCGATGGTCTCGCCGAAAACTGCCTTGGTGTTGGGCCTGAACGCGGCCTCCAGCTCCTCGTCCGTGCAATCAGGGGCGACGAAGGTGCACTCAAGGCCCATGCGGCGCATGGTATGGGCGAGCAGGTTATAGGTACCGCCGTAGATAGCGGAGCTCGCTACCACGTGGTCGCCGCAGCCGGCGATATTGAAGATGGCGAAGAAGTTCGCGGCCTGGCCGGAGCTGGTTAGCATGGCGGCGGTACCGCCCTCGAGCTCGCAGATCTTCGCGGCGACGGCGTCGTTGGTGGGGTTCTGCAAGCGGGTGTAGAAGTAGCCGGACTCCTCAAGGTCGAAGAGTTTTCCCATATGCTCGGACGTGTCGTACTTCCACGTGGTGGACTGGTAGATGGGCACCTGGCGGGGGTCCGCGTCGCCGGGACGGTATCCACCCTGGACGCACGTGGTTCCGATATGTTCAGCCATAGTTCGCTCCTTCTTCAAACGCTTTCATATGCGCTCGATACATGCACACGAGTAAAATGGTATACCCAACTCGATACGCAAAGGACTTCAACATGGCAATCAACAAGGATGAAATCTTCTTGAACCGCTCCGAGATCAAGAAGGAGGCCGCGCGCCTGCATGAAATGGGCTACAACTGCGCGCAATCGGTCGTCTGCGCGATGGCACCTGCCATCGACCTCGATGCAGACGGCGCCTTTGTATTGGCGGAGGGCTTTGGCGCCGGCATGGGCGGCATGACCGAGACCTGCGGCGCCGTCTCCGGAGCCGTCATGGCCTTAAGCCAGGTGGAAAGCACCGGCCGCGACCAGATTGGTAGCAAGGCCAAGACCTACAAGCTTTCTCGCGAGATGAGCGCTCGCTTTGCCAGCACCAATGGGTCCACGGTGTGCCGTGAGCTCAAGGGCATCGGCTCTGACGCCGGAGCCCTGCGCAGCTGCCCGGGCTGCATCGATGACGCGATCGACCTCGCCGTTGATATTCTGGTCGAGCAGGGCGCGCACGAGGCCGGCTCGCGATAGCGCCCATCTCCCCCGTGCCCTTTAGTCCCGTGCCTTTTTGGAATGCGCTCCTTTGGGGACCGCAAACCCCTAGGACCTAAAACTCGGCGAAGCGCTCCTCGCCCACGCTCACGTCTTCGCGACCGCCCATAAGCTCGGTGAGCGCTGCCAAAAACGCAGCCTGCTCCCCCACTTTGAACACCAGGTGCAGGAACACGGTATCCGTGAAATCGGTGCCCGCGATCTTGCAGCCAGAACCCGCTGCCAGATGCTGCACCTGGTCGTAGAGCGGATACGGCACGCGAACGTCCACGGAGACCACGCTGGTCATCTCCACCAGCTGCCCCGCCGAGCGCGCCGCGGCGATCGCCTCCTGCGCTGCGGCGGTGTACGCCCTCACCAGGCCGCCCGGCCCCAGAAGCGTTCCGCCAAAATAGCGCGTGGTGACGCAGCAGACGTTTTTAAGGCCGGCCCCGCGCAGCACCTCCAGCGTGGGCATGCCGCTGGTACGCTGGGGCTCCCCGTCGTCGCTTTGGCGCTCGCGCCCGTCTAGCAAGATCCACGCCGGCACGTTGTGGCGGGCGTCGTAGTGGCGGGCCCTCACCGCGGCGATATGGGCGTTGGCCTCGTCCTCACTCTCAACGTGAACCAGCTGCGCGATAAAGCGGCTCTTACGGTCGACGAACTCGCCAGTAGCCTCAACACCCTCCCTCATGGTGATGTAATCGTCCACAACTCCCCCTTTTTTCGGCGCCGCCGGCAGCAAGCGCGGCCATCGAAATCCATGTCTTTCAGACACCCATTATATATGTGGAGCGTTCGATGATACGCGCGGGCAAGCGCGGCGACGCGCAGGGCGTGCTACAATACTCCATCGCAAAGCGGGCCAGGCGATCGCGCGTGCGGCATGTTCGCATGTGAGGAAAGTCCGGGCTCCACAGGGCAGGATGCTGGCTAACGGCCAGGCGGGGCGACCCGACGGAAAGTGCCGCAGAAAAGAAGACTCCCGCTGCCCGCTATATGCGGGTGAGAGAAAAGCTGAAACGGCGGTGTAAGAGACCACCAGCGTCGTGGCAACATGGCGGCTTGGTAAACCCCATCCGGAGCAAGCGCAAATAGGAGCGCCATGGACCGGCCCGGTCCGCGTTCGGGTAGCGTGCGTGGAACTGCACGGTGACGTGCAGGCAAGATAAATGATCGCCCACGACAGAACCCGGCTTATCGGCCCGCTTTGCCTTTTCACCACCAACTATTCCAACGAGATGCAGACAGCCGTCTACCAAGCGCGCCGTGGCCTCATGGGCCGTTAGACGGGATTACCCAAACCGCTTGGTGCTCGATGATTTCAAATCCCTTACGGAGTCCTTACAAACGATAACCGTATTAAGACCTCGTTAATATTGTGTAAGGTGTTATCCTATTACGTGCTTTGTAGGGTGCGGAGGGACATCCGCACGATAGGAACGTGGTTTCAGTGGACGTATCATTCTCCTATTTCATCTCGCAAGTCTTTTCCAATCCAATACTTGCAATGACGGTCGCCCTCACGCTGGGCGTAATCTTTGTCAACGGCTGGACGGACGCGCCCAACGCGATCGCCACCTGCGTGACCACGCGTTGCCTGCCGCCCAAGGCCGCGATCATCATGAGCGCCATCTTTAACTTCCTGGGCGTCTTCATCATGACCCACATCAACGCCAGCGTCGCTTCCACCATCTCCAACATGGTCGATTTTGGAGCCAACACGCAGATCGCGCTTATCGCGCTGTGCGCGGCCCTGTTCTCGATCGTCGTCTACTCGGTGGGCGCCAGCATCTTCGGTATCCCCACCAGCGAGAGCCACAGCCTCATCGCGGGCCTTACCGGCGCGGCGATCGCCCTGGGAGGCGCGGACGGCGTCAACATGAACGAGTGGGTCAAGGTCCTCTACGGTCTGGTCCTCTCGCTTGGCTTGGGCTTCGCCGCGGGCTGGGGCGTTTGCAAGGTCGTAACGCTGCTCTTCGCGAACACGGACCGCCGCAAATCGAACACCTTCTTCCGCTGGGCGCAGATCGCCGGCGCCGCGGGCATGAGCTTCATGCACGGCGCGCAGGACGGCCAGAAGTTCATCGGCGTCCTGTTCCTGGGCGTCGCCTTCTGCAACGGACAGCCCTCCGTCGAGAACATGATCATCCCCGTTTGGCTCATGTTGCTGTGCTCGACCGTCATGGGCGTGGGCACCTCCGTGGGCGGAGAGAAGATCATCAAGTCCGTGGGCATGGACATGGTGAAGCTCGAGAAATACCAGGGCTTCTCCGCGGACCTCTCAAGCTCGCTGTGCCTGCTGCTAGCCACCCTCACCGGCATCCCCGTTTCCACCACCCACGTTAAGACCACCGCCATCATGGGCGTCGGCGCGGTCAAGCGCCTCTCGGCCATCAACTTTGGCGTTGTCAAAGATATGCTGCTCACCTGGGTCTTCACCTTCCCCGGCTGCGGCCTCATCAGCTTCCTCATGGCAAAGCTCTTCTTGCTCTTTATCTAAGCGAATCACTATGGAAGAAACGCCCGCACGGGCGATGTAGAACCCCAATCAAGCGGTACAAAAGGAGCCATCATGGCAAAAAAGAACGACGCATTCTATTACGACAGCTTCGCAAAGGCGGCAGAGCTCGCCTGCAAGGCGGCAGAGAAGTTGGACGATGTCATGCGTCACTTCGACCCCGCCAAGATCGTGGACGCCGTCGCCGAGATGCACGAGATCGAGCAGAGCGCCGACGAAATTGTCCACGAGGTCAACGACGCACTGATCAGCGCATTCATCACCCCCATCGAGCGCGAGGACATCTCGACGCTCGCCAACGCGCTCGACGTTGTCACCGACCGCATCGAGGGCGTGCTTCATCGCATCTACTTCACCAACATCCAAGAAATGCGACCGGACGCGCTCATGATGTCCGCCAAGGTCATGCGCGCCTGCGAGCAGATGCATGATCTGGTTCTCGAGCTCCCCCAGTTCAAGCGCTCCAAGAGCCTGCGCGAGCACGTCATCACCGTCAACACCATCGAGAGCGAATGCGACGACCTGTTCATCAACGCCATGCGCACGCTGCACACCACCGACCTCGACCCTCTGGCCGTCATCTCCTGGCGCGACGTCTACATGTTCCTTGAGTTCGCTGCAGATTCCTGCGAGTTCGTCGCCGACACGGTCGAGTCCATCGTCATGAAGAACAGCTAGGATCCGCTGAAACGCCGGCTCGTCGTTCAGGTAATAATCTTCCACGGCTCCGCCAAGCGGGGCCTTTTTCTTAGCTATCGCCGAAAGTCGTATCACAAGAATCCCGACGCGCGCCGCATATGCCAACGCGCTTGCGTACAATAGAGCGCGTTGAGACTCGTTTGATTCGGATCCAGATGGTCATCCGCTACGAAAGGAGGGCCCATGGCCTTTTCCAACCTTACCCTTACTCGTTATTCTTGCCGCGACTACCAGAACCGCCCCGTCGAGGACGAGAAGATCGCGCAGATTATCGAGGCCGGCCGCCTGGCGCCCTCAGCCTGCAACAACCACCCCACTCGCGTGATTGTCTGCGACACCCCCGCCCTTAAAGGGAAAGCCGCCAAGGCAGCACACCATTTCGCCAAGGACGGAAGCGTCTTTGGAGCGCCGCTGGTCCTTTTGGTATGCGCTAAAGAGCAGGTTGCCTGGACGCGCAAGTACGACTCCATGAATGCCGCGCAGATCGACTCTGCCATAGTTACCGACCAGATGATGATGCAGGCGGTCGACTTGGGGCTGCAGACCTGCTGGGTGTGCCATTTTGACCCCCGTATCGCCATCGATGAATTCGACTTGCCTCAAGACGCCTACCCCATCCACATGCTTACCGTGGGCTATGCGGCAGACACGATCGCAGAACCCGAAAAGCGGGAAGAACGCACCATCGCAAAAGAGGACTTCCTTAACGTTCGCGCCTAGCGTCTTTATCACCTGGAAGGATAAGCATGTTCAAAGCAAGCAACGTACTTCCCGCCTTTGCAACCGGCCTGCTCTGCACCGTCTGGATGATCCTGGCGCCCATGGCGGGCATTCCGGGTTGGTCGGGCTTTGCAGGATGCACCGCGTACTTCGCAGCGCCCGGCAAAGGCACCAAGAGCCTGCCTGCGACCTTTGCCTGCGTATCAAGCGGAATTGCCTACGCCTTGCTCTCGCTCAATCTGGGAGCGCTTATAGGCGGTCAGGCATTCGGCCTCTTCATGACCTTCGCCACCACGTTTCTCATGTGCTTTGCAGGCGGAAGCAAACTGCTCTCCTTTGTGCCCGGCGCGTTCATGGGCTCGTTTTCCACCTTTGCAGCAGGCGGCGACATGTATGCCGTAGGCGGGATACTGCTAGGAGTGCTGCTAGGCCTTGCGTGCGATACCTTGGGAAAGGCGTTGGTCAGCGCCAGCGCAAGCAGAAGCTAAGCGAATCCGTTCTAGAGCGCGGACAAAGCATCGCCGCCGCATCCGCCACTCATCCGCTACTCGTGCGCCACTCGTCCAAAAACCAAAACCTAGAAAAAGAAGGCCTCGCACATGCGGGGCCTTCTTGGCAATAGCGATAACTATGAAATGAAGACTAGTCCAGATCGTCAGCGCCAAAGTTGTCCAGCGGAGCAAACGGATCAGCCACGGGCATGGGCTGAGGGACAACCGGAGCGACGGGTTCCACGGGAACAGCGGAAGCAGCGGAGCCGGTGGGCGTGCTCATGAGCAGGTCGGACGGGAACGAATTCTGAGCCTCGTCCATAAAGTGCTGGATGAGCTTGAGGTACTCGTTCTTGAAGTCCTCGCGGGAAGCCTTGAGACGGTCGATCTCCTCGATCTCGCTCTGCTTCTCTGCGAGAGCCTGACGGATGACCTCGCGGGCCTTGGCATCGGCCTCGTTGCGAATGCGCTCGGCGTTCTCCTGAGCCTCGGCAACGATGGCATCAGAGGTCTGCTGCGCAGCGATAAGGGCCGCGGAGATCTGGCGCTCGGAAGCGGTGTAATCAGGCGCGGGAGCGGGTGCGGGAGCCGGCGCGGGGGCAGCCTGGGCCTGAGCGAGCTGCGCCTGGGCCTCGGCGAGCTGCTGCTCAGAAGCGGTCAGGCGATTCTTGAGATCCACGATCTTGTTGAGCATAGCGTCAACCTCAGAGGAAATCTTCTCAAGGAAGACGTCGACCTCGGCGGGATCATAGCCGCGCTTGGCCTCAGAAAAAGTCTGGGCCTGAATATCTGCAGGGGTGATAGCCATCGAAAAATCCTTTCCGTGCCGTTAATGCCGCAGCTTACTGCCGCGACCATGCATTCCTACAAGATTATACCTATCAAATACACCAAAAGCCGCTCGATGAAGGTTAACGCAAGAACAGCAATAACAGGTGAGAAGTCTATACCCCCCATGGGAGGCATGATCCTCCTAAAGAAATTGAGGTACGGGCCCACAATGCCATCGAGCACCGCGCCAATGTCCGCCAGCAATCCGTTGGGGTTCATGGGAATCCATGTCAGCAGGCAATAGACGATGATCAGGATGTTGTAGAAATTGATAAGCGAATCAACAATCTGAACTAGGGTGTACGGGGTCACAGCTCTCCTACTTGGTCTTTATATAGCCCTCGGCGCGAAGCTTGGCCAGATCGGATTCCTTGACCTCGCAGCCCTGGGGCAGCACGATGAAGACGCGGTCGGCGACTTCCTTGACAGACGCGCCAAGGCCGCAGGCGAAGCCATAGCTAAAATCAAGCACGCGCTTTGCAACCTCGGTGCGAACGCCGGCGAAAACCAGGACGACGGGCTGACGGGTGCGCACGCGGCGAACGACCGTCTCGATGTCGTCATAGCTCTCCGGACGAAGAATGTATGCGGGAAGCTGAGGGGTACCGTTCACAACGGCGCTGCGATGAGCCGCGGCGTCAGCTGCCGTGGTGCTGGAAGCAGGGCTTGCCGGCGAGGGGACGGAGCGAAGGGTCTCGGCATAGCTCGACGGGGTGTCGTAAGCGCCGGGACGATACGCATCGTGCGAGCGCGTGGGCGGGTTGAACGTGGTCGCATGGCGATCGGCATCGCCTACCAACTGGCCGCTACGGGTGTAGACCGCTACGGATTCCGCCTCGCCGCGACGGGTCTGGCCAAGCATGCCGTTGCCGCTGTCCTGCTCGCCATACGAGCCGTAGCCCTGGTCGTTTCCGCCATAGCCTGCGGACGAGTAATCATCGCCGTAGCCGGCATCCGCACCGCCATCGTCATAGTAATCGTCATAGCCGTCGCCCTGTGCATAGGAATCGCGGCCATAGCCACCCTGTTCCTGCCCAAAAGGGAGCTTGCTCTTGAGTTCATCTAGGAAGCCCACGTTTCCTGCCTCTCTGCCCGTCGTGCGGTTAGTGTGTGAATGGTGCAGGTCAAGCCAACACGCCTGACCAGCCTATTCTACTGCAAAGGCGGGGTCAAACACCACCCTGCCAAGGCGAACGATGGTAGAACCCTCCTCGAGCGCGATCTCGAAGTCCTCGCTCATTCCACAGGAGAGCTCGTCCAAAGAAAGATCGGGGTACTCGGCGGAAAGTTCGTCCCTCAACTCGCGCAATCCCGCAAACGTCGCGCGAGCCACTTTCTTATCCCCTCGCGGCGCCATGGTCATAAGTCCGCAGACGCGAATTCCATAAAGTGTCTGCAGGTGCGGTATGGCCTGGCGAACCTCGTCGACCGAAAAGCCCGACTTGGTCTCCTCGCCGCTCACGTTCACCTCAAGCAAAACCGGCTGCGCGGCGTCAAGCAGGCCATCCTCGATGCGACGGGAAGCGCGGCTTGCAACGGCTTCTGCCAGGTGCAGCGAGCTGATGGAATGGATAAGGTCCGCACGTCCTAAAACCGCGTTGATCTTATTGGTCTGCAAGTTGCCGATCATGTCGAAGCGCACGTCCGGGATATCCGCGCCGGCAGCGCGCATCTGCTCCAGGCCGTCGATCTTACGGGCGAGCTCCTGCGGGCGGTTCTCACCAAAAGCTCGGTAGCCGGCGGCAATAGCAGCCTGGACGTATTCCAAATCCACCGTTTTGGACACGGCAATAAGCTCAACGTCCGCAAGCGTGCGACCGCTTTTGCTCAAAGCCGTATCCATGCGGAAGAGAATCTCCTCGCGACGGCGCCTCAATTGATTCTGCAAGCTGATGTCCATACGACCACCTTCGCCAAATAACCATGTGAGCACATACTAGCGCACCTTTGAGGCGGCACCCCCGCGCAACGCATCTCGTAACACGGTATGCGCAAAACAAAGGCGCTTCGGGAGCATGCCCAAAGCGCCTAGTGCGATCTATAAGGAAGAAAACCGCTAGTCCTCGTCCTCATCTTCTGCATCGAGCTCGCGAATCAAAGTGGCAAGCTTCGCGCCAACCTCGTCCAAAGGCAAGTCGGCAACGTAGCGCGCGTCAGACTTGGGCTCCAAGATAACACCCTCGCCAGACGGGATGCGCATGCTCTCGAGCTCGCCCTCGTCCGCCTCCAGGATATCGGAGGCGCTCCAGCGCTGACCGGTCAAAAGGAAGGTCAGGCGCGTGCCGATCTCAACGGAGACGCTAGAGATGCGCTCCAGGTAGCGGGAGGTCATGATGGTGCGACGAAGGTCGTCGTAAGCGTGCTCATCGGGCTCCTCGACGGAGACGATGTGGTTGTACACGCGGAAGAACTCCTCGTAGACCTGACGCACCGGCTCATCCAGGTCCATAAGCGAGCGCATGGCGGACAGGTCGTTGTTGACCAGGGCCGTGGCGGTGGCGCCCAGAACCTGGTAGACCAGCGAGGCCTCGGTCTCGATGAGCTCAACCAGCTCGTTGGGGATCTTGAGATCGGCATTGGCCTTGCGCTTGGCGCCGCGGGCGATGGAGCGGACGTGGTCGCTCATGCGGGCGAGGTTGAAGTTCACGTAGATGATGGTCTGCAGCAGGCGGAAGTCAGAGGCGACCGGTGACTGCGTGGCGATGAGGTTGTAGCAGACGGCCTCGAGGTTGGCGCAGCGGGCATCGATCTGCAAGGTGGCCTTCTTAGCCTTGTTTGCAAGCTTCTTGTCGTTTAAGACAAACGCCGAGATGGCGTCATGAAGCGTGAGGTCGACTGCCTCGAAGATAGAGAGCATCTCGTGGCGTGCCTCGACTAGCTGACGGGAAAACAGTTTGCGCATTCTTGGCTCCAATCAGACGAGCGCGGGCGAATACAAACCCGCAACCGATAATGACCGGTCGGCTGTCCAATCAGCCGAATCGACCGGTGATATAGTCCTCCGTGCGCTTATCCATCGGACTAGTGAAGATAGCGTCGGTCTGACCATACTCAATCAGTGTAGCAGGCTCTCCGGCAACTTCCTGCAAGAAGAACGCGGTGTAATCGGAGATACGGGCGGCCTGCTGCATGTTGTGCGTAACGATGATGATGGTCATCTCGGGCGCGAGCTCGGCCATCAGGTCCTCGACCTTCTGAACGGAGGTGGGATCGATGGCTGAGCAGGGCTCGTCCATCAAGAGCACGTCCGGCTGAACCGCCAGCACGCGGGCGATACACAGTCGCTGCTGCTGTCCGCCGGAGAGCGCCAAGCCGTCCTTAGAGAGCTGATTGGATACCTCTTTCCAGAGGTTGGCGCGCTTCAGGGACTCTTCGACTATGTCGTCGAGGTCGCTTTTGCTAGTCACGCCCTGCAGTCGAGGGCCAAAAGCGACGTTCTCGTAGATGGATTTAGGGAAGGGGTTGGGCTGCTGGAAGATCATGCCCACGCGGCGGCGCAGATCCACCGGATCGACGCCCTCGGCGTAGATATCGGATCCGTCCAGCGTCATGGCGCCCTCGATACGGGTCCCCTCGATAAGGTCGTTCATGCGGTTCATGCAGCGCAGAAACGTCGACTTACCGCAACCAGAGGGGCCGATGAACGCGGTGATCTTGTTTTTAGCGATGTTGAGGTTGACGTCGGTAAGAGCATGGAAGTCGCCGTACCAGAAGTCGAAGTTCTGGGCGATCAGCGCGCTCTCGGTTACTGCGGGTGCGGACTGGTATACGGACACGGGATAAGCTCCTTACTTGCTCTTACGCGACAGGTGGCGGGCGAAGAGATTGAACGCGAGAATGATGACCATCAACAGCAGCGCCGTACCGTAGGCGGCGTTCATGTTGATGCCGTCGTTGGCCAGAAGGTACAGGTGCACGGTCATGGGGCGACCGGAATCAAGCGGCGTGACGGGCATGTTGATTGCCTGGCCCATAGTGTAGAGCACAACGGCGGTCTCGCCGATGGCGCGACCGATGCCCAAAACGATACCCGTGGCGATGCGGCCGAAAGCGGAGGGAAGCACGATCTTGGAGACGACCTGCCACTTGGTGGCGCCCAAGCCGTAGGCGCCCCAGCGGATGTAGCGGGGGACCGAGCGGATGGCCTCCTCGGTGGTGCGCATGACGATGGGCAACATGAGCAGTGCCAGCGCGAGCGCGGCGGAAAGCATCGAGAGTCCCAAACCCATGGCCTCGACAAAGAGCGCGTAGCCAAACAGGCCCATAACGATCGAGGGCACTGAGGCCAGCGTGTCGGCGGCATAGCGAATGGTGTTGACGAGCCTGCCCTGCTTGGCGTACTCGGCCAGATAGACGGCTGCCAAAACAGCGATGGGCGTGCAGATGAGCATCGCCAGCGCCGTCACGTAGATAGTCGAGACGATGGTGGGCCAGATACCGCCCTCCGCGTTGACGCCGTGGGGCCAGCCGAAGATGAAATCGAGCGAGATATGCGGAAGGCCGTTGACGACGACGTAGGCGATGATGGCCACCAGCACCAGTGTGGTGATGGCGGCAGCCAGGCGAAAGACCCCAAGCATCACTTTGTTGGAGGTGTTCTTGGAGATACGGCCCTGCTTGCCGTGCGAAAGGGCGCGCTTGATGCGCTGCGAGGAGCTAAGCTGCTCGGTAGAGGTAGAAGCGTCCTGAGCCATCGCCTACCCCTCCTTCCTCATCTTTGAGAGAACGCGGACGATGCCCACCAGCGCGGCGGAGATGATGAAAAGCACCACGCCCATGCCGAACAGGGCGGTGCGGTGCAGGCCGGACGAGTAGCTCATGTCGAGCGCGATCTGGCTGGTGAGGGTGGATACGGGGCTTGAGATGGAGTCCGGGATGACCGGGGCGTTGCCGACCACCATGAGGACGGCCATGGTCTCGCCGATAGCGCGGCCCATGCCCAAAACCACCGCGTCGACGATGCCGAAGCGCGCAGCGGGGATAACGACCTTGTAGATAGTCTGCCACTTGGTTGCGCCCATGGCGTAGGAGGCCTCGCGGATACCCATCGGGATGGAGTTGAGCGCGTCGATAGTGAGCGTGGTGATGGTGGGGACGATCATGATCGCCAGCACGAACCACGCGGTAAGCGCGCCGAAGCCCATGCCGCCGGTAAGCTCGGCCACCACCGGGCGGATGATGACCATGCCGAAGAAGCCGTAGATGATCGACGGGATGCCGGCCAACAGGTCGACGGCGGGGCTGATGAGGGCGCGCACACGGTCGGTCGCGATCTCGGTGAGGTAGACGGCGGTGCCCACGCCCAAAGGAACGCCCAGCACCAACGCGCCTATGGTCACCAGACCGGAGCCCGCGAGGAGCGACAGGATGCCGTACTGTCCCTCCGTGGGAGCCCAGGTGAAGCTGAAGAAGTTGGCAAGGCCGATATCCGTGAAGACCGGGGCCGCCTGCATCATGGTGAAAGCGAAGATCAAAAGAACGGTGACAACAGCAAGGAAGGCGCAGCCGAAGAAGAGGTACTGCAACCCCTTTTCCTTAAGGTAGGTGCTGCGGGATACCAAGGCAAGGTCGCGTTTGCGCGATTGAGACGTCTCTTGGACGTTGGAAGCGGTATCGCCCATGTGCTACTCCTCCCCTGCTTCAGAGCCATTACCGGCGGGAATGAAGCCGGCCTCGCGAATCTGCTCGTCCATTTCCTCGGACAGGACGTAGTCGATATAGCCCTGTGCCTCATCCGTGGGCTCGCCCTTGGTGAAGAAATACAGGTCGCGGGAGATGGGGTAGCCGCCGCTGGCGACCGTCGCCTCGATGGGCTCAACGTGGTTCACGTTGATGGCGCGAACCTGGGTCTCGGCGTACTTGGACTCCACGAAACCCATGGAGATGTAGCCGATGGCGCCGCGGGTGCGGCTGACGACGTCGCGCACCTGGCCGGTGCCGGAAAGCACGGCGGCACGGCGGTCGAAGGACTCGCCGTCCATGATGATGGACTTGAACGCCTCGCGGGTGCCGGATGCCTCATCGCGGTTGACGAGCTGGATAGCGAGGTCCTCGCCGCCCACTTCCGACCAGTTGGTGATCTTGCCCGCATAGATGTCGCGGAGCTGCTCGGTCGAGAGGTTCTGGACGGGGTTGTCCGGGTTCACGATGACGGCGATGCCGTCGTGCGCGACCGGGATGGTGGTGAGGCCCAGCTTTTGCTCTTCTTCGTTAAGACCGCGAGAAGAGGTCGCGATCTCCGCCGTCCCATTGGAGACGGCCTCGATGCCGGCGCTGGAGCCCAAGCCGGAGACGAGGACGCTGAGCCCCGTCTGCTCGGCGTAGGCTTCAGCAGCGACCTCGGCGATGGGCAGGCAGGTGGTCGAACCCGCCACCGTGATCTGGCCATCCGAGGCACCGGAAGAGCATGCAGAGATTGATAGGGCTGTTGCCAGGGTGAGGGCCCCGATAGCGATGCTCGCTAGAGGGCCACGGCTATGGCGGCGTGGCGACCACAAGTGCCGTTCTCCGCCCGGTACGAGAAGAACCGGTCGTTGAGACGCACGGTCGAGAGCCGCAAGTCGTGAATTGCGCACGGAGGAACTCCAATTTCTTCGAGCGACTGACGTATGCACGCGGACAGATCCAAAAGCCGCGATGCGGTTTCTGCAATGGTATCAAATTGTAAAGAGAACTTATGCATCAGGTCATCAGACACCTGATATTCGTCCCCTTGAATATGCGGGCCAATATACGCAGAAATAGCGGATGGGTCGGCTCCCGTCTCCTCGCACAGCGCGCGGGCCGCCTTTGCTGCGATACGGGCATATGTGCCCTTCCAGCCGGAATGAACCACGGCAAAGCCATTGTTTCCGCAGGTCAGAATAACCGGTACGCAATCAGCGAAGCAGAGCATGACGGGAACTTGGCGGGCGGTGCATACGATGGCGTCCGCGCCCTGCGCAACCCGCTCGCGAATACTCTCGAGATAGCCTGCACCAGAATTTCGCACCACCACCACGTCATCACCATGAACTTGGTTGGGAATTATCAGGGCATTGTAAAGGTTTTCAACTCCCAGCGCGCGCAGGGCTAAAAGCCTATTATGCTGTACTGCTTCAAGGTCGTCTCCAACATGGCTTCCCAGGTTAAGCGAGGCATACGGAGGCTTGGAAACCCCTCCTGTGCGCTCGGTGAAACCAAAGGCGATATCGGCATCACGAGACCCCACAAGGGTCACGCCATCAACGGTAAAGCGCTCCACAGCATCGACCACCAATCATCAGCATCTGCATAAGGGAACGGGGCGAGAACGCTTCCGCCCTCGCCCCAAACTCATTTGCTATACGTTGTACCCGCGGCGCGCGATCCTCACACGCCGCGCTTCATTTTAGTCACCACCGGATGCGCGGGAGCTCTCGACCACCTCGATAGCATCCGGCTGGATGAGCGCCGGCAGTTCATATGGGTTGTCAACATCTTTGGTCGCAACCTCAAAGCGAACATCGACCACATCGCCCGCGCGCAGGCTCTGCACATCGACATCCTCCCCCTGTTCCGTCACGCGGGTGTTCTTCCCTGGTGAGTCACACCCAACCGCATGGCGATCTGTTCCTGGCTATATCCCCTGCCCTGCCGCAGGGCGACCAAACGCTCC
The DNA here is from genome assembly GCF_002320115.1 of Collinsella sp. UBA1693. Taxonomy (NCBI): domain Bacteria; kingdom Bacillati; phylum Actinomycetota; class Coriobacteriia; order Coriobacteriales; family Coriobacteriaceae; genus Collinsella; species Collinsella sp. UBA1693. Next base: position 32,844 of record NZ_DCJT01000001.1, read on the forward strand.
CCAAACCCCTTGTCCATCGCTTCGCCTCCTATCGAAAAGCAACTTCGATATATACACCATCTCACAATCGAGCAGCCTGTCCTAGCAACCAGCGCTTACATGGATCAGATTATGGCAACCATATCGTGCAAAGGGGCCGCACGGGGTGCGAGACGTGTCTGCACGAGAACGTAAGCTCGAGATACAAGAAGGCGCCCCGACGTTGATGCCGGGGCGCCCTATATAAGCAAGCTATCGTACTGAAAAAACGTTAGAACGTGCCGCGCTTAAGGAAGTCGGGCAGCTCGAACTGGTCGTTGCCAAAGTTAGGAAGCTCGGTGCCGCCGATGTTGCGGGTGGGAGCGGCCTGGGCGGCGTGCTGGGGAGCAGCCTCCGCCTTTGCCTGGGCCTGGGACTGAGCAAAAAGGTCATCCTGGCGGTTGACGTTGGAATCGGAGAAGCCGGTGGCGATGACGGTGATGCGAACCTGATCGCCCAGGGACTCGTCCACAACGGTACCGAAGATGATGTTGGCCTCGGGGTCGACGGCGTTGGCGACAAGGTCGGCGGCGTCGTTGATCTCCTGGATGCCAAGGTCCTTGGAACCGGCGATGGAGAGCAGGACGCGGGTGGCGCCATCGATGGAGCTCTCGAGCAGGCGGCTGGAGATGGCCTGCTGGGCAGCGTCGACCGCGCGGGAATCGCCGGAGGCGACGCCGATGCCCATCATAGCGGTGCCGGCCTGGCGCATGATCGTCTTGACGTCTGCGAAGTCCAGGTTGATGACGCCGGGGACGGTGATCAGGTCGGTAATGCCCTGGGTGCCCTGGGAAAGGACCCCATCGGCGTTGGAGAAGGCCTCCAGCATGGTGGTCTTCTTCTCAGCGATGTCGAGGAGCTTATCGTTAGGGATGACGATGAGGGTATCGACGCTGTCGGACAGGGTCTTGATGCCCTCCTCGGCGGCCTTCTTGCGCTTGCGGCCCTCAAAGGTGAAGGGCTTGGTGACGACGGCGACGGTTAGCGCGCCGACCTCGTTCATAGCGATGTCCGCAACGATGGGAGCGGCGCCGGTACCGGTGCCGCCGCCCTCGCCGGCGGTGATGAAGACCATGTCGGCGCCAGCCAGGGCCTCGGCGATGTCGTCGCGGCTCTCATCAGCTGCCTTGCGGCCGACCTCGGGATTGGCGCCGGCGCCCAGGCCGCGCGTGAGGTCGGTGCCGATGTGCACCTTGATGTCGGCATCGGAGATCGCCAACGCCTGCGCGTCGGTATTGATGGCCACGAACTCGACGCCGCGGATACCCTCTTCAATCATTCGATTGACCGCGTTGGTACCGCCGCCGCCGACACCGACCACCTTGATGACGGCAAGATAGTTGTTGATCTCGTTCTCGTGCATGTGTCGGTCCTCCGAACATCCGTATACGCAAGATTGCGAATAAACAACGGTAATGATAACCCTCAAGTTAAGATTAAACCTAGAGATAAAACACGTTATCTTTGCATGTTTTCCCGGTAAAAGTCAAATGCATACGCCCCCAAATGTGAATTTAACAAACAAACAGCAGGTAGACCAGCTGACCATTCACCGAGAGCTGGGATTTTGTCCAAAGCATCACGTGGGAACGCTGCGGAATGTATACGCATTGGGCGTTCGCACGTTGATGAAGGTGACTCCCTGCTCCTGCTGGAGTAGCTGCGTCACCACGCGCTCCTTCAGGGCGATATCGTCAGGCGGGCCGAGCGCTATCTCCACTCCGGAGTCAAGGTTTGCAGAAATCGCCTCCTCGGACGCAATGGAGATATCTTTGATCTGGGCGACGAATTCCGGCGTGAAACCCTTCGCGTAGGCGATGCCGTCCAAGACCAAATCAGAGGTGACGTCATCGCCACTTGACGGAGACACATCGGCGGAAACGTCGCACAGCAGAATCGCGTTCGACTGCTTGGCAAGGGCCTCGGCGGCATCTTTGCCGGAAAGCGCGGTGATGCCCTCGGGCAGCGCAGTCGCCGCCGTATCCACTTGATCCTGAGCGTCCGCATCCTGCGAGGCGCCATCTTGGGTAGCGCTGTCCTGGGAATCGGCGACGACGGGCTCTATGTCATCGACGATGTTGCCGTCCGCATCCACGTACACGCTCAGCGACATGGGCGCAATCCAGCACGAATCATCCCCGATCGCCCACGCGATATCATCCGCGGCGATATAAGCGATCGCTATCACCGTTCGCTCGTGCGGGGTGATGACAAGGGTATGGGGAAACTCGCGCTCGATATCCACGCCGGAGACCCATGGGTTCTTCTTGAGCGCGCTCGACAGCTCGGCTTCGTTGACGTTGAAGAGCGTTGTCCCCTCTTTGATGTCGATCAGCTGCTCCGCTTGCTCCTGCGTCACATGGACGCTGCCCTCTATCTTGATCTCGGTAGCGGCGAACAAGCCGGAGTTCAAGATAACGATGGCGGCGACTGCCAGCGCCAGCACGCCCAGCAAAACGGCGGCGATGGCCGCTCGCGGAACACGGGGCACCGGCAGCTTAGAAGCGATGGCCTTTGCACCGGATGCGATCTTGCCGGCGGGACGCGGCTCCTTGGCAGGCGATGCCTGGGGAGCCGGGGAATTTAGCGCGCGCGCCGTTACGGGGCGCGAACCCTTCTTTATTGATTGGTTGAGAGTTGGCACGGCGGCCTTGCGCATGCCGGCTTTCTTGATGCCCTTGCCAGACATGGGAGCGGCGGCGGGTTTTGCCGGAACGCTTTGAAGTCCGCGGGGAGCCGGCCCCTTTCCAGAGACCTGCTTGGCGGGTCGCTTAGCCTTAATGCTTGCCGCAACCCTGCTGGAGGTTTTGCGAGACGGCGCGGTATAGGCGCTGATAGGTTTTTTGGGAGCGGGAACCGAAGCTGGACGCGTGGCAGGAGCGGAGCTTGAAACGGGGCGCTTCTGCGCAGCGGTCGCCTTGCGGAACGTGGGCTTCGCGGCTCTAGAAGCCGAGGAATTTGACTTCCGGTTGGAGCTCGACGCCATACGTTTCCTTTACCTTTCCGTGCACATGTCGAATAACCGCCGCGACATCATCGGCCGAAGCGGTCCCTTTGTTCACGATAAAGTTAGCGTGAATCGTCGAGACTTCGGCGCCGCCTATAGAAAAACCCTTCAATCCACAGTCCTCGACCATCTTTCCAACACTCATGTCGGGCGGATTGCGGAACACCGATCCGCACGAGGCGGAACCGATGGGCTGCGTGCGGCGACGGCGCGCAAGCGAGCGCTCCATCTTAGTCCTGATATCGGCCTTGTTGCCGGGGGCAAGGCGAAGCGTAGCCTCCAGAACGATCTCGTCGCGCGGCAGCGTGTTGGTGCGATACCCCCACGTGACGTCATCGCGACCGTAATGGCGAATGCCCTCGCCCGCCTTATAGGTAAGAACGTCTTGGACCAGGGCACCTATCCACTCATCGCGCGAGCCCGCGTTCATGGATATCGCGCCGCCCACGGTACCGGGAATGCCGACGGCAAACTCCAAGCCCGAGAGCTCACGGCTCAACGCCTCGTTAACCAAGCGCGCCAGCATGGCGCCGGCGCCGGCGGTAATGGTTGCGCCGTCATCGGCGAGCACAAAGCGGCTGAACTCGCGTCCCAGCGAAATCACCGCACCCGGGTAGCCGTCATCGGCGACAAGCAGATTGGAACCCTTGCCGATAATGACCCACGGCACCTGCTCGCGCCCCAGAACCTCCACGGTCCGGCGCAGCGAGTGGTAGCTATGGCAGGTGATGAAGAGGGACGCCTTGCCGCCGATGCGGTAACTGGTATGGCGAGCAAGGCGCTCGTCCTCTACAACCTCGGTATCGATGAGTCCCGAGAGGGACATGACGGCGTTGAACAGACCCATGGCGATCTAGCGGTCGCTATCGAGCTGCTGCACGTGCTCGAGGTAGTCGGGACCCACGGTGGTGACGTCGCCGGCGCCCATGGTGATCAACAGGTCGCCGTCCGAGACGGTCTCATCGATGCACTGCATAAGGTCGGCGCGATCGGCAACGTAGCGCACGTCCATACCGGGATGCAGCTCGCGCACCCTGTCGGCAAGCATCTTGCTGGTAACGCCCGGAATGGGCATCTCGCCCGCAGGGAACACGTCGATCAAGATGAGCTTGTCGGCGTCCGCGAAAGCGTTGGCGAAATCATCGCGCAGCGCCTGCAAGCGCGAGTAGCGATGCGGCTGGAACACAACGGACACGTGCTTGAAAGCAAGGTCCTTTGCCGCGGCAAGGGTCGCCTTGATCTCGGTGGGATGGTGGCCGTAATCGTCCACCAACGTCACGCCGTTGACATCGCCCACATGGGTGAAGCGGCGGCGCACTCCCTCAAAGCTGGAAAGCGCCCGGGCGGCAGCGTCCACGTCCAGCCCAAGCACGTAGCTCACGGTGAGCGATGCGGTGGCGTTGAGCATGTTGTGATGGCCGGGGTTGTGCTTGATGGAAACCTCATGGGTGGTGCCGTCGGGCAGCTTCACCGTAAAGGTTGCGCCGATGGCATGCATCGACTCGCCGGGGACGCAGACCACGTCGTTATCGGCATCGACGCCATAGGTGATCACGCGACGGCCGGTGGAACGGGCAAGCTCGGCCAGGCGCTTCTGGTCGCCGCACGCGATAACGCAACCGTCCTCGCCCACCAAATTCATGAACGTGCAGAACGTCTCCTCAATCTCTTCAAGGGACGAGTAATGGTCCATGTGGTCCGCCTCGACGTTGGTAACGACCACCACGTTGGGGTTGAGGTACAAAAAGGAGCTATCGGACTCGTCCGCCTCGGCGACAAAGAACTCGCCCGAGCCGTTGCGGCCGTTGGTGTCATAGCCCTCGACGATGCCGCCGATAAGGAAGCTGGGGTCCAGGTCCATACGGTCGAGCATGGTGGCGCACATAGAAGACGTGGTGGTCTTGCCATGCGTACCCGCCACGGCGACAGTGGTGTAGCCCTGGCCCAGCGCAGAGAGCATCTTGGCGCGAGGCCACACGGGAATACCCAGCTCGCGTGCGCGAACCAGCTCCGGGTTGGTCTCGGGAATAGCGGTCGAAACAACAACCACCTCGGGCTTGACCTCGTCGATGGTCTTGGCCTCATGGCCAATATGGATATCGACGCCGGCTCGGGTGAGCTGGCGGATGTAGCGGGAGGTCTTGAGGTCCGAACCGCTCACCGCGTAGCCGCGCTCATGCAGCACCAGCGCGATGCCGCTCATGCCGGCGCCGCCAATGCCAATAAAATGCGCGCTCTTAAACGCGGGCGCCTCGGTTGTCTCGGGTACTACGATGTTCGACATGCCTACTCCTCGTAGCGTCGCTTTCATAATTAACCTATCCATTGTACTCTCATGCGCGCCCTTATGCACTCACCGCGCACGCATAGGAAAATACCCCCATCCCGCAGGCGATCGCCCAAGCAAATCAACCAGCAGGATGGGGGCATGCAAGCGGTTAGCGAACCAATGCCTCTATCTGGTCCGCGAGCATCTGCGCCGCGCGGTCTTGCGCCAAATCCTTGGCCGCCCGCCTCATCGCGGAGCGTTTGGACGAGCTCGCCAGCAGGTCTGCCAGAGTATCCTCAAACGCCTTGCCATCGATATCCGCGTCCGCAAACATCACAGCCGCATGGGCATCTACCAAGAAGCGGGCGTTGGTGGTTTGGTGGTCCGCCGTGGCGTGGGGATAGGGCACCAGCACGGAGGGCACGGCCAGGGCGGCGATCTCGGCGATGGACGAGGCCCCGGCGCGCGAGAGCACCAGATCCGCCGCCGCCAGCATATCGCCCATATCCTGGATATAGGGCTGGACCGTCCAACGGCTTGCCTCGGCATCCGTCAGGGCCAAAAGGTCGCGCGTCGCCTCAAAGTCGTCGGCACCGGTCGAGTGCATAACATGCAAGCCGGGGACTGAAAGCAGGCGCTCTTTTAACGCGGCGATGCGTTCGTTGAGGTGATGGGCGCCAAGAGAGCCGCCAAAGACCAGCAGCAAGGTCTCGTCCTCGCCCACCCCCAGCGCAGCGCGGCCGCGAGCGCGATCGCCCTCAAGCACGGAGCGGCGCACCGGGTTGCCGGTCATAACAATCTTGGTATGGGCGCCGGCATGTTCACGGAAGATCTTCTCAACGCTGGGCTGCGCGATAGCGATAAGAGACGCGGTCTTGGCGGACTGCTTGTTGGCAAGGCCGGGTACGGAGTTTTGCTCGTGCAGCGCCACGGGGACACCCATCTTGGCGGCGGCGCGCATAAGCGGGAGCTCGATGTAGGCGCCAAAGCCGATGGCCACGTCCGGTTTGAGCGAGGCATCGTCCTTAAACGCACGGACAAGCCTGGATTGCTCGCGGCTTAGATGGTACAGGGCGGTCGCCAGGGTCCATGGGCGGGCCCGGTCAAAGCCGGTGACGTGCACGGGAAAGAAGTCGAATCCTGCCTGAGGCACCAACTTGCCTTCAAGGCGGCGCGACTCGCCAAAGAAGCGGACCGCATGTCCGCGCTGCCGCAGCTCCTCCGCAAGCGCAAGTGCCGGATTAACGTGTCCGGCAGTGCCGCCGGCGGCGATAGCGACAGAGAGCTTATCGGTCATAACGACCCCTCCTGGTTGAATTTGAATATCCGCCGCGACCACCATGGTTGTCGCGCCGGCCAGAACCATCATACCTGTTCACGCGCGGGCCGGAATCGCGCGACCGCAAGCGGTCCGAGGGGTCGCCGTTAAGGTTCACGCGATCATAGCCTCCGGAGATGCCGGTGCGACCATAGCCCGCAGGACCCCGCGAGGATGTGGACGAGGACCTTGCGCCCCGGGTGGAACCCCCCTGACGCGGCGAGCCCGACTGCGAGGAACGCCCGCGCGAAGATTCGCCTCGCGCGGAGCCGCCCGTAAGCACGCTAAAGCCAGATGAAGTCGCCCGTCCACCGCGGTCGCGATCAACCACGGAAAGGCTCTGGCGACGCACGTCATGGATGGTGGTCTGGTTGCTCTCGATCGAGACGCGCAGGATAAGACCGGCCATGATCATCGACGTCAGCACGGAAGATCCGCCGTAGCTAATGAAGGGGATGGGTTTGCCGGTCATAGGCGTGACGCCCAAGATGCCCATGACGTTGACAAAGAACTGGATGCCAAGCATGAGCGAGGAGCCGTAAGCTATGAGCCTACCAAACCGATTAGGGCAGCGCGTTCCAATCCTAAAGGCAGAGACCAACAGCGCTATGAAGACCGCAAAGAAGATGACGGTGCCCACCAAGCCGAGCTCTTCACCAATGATGGCAAGAATATAGTCATTATGCGCCTCGGGCAGGTAGTTGTACTTCATGGTCGACCCGCCGATGCCGCGGCCGAACAATCCGCCCGACGCAAACGCCATGATGGCGAGCGTCGCCTGGTAGCCGTCACCGTATGGGTCCTTCCAGGGGTCGATCGCAACCATCAAGCGGGCGATACGGTAGGGCTGCGCGACAAGCGCGGCGGTGCCGGCGACCGCGAAAACGCCGAGGATGTAGACGATATAGCGCCCGGGCAGCCCGGAAAGGACGAGCATAAAGAAGACCGCGACGGCGATGATGAGGGTACTGCCCATGTCCGGCTGAACAAACACCAGGGCTAGAGGCAGACCGATGCCCAAGACCAGGCCTTTAATGAACTTCTGGGAATCGATTTCTCGGTCAATAAAATAATCCACGGCAAGGCGCGCTGCGATGATGATGGCAACGGGCTTGGCAAACTCAGAGGGCTGGATGGTGGTAAAGCCAAGGTCGATCCAGCGAACGGCGCCGCCCGACCCCGCACCGATCACCTTAACAAGCACCAGCAGTCCCATGATGATAACCCAAAACGGCTTGGTCCAAAAATAGCGATACGACTCAAGCGAGAAAGCGGGCGCGATGCACATGATAAGAATGAACGCCAAGCCGATAGCCATATTAATAAGCTGGCGAACCAGAAAGTACGTCGAGCTGCCGGCCTCTTGAAGCGCCTCGACCGAAGATGCCGAATACACCATAAGCAATCCGAATGAGCACAGCGCCGCAAGACAGACGATAAACACCAGGCGGGGCGCCATGATGCGCGCGGGAACGCCGGCGATCAGGCGCTCGCCCATGCTGGAATGCTCAAACTCGGTAGCGCGTCGGCGGCGAGGGCGCTCGACCCGGCCGCGAACCCCTTCCCCGGCGCGTGCGTCCATGCGCGCATCCTGGTTGTTTCGCGTATCACGTGCCACTGGCGGCTCCTCGTCCAACTATAACGTTGCGATTCCTTAAAACCGCTCCTAGTCCATTTCAACTTCTGCCGCGTGGTCGCGCAGCTCTTGCAGGTACGCCTTAAAGCGGCGTCCGCGCTCCTCAAACCCGGAGAACTCATCAAAGGACGAGCACGCGGGCGATAGCAGCACCACGTCTCCCCTGCCGGCGAGCGAGCGCGCCACGTCAACGGCGTCGCACAGGTCGCTGGCGACCGCGATGTCGATATCGCTGGCGCCCTCGGTCTCCTCCAGCGCGTGCCGGAAGCGCTCACGCGCCTCGCCAAAGCAGACGACGGCGCCCACCTGAGCGGCGACCTGCTCAGCGAACTCGTCCAGGGGCGTGCCCTTATCATGGCCGCCAAGCAGCAAGATCACGCGGTCTTGCGGAAACGCGGTAAGCGCCTTGAGGACGGCGTCGGTGTTGGTCGCCTTGGAATCGTTGACGTAGCGGACACCGTCAAGCTCGCCGCACGGCTCGACGCGATGCTCCAGCGGCGCAAACACCTTGAGACCCTCGCGAACACCGACCGCGGTGGCGCCGCAAGCAAGGGCCGCAGCAGAGGCCGCGAGCGCATTGATCACGTTATGGTGACCAAAGATCTTGAGCTCGCCCGCACTCACCAGCGACGTCTCATCGTCCGCCAAACGCACCGTAAGGACGCCGTCGCGCACAAAGGCCGCGTCAGCGGTGCCCGGATCCTCAAAGGAGACGCTCAGCACGCGCCTGCCTGAAACGAAGACCTGGTCGCGGTAGGCGTTGATGCCATCGTCCTCCACATCCACGATCGCAAGATCATCCCTGTCCATGTTCTTAAAGAGGCTGATCTTGGCGCGGGCGTAGTTATCATGCGAGCGGTGCCAGGCAAGGTGGTCCGGCGTGATGTTGAGCAGCACGGACACGCGGGGGTGAAGCTCGCACGTGGTGGCCAGCTGGTAGCTGGAGAGCTCGGCGACCAGCCAGTCCCCCTGCGAGCGCGAATCAACGGCACTGATGGCGGTCATGCCGATGTTGCCCACGGCAGAGGCCGCCATGCCGCTAGAGCGCAGCAGATGCTGGGTGAGCGAGGTGGTGGTGGTCTTGCCATTGGTGCCCGTAATGCCGCACCAGCGCTGGGGAGACAGGCGCCAGGCAAACTCGGGCTCGCCCATAATCTGGACGCTCGCCGCGCGAGCAGAACCAAAGAACTCGGAGAACTCCGAAATGCCGGGGCTGGCTACGCACACGTCATACGATCCCTGAACAAGCTCGGTGCCGTAGACGAACTCAACACCCGACGCCTCGAGCGAGCGGGTTTTCTCCGTAGGCGAAGAGGAGCCGCCTCCGTACACCGTAATGGAGTCGACGCGATCGCCGCGATGGCGCAGGGCCCAAGAGACGACATCGAGCCCCGTGGTTCCCTGGCCGAGGACCAGCAGAGAAAATCGATCTGGCAATGACATGGGTACTCCCCTATGCAAGTTGGAAGAAGAAGGCGAGGCCCAGCGCCCCGCATGCGGCGGCGATGATCCAGAAGCGGATGACCACCTTGGTCTCCGCCCAGCCAAGCTTCTCGAAATGGTGATGAATGGGCGCCATGAGGAAGACGCGCTTGCCCGTGGCCTTAAAGCTGACGACCTGGATGATGACGGAGAGCGCCTCGACGATGAACAAGCCGCCCACTACCAAAGAGATGACCTCCGTGTTGGTGAGCACGGCGACGGCGGCAAAGCCCGCGCCCAGAGCAAGCGAACCGGTATCGCCCATGAAGATGCTTGCCGGATAGGCATTGAACCACAGAAAGCCAAGGCAACCGCCCGCGCATGCGGCGCAGAAGATGGCCAGGTTGGGGTCTCCGCGCAAGAAGCAGATGGCGGCCATGACCAACATGGCGATCATAACCGTACCGCCGGCGAGGCCGTCAAGACCGTCGGTGAGGTTGACGGCGTTGGACATTCCCGCAAGCAGGAGGAACACAAAGACGAGGTAAAGCCAGGGCACCGAGATGGTGGTGCCCGCTACGCTGAACGTGGTGGTGAGGACGCCCAGATCGATCGCGAACCCGCCGGGGAAGCGAATGACCGGTTCCACGCCGCACAGGTTGACGGCGGCGAGGAAGAACGCGACCACGATCAACGTGAGGCCCACCATCTTGGCTCGCGGCGTCAAGCCAAGCGAGCGGCCCTGCGCCACGGAGGTAACGTCATCGAGCAGGCCAAGCGCGCCGGTGGCCAACGCGGCGCCGGCAGCCAGCATGATGGAGGGCGCGGGCTGCGCCAGCAGCAGGCAGGACACCACTATGCCCAGCAGGATCACCACGCCGCCCATGGTGGGGGTGCCCTGCTTTACCAGATGGCGCTTGGGACCGTCGGCGCGAACCTGCTGGCCAATGCCCTCGATTTTAAGAAGCTTGATCCACAGCGGCATGAGGAGCGCCGTAACTATAGCAGCGATACCCAGGGCGACAAACGCCTGATACGTTGGGTAAGCGGGGTTGAAGAACATCTAGCACACCTCTTCAACAAAGCGATCGAGGCCCACAAAGCGCGAGCCCTTAACAAGTACAAGGTCGGTAGGAGCGAGAACATGCGAATAGCGGGCGATGAGCTTGTCGCAATCCGGCACCACCTGGATGCCGTCCTCGTCCATACCCATAAGACGGGCGGCGGACGCCATCTGTCGAGCGTTCTCATCGCCCACGCAGATCAGCAGCCCGGGCTTTTTGGAAGCGGCATACGCGCCGACCAGCTGGTGCAGGCGGGGAGCCTCATCGCCCAGCTCGCCCATCTCGCCCAGGATCGCCACGCGCGCGCCGCGGCACGGCAGCGTGGAGAGCAGATCCAGGCCGGCGGCCATGGACTCGGGGCTAGCATTGTAGGAGTCGTCGATGACGCGCGCGCCGTTGGCAGCCAAGCGAACCTCCTGGCGGTGCCCGGTGATCTGAGCCTCCCGGAACACCTCATCGATGGTGAACTGCGGAATGCCCAGTTCGGACGCTACGGCGGCGGCGTACAGCGCGTTTGGCACAGCCTGCTTGCCGGTGATTCCCAGCTTGGTCTTGAACTGCGCGCCGTTGGCGAACATAAGGTCAAAGACAGGCGAGCCGTTCTGGTCCAGCTCTATGTTGGTGGCACTCACGTCATCGTCCGCAGACGTGCCGCACAGCACCACGTCCACGCCGGCCGGCTTGGCGAACGTAGCGGTGATAAACGGCGTGAACTCGTCCTCGCCATTGAGGATGAGCTTGGAATGATGCCCCTCGAAGTTCACGGACGAGGGAGCCATGCCGCAAACGATCTCCGCCTTGGCGCGCGCGATGTTCTCGCGGCTGCCCAGCAGGCCGATGTGCGAGGTGCCGATTTTAGTGATGATGCTGTAGGTGGGCTGGGCGCAGCGCGACAGGCGCTCGATTTGGCCCAGCGAGTCCATGCCCATCTCGAGCACCATGATCTGGGTGTTGCGCGGAGCGGCAAGAATGGTGAGGGGCATGCCGATAAGGCTGTTGTAGTTGCCGCGCGTGGCATGGACGCGGTAGCGCGTCGCGAGCAGGGCGCACAGCACGTCCTTTGTGGTGGTCTTGCCAATGGAGCCGGTGATACCTACCACGGTGCAGCGCATGCGCGCTCGATAACCCTGCGCCAGGCGCAGGAGGAACTCGGTAGCGTCGTCCGCGGTGAAGATGGCGCACTCGTGATCGTCCGCCTGCCTTATCAGCTCGCGAGACGGCTCGCGGGTCAAAACGACGCACGCCGCACCCGCCTCGATCGCCTGGGAAGCGTAGTCGTTGCCATCGACGCGCTCGCCCGGGAAGGCGACAAAGATGGAATCGGTCTCCACCTGACGTGAATCGATGACGCAACCCCGGCAGACGCGGTCGGCGTTGCCGGTCCATGGCTTAGCACCCGTCACGTTCTCGAGGTACTTTACCGCTATCTCTATCATGCTAGACCCTTCGTTAGCTTATAGACAGCCTGCTATTGTACCGCTCGGTCAAGCCGCAATGGTGCAGTCCATGTGAACAGCGCATGACGGCAACATGCGCCCGCCCGCGCTCGTCCACGCCGGCGGGCGGGCGAAGAGTGCCATAGAACGCTTTTTACTCCCCCGCCTTGATGCCAAGCGCGTCGATAGTCGCCTGCATAATGGTCTTGAACGGCGGCGTCGCCACGCTGGAGGTGTAGGCCGTGCCGTCCAGGGTGATGTAGACCATGGCCTTGGGATGTTTGGGGCTTACAAAACCCAGGAACGACGCCATGTTGTTGTTTTCCTGGTAGCCGCCGCCCTCTCCGGCGCGCTCCGCGGTGCCGGTCTTGCCGGCGATGTTGTAGCCCTCGATCTGGGCGCCCGCGCCGGTACCCTCGGCCACAACCGTCTCCATCATGGAGACAACCTGCTCGGCCGCCTCTTCGCTGATGGCACGTTTGTCCTTGGAAGCCCAGTCGATCTCCTCGCCCTTTTTAGACTTGAGGAAGTGAGGGGTTACCATAACGCCCTTGTTGGCGATGCCGGTCATAGCGCGCAGAAGCTCGATGGGCGACACGGCGATACCCTGGCCAAAGGACATGGAGCCCAAGCTGGAGCCGTCATATTCGCTACGATCGCGAATGATGCCCGTGGATTCACCCGGGAAATCGATGCCGGACTTGGTGCCCAGGCCGTACTTCTTTAAGTATTTAGCGAAGTTATCCTCGCCCACTTTACGGCCAACCAGCACCATACCGGTGTTGGATGAGCGGCGCATGATCTCGCGCACCGACATAGTCATGGTGTAGTCGCGTTTGTCGACGTCGTAGACGTGGTCCGAACCAACCTCGACGCTGGCGGGGACCGAGAACTCGGTGTCGGGCGTGACCTTGTCCATATCGATCGCCATGCCGCAAACCAACGCCTTGAATACCGATCCGGGCTCGTAGGCGTCGGTCACCACGCGAAGGTTCATGTCCTCCGTGCGCGCCTCGGCAAGGTTTGATTGATCATAGGTGGGGTACGAGCACGCCGCTAGAATCTCTCCAGTTGTAGGATCGCATACCACGGCCGAACCATAGTTGGCGCCGGACGAGGTCACGGCCTCCTTCATGGCATCCTCGGCCGCGCGCTGGATGTTGGCATCAATGGTAAGCACCATGTCCGTACCATCCTGCGCAGGGACCTTCTCATAGGCGCCGCCCGCGATATAGCTGCCGTCGCGGGCGCGCTCGCGGACAATGCTGCCGTTCTCGCCCATAAGGTCGTCGTTGTAGTAGCCCTCCAGGCCGGAGATGCCCTCATTGTCGACGTTGACCACGCCCAGCACCTGCGAGGCCATGCTGCCATACGGGTATACGCGCTTAATGGTGGGCTCAAACTCAATGCCCGCGATGTCCTTCTCGGCAAGAAGATCGGCGTCTTCTTGATCCACTTGGCGCTTGACGTAGGCAAACGTGGTATCGCGATCCAGGATGTCGCGAACCTCGGCGGCGTCCACGCCCAAAATATCGACCAAGGCGTTTACCGCCTTGCGCTTGCTCTCGATAAGTTGCGGGTTCACGTAAACGTTTTGGCACTCCACGCTGGACGCCAGGACGTTTCCGTTGCGGTCGTAAACGGTACCGCGCTTGGCGAAAAGCGTCTGGTGCGACAGGCGGCGGTAATCCGCCTGCTGGCGATATTCATCTGCATTGAAGACCTGGTAATCCAGAAGCTTGGCACCGCACAACAGAGCGCCGGCGCCCATAAGGACTCCAAAGAACTTTCTCCTTGTTACCAAGGAGCGCTCAAGCTCCTCGTCCCTGCGCTGCTCTTCACGCGCATTGCGCGCGCTGCGGCCATCTCGCGGTTTATGAGGGCGATATCCCCTCTCGTCATAATTGTTATAGGGCATAGTCCCTCTAAAAATCGCGGAGCTCTACTGAACGGATGCGACCGGCGTAGCGGACACGTCGACGGTGACGCCGCCCTCGGCCTCGACCATGCCGAGCGTGCCGGCGGCGAGGTCGCGAATACGGGTGGTAGCGCCGTAGACGGAACGCATGACCTCCAGGTTGGAGCTTTCCTCCTGAGCGGTCTCAAGCGTGCTGTTGAGTTGCGCGTTGCCGTTCAGAGTCGCCGCGGTCGCGCTCGCTATGGTAACACGGGCGACGCCAAGGGCGAAGAACATGGCCACCAACACAAGGGCGACCTTGATAACACGGGTGAACACCGGGCTGACAGCCTGGTTTGCCTCTCGGCCCGCACCACCGACCACGTCGAGGCGCGGGCGCTCCAGGCGTTGGGGGCGAGCGGGGGCAAAAGCCTCCTCGCCCATATAGGGCTCGGCCGTCATATCATAGGCGACTGCTGTGTTTGTGTTGTAATAAGCCATGATATGAGACCCCGGTCCTTAGCTATAGTTATGGTTCGTTTAAAGTTGCGCCGCGGACCTGCCCAATCGTTACCGCTATGCGGCTACAGCCTCATAGCGACGCGGATTTTAGCTGATCGAGCCCGCGGATTGCGCTCTACCTCCTGAGGGGAGGCGACAAGCGGCTTTCGGGTGATTACCTTCAATGTCGGCACGTGCCCGCATACGCACACCGGAATCTCCGGCGGGCAGATGCACCCCTGGCTCATCTCCTGGAACATGTGCTTGACGATGCGGTCTTCAAGCGAATGGTAGGAGATAACGCATATGCGGCCCTTGGGGTTGGTCCAGCGAATAGCCGCTTCAAGGCCGCGCTCCAAAACTTCGAGCTCGTGGTTGACCTCGATGCGGATGGCCTGGAAGCTCCTCTTCGCCGGATGACCACCGTGGCGGCGAGCCGCCGCGGGTATGCCCGCTTTGATCACCTCGACAAAGTCTCCGGTGGTCTCGATCGGCGACGTCTCGCGGCGGCGCACGATCTCGCGAGCGATCTGCGATGAGAACTTCTCCTCACCGTAGACGCGAAGAATCCGGGCGAGGTCTGCTTCGTTATAGGTGTTGATGACCTCAGCTGCGTTTAGGGTGTTGTTACCCGGATCCATACGCATATCAAGCGGGGCGTCCTCGTTGTACGAGAATCCCCTTCCAGGGATATCGAGCTGTGGGCTGGAAACGCCCAGATCGAACAGGAATCCATCCACCCCCGGCACCTCTGCAGAGCACAGAAGCTTGTCAAGATCCCCAAAGTTGCCTTTAAGGAGCTTGGTGGGGGTTCCCGGCGCCTCGCGCTCAAGGCGCGCCGCCGCGGCCTCTAGGGCCATGTCGTCCTGGTCGACGCCAAGCAACAGTCCGTCCTCGCCCACCTGAGCAGCCATCTTTACCGAATGGCCAGCGCCGCCAAGCGTGCAATCGCACACAACGGAACCGCGCTTGAGCTTCAGGGTGTCGAGCACTTCCTGTAACATGACGGGTTCATGCCGAAATGCGGGTGTCAAAGTTCCCGATTCCATGTTCGCGTTCAGTCCTTACGAGTAAAAGAGGTCGGCTAGGTCGTCATCGTCGGCTTGCTGCGTCTGCTCCCACACAGCGCGATCCCAAATCTCCAGGTGGTCGAAGTTGCCAACCACGGTGACTTCGCGAGTAAGATGCTTCTTCTCGCGAAGCGCCTCGGTGAGGCCGATACGCGATGCCGAATCGATATCCATCGGAGTCGCCATCGAGTTGATCTTCCTCATGAGCGCCTGGTCCTCGCGCTTGCGGGGGTCGAAGCCGCCGCGCTTGTCGAAGAGGCCCATAACCCACTTCTCGTACTCATCGCTCGAGAACACGTACAGGGCTTCGACATCGGGTGCGGGCAACACGTAAACGTGCGAAGAGAGCTCGTCGCGGACGGCGGCAGGCAGGGACAGGCGACCTTTGGCATCGAGATTGCGCTCGTATGTTCCGGTCAATATCACTGCTGCGCCCTCCCCTCGGTTGCTCGGATGCGCGTGTACGGGGAACCACCCCCTCTGTCGACGCTTTCAATATTATGGGCTAGAGCGACTTTTATCAACACTTTTTCCCATTCTCTCCCCCACCCTCCACCCATTCCCCCACTCATCCCATAAAAACGACCGCTTGCGATTTCAAGCAACCACTACATATTGTGTTGTATCAGCTATTTTTGCCCACCCCTCGCCCCTGGATCGAGCGCCCTAACCTTCAAGTTAAGCTTGAATCGACTTTTGAGAGTTTGTGGCAGCGTTGTGAACCCGCAGGTAGATGGCAATTTTTGATAATTAGTCTGCCCAGTCATGCCAACAGGGGGCCGTCCGCACCGGCGCGTAGCTCCCCACCCCCACAAATTGAGTTCATATCCATATTTATCTCAGTCTTTGAGGCCCAACAGGGTCGGCGACGTCCCACTCGCTCCCCACCGCACCCCACGCCCGCACCCGCTCTCGCGTCCCACTCGCTCCCCCGCACGGCCCCACCAGGCCCCACGCGCGGCCCCGCACGCGCCACGCGCGCGGATCGCTAGGCGCGCGGATGCGCCGCCAGGTACACCTCGGTCAGCTGGGTTCGGTCAACATGCGTGTAGATCTGCGTGGTCGAGATATCCGCGTGCCCCAAGATCTCTTGGAGCACGCGCAGGTCCGCGCCGCCAGCGAGCATGTGGGTCGCAAACGAGTGCCTCAACGTATGCGGATGCAGTCCCTCGATGCCCACCGCGCGGCCGTATCGCTCGCACGCGGCATGAAGGCTCTGGCGCGAGAGCCGCCCACCATTCTTATTTAGAAAAACCGCCGGGCTCTCGTCTAGCGTTCGAGCATGGGCGGCAAGCCCGTCGCGCGCCCCACTATATATATAGTGTTGCAACGACTTCGCAGCCGACCCCGCGATAGGAACCAATCGCTCCTTGGATCCCTTGCCCGTCACGCGCAGCAAGCCCTCGTCCAAATGCACATTGCGAATATCAAGTCCCACCAGCTCGCTTGCGCGTAGACCGCACCCATACAGCACTTCAAGCGCAGCATGATCGCGCTCACCCGCGTTGGTTTGGGGAAACGGCTGGTCAAGCAGCGCGGCAGCGGCGTCGATAGAGATCACGTCCGGCAATCGCTCCGCCTTTTTTGGCAGCTTGATCGCAGATGCGGGGTTTGCGGTCGAGAACCCCTCGCGCAGCATGAACCTGTGCAGGCCCTTGACCGCAGATAGCGAGCGCTCCACGGACGAGACCGCGTATCCTCCCAACCGCCGCGCCATGGCAAACGCCTCTATATCCGCCCTTGTCACATCGCGCAGCTCCACGCCACGGCGGTCCAAAAACGCCACGTATGTCCCCAAGTCACGCCGGTACGCCTCTATGGAATTGGACGAGAGGCCGCGCTCGACAGCCAGATGGTCCAGGTATTCGGCCACGGGCCCGCACCCGCCCGCAAAAGCGGAAGCTTCATCTTGCACGGTCGTGACCCTCCCATCTCTATCAAGCAGGGGCGCCGCGTAGCACAGCAGCGCCCCCGTACAAACAGCGCAACGTTGCGCCGTATCTACAATACTCCCCTAGCAGCCGGTCTCATGCAATGCGATCGACGCGCGTACAAACTCACGGAAAAGCGGCTGCGGCCTAGTTGGACGGCTCTTGAATTCCGGGTGGGCCTGCGTGGCGACAAACCACGGGTGAACGTCGCGCGGAAGCTCCACCATCTCGACCAAGCGCTCGTCCGGCGAGACGCCGGAGATCACCAAACCGGCGTCCTCAAGGCGTCCGCGAAACGCGTTGTTGAACTCGTAGCGATGACGATGGCGCTCGTAGACCAACTCGCTACCGTACGCCTCGCGGGCAAGCGTGCCCTCGGCCAACCTGCATGGGTAGGCGCCCAATCGCATGGTACCACCCTTCTCCGTCACATCCTCCTGCGAGCTCATGAGGTCGATGACGGAATATGGGCCGTCGGGGTCGAACTCGGACGAGCTTGCGCCCGCTAGACCCACCACGTTGCGCGCAAACTCGCACACGGCGACCTGCATGCCCAGGCAAATGCCAAGGTAGGGAATCTTGTGCTCGCGTGCGTACTCGGCTGCGCAAATCTTTCCTTCAAGCGCGCGCTTGCCAAAGCCGCCGGGCACCAAAACGCCGGAAGCATCGCCCAATACCTCGTCCACGTTGTTCTGATCAAGCTGCTCACCGTCAACCAGCTCCACCTGCACGCGACGGTCAAAGAACACGCCGGCGTGGTGCAGCGCCTCGATAACGGAGAGATACGCGTCGGGCAGCTGGGTGTACTTGCCCACCACGGCGATCTTCACCGCGTCGACATGGCTGTCCGCATGGTCCTTCTTGGCCAGGAACGCATCCCACTCCGCCATGTCGCGCTCGCGCGGGTCCAACCCCAGGCGCTCGCAGACGCGCAGGTCGAAGTCCTGGTTGGCAAGAAGGGTGGGCACGTCGTAGATAGACGCACAGTCCTCGTTGGTAAAGACGCAGTTGGTGTCCACGTCGCAAAACGACGCGATCTTGGAGCGCGTGTCGTCGCCGATCTCATGATCGCTGCGCAAGACGATTATATCCGGCTGGATGCCCAAGCCACGCAGCTCTTTGACGGAATGCTGCGTGGGCTTGGTCTTAACCTCGTGCGCGGCGGCGATGTAGGGCACCAGCGAAACGTGGATGCAGCATACGTTCTCGGGGCCGGCATCTTTGCGGTACTGGCGGATCGCCTCGATAAAAGGCTGGCTCTCGATGTCGCCAATGGTGCCGCCCAGCTCGGTGATGACCACGTCGGCTCCGGTCTGCTCTTCAACGGCGCGGAAGCGGGCCTTGATGGCGTCGGTCACGTGCGGAATCACCTGCACGGTACCGCCCAAAAAGTCGCCGCGGCGCTCGCGAGCGATCAGGTCGCGGTAGATCGCTCCCGTGGTGAAGTTGGAATCGCGGGTAAGGTTCTCGTCGATAAAACGCTCGTAATGACCCAGGTCAAGGTCGGACTCATAGCCGTCCTCAGTAACAAAGACCTCACCATGCTGGTACGGGCTCATGGTGCCCGGGTCAACGTTGAGATACGGGTCGGCCTTCTGCATGGTCACCTTGTATCCGCGAGATTTAAGAAGACGCCCCAGCGAAGCCGCGGTAATTCCTTTTCCCAGCGAGGAGACAACGCCGCCCGTTACAAACACATGCTTGGCCATAGGTACACCATGCCTTTCCGATTAGTTAACCTACTGTTCTAACCGGAATTTAATTGTACTGCGCAATTGTTTCCAACATAAAGGTGTAATGAAAACGGGCGCCATGGTTCACAAAATGGAAACCATAGCGCCCGCGCGCATGAGATTTATATGGACGATGACCCGTGGCGAGTCCGTCGTCCCCGCAGGGGGCCGGCGAGCTTAACGAGCAAGCGCCTATTTGTGGTAGAACGTGTGACGCTCGTACTTGGGCTCGCAGCACACGTTGATACCCAGCTTGCGATAAAGCTCCTCGTCCGTTTGGGAAATGATCACGCTAAAGAACGCGTCGCAGCCGCGCAGCTTGGGCAGCCCGTCGATCACGCGCTTGGCGGTCTGGCTGGTTGCGGAGGAAATGGATAGGGCGATCAGCGTCTCATCGGAATGCAGGCGATGGTTCTTGGAATCCAACTGCTCGGTCTTAAGGCGGCAGATGGGATCGATGGCGCCGTCATCGATCACGTCCTCTTCAACATCCACGCCGGTGACGGTCTTAAGCGCGTTCATCAGAAGCGAGCTCGCCGCGCCCAGGCGCTCGGAAGTCTTGCCGGTAATGACGCTGCCGTCCGCGAGCATCATGGCGCCCACCGGGCCGCCCGTCTCTTCCTCTCGCTCAAGGGCGGCGGCACGAGTGGGCAGGTAGCCCTTGTCGATGCCGGCCTTCTGCATGATGGCCTTCAGGCGGCCCACCTGCTCCTCGCCCGTACCGGTGCGCTTTACGTTCACGGCGGCGGTAAAGTAGCGACGGACGATTTCCGCCAGCGAGGCATCACGGCACGCCTCGTCATCGCTGATGGCGAAGCCGACCATGTTGACGCCCATGTCCGTGGGGCTCTGGTACGGGCTTTCACCCAAAATCTTGCCCATAAGGGCCTTGACCACGGGGAACGCCTCGACGTCGCGGTTGTAGTTCACGGCGGTCTTGTTGTAGGCCTCCAGATGGAAGGAATCGATGATGTTCGCATCGTCCAAATCAACGGTCGCGGCCTCATAGGCGATGTTGACCGGATGGTTCAGGGGCAGGTTCCACACCGGGAACGTCTCGAACTTGGCGTAGCCGGCCTCCACCCCGTGCTTATGCTCGTGATAGAGCTGCGATAGGCACGTGGCAAGCTTGCCCGAGCCGGGACCGGGCGCGGTCACCACAACCAGCGGGCGGATGGTCTCGACAAACTCGTTCTTACCGTAGCCGTCCTCGGAAACGATGAGGTCGATATCGTGCGGGTAACCCTCGATGGGATAGTGCAGCTTGCAGGTGATGCCCAGGTCCGCAAGGCGGTGGCGGAACACGTCCGCGGCGGGCTGGCCCGCGTACTGGGTCAGCACCACGCCGGCGATGCGAAAACCGTGCGCGCGGAAGATGTCGGCCAGGCGAAGCACGTCCTCGTCGTACGTGATGCCCAGATCGCCACGTGCCTTGTTCTTCTCAATGTGGTTGGCGTTGATGGCGATGATGATCTCGACATCGTCCACCAGCTTCTGGAGCATGCGGAACTTGGTGTCGGATTCAAAGCCGGGAAGGACGCGCGAAGCATGGTAGTCATCAAACAGCTTGCCGCCAAACTCAAGGTAGAGCTTGCCGCCCAACTGGTCGATACGTTTGCGGATCTGCTCGGTCTGCAACTCGATGTACTTCTCGTTATCAAAACCCTGACGCATGCGCACATGCTCCTTCCAGCGTATCAGTCGGTAACTCCCGCATTATACCGAAGCTTTGGTAGGCAATCTCCATGCACTCGACCGCTCACGGCTTTTACGCACCGGCCCCTACACAAAAGCGCCCCCTCCCGCGCACGGAACGGGAGGGGGCGAAAGGTAGGGGTCGCAACCGGTCGATCGTTTTTGGACGAGCGGCCGGCCGGACATCTTATCGGCAACCGCCGGACTCGAAGCATGAAGCTACTTCATGCAAGGGGTCATACTGACAGCTGCAAAGCCGATGAATCGACCTAGATCATCACGCACGCGATGGTGAGGATGACAACGGAGACCAGGGCGATAACGACGATAACCTTCATGGCGAACTTCAGCCAGGTGGTCCACTCGATCTTGGCGAGGGCCAAACCGCCCATGATGGCGCCGGACGTCGGGGTGAAGAGGTTCACAGCACCGATGGCGGCGGAGAAGATCATGACCATGACCTCGGGCGAGAAGCCGAGCTTGACGGCCAGCGGGCCCATGATGGGCATGGAGACCGTAGCCATACCGGAGGTGGAGGGGATCAGGAAGGACAGGCCGAAGTAGACCAGGTAGCTCATGGGAGCGAAGATGATGCCGGAGAGGCCGGCCAGCGCGTTGGCGGCGGCGTCGAGAACGTAGACGTCCAGACCGGTGGAGGCCATGAGGACGGAGATGCCGCGGGCCAAAGCGATGATCAGGACGACGGACATCATGTCGGCGGCGCCGGCGATGAAGGTGTTCACGATCTGCTTCTCGGACAGGCCGCCGATGATGCCGATCACGATAGCCATGATGAAGAACCACGTAGAGGCCTCATCGAAGTACCAGGCACCGATGGGCACGCCGGTGACGATTGCGGACCAGCCGAGGGAGTCGGTCACGGTGGAGGTGGACTCGCCGGTCACATCGCCATCGAGCACGGTGGCGGTGCCGTTGGCGTCGTCGTAGGCGGCGACCAGGTCGTCGCCGGTTACCTCAACAACTTCCTCATGGGAGGCGGCGCCGGCGTCAAAGAAGTCGGCAACGCCCTGGTTGAGGTCGGCCAGCGGGATGAAGCCGACGATCATGACGACGAAGGTGAATGCGAAGGCGACGAGAACACCCTTCTGGCGACCGGTGAGCTTGACGTCCTTGGTGACCTCGGCGGCAGCTGCGCCATGGGCCTCCTCGGCGTCCTTGAGCTCCTGCATGGACAGGATGGTGGAACCCTTATCGGCCTTGACCTTCTTGGCGTACTGCATGACGAAGAAGATGGAGATGATGGTGGTCACGATCCACAGAACGGCGCCCAGGCCGATGATGATGGACTGGTTGACCTCGATGCCAACGCCGCGCAGGGAGTCGACGGCAGCGCCGACGGCGAACGGGTTGACGGTAGAACCCAGGCAACCGCAGCCGGCACCCAAAAGGACGGTGGCGGCGCCGACCAGCGGGTCGAAGCCGGCGGCCATCATGGTGGCGGCGAGCAGAGCGTAGAAGGGCACGGTCTCCTCGCACATACCATAGGTGGTACCGCCGAGGGAGAAGATGAACATCAGGACGGGGATGATCATGAGCTCGTTGCCCTTGAGCTTCTTGACCAGGACGGCGATGCCGTTATCAAGGGCACCGGTCTCGGTCATCATGCCAAGGAAGCCGCCGAGGATCATGACGAACAAGCATACGGGGAGCGCGTCCGCGAATCCGCGAACAGGAGCCATGAAGAAGTCATCCAAACGGGCAGCGGTGACTTCGCCAGGGGCGATGCCGGCGACGGCGACGGTAACGAGAGCGACGACGGCCAGCAGGATAAGAAGAATGGTGAACGATGAAGGCATACCACGCTTTTTCTTAGCGGTCTCAGTCAAGGTTCTCATCCTCCCTTCATTTCAAGATTCTTGTCTGTCCACCGCGTCCATACCGTGCCGTGCTACTTAAAGACGCGATGGGTGCAGAGGACTGCCAGATGCATGCCCTAGGGGCGGGCACCGAACGAGCGGCGCCCGCCCTTAAAGGAGGCACGACAAAGAAATTACTTCAGGGTCGCGTACATAACGGCCTTGATGGTGTGCATGCGGTTCTCGGCCTCGTCGAAGACCTTGGACTGCGGGGACTCGAAGACTGCGTCCTCGACCTCCATCTCGGTGACGCCGAACTTCTCGGCGATCTCGGCACCGGTGGTGGTGTTGGTGTCGTGGAAGGCCGGCAGGCAGTGCAGGAAGATGGCGGAAGGATCGGCCATGGCCATGAGCTCGGTGGTGACGCGATAGGGCTCGAGCTGGTTGATGCGCTCGGTCCAAACCTCGTCCGGCTCGCCCATGGAAACCCAAACGTCGGTGTAGATGACGTGGGCGCCGGTGCAGGCCTCCTTGGGATCCTGGGTGAGGGTGATGGTGCAGCCGTTGGCCTCGGCGATGGGCTTGCAGGCCTCGATGACGTCGTCAGCGGGCATGCACTCCTTGGGACCGCAGGCAACAAAGTTCATGCCGAGCTTGGAGCAGACAACCATCAGGGAGCGGGCAACGTTGTTCTTGGCATCGCCCATGAAGACCAGGGTCTTGCCCTTGATGTCATAGTTGAAGTTCTCCTGAACGGTCAGGATGTCGGCGAGCATCTGGGTGGGGTGCCACAGGTCGGTCAGGCCGTTCCACACCGGAACGCCGGACTTGGCGGCGAGCTCCTCGACGTCTTCCTGATCGAAGCCGCGGAACTCGATGCCGTCATACATGCGGCCCAGAACGCGGGCGGTGTCCTCGATGGACTCCTTCTTGCCCATCTGGGACGAACCGGGATCCAGATAGGTGACGCCCATGCCCAGGTCCATACCGCCGACCTCGAAGGCGCAGCGGGTGCGGGTGGAAGTCTTCTGGAACAGCAGGACGATGTTCTTGCCCTCAAGGTAGCGGTGCGGCGTGCCGGTGCGCTTGAGATCCTTGAAGTTCTTGGCGAGAGCGAGCATGTACTCGATCTCCTCGGTGGTGAAGTCGAGCAGGCGCAGGAAGCTGCGGCCGGAGAGGTTAACACCCATGTGCGTATCCTTTCATATATTAGTAGGTGCCGTGCATCGCATATGCGACAGGCAGTAAGTATGACGGCGCACCACGACAGATGCGCCATCAATTTAGATCAGAACTTAGAGGTCCTCACGCCAGAAGGGCATGCTCATGCAGCGCGGGCCGCCACGGCCGCGGGAGAGCTCAGCGGAGGGAACAACCAGAAGGTCCAGGCCCTCCTTGTAGAGCACGTCGTTGGTGACGGTGTTGCGAGCATAGACGCAGATCTTGCCGGGGGCGACGGCCAGCGTGTTGGAGCCGTCGTTCCACTGCTCGCGCGCAGCCGCGATGGGATCGCCGCCGCCGCAGGGGATGAGCTTGATCTGGTCGACGCCGGTAGCGTCCTCGAGGATGTGCTCGAGAGTGTCGGAGATCTCCTTGATCTTGACGTCACCGGGGGTGGCGCCGGGGGTGAGCTCGTACACCTTCAGGGTGCCCATGATGGCCGGGTGAATGGTGAACTTATCGACATCGATCTGGGTGAAGACGGTGTCGAGGTGCATCATGGCGCGGTTGTTGGGGATGTCGAAGGCGAGGATGCGGTCGACCTTGGAATCGCTGTTCCAGAAGATGTTCTGGGCCATGACGTCGATGGCGGCAGCCTGGGTGCGCTGGGAGATGCCCACGGCCAGGGTGTGCTCGTTGATGTTGAGCACGTCGCCGCCCTCGGTGTGGAACGCGGCATCGCGACGGAAGTACAGGGAGACGTCCTTGTAATCCGGGTGATACTTGAAGATGTACTTGCCGTACAGGGTCTCGCGGTTGCGGGTGACGGAGTACATGCGGTTCAAGCAAACGCCGTTGCCAACCACCGCGAACGGGTCACGGGTGAAGTACAGGTTGGGCATGGGGTCGATGATGAGGTCGGACTCGGAGTCGGTGTTGACCAGGGAGTCCAGGGTGGTGGAGGCGTGAAGCGGCATATCGATCTCAGCCTTGGTGAGACCAGCCATGGTCTTCTGGACAAACTCCAGGTTATCGGTGATGGAGTTCAGCTTCTCGCGAACAACCTTGGGCATCTCCTGGCCCTTGATGCCAGCCTCAGCGATGTACTGGTCGAGGAACTCCTCGCGGGCCTCGGGCACGGTGTCGAACACCTCGGCGACCAGCTTCTCAAGATAGAGAACCTCGACGCCCTGATCCCTCAGAATCTGAGCAAAAGTGTCGTGCTCCTCCTGAGCGACCTCGAGGAAGGGAACGTCGTCGAACAACAGACGCTCGAGCTCGAAGGGCGGCAGGTTCAGGAGCTCCTCGCCGGGCCTGTGCAGGCAGACCTTCTTAAGGGCGCCAATCTCACTGGGGACGTGCAGACCTTTCGTCATTGTGCCTCCTACCTTTCTTCCTAGGAATCGCGGACGCGACTCCTTGATCACGTTTCCCCCCACATGAGGGGGTTCCGCTTGGACAACTAGATTTATATCCAATTTGGCAAGCTTTGTCACCGTCACCCGCCAGCGGTATCAAAGTGGTTGGGAACGGTATATTTCCAACGTATTACCAGATAGCTACTTTCACAAATTAAAGCGTATTACGTGCGAAAACCGTATTACCTAAAGAAAGAAGTATTTTTCAGTCTGGAATTGATAGTCATATTTTTTGAATATGTATCACTTCTTTATGAATATCGGCTTTGAATCGCCACGCTTTTCATCGTCTTTAGGCATATACATATAGAAGATATTTTTATACATAAATATTTGCTTCGTAACCGTTGGCGGGTCTAAGGATACCGCTCGGCTGGAGAAGTCCGTCGCCCCACATTCGTAAGGGCTTCATTAAGGTTTGGAAGTTGCAGGCCAACCGAGATGACTGACGCATTATATATAAGGATGGATAATTGACGGTATCTCACACCAACTTGGATGAGGAGCTTCACACATGGCGCAGAAGGGCACAAAGAAAACCGGCAAGAACGGCAAGGGGATCTCCGCGGCGGACCGCCACGACTTCTCCTATACGCAGAACAGGGAGCTTTCCTGGCTCCAGTTCGACAATCGCGTGCTCGATGAGGCGTTCGACACCACCGTCCCGCTGTTCGAGCGACTCAAATTCGTCTCCATTTTCGAAAGCAATCTGGACGAGTTCTTCATGGTGCGCGTCGGCGGCCTGTCAGACCTCGCCACGCTCAAGCACCAGCCCGTCGACAATAAAAGCAACCTCACCCCTGCCCAGCAGATCGACCGCATCTTCGCCGCGCTGCCGCCCCTGCTCGACCGCGTCAGCACCGCGTTCGGTGCAATCGAGTCCCAACTTGCGCAGCACGGCATCGTCCGAATCGCACCGAATGCCCTCGAAGGCGAGGACCGCACCTTTGTGGAGGCGTTCTTCCGCTCATACGTCTCCCCCATCATCTCCCCGCTGGTGGTCGACCCGCGCCACCCGTTCCCCAACCTTAGGAACGGCGCGCTCTACATAGTCAGCTCCCTTGAGGGCATGGACGAGGAAGGGCTGATGGGCCTCATCGAGATTCCCTCTTCCCTCCCCCGCATACTGCAGATTCCCTCGCAGGCCCCAAGCGATACCTATCGCTATATCCTGCTCGAGGACGTGGTCATGGCGTGCCTGGACGGCTGCTTTGGCTCCTATCTGCCGCAGGACGGCGCCGTGATACGCGTCATCCGCAACGCGGACATCGACCCGGACGGCGAAGGCGTAGAAGAGGACGAGGACTATCGCCAGCACATGAAGCGCATCCTCAAAAAGCGCCTGCGCCTTCAGCCGGTGTGCCTCACCGTCAACGGCGAGCTCGACAAGGCGTCGCTGAAGCTCATCCGCCACGCGCTCGAGCTTCCCAATAAGGCCGTATTGCCCGTCAACTACCCCCTTGACCTTGGCTTTGTCTTTGGCCTGGAATCGCATATCCCGCAGGCGGAGCGCGCCGAGCTCTTGTTCACGCCCTTCGTCCCGCAGCTCGATCCCGCAATAGACCCCAACCGCCCGCTGCGCGACCAGGTGCTCGAGGGCGATAAGCTGCTGTTCTATCCGTACGAGTCTATGACGCCGTTCCTCGACCTGGTGCATCAGGCCGCCAACGACGACGAATGCATCTCCATCCGCATCACGCTCTACCGCGTGGCCAAGCAGTCCCGCCTGTGCGAATCGCTGATCTCTGCCGTCGAGAACGGCAAGGAAGTCACCGTCTTGATGGAGCTTCGCGCCCGCTTTGACGAGGCAAACAACATCGAATGGGCGGAGCGTTTGGAAGAGGCCGGATGCACCGTCATCTACGGCTCCGAGGGCTTTAAGTGCCACTCTAAGATTTGCCAGCTCACGTACCGCCGCGGCATGGCCATCGAGCGCATCACGCTGCTGGGTACCGGCAACTTCAACGAGAAGACCGCCAAGCTTTACTCGGACTTTATGCTCATGACCGCGCACCCCGGCATCGGCGAGGACGCCAACCTGTTCTTCCAGAACCTTTCGCTGGGCAACCTCAACGGCGACTACCGCTACCTGGGCGTAGCGCCCGCGGGCCTCAAGCCCCTTATCATGACCGGCCTCAATCGAGAGATCGAGCGCGCTCGCGCAGGCGAGCCCGCGCGCGTCTTCTTCAAGCTCAACTCGCTCACGGACCGCGAGGTCATCGACAAAATCTCCGAGGCGAGCCGTGCCGGCGTACACGTGGAGATGATCATCCGCGGCATTTCCTGCCTGCTGCCGGGAGTGCCCGAGAAAACTGAAAACGTGCAGATCCGCTCGATTGTCGGCAGGTTCCTGGAGCACGCGCGCGTATACGCGTTTGGCGAGGACGCGGACACCATCTACCTCTCGTCCGCCGACATGATGACCAGAAACACCGAGCACCGCGTCGAGATCGCCTACCCGCTGCTGGACGCGGACGTTCGCGCGGCCGTCCGCGGTTACATGGACGCCCAGCTGGCAGATAACGTCAAAGCTCGTCGCCTCACCCCGTCCGGCACCTGGGCCAGCATCGCCAAGACTCCGGGCGAGGTGCCTTTCAACTCTCAGGAGTTCCTGCTTGCCCAGGCCTATAAGGATGCCGAGAACGCAGAGGAGATCCAGCGAAAGGCGGCAAAGCAGCGCTGCGCGGCCAACCAGCCCAAGATCGAGAAGAAGGTCGCCGCCGCGTTCAGGACGGTCCCCTCGCAGGAGGAGGCGGTCGAGGACGTCGCGCCCACGATAGCAGCGCCCGCTGCACCCGAAGTCGCGCCGCAAGCCGAATCCGCAGCGCCCGCCGCGCCGGCCACCCCCGCGCCCAAGCCCGTCGCCGAGCCCGTTGCGGCCACCATCATCGAGCCCGAACCGGTCTCCGAGCCCGCCGAGCCCGTTGCGAACACAGCTGCGACCCAGTCCAGGCCGCAAACGGCGCTCGTCCCGCGCAAGCGCGGCCGAGTTGGCACCGCGCTCGCCCTGTTCGGCATGGGATTCAAAGCGCTTTTTGGCAAGGACCCGCGCGCTTAATCGCGCCCGATCGCGAATCGCGCCGCCCGCTTCAGCGACGCTCATAAATAGCAGCTCGAAGCGTTAACCGCCCTCCTTTCCCGCAATATGGTGGGAAGGGAGGGCTCCTTGTATGTATGTAGATCGGCGCTCGAAAGACTAGCGGCACCAGAAAAGTCAGAACAAGCCATCGCTCAGAGATTCGAGGCTGGGAGCACCTCGCGCGCGGCGCCGCGTTATCCCGGGCTCCCCTTCAGCACCCACATGGCAGCTATGTGCCAAATAACGCCTTAGTGCGTGAAGTCCGGTGTGTCAAAAAACGCGTTAGTGCGGAGGTTTGGTCAAATAGTGCGTTAGTGCGGACTGGAGGCGGACCGGCGCGACTTCTGTATGCATCGAGCGCCATCGCCCGAGCCATCTAGCTCGGGTGATGAGAATACCCTATTCATAAGGTACCCATACTATACCTCGCCCTTTCCGCACTAACGCATTATTTGTCACTCTCGGGTCCGCACTAAGCGACTATTTGTCCCAACCTCCGCACTAAGCCATTATTTGGCACAGCCCGCCTTCCACCGTAAGGTCGCGACAGCCCCCGGCGGACACCTAAGCCGGCGGGCGCCCAAACCGGCGGGCATCCCGAAACGCTCCGCAGATATCGCGTGGACGGCCGCGCGCACCACGGGAGGTCGGCTGGTTCTGATACGCTATCAACAACAAACCGCACCATATAACCGCCGCGCGCGCGGCGATTCGCCCAACAGAAAGGCAAGCTATGCAGCTCACCATCACCGCCATGACCTACGGACCGGACGGACTCGCAAGGGACCCCCAAGGCAAGGCGGTCTTTGTTTCCGGCGGCGTCATCGGCGACGTGGTGGAGGCTCGCGTGGTTGAGGACGGGGCCTCCTTCTCCCGCGCCGTCGTCGAAGAGCTGCTCGAACCCTCTCCCTCGCGCCGCCAGGCCCCCTGCCCCTTCGTGGGCGTCTGCGGAGGCTGCCCCTGGGGTTCCATGTCGCGCGAAGCCCAGCTCGCTGCTAAAGAGGAGAACCTGCGCTCCACGCTTGGCAGGATCGGCCGCTTTACCCCAGAAGAAATCGATAATCTGGTCAAACCCATCCGCTTTGCCAAGGACGAGTGGGGTTACCGCAACAAGGTCGAGCTCGCCCCCATCCACCAAAACGGAAAGTTCTCTTTGGGCATGCACGGGCGCGACCCGCAGCAGGTCATCCGCGTTGACAAATGCCCCCTGTTCGAAAAGAAGTACCCCAAGGCGCTCAAGGGCGTGATCGGCGCCCTTAGCTACCTGGGCAACTCGCGCGACCTCGAGATCGAACGCGTCGGAATCCGCGCCTCCCGCCGCACCCGCGCCCTGGAAATCGCGCTCTGGACGCCCACGGGGGCGTTTCCGCGCGCGCAGGTTTCTCGCGTCCTGAGCGATTCGCTCAAGCCTTCCAGCGTTGTGCGCGTCATGTCCAAGGGAGACCGCCGTGCCCGTAAAGTGGCGGGGGTCGAGGCGCTTTTGGGCGAAGGCTCTTGGACCGAGTCGATAGCCCAAGAGCAGATGCGCCTTTCCGCGCCATCGTTCTTCCAGGTCAACACCGCCTCTGCAGAAATCCTCATCGAGCTGGTGATGGATGCCCTGCAGCCCCAAGAGGACGAGGTCGCCGTCGACCTCTACTGCGGGGCCGGCACCTTCACCCTGCCGCTCGCCCGCCGCTGCGAATACGTAGCCGCCGTTGAATCCTATGGCCCGGCCGTTCGCGACCTGCGGCGCAACCTCGAGATCGCCCATTTGGACAACGTCGACGTAATAGGCGGCGACGCCGTTCGCGAGTTTCCGGACGAGGAAGCCGACCTTTTGGTGGTCGACCCTCCGCGCGCGGGCCTCGCCCCCGAGGCGATCGACCTCATCGCCTCCACGCCCGCCCGCGCCGTGGCATACGTCTCCTGCGACCCCGCGACCCTGGCGCGCGACCTTCGCAGGTTCTGCGATCAGGGCACCTTCGTCCCTGTATCCGCCACGCCGGTCGACCTCTTCCCCCAGACCTTCCATTGCGAGACGGTGGTCCATCTGGTCCGGCGGTAACGGCCCCTTGCGGCGAAACTTGGATAAATCGCCGGCTGCAAATGCGTTTGCTTGCGATATTCGGGGTATAAGCGCGAAGACAGATTATTCCCCT
Organism: Collinsella sp. UBA1693; assembly: GCF_002320115.1. Taxonomy (NCBI): domain Bacteria; kingdom Bacillati; phylum Actinomycetota; class Coriobacteriia; order Coriobacteriales; family Coriobacteriaceae; genus Collinsella; species Collinsella sp. UBA1693. Next base: position 63,457 of record NZ_DCJT01000001.1, read on the forward strand.
TGCGCATCGCCCAACCGAAAGGAAACGCCATGGCTGCCGTCGCCATCCTCGTTGCCGATGGATTTGAAACCATCGAATGCCTCACCATCCTCGATATCCTGCGAAGGGGCGGCGTGCGCGCCTCGCTTGTTTCCATAAACGACACGCGCGACGTCATCAGCGCGCAGCAGGTCAGCATCACCTGCGACGAGGTCTTTAGCGACGTCGATTTCGATGTGTACGATTACGTGGTCCTACCCGGCGGCATGCCCGGCACCACCCATCTGCGCCGCGACGAGCGCGTCTGCGACGTGGTCCGCGAGTTCGCCGCCACCAAGCACGTCGCCGCCATCTGCGCCGCCCCCTCGATCTTGGCCGAGCTCGGCCTGCTTGAGGGCCGCCGCGCCACCTGCTTCCCCGGCTTTGACATCGACTTCCCCGCCGGCACCTTTGCGGGCGAGAAGACCGTTGTCAAAGATGGCAACATCATCACCGCCAGCGCCATGGGCCAGGCGCTGCCCTTCGCCCTCACCGTGCTGGAAGACATCGCCGGCGAGCGCGCTCTCGAGAAGGTGTGCGAAGGCATCCAGCTCTAAAGCGAGCAGCCCTGCATTCACGGCCCCGTCTTGTACGCCGCAAGATGGGGCCTTTCCACGTTAGGAGTACCCAAGCATGATCCTCGCCTCCCAATCCCCCCGTCGTATAGAGCTTATGGACGAGGCGGGCTTTACGTGCCGCGTCATCCCCGCGGACATAGACGAGACGCCGCATGAGGGCGAGCAACCCCTGGACCTTGTAGGCAGGCTCGCCAAAGACAAGGCCCTCTGCGTCGCGAGCGAGCACGCGCACGCCGGCGAGATCGTGGTCGCCGCCGACACCATCGTCACCATAGACGGCGTTATCCTCGGCAAGCCCGCGGACGCGCAGGACGCCAAGCGCATGCTCCGCCTGCTGTCCGGCCGAACCCACCAGGTCGCAACGGGCGCCTGCGTAGCCCGCGCTAACGCCGCAGGCGACACGGCAGAGCCCGTGCTGCAAAACTTCGTCGAAGTCACAGACGTTACCTTCTACACTTTGGACGAGGATACCATCGATGAGTACGCGCAATCCGGCGAGCCGCTAGACAAGGCCGGTGCATACGGCATCCAGGGCAAAGGGGGCCGCATGCTGGTCGAGAAGATCGACGGCGACTTCTACAACGTGGTGGGTCTTCCCATCGCGCGCGTCGCACGGACCATACGCGACATGCAGCAGGACTAGGCCGTTATTCTAGAAAAGGGAGCAGCAATGTCGAACCAACTCGAACCTATCAACATCAACGACATCGAGGGCTTTGCCATCGGTCACTGGACCAACCTCCAGGCGGGAACGGGCTGTACGGCGGTCGTGGCGCCGCAAGGCGCTACCGCCGGCGTAGACGTCCGCGGCGCGGCGCCCGCATCGCGCGAGACGGACCTGCTGAAGCCCGAGAACACGGTCGATAAGATCCATGCCGTGATGCTCTCCGGCGGTTCCGCCTTTGGCCTCGAGGCCGCCTCAGGCGCGGCACGGGAGCTCGAGCGTCGCGGCATCGGCCTGCCCGTGGGCCCCACCATGGTTCCCATCGTCTGCTCGAGTTGCCTGTTCGACCTCGCGTTCGCAGATCCCTTCACCCGCCCGGACATAGAGGCGGGCATCCTCTCCGTTGCCTGCGCGCTTGATAACTGCGCCCCCGGCAGCCCGGTACCGGAGGGCAACGTGGGTGCGGGATGCGGCGCCACCGTGGGCAAGCTGCTGGGACCCGACCACGCCATGAAAGGCGGCTTGGGCGCCCGCGCATTCCAGCTAGGCCAGCTCAAGGTAGGCGCCATCTCCGCGGTGAACGCATGCGGGAACGTTGTTGACCCGGAAACCCTCAAGCCCATCGCCGGAGCACGCGCCACGCCGGACGGCACCCAAATCATCGATATGGAAGAGGCCGCCCTTGAAGCCGCGGCAGATATGAAGATGCCGCTCGACCGCACCAACACCACCATCTCCTGCATCATCACCAACGCTTCGCTCTCCAAGGCGCAGGCAACCAAGGTGGCGCAGATGGCGGCAGACGCCTACGCGCACACCATTCGCCCCACGCACACCACCAACGATGGAGACACCATCTACGTTATGGCCTCTTGCAGCGAGTCCGTACCGGATCTTCCGCTGGACCTCATCGGCCTGGTCGCCACCCGCGCCCTGGAAGCGGCGATTTGCAGCGGATGCGCGACCGCTGACGGATTGGGCGGCCTGCCCTCGGCGAAAGACATCGCGCAGTAGGGTTATCCTTATATCATGCAACCGTTTGGCCCCGTCGCCCTTGGGTAGCGGGGCCTTTTCACGCATCAACAAAGGAAACCCAACACCATGAGCCAGACCGCACCAACCCCACCCCGCAAGAAAGGCATCAGCCTGGTAGGACTTATCGCCCTGGTCATCAGCTCATCCATCGGCTCAGGCGTGTTCGCGCTCTCAACGGACATTTCCGCCGCGGCGGCCCCCGGGCCCGCGCTGCTGGCCTGGCTCGTAACGGGTATCGGCTTTATGGCGCTCGCCAACACGTTTGGACGCCTCTCTATCGTCCAACCGCACCTCAACGGTATCGTTGCGTATGCGGACAAGGGCTTTGGACCCTTTGTGGGCTTTGTCTCGGGCTGGGGCTACTGGCTTTCCATTTGGATTGGCAACGTCGCCTTTGGCGTTATGCTCACCACCGCTATAGGCTACTTCTTCCCACCGTTCTCCCAGGGGCTCACCGTGGGCGCCGTCGCGTTCATCTCCGTTCTCAACTGGGCTATCATCGCGCTGGTAAACCGCGGCGTGGAGGAGGCCTCTGCGCTCAACGCCATCGTCATGGTATGCAAGCTGGTGCCCATCTTCGCCTTTATCGTCGTCATGATCATGGTCTTCGACTTCAACGTCTTCACCGTCGACTTCTGGGGCAACCTGGCAAACAACGCGGCGGGCGGTATGGGTGGGGACGGCGCGCCGGGATCGATTGTCACCCAGATCATCAATTGCTTCATGGTTATGATGTGGGTCTTTGTTGGTATGGAGGGCGCCTCCGTACTGGGCCATCGCGCACAACGCAAGTCCGACGTATCCCGAGCGACCATTCTGGGATGCACCGCGCTGGTGGTCATCTACGTCGCCGCATCCGTCCTGCCCTACGGGTACCTTCCGCGCGAGGAGCTCATGGCGCTGGGTTCGCCTTCGATGCCCTACATCTTCGAGCACGCTGTGGGTCCATGGGGCGGAGCGTTCATCTCTGCCGGTCTCATCATCTCGATTTTTGGCGCATGGCTCTCCTACACCATCTTGGCGTCCGAGGCCATGCACGGCATGGCGCGCATGGAGCTGCTTCCGCGTGTATTTGATCAGCTCAACAGCTACAGCGCGCCCAGCACGTGCCTGCTCGCCACGGGCGTGATGATCCAGATCCTCACCATCGTGATGCTGTTTTCCGACGCCGCGTATCAATTCGCGTACTCGCTTTGCACCGCATCGATTGTGATCTCTTGGACGCTTGCCGCCGCGTACATGGTCAAATGGGCATGGCCGCGCCGCCATGACGGGCAGATGGGCGGGCTTGTGCTCGCAGCGTTTGCTTGCGCGTTCCTCACCGTCGCCGTGCTTTTGGCAGGCGTCGAGCTACTTATGCTGTGCTGCATCGCATATGTACCCGGCATCTTCTTCTACGTGCGCGCGCGGAAAGAACGCGGAAGCTCTCCCGTGATGACGCGTAAAGAGAAGGCGCTCGCAGCGTTTATCATCGTCGTCGCGATCACGGCGGTGGCATTGCTCGCTTGCGGGGTCATCACCATCTAGTCAAACAGCGCATCCCACAGCGCCTTGCGCTTCTCGGTAAAGCCGCTCGTCCTAATACGCAGCCTGCGATTTTGCAGCTTTCCCACGTGTTCCATAACGGTGTGAAAAAGCTCTGGGTCGCGCAGCTCTTCGGAAGTAACGGTGACCACCGGTATACCCAGTGCCGACAGCGCGTTGGCGCGTTTGGAGTCACTTCGCAAAGCCACGCGAGACGCATGATACAGATCGCTTTGATACTCGATATCTATCCTGCCTATCAGCAAGAAGATGTCGCACTTTTTGAGCGTCTCCTCAGCGTCAACGCGATAATCCATCACGAGCGGTCCACGGCCATAACCCCCCCATACTGTGCGGCAGCAGCATCACGATCGCAAGACGCGCCTCTTCGGGCGACCGCGCGGAATCTGCTGCGTATTTCAACGCCTTGAGCGCCAGCTTCGACCCACGGATTTGGGGGTTGTTCTTAGCAAATGTCCTAAGCCTCTCCACGGTCGCAAGCGGTGCGCGCGTGACTGCTTTTGCCTTATACGCCTTCTCCCCCGACTTCGCCTCCTCGTCATAATCGGGATTTGGGACGATGGTGTAGTAACCGCAAAGCTCGTAGGCCAGCAGCATGCGCTGCGCAAAGCTGAGCCTGCAGCATATCGAGACGTAGAAGTGCTCGATTGAGAGACCTATGATTCCTCCTCCAAAGTCTATGTAGCTCTCGGGCGTTGTCGCCTTCCCCAAGGCATGGCAAGCGACGTCGGAGAGCGTCAAGCGATCTTTGGCGCTAGGCACCGCCACATGCAATGTCTTGGACTTCGACCCAAGTGCCTTGACGCGAGACCGGCACGCCGGCCCCACCGAAGTGGCGCCAGGAGCCAGGAGCTGCGATCCCCCTGTTTGGTTGATCCCAGGGCCGCCGGGCGCGGTCGCCGCACGCAGGCACTCAAGTTCCGTTACATCACAAATGCAAATATCCATGTCTCATACGCTACGCCTTGCACCGACCGAGATGGACGTCAAAAATAGAAAGTGAAACCTCATCTTCCAAAAGTATTGCCAAAATCTTGTTCGTGCTGGTAGATGACTATACGTTCCCGTACATCGCAGCATTTCGCTTTATTTGGACAAAGCACCCAACTGGCATGATATCGTTGGCACACGGCTTCGCGCGCGCTATTTCTACTGCGGGGACAAAACTATCCCACGCTTCCACCCCGTCCCGTCAAGCGCTCATCCCTCCTGCGCACGCACGCCCCATCCCGCTGCGTCAAATAATCGCTTAGTGCGGAATCCGAGCAGGACAAATAATGCGTTAGTGCGGAGGATTGGTCAAATAGTCGCTTAGTGTGGTCCCGAGAGTGACAAATAATGCGTTAGTGCGGAAAGGACGAGATATAGCAAGGGTACCTTATGAATATATCTTTTATATCGCACGAGCTAGAAGGTTTGTACGAAGCTGCTCGATGAATAGGGAAAGCCCGCCGGAGCCCCTCCAATCCGCACTAACGCACTATTTGACCAAACCTCCGCACTAAGCCCTTTTTTGACACGCCAGACTTCTCGCGACTTCTCGTGTGCATCCCGCCGGCCCGCCCGCCCGCGCTCGTGTGCATCCCGCCGGCCCGCCCGCCCGCGCCCGCCCGCGCCCGCTTGCGCGCTCACCCGCTCGCGCTCGGCGTCGCACGCGGGTCGCATCCCGTCATCTCACCTGATGAGCCCCGTCTGGGTCGCGGAAACATAATAAAGGAGCGGGCGGACCTTTATCGTCCACCCGCTCCTAAAGAAACGCGTTATGTCGATTCGCAACTCAGCATGCCGTCATCGCTGCGAAAACCGCGCCAGGCGCGCAAAACCGCACCGACCGTGAAAGCCGCACTAGGCGCGCAAAGCCCGCGCTAGTTGAACTTGAAGATCTTGCCGGCCAGGTGATACAGGCCGATCGTGGTCTTCTCCCCCATCTTGGACGGCAAGTTGGTACCCATACCGATCACGCCGTAGCGGGCGTGGCGGTACATGCGCTCGTCGTAGACCTTTAGGTCGTGCCACAGATCTTTCAGGTTCTGCGGCGCGGCGGGGTCGTCGGAAAGCTTGGAGAACACGGAGCAGATAGCCATCATCATGGTGAAATAGCCCATCATGTAGTTGCGCAGACGGGGCTTCTCAACATCCTCGTAGAGATGGTAGGCCTCCATCATGATGCGGGTGATGCGGAACTGCTGGTCCAAGCGCTTGACCATGGTGGCCTCGTTGACGCTCTGGCCCTCGCGACCAATAAAGTAGCGGTACAGGTCGATGTCCGCGTAATAGATGGTCTTGCAGCGCGGCAGGGGCACGTAGGCGTAGATGTTATCCACGTAGAACGTGTGCGCGGGCAAGGGCAGGTCGCCGTCCAAAAGCACGTCGCGGCGGTAGCACAAGCTGTGCATCAGCAGGTTTTGGCTAGGCAGGAAGCGACCGATCTCATCCCAGGAGAAAACGCGCTTGCGCGGCAAGGCGGTCTTGTAGCTGATGGCGGTACGGGTCCCCTCATACACCTTCTCGTACACGTAGTTGGAGATGAAGAGGTCCACGCGGGTGTCGCGCTCCTCGAAGCCGCGCAAGATAGAGAGCATGGTAGAGAGCGCGGAGGCATCCAGCCAGTCGTCCGAGTCGACCACCTTGTAGTAGGTACCCGTAGCGTTGCGCAGGCCGGCGAGCACGGCCATGCCGTGGCCGCCGTTTTCCTGGTGCACGGCGCGGATGATACCAGGATAGCGCGCTTCCCACTCGTCGGCCTTCTGCGGGGTCTCGTCCTTAGAGCCGTCGTCGACAATGATGATCTCGATGTCGGCGGCGTAATCGCTGCCCTCAAGGATGGACTCCACGCAGCGGTCGATATCCGCGGCGGCGTTGTAGCTGGGGATGCCGAAGCTCAAGACCTTGTGGGTCCCGGCTTCGACGGAGTGCTGGTCTTGGTTGTTATGCATGGCAGGAAATGATTTCGTCCGAAAGCTCGAGGGCGGAATTGGTCACCGCATCCATGTCGTAGTAGCGGTACTCGGCAAGGCGACCCACCGGATGGAAGTTGGTTACGCTGGAGACGCGCTCAAGATAGCGCTCGTACAGCTTGCGGTTGTCGGGATCGATGATCGCGTAATACGGGGTCTGGCCGCTACCGGGCTCGTAGGCGTGGCTGTACTCCTTCATGATGGTGGTCTTGCCGGGGACAACCTGGCCCGTCATGTTCTTGAACTCGGTGATGCGGGTGTAGTCCTCGCTCACGGTGTAGTTGACGGTGCCCACGGGCTGAAACTGGTCCACGTCCAGGGTCTCGAACTTCATGTCGAGGGTGCGGTACGGCAGGGCGCCAAGGTCCAGGTTGAACAGCTCGTCCAAAGGACCGGTGTAGACAACCTCGCCGCCGTAGACCTCGCCGTTGACCAGCACGCGGCCCTCGTCGATAGTGAGCAGGTCGCGCGCGTCGACCTCGCAGAATACGTCGATCAGGTCGTGCTCCAGCATGTTGGCGAACAGCTCGGTGTAGCCCTCCTTGGGCATGCCCTGGTAGGGAGCCTGGGGGAAGTAGCGGTCATCATCGCCCACAAACACGGGCACGCGGCCGGTGACGGAAGGATCGATCTGGTCGGGCGTCTGGCCCCACTGCTTCATGGTGTAGTGCAAAAAGACGTTCTCGTAGACGTAGTCCGCGACCTCCCGCAGGTCGGGGTCGTTCTTCTCGCGCAGCTCCATGATGGGGACCTTCTTGTTCTCGCCAAAGGTCTCCACCAGCTTGCGGTAGAGCTGCTCGCCGCGCTCCTCGCCAAAGGCAAGCTTGAGGCTCTGGTGGTTGAAGGGAACGGGCATCAGGGTGCCGTGCACGTTAGCGAGCACCTTGTGCTGGTAGTCCGCCCACTCGGTGAAGCGGGACAGGAAGGAGTGAACGCGCTCGCTGTACGTGTGGTAGATGTGCGGACCAAACATATGGACGAGGATGCCGCTCTCATCGTAATAATCGTACGCGTTGCCCGCGATGTGGTCGCGGCGCTCAAGGACGGCGACGCGGAACCCCACGGTCTCGGCAAGGCGGCGGGCGCACACGGCGCCGGCGTATCCTGCGCCGACAACGATCATGTCGTACTCATGCGGGTTGAAGCCAGTCGGAAGACCAGAGGTGATCTGCATCGAAACTCCTTGGACAGGCCCGCAGCAAGGCGGGCGCTCGAATTACGTGTTGCACAGTTGTGCGTATTGTCAGAGCGATTATAGCGCTTGCCGCCGTATAATAACCTACGTCACACAAGGAAAGCTCAACATGCCTAGCTGAATGCGACGCGCAGCGCAGACCACCGTTCCCGACACGGGCGGGATGGCAAGCCGAACAACAACTGGACACAAGGGCGCTCTAGATTTTGAGGAGAATGATGAGTGACTTTCTGACCCGTATGAAGAATGCGGCAAAGGCAGACAAGAAGACGATCGTCCTGCCCGAGGGCGAGGACCCGCGCACCATCGAGGCTGCTAAGAAGATCGTCGAGGAGGACCTCGCCAACCTGGTCATCCTGGGCAACCCGGACGAGATCGACGTCCCCGGCGCCACCGTCATCGACCCGCGCAACGCCGAGAAGCATGAGGAGTACGCGCAGAGGTTCGCCGAGCTGCGCGCCAAGAAGGGCGTCACCATCGAGCAGGCCCGCGCCCAGGTGATGGACGCCACCTACTTTGGCACCATGATGGTCAAGATGGGCGACGCCGACGGCCTGGTCTCCGGCGCCTGCCACTCCACCGCGGACACCCTGCGCCCCGCGCTTCAGATCCTGAAGACCGCCCCCGGCACCAAGCTGGTCTCCGCCTTCATGATCATGTGCACCAAGACCCCCGAGTTTGGCGCAGACGGCACCCTGGTCTTCGCTGACTGCGGCCTCAACATCGCCCCCACCTCCGACGAGCTCTCCGAGATCGCCATCGCTTCCGCGAACTCCTTCAAGACCTTCATGGGCGACGTCGAGCCCAAGGTCGCTATGCTCTCCTACTCCACCATGGGCTCCGCCGGCGGCGACACCGCCAAGAAGGTCCAGGAGGCAACCGCGTTCGCCAAGGAGAAGGCTCCCGAGCTCGCCATCGATGGCGACCTGCAGCTGGATGCCGCCATCGTTCCTTCCGTCGCCCAGCTCAAGGCCCCCGAGTCCAAGGTCGCCGGCCATGCCAACGTCCTGGTCTTCCCCAACCTCGAGACCGGCAACATCGGCTACAAGCTGGTCCAGCGCTTCGGCGGTGCAGAGGCCTACGGCCCCATCCTGCAGGGCATCGCCAAGCCGGTGAACGACCTGTCCCGCGGCTGCTCCGCAGACGACATCGTGGGCGTCGTCGCCATCACCGCCGTCCAGGCTCAGATGGCCAACTAGCGCATCCGCCCGCGCGATCGCGTCTAGGGCGCGACCAGCTTCGCGGAAACCGCGCTCGATAGCTACCAAAAAAACGGAGGTCCCCCTCATAGACGGGGCCTCCGTTTTTTCATGCATGCCCCCACGGGTTCGCGCATGCATCTACCTATGTGTCTCTGGACGAGGACGAGCCGCGCGACGCATCCCCATCGCAGCGCCAACGCTGCCGCAACCGCCGACGTGTGCCCTACCGGCACGCATCCCTACCCGCAAGCCTCCACAAACGCCCGCCAAATGGCGAAGTCCGTGGCAATGCGCTGCCAGGTGTACTCGGGGTGCCACTGCACGCCCAGGCAGAAGCGGGCGGACGGCACCTCGATTGCCTCGGGGATGCCATCGGTGGCGCGCGCCACCAGACGGACGCCCTCCCCTATCTTGTCCACGCAGCAGTGGTGGCTCGAGTTGGCCTGGATCTGCCCGGCGCCGCCGATGCAGCGGGCCAAAAGCGTGCCGTCCTCAACGTCCACGGGGTGCGCGGGATCGGTCAGCACCATGGCGTGGCGCCACAGACCCGTGCCCTCAAGCGGGGCGATGCCGGGCACGTCCATGCACAGGCTGCCGCCCAGGGCCACGTTGAGCAGCTGCATGCCGCGGCAGGTGGCAAAAAGCGGCTTGTCAAGTTCTAGCACGCGGCGCACCAGCTTGAGCTCGAACGCATCGCGCACGCCGCACAGCAGCGACTCATCATACGGGGATTCATCGCCCCAAAGCGCCGGGTTCACGTCCTGGCCACCGGGAACGGCGACGCCGTCGCACATGGCGAGCATGGTCTCCAGAACGTCGTCGTCATCGGTAAGCGGCATCATCAGCGGCAGGCCGCCGGCGGCCAGGATAGCGTCGGCAAAGACGCACGCCATGGCCTCTTCCGGGGCAAGCTGCTCGGGAACCTCCAGTGTGCGCTCCATCTCCTGCCAGCGCGGGGCGACCAGGATCACAGGGCGCTTGGCGGGCGCATCGGCCGCACCGGGCGCACCGCTCGCGCTGGACGCGGTAGTTAAAGTTGGAGCAAAAGTAGTCATGCTGGGAGTACCTCCATGCAGTAGAAAACAAACAATGGATTTGTGCAGCCCGGACCGCGACAGGCGCTCGCGCGGCCCAAGCCTCAAGCGGGCGCAAAAGCTAGTGGCCCTTGATGGAATCCAGGAAGTCGCGGGCGCGCTGGGTCTTGGGATGGTCGAAGAACTCCGCCGGCGTCCCCTCCTCCACAATCTGGCCGTCCGCCATAAAGACCACGCGGTCCGCCACGCGGCGCGCGAAGTTCATCTCATGCGTGACAACCACCATGGTCATGCCGCCGCGGGCAAGCTCCACCATAACGTCCAGGACCTCGTTGATCATCTCCGGATCGAGCGCGCTGGTGGGCTCGTCGAACATCATGGCCTTGGGATGCATTGCGAGCGAGCGAGCGATGGCGGCGCGCTGCTGCTGGCCGCCGGAGAGCTGGGCGGGCGACTTGGCAGCCTGCTCGGCCACGCCCACACGGGCGAGCAGCTCCATGGCGCGGGCCTCGGCCTCGTCCTTCTTCATCCCTAAGACCTCGATGGGGCCTAAGGTGACGTTTTGCAAGATGCTCATATGGGCGAACAGGTTGAAGCTTTGGAACACCATGCCAAGCTCGGCGCGCATACGGGTGAGCTCGCGGCCCTCTTGCGGAAGCGGCTCGCCCTCGATGAGGATCTCGCCGGAATCGATGGTCTCCAGGCGGTTGATGGTGCGGCACATGGTGGATTTGCCCGAGCCCGAGGGACCCACCACAACCAGCACCTCGCCCTTATGGACAGTGAGGTTGATGTCTTTAAGGACGTGCAGGTCGCCGTAGTGCTTGTCCACATGGCGCAGCTCGATGATGGGTTCAGTTGAGATTTGCTGTGTCATAGCTCTTCCGTTCCAGAATGCCTAGCGGATGATCTTGACGCCGGTGCGGTTGGCCACCGCGACGGACGCCTTGTTGATGGCGTAGTTGATGAGGATGTAGATGAGGGCGATGGTGAAGTAGACGGAGACCAGCGCGTCATAGCTGGTGATGAGCACGCGCGCGTTCTGCATGAGGTCCGGGTAGCTCACCACGTAGGCGACGGTGGTGTCCTTGACAACGACCACCAGCTGCGAGATCAGCGAAGGGATGACGTAGCGGACGGCCTGGGGCAGCACGATCTTGCGCATGGTCTTGGCCGGCGACAGGCCGATGGACATAGCCGCCTCGACCTGGCCCCTGGGCACCGCGTTGACGCCCGCGCGAAAGACCTCGGCCAAAACGCCGGAGGCCGCGAGCGCCACGGGCAGCGTCAGCATCCAAAAAGAGGACATCTTGATGCCGTACTGCGGAACCACCAAGAAGAAGAAGTAGATCAAAAGCAGGCTGGGAACGCCGCGGAAGAAGTCGATGACCACGCGGCAAGCGGCGGAAAGGGGTTTGACCTTGCTGACGCGGCCCAGCATGAGCAACATGCCCAGCACCAGCGAGATGGCGCCCGCGGTAAGCGCCACGCGGACGGTACCGGCAAAGCCCTGCAGCAAAAAGCGCCAGGTAGACCATTCGAGAAAGAAAGTCCAGTAACGCGGGTCCAACTGGCCGGTGGCATAGAAGCGCCCCAAGATCGCCAGCAAGATGCAGGCGACCACCACGGCGGACACGGCGGTGCCCACCATAATCTTGCGCTTGGTCTTGGGACCCGGGGCCTCGTAGAGCGCATCGCGCATAGAGGTTGCGTTTCCGTGTGAACTCATCGCAGGATCCTCACCTTCTTGTCGATGCGGTTACCCACCAGGCCGATCACAAAGGCGGACCCCACGTACGCCAGAGCGGAGATAAGGAAGGCCAGGATGCCGCCGGTGGCGCGCGTGTTGACAAAGGACACCACGCCGGTGAGCTCGCGCGGGTTGAGCGGTACCTGGGATCCCAGGGCGGTGGTGAGCATGACGGCGATCAGCAGGTTGGTCATGGGGAGCACGGTGGTGCGCAGCGCCTGCGGAATCACGATTTTACGCAGGATCTGACCAAAGGAGAGGCCGATGGAGCGAGCGGCCTCGATTTGACCCACGCCGATGGTGTTGATGCCGCTCATGAAGTTCTCCGACCCAAAGGCCGAACCCATGAGCACCGTGGTGGCCACCACGCAGGTGCGGTAATCGAGCACGACACGCAGGTTGGGCAGGGCGTAGACGATGATGATGAGCAGCGCCACGCCCGGGATGTTGCGAAACACCTGCACGTACAGGTCTCCCACCATGCGCAAGGGCCTAAAGGGCGACACGCGCATAACGGTGATGAGCACGGCCAGCACCATCACCATGGCGAACGAGGCCGCGGTCATGCCCCACGTCACCAAAAGGCCGTTGAGGTAGTCTTGCCCGTATGTGGACAAGAGCTCGGAAATCCCCATGTATCCCCTCCTTATAGATACATGGGCCCACCGCAAGCGCGGAAGGCCCATACTCGTCAATACACCGCCCGCGATGATGCGGGCAAAGATGTGCTTTCAGCGAGCGCTATGCGCCGATCGCAGGGGGCTCGGGAACGTCGTCGATGCCGGCGCGGTCACCGATGCAGACCTGCCAGAGGTCCGCCCACATGCCCTCGTCCTCGATCTTCTGGAGGAACTCGTTCACAAACGCAACGCCGTCGGAATCCAGCGGCAGGCCGATGCCGTAGGCGTCCACCGGGCCAAAGGGGTCGCCCGCCAGGCGGTACTTGCCGGGCTGGCGAACCATGCTGCCCAGCAGCATGTTGGTGTCGATAACATAGGCGTCGACGCGGCCCTGGGACAGCGCGGTGCGAGCCTCCTCGTCCGTCTTGAACTCCTGGACGGTAGCCTTGGGAGCAAACTCCTCCAAGATGGCCGGGCCGGTGGAGCCGGACTGGGCGGCAACGTTCTTACCGGCGAGGTCGTCCACGGAGTTGATGTCCTTGTTGTCGGCCATCACCAAAATGGACTGCTGGGTGGTGTAGTACGGGCCGGCGAAGGAGATGACCTTCTTGCGGTCGTCGTTGATGGAGTAGGTGGCAAAGACCACGTCGACCTGATCGTTCTGCAGAACGGACTCGCGCGTGTCGGAAGTGACCTGGGTGTCCTCGATCTTAGCGGCGTCGCCCATGATGTAGCGGGCAAGCATCTGCGACAAGCCAGCGTCGAAGCCGCGCAGCACGCCGTCCTTCTCGTTGAGCAGGCTGAACAACATGGAGGTCTGGACGCCGCCCACGCGCAGGACGCCGGCATCCTTCACCTTGGTAGCCCAGGTGCTGGCAGCGATCTTGGCGTCGTCGGCGGCGGGGATGGAGTCGATCAGCTGATCGTAGGCGTCCGCGTCGATCTGAACGGTCTCGTCCACCTGCTCGTCCGTGGAAGAGGAGGGAGCGGGGGCAGAGCCCGCGGTTTCAGAGGAGCCGCAAGCAGCAAGGCCAAGAGAAGCGAAGATGCCCAAGCCGGCGGCGACGGCGCTACGGCGGGAGATGCTGTGCTCGGAAAGAGTCATTGAGAATCCTTTCGCTTGATTGAACGTTTATCTACAACATTCGGCAGATATTGGTAACAGTGTATCCGCTTTTTCCGCGGTTAATCCTACTAATTCTCTATGACATACATTCGAAACTCAACAAAAAGGTCGCAGCACCCGCGAGAATCCACAGAATAGCTGCCTGAACGCACGCAAAAGGCCCGCCGCCGGCGTGTATACCGGAGACGGGCCGAATAGGTCGCTATAAAAGAAGGCGATTAGCCGAGCAGAGCCTCGACGTCCAGGGCGATCATGAGCTCCTCGTTGGTGGGGACAACCAGGCAGGTGATCTTGGAGTTGGGCGTGGAGATGACGCGCGGATCATCGGAGCGGACGGCGTTGAGCTCGGGGTCGATCTCGACGCCCAGCCAGGCGAGCTTGTCGGCGACGCGCTGGCGCAGCTCAACGGAATTCTCGCCGATGCCCGCGGTGAAGGCCATGGTGTCGACGCCGCCCATTGAGGCAGCCATCTCGGCGAAGAGCTGGCCCACGCGATAGGAGAACATCTCGAGCGCCATCTCGCAGTTCTCGTCGCCCTTCTGGGCGCCCTCGCAGACGTCGCGGGAGTCGGAGGAGACGCCGGAGACGGCGAGCAGGCCGGATTGCTTGTTCATCATAGTGTCGATCTCGTCGATGCTGTAGCCACCGACGCGGCTCAGATAGAAGACGGTTGCGGGGTCCAGGGTGCCGCAGCGGGTGCCCATGACCAAGCCGTCGAGCGGGGTGAGGCCCATGGTGGTATCCATGCAGTGGCCGTCCTCGATAGCGCACAGGGAAGCGCCGGAACCCAGGTGGCAGCTCACGAGCTTGTGGGCCTTGCCCTCCATGAACTCGTTGACGGTGCGCCAGATAAAGCGGTGGCTGGTGCCGTGGGCGCCGTACTTGCGGACGTGGTGCTTCTCGACCACGTCGCGGGGCAGGGCGTAGCGCCAGGCGCGCTCGGGCATGTTGTAGTGGAACGCGGTATCGGGGACGATGACGTTGCCCAGCTCAGGGAACATGTCGCGGCAGATCTCGATGACGTCGGCCTCGGCATAGTTGTGCAGCGGGGCCAGCGGAGCGACCTCGCGGACCTGGGCCAGGGTCTCATCGGTGACCACGGCGGACTCGGGGAAGTACCAGCCGCCCTGGACGACGCGGTGGCCAATGCCCTCGACGGGAGCGTCAACGGTCTCGAGGATCTCGAACACGTGCTTGATGGCGGTGCGGTGATCGGGCAGGGCGACCTCCAGGGTCGACTTGCCGGCGCCCTTCTCCTCGTGGCCAATGAAGGAACCGTCGATGCCGATGCGCTCGCAGTTGCCCTTGGCAAAGACCTCACCGGACTGGGTGTTGAGAAGCTGGTACTTCAGGCTGGAGCTACCAGCATTGACAACGAGAACGTTCATGTGTCTCCCATCTTGTAATCACTTCGCCCCGCGGGGCGACAAGCCTATTGCATACCGTTCTTAATCATACGCCATACGGCGATTGGAGCGCGGCACGTTTAGGCGGAATGCTTGACTGTGGCCCATGGACTAGCGAACCATGTGCTTAAGACCATGCCGGGCCACACGCTTGCGCCAGGCCTTTAGACCAGGTTCTCGCCCAAGGGCTTACCGCCGAGGACGTGCATATGAAAGTGGTGAACGGTCTGGCCGGCGACCTCGCCGGTGTTGGCGATCACGCGGAAGCCGTCGTCCAGGCCCTTGGCGCGGGCGACCTCAGAAACGGCGTTGACCATGGCTGCCAGCACGTCCGCCGGCACGCCGTCGATGATGTTGGCGTAATGGTCCTTGGGAATGACCAGCGTGTGGACCGGCGCCTGGGGTGCCAGGTCATCGAAGGCGATAACCTTATCGTCCTCATACACAACGGTGGAAGGGATCTGGTGAGCGGCGATCTTGCAGAAGATGCAATCGTCCATAGCGGTTCCTCTCTAAGCGGGTTTGGTCGATGGTGCCGTATGCGGCGCGGGCGCCACGCCCCTATTCTAGAAGCTAAGGCCGTCCGTGGTGTCGGCAGACTCGCCGGCGACCAAGGTATCGCCGCCGTCGATATCCTTCATGAGGACGGAGACCTTCTGCTCCGCGGCGGCCAGGCGAGCACGCAGGCTCTTGAGCAGCTCCACGCCGCGGGTGTAGCCCTCCAGGGACTCCTCGAGCTCAAGGTCGCCGGACTCAAGGTTGCGGATGATGCCCTCCAGCTCGATGGAGGCCTCTTTGTAGCTGAGCTCCTCAACGCTTTTGTTCTGTGCCATGGTTTTTTCTCCTATCAACCATCTGCTAGCCAACAATCATCTGCTAGCTACCGATTATTTCTCAATACAAAGGCCCTTCAAGCACCAACACGGGCCGCGGCCAGATGCGGGCCTCATACCGCTTCGACCGGCGGGGCGCACCGGCAGGCAGCGCTAGTCCACGGTGCCGGACGGCTCCACGCGGTCGACCGTGCCGTACACGTCGCCGTCCGCCAAGCGAACGCGCAGCCGCGATCCGGGGGCGAAGGCGGAGGTGGACGTCGCCACGCGATCTTCCGAGTACGCGATGGAGTAACCGCGCGCAAGCACGCCCAACGGCGAGAGCGCGTCCAGCTTGGCGGCGCCCTGCGCCAGGCGCGCCGCCGGCTCGCTCAGCATGGCGGGACCCGCCGCGGAAAGCCTAGAGGCCGCCAGCTCCAGCGCGTGGCGCTTCGCGGCCAAACCGGACGTGGACGCGGCCAGGCGCGGCGACAACGCATCGAGCTCGCGGGCGTAGCGCTGTTGGGATTGGACGAGCGCGGACGAGAATCGCTCCGCGGAACGCGCAAGGTCCATCGAGCGCTGCTCGACCATAAACGCGGGCCGCATGAGACACGGGCGCGACGCGGAGGCCGCAAGCGCGGCATCCATCTGCGCCAGGCGCTGCGTCATGGCGCGCCCGGCGCGCATCGAGGAGGCGTCCAGGTCCGCGCGCGCGGAGGCGGCCATGGACGTGAACGACTGGACCAAACGGTGCTCGCGGGCCGCCAGAAGCTCCGCGAGCTCGGTGATGGCGGGGGCCACTGACTCCGCCGCCGCGGTAGGCGTGGAGCAGCGGCGGTCGCTCACCATGTCACAAATGGAGGTATCCGGCTCGTGCCCAATACCGGTCACCACGGGCACGGGGCAGGCCGCCACCGCGCGGGCGAGCGACTCGTCGTTAAAGGTCATAAGGTCCTCGAACGACCCGCCGCCGCGCACCAGCAGGATGCAATCGGGTGCGGGCGTGATCGCCGCGGCGCGGCGGAGCCCATCGATAAGCTCCTCGGGCGCGCCCTCGCCCTGCACCTTGGACCCCACGCAGATAAGTTCCACCAGCGGGTTGCGTCGGCGCAGCGTGCGCTTGACGTCGTCGATAACGGCGCCGGACAACGACGTGACCACGGCGACGCGCGAGCAAAACGCGGGGATACGGCGGCGGCGGGACTCGTCCATAAGACCCTCGCGGCGCAGCTTCTCGGCAAGCGCCGCCACCTGCTGGCGCAGCATGCCCTCGCCCGCAAGCGAGAACGAACGGGCGACAAAGCTCATCTTGCCCTGGGCCTTATAAAGGTTGAACGAGCCCGTGAGATGAACCTGCATGCCGTCGCGCAAATCGAACGCGCGCTTAAGGTAGGTCCCTTTCCAGATGATGCAGTCCATGGCGGACGAATCGTCCTTTATCTGGAAATAGCAGTGGCCGCTGCGGGCGTTGGGGCCGCGAAAGCCCGTGACCTCGCCCAAAACGCACAGCTGCGGAATGCGGTCCAGCGCCCCGGCGGCGATGTCGATCGCCTGCGAGACGGAGACGGCGTCTTCCTCCTTAGCCGGCGCGCTCGAGGCTCCGGTAAGGTTCCAACCATCCATGGGCAGCCCTCCTTTCACGTTGTTGCACATCAATGCGCCCCCGCGCCTCCGCGCTCGCCGATCTCTCGCGCGCATCGAGGCGCCTGCCGGGGCGCGTCGCTTTATGGTTCCCAGTCTACCGCCTCGCCCGGACATATGTTGAAAAAGACATCTAACAAGGCAAGCCGCTGCGGATGCTGCAGACGATTCCGGTGTGAACGATGCGCGCGCGGAACGGCGGTCTACGAAGCGCAAGGCGACGTCCGCCTGGGTACCCAGCTTTAAACTGGGTGCCCTTTCGTGCACATAAGGCCGCGTGTTTGTACGTTTGGGCGCCCGGCCCATATCTGGGTGCCCAAACGTACAGCCCACGCACGGTCTTTGGTACAAAGGGGCACCCAACTCAAAGATGGGCGCCGCAGCGTACATAACGGTGAACAGACCAGAAAGCAAAACCGCAAGGCCAACTCCGCACCCGCCACAAAGCGGGCGCGCACAAAAAAACGGGCGCCCGAAACTCGGACGCCCGCAAGCAGCATCTATGTGCAAAGCGCGGAAAAGCCCGCAGCCACAGGACCGCGTCGCAAACCGCCCGCAAACCCGCGGTGACGGCGCCGCCAGACGCTCCCCTACTCGTCGTTGCGCGTGCGGCCCATGATATAGAGAAGCTGCAGCACGCTCGTCAGGGCGGCGGCCACATAGGTGAGCGCCGCAGCGGTCAGCACCTTCTTGGCGCCGCGCACGTTGACCTCGCCCATACCGGACTGCTCGATGTAGGCGACCGCGCGACGGCTCGCGTCGATCTCAACGGGCAGCGTCACGATCTGGAACAGCACGGAAAACGAGAACAGGGCGATCGCAAGCGTGGTGAGGCCGGCGATGTTCATAAAGACGCCCGCCAGCAGCACCAGCATCCAGATGTTCTGGGTAAAGTTGACCACCGGCACCAGGGCGGAGCGAAACTTCATCATGGCATAGCCGTGCTCGCGCTGGGCGGCGTGGCCCGCCTCATGGCACGCCACGGCGACGCTTGCGACAGAGCCGCCGGAAAGGTTCTCGCGCGACAGGTACAGATTGTTGTCGCGCGGGTCGTAGTGGTCGGTAAGGTGGCCGGAGACGCCGCGGATGCCAACGCGGCCGCAGCCCAGCGAGTCGAGCATGCGGCGCGCCACCTGCTCGCCCGTCTCCCCGCCGGAGGGCACGCGCGACCACTTGCGATACGTCGAGTTGATGTAGCTTTGGGTAAGCCCGCCCAGCACCAGCGAGATAATGACCAGCGCCAGATACGCCGGGTCCATGCCAAAGCCGTAGTACATGGGATACATTTGCGAAAAAGCTCCTTGCCGTAAACCTGGGCCGCACGCGGGCGGCCGCGATCACATGGATATTCACATGGGTACGCTTATACCCAGCCATCCCAAGTTATGCATGCGGGCAAGGAGCCGTACCAGAAGCCCAAAACCCCGTGGGGCGGACGCGGCAGGGGCGGGCCGCACCGGATGGCACGCGGCGAGCCCCAAACATTAGCGCTACAAGATCTCGAGCGCGCGGTCCTTCACGGTAAGGCCGATATCGCCGTTCAACAGGTCGTCGATCAAGGTGCCAACCAGCTCGAAGCGCCAGCCCTCGCGAAGCGGGCTATCCTGCGGGCGGTCAACGTAATCGACCAAATCGTCGCGCGAGGCGATCATGGCGGTGGCCACGCCGGAGCGCTCCCCCACCAGGCGAATCAGCGCGTACATAAGGTCGATCACGCTCTCAAGCTCGGGCGAGGCGGGCTTGTGCGTGCGGGCGATAAAGGGGTACTTGTCCGCCGGGCAGCTCTCGCCGCGGGCGATGACGGAAAGCGCGCCGGCCACGTCGGCATCAGACAACTGCTCGGTTCCGCGCACGCGGCGCAGCGAGGCGGCGTCATGCGGCGGGCGCTTCGACAGCGCGATCAAGACCTCGTCGGACATAAGCCACTTGCGCGGAATGTTGGAATACTCAGCCCTGGCCTCGCGCCAGGCGGCGAGCTCGCGCGCCACGGCGAGCTGGCGGCGGGTAAGTGAGTTGACGCGCTTGACGCGCTTGAAGGCGACGCGGCGATCGACCACGTAATGCGAGCGGTCGGTCAGCGGCCTGATCTCGTCCAAAACCCAAGACGCGCGGCCGGACTCGTCCAGACGCTCCATGATCACGTCGTAGGCCTTGATAAGGTAGCGCACGTCGTCCAGGGCGTACTCGATCTGCTCGGGAGTGAGCGGACGGCGCGACCAGTCCGTCAGCGACTCGCTCTTGGGCAGGGTCACGCCGCAAAACGCGTGCACCATGCCGTTGTAGGAGGTCTGCATGCGCTCGCCCAAAAACGCCGCGGCAATCTGCGTGTCAAAGATGGGGGCGGGCAGGGCGCCCAGCGTGTAGTTGAGCACCTCCATGTCCTGCGAGCAGGCATGGAACACCTTGACGGTGCCCTCATCGCGCATAAGGATCGCTAAAGGCGCCAGGTTGTCGATGGCGATGACGTCTATGACCACGCACTCGTCCGGCGTGGCGACCTGCACCAGGCACAGACGCGGATGATAGGTGCGCTCGCGCAAAAACTCGGTATCGACCGCGATGGCGTTAAAGCGCGCCGCGCGTTCGCAAAAAGCCGACAGTTCTTCATACGTGGAGATATACATGCCTCACCCATAGATGTGGTTTGAGCCCCGCTCGCGGGGGTAGGATTACGACACTGTAACTATACTCGGCTTCGCTCAAGAATAGGAACATTCCGCATGCGCTGTCTTATCATTCACAACCTCGCCTCAGGACCCAAGTCCGACGAGATCTTCACCTTTGCCCAATTCCTCTCCCAGACGGGGGACGAGGTGGTCATGCGTTTTCTGGGCGATGGCATGGAGCCCGAAGACGCGACCGCAGACGTAGACCAATTCGACCGCGTGGTGGTATCCGGCGGTGACGGCAGCGTCTCCAACGTGCTCAACCACATGCGCAACACCGGCGTGCCCATCTTGGTGTTCCCCTCCGGCACCGCCAACCTGTTCTTCAACAACATCGGCAACGCACCGGAAGCCGCGGCCCTTGCCGCCGCCTGCCATGCCGGCAAGACCGCCAAGGTGGACATGGGCGAGATCTCTTGGACGGACGAGGAGGGCACGGAGCGCAGCCACGCGTTCATCATCATCGCCGGCACGGGCTTCGACGCCGCCATCATGGAGAAGGCGGAGTCCACCAAGGGAGACATGGGCGAGATCGCCTACATGCTCTCCGCGCTGGCGACGCCCTCCCCGCAGGTGGCGCACTTCACCATCGAGTGCGACGGCGAGGTCCATGAGCTGGACGGCATAGGCTGCATGGTGGGCAACACCGCCGTCATCCAAAATGAGATCAACCTGTTCCCGGACTGCCGCATGAACGACGGCATGATCGACATCGTGGTCATAGAGCCCGCCAAGACTGTGGAGCTTCTGCCCACGCTGATCGCCGGCGTGCTGGACAAGACCGGAAAGGCCATAGGGCGCCCGCAGTTCACCATGTTCCAGGCCCGCGAGGCCCACGTCACCTGCAGCCCCTCCATGGGCATGCAGTTTGACGGCGAGCTCATCCACAGCAACGCCGGCAGCTTCAGCGCCCGCGTGATCCCGCAGTGCCTGGACCTCATCATCGACGGCTTCTCGAACCTCACCGAGTAGCCGCGTCCGCCCGCCCGCCGCATGGCAGCCCGACCGCCGCATGGCCGCCCGACCGCGCCGTAACAAACTCGCAACGAGAAAACGAATTGCGTTGCGCCCGCCCGCCGCTATGCTATAGTTCCTTCCAACAAATGGGGACAGCCCCAAACCTCAATTCCGCGAAAGGAGATGCCGACATGATCAACGCAGCCAACAACTCCGTGATGAACTGGTGGTGGCGCGATGCGATCTTTGTCGGTCGACGGTGAGTCCTATCGCGCCAGAGTCTTCTAGCAGCGAACTTTTAGGCCTCCGGTTTGACCGGGGGCCTTTTTTCTTACCCCGGCAACCACATCGACCGGCACCGCGCATCGCGCGCCTCCACCCCACCAGCCCACCGGCACCGCGGCCCCGCGCAAACGGCGCACCCGCAACCACCTTGTACCACCGGCGCAAACGCGCACGCACCAAAAGGAGCACACCATGTCCCAGAACACCGCCGCCCGCACCGTCACCGCCAACGAACACGGCAAGCTCGATATCCGCGCCCTGGTCCTGCTCGCCATCCTGCTGGCAGCCGGCCTCATCCTCAACTTCACCGTGGGCAAGGCCATCTCGTCCATGTCCGCCGGCATGATCAGCCCCGAGTTCATCATCTCCGCGTTCTGCCTCACCATCCTCATCATCCGTCCCAACATAGGCCAGGCGCTGGTGATAGGCCTCATCTCCGCGGCCGTTATCCAGATCACCACCACCTCGCCCTTCATCGACTTCGCAGCGGAGGGCATCTCCGCCATGGTCATGGCCGTCATCGTCCGCGCCGGCATGCGCGGGGGCGCCGCCAAGGTCACCCCGCTGGTCGGCACCTTTGTCACCACCCTGCTCTCCGGCGTGATCTTCATGCTCATCAAGATGGCCATGGTGGGCGCCGCCGGAGAGCTCGCCGCCGCCATGCTGCCCGTGGTCGCCGCCACCGCCGTCTTCAACGCCATCCTGGTTCAGGCCCTCTACATCCCCATCAAGAAGGCTCTTAAGCTGGACGATTAGCCCTCAAAGGCCCTTCGCCCTCCCCTTGATTCATCCCACCCAACCGCCCTTCCATCCTCGCGGGCGGCGAGGCACCGCAGCATCGTCGCCCGCACTTTCCCCAAGCGCTGCCGCGCCAAAAACCACCTGCAAATCAAATACGCACCAAAAGCATCCGCCCGCAAGCGGTATAGGCCACGCCGTGCCAAGACGCCATGCCGCCCCCCACCCAAGGACCCCGGGCGAATGCGGACGAAAAACCCAAGAGAGGAAACACCATGGACCAGAAACCCCGCACCCGCGCCGTCGCCGCCTCCAGCCGCGGCGCGCTGGACATCTCCGCCATCGTCCTGCTATCCGTCCTGCTGGCAGCCGGCTTCATCCTCAACTTCACCCTGGGCAACGCGCTCGCCATAACCGGCATCAAGCCGCAGTTCATCATCGCCGCCTACTCGCTCGCCATCCTGCTCACCCGCGCCAACCTCACCCAGTCGGTGCTCTACGGCCTCATCTCCGCCGCGGTGATCCAGCTCAGCACGTCGGTCCCCGGCCTCAACTTTGTAACCGAGGTCGCGGGCGCCCTGGTCATGGCGCTGCTTTGCCGCCTTGAGGTCGCGCCCGCCGGCAGAAGCATCACCCCGCTCATCGCCGGCTTTGTGACTACGCTGGTTTCCGGCGCGCTCTTCGCGGGGCTGGGCACCGTCCTTATGGGGGCCGCCCTTGTTACCGTCACCGCAAAAATCCCCGTTGTGCTGGGCACGGCCGTATTCAATGCTATCGTGGTACAAGCGCTGTACACCCCGTTGAAGGCCGTCCTCAAGCGCAGTTAAGCTCGTTCGTCATCACCAGGAAGACCCCATGCAACCAATCATCCAATTAGAAAACGTCAGCTTCTCCTACAGCCAGGAGGCCTCCCGGGCGCTTACCGACGTCTCGCTTTGCATCGAGCAGGGCGAGTTCGTCGGCGTCATAGGCCCCTCGGGCGCCGGCAAGTCCACGCTGGCCGCCGTGCTCTCCGGCGCCATCCCCCACCATTTCAGGGGCGCGTTCTACGGCGCCGCCCGCGTGGAGGGACGCGACACCTGCGAGATCAGCCTCACGGACATCGCCCGCGTGGTGGGCGCCGTGGCGCAGGACATCGACGCGCAGATGGTCGCCTCCGTGGTTGAGGACGAGATGCTCTTTGGCCTGGAGAACTTCGGCGTGCCCCATGACCAGATAGAGGGCCGCATCCAGCGCGCGCTCGCCACCGTAGGGATAGAGCAGCTGCGCGACCGCGAGATCGCCACGCTCTCCGGCGGGCAGAAGCAAAAGGTCGCCATC
Source organism: Collinsella sp. UBA1693 (assembly GCF_002320115.1). Classification (NCBI taxonomy): domain Bacteria; kingdom Bacillati; phylum Actinomycetota; class Coriobacteriia; order Coriobacteriales; family Coriobacteriaceae; genus Collinsella; species Collinsella sp. UBA1693. Next base: position 87,009 of record NZ_DCJT01000001.1, read on the forward strand.
GCGGCGATCTTGGCCCTGGAGCCCCGCGTGCTTGTTTTGGACGAGCCCACCGCGGCGCTGGACCCGGTGAGCTCGCGCATGGTGTTCGAAACGCTACGCGAGGTCAACCGCGTGGCGGGCGTCACCGTGGTGGTCATCGAGCAGATGGTCGCCCTGCTCTCCGAATTCTGCGAGCGCGTCATCGTGATGAACAAGGGCTCCGTGGCCCTGGACGGCACCCCGCGCGAGGTGTTCGCCCACGCGGAGGACCTGCGCGCCATAGGCGTCGACAGCCCGCGCGTCACCCGCGTCTACAACAGCATGCGCGCCCAAAACCTGCTCGCCGCAGACCAGGCCCCCTGCCTCAACGTTCCGGAAGCGGCCGATATGATCGCCCGCGCGCTGGACGGCCACGCCGCCCCCAACCAAAGCCGCGCCGGCGAGCTGCAGCCCTCTCCCCATGCGCCGGCTCGCCCTCACGCCCGGGGCGCCCAACCGGTGCTGCGCATCGAGAACGCAAGCTTCTCCTACCCCGCCGGCGGCGCCGCCGTGCGCGACCTCGCCATGGAGGTCTACCCCGGCGAGCTGGTGGGCGTGGTGGGCCAAAACGGCGCCGGTAAAACCACCCTTACCAAGCTTATCAACGGCCTGCTCACCCCGTCATCGGGCTCAGTCACGGTCGCGGAGATGGACACGCGCGAGACCCCCGTCTCCGCACTCGCGGCCAACGTGGCCACGCTGTTCCAAAACCCGGACCGCCAGATCTGCAAGCAGACGGTTTTGGACGAGGTCGCCTTTGGCCTCGAGCTCCACGGCGTCGAGCGCGAAGACGCCCTCGAGCGCGCGCAGGCGGTCATCGACCGCTTCGGCCTGCCCGCGGACCAGGCCCCCTTCTCGCTCTCGCGCGGCCAGCGGCAGATGGTGGCCCTGGCGTCCGTCGTGGTCATCGAGCCCAAGCTGGTGCTTTTGGACGAGCCCACCAGCGGCCTCGATTACCGCGAGTGCATGACGGTCATGCAGACGGTGCGCGACATGGCCGAGCGCGGCTGCGCCGTGGTGATGGTGTGCCATGACATGGAGGTTGTCTCGGACTTCGCCGATCGCCTAGCGGTCATGGCGAACGGCCGCATCCTGGAGCGCGGGCGCACGGCGGAGGTCTTCGCCAACACCGGCCTTATGCGCGAGGCGAGCATCACCCCGCCTCAGGTGGTCGCCCTCTCCCAGGCGCTCGCGCACACCGTGTCGCCCGCCTTCGCCTCCATTACCGAGGTCTCCCAGATAGTCGACACCGCAAAGGAGCTGATCGAGCGTGGTTAACGTCATCGACTACGTACCGGGCGCCACCGTGCTGCACCGCCTCAACCCCGTCGCCAAGCTGGCGCTCGCATCGGGCATCATCATCGCCACGTTTCTAGCCGCCTCCTACCCCGCGCTGGTGGGGCTGCTTGTCATCACCCTGGCGCTGGGCGCCTATGCGGGCGTCTTCAGCCGCCTGGCGTCGCTTCTCAAGGTGCTGCTGCCGCTTGCCGCCATCATGTTGGTGCTGCAGATGATCTTTGTACAGGGGGGCGAGCGCCTGGTGGGCTTTGTCACCAGCGAGGGACTCGTCACCGGCTCAAAGGCCTGCCTGCGCCTGCTGGGCGTGGCGCTGCCCTTAGTGCTGGTACTCACCGTCACCAAGCTCACGGACCTGGCGAACGCCTGCGTGGAGATCTTGCACGTGCCGTATCGCTACGCCTTCGCGTTCACCACGGCGCTTCGCTTTGTCCCGCTCTTTGGCCAGGAGATGAACGCCATCATGGAGGCGCAGACCGCCCGCGGCGTGGAGTACGACACCAAGAACCCCATCAAGAAGCTCCAGCTCATGCTGCCTTTGTGCATTCCGCTGCTTATCTCGTCCGTAGGCAAGACCGACGCCACTGCCCTTGCGGCAGAGCAGCGCGGCTTCTACCTGCGCACGCGCGAGAGCTCCTATAAGCGCTACCCCCTGCAGGCGCTCGATTTCGCCGCCATCGCCGTCGCGGTCGCCCTCATAGTCGCCGGCGCGCTCATGTAACCCGCGCCGCTCCAAGAGCACCGCGCATCCCGGCCCCGCCGCACATTCAAACTGCTTTCTGGCACAATAGAAGGCGCTCCAAACCGGGGCGCCTTTTTAGTTACGGAGATAACCATGAGCACACCAGACGGCATCCCCGCCTTCCTTGTCCAGCAGGTCCAGGCCGCATACAGCGAGGACATCGCGAACCAGATATTCGACGGATACCAGCAAGCCGCCCAGCGGCCCACCACCCTGCGCGCCAACACCCTCAAGGCGAGCGCGGACGATGTCGCCGCCGCGCTCGATGGGGCGGGCATCCCCTACGAACACGCCCCCTGGTATAAGGACGCCTTTGTGGTGGACGCGCCCAGCGAGCGCGACGTCTGGGGCATGGACATCTACCGAAAGGGAGGCATCTACCTGCAAAGCCTCTCGTCCATGCTGCCCCCGCTGGCGCTCGCCCCGCGAGAGGGGGCGGACATCCTCGACATGTGCGCCGCACCCGGAGGCAAGACCTCGCAGATCGCCGCCCTCACCCACGGCGCGGCGCACATCTGCGCCTGCGAGCTCAACGTGCCGCGCGCGGAGAAGCTGCAGTACAACATGGATAAGCAGGGCGTTACCAACCTGCAGATCATGCGCGTCGACGCTCGCAAGCTGGACGAGTTCTTCAGCTTTGACCAGGTCTTGCTAGACGCCCCCTGCACCGGCACGGGCACCGTGCGCGCAGGCGATCCCAAAGCGGAGAAGCGCATCACCCAGCAACTGCTCTCGAAGGTGACCCGTTCGCAGCGTGCACTGCTCGACCGCGGCCTCACCGTGCTCAAGCGCGGCGGCACGCTCATCTATTCCACCTGCTCGATCCTGCCCGAGGAAAACGAGCTCATGCTCGCCTCGGTCCTCAAGCGCCATCGCGACTGCGAGCTGGTCCCGCTCGACCCCCAAGCGCTCGCAGCCGCTCCGGATAACCCGGAGCTCGCCCTTCCCTGCCTGCCGAACGGGTTGGAAGGCACCATCACCGTGCGCCCCACCCGCCTGTTCGAGGGCTTCTTTATCGCCGCGATCAAAAAAGCGTAGGCGACGCCGCCTTAAAGCTCACAACCCACCGCTTGTGCCCGCCTTAGCGCGGGCACAAGCTTTTTACCGCGAGGACCTCACGCGCACGGGAGCATGCATAACCGCATGCATCGCTGTGAGACCCTTCCCATACCGGCAAAACCAGCCACATCTTTCTTGCTGCGCCAAATAACGCCTTAGTGCGGGAAGGACAGCGTGTCAAAAAAGGGCTTAGTGCGGAAGTTTGGTCAAATAGTGCGTTAGTGCGGATTGGAGGGGCTCCGACAAGCTTCCCCTATTCATTAGGCAGCATCGCCCGATCCCTCTAGCTTGGGCGATACGAACGGCCTATTCATAAGGTACCCTTGCTATATCTCTTCGTTTCCGCACTAACGCATCATTTGTCATGCTGGGGTCCGCACTAAGCGACTATTTGTCCTAAGCCCCGCACTAACTCAATATTTGTCCCAGCTGGATTCCGCACTAAGCGACTATTTGACACTCGGGGAGACAGGGCGACTCCGGCAACCCGCAGCAGCGCACCATCTGGTCAAGCGAGTTCGCGCCGGCAGGCAAAGGCGCCGTCAACTCCGCGACGACGGCCTACTGTTTGCGATGACGAGGAGCGTGCGCCTCGCGCTTCTCCCTGCGACGGTCTTTAATAAAGGTGAAGAGTGCATAGAGCGCCGCGACGGCGGCGATAGCGCCGATGCAAAGGGCAACCGGACCCACAATGGTCATGACATCCATATCGGCACCGCCAATCTAATCGCACAGTTCCATCAAAGCGCAACCCTCGCGCCTGTCTGCAAAGCTTAACAGATATACGCGCGCCGTGCGTTAAAACCATCAAAGCGGTATCCATCGCAAGGCGCGGATTCCGCCCGCGCGAGCTCCGCCCTCCGTAATCCACCACGGCTGCCGGCCGGAACCCGCCTGCCCGCGCGCACGCCACCCCCGACCGCCCCCCGCCGCTGACGACCGCTCCCCGCCCGGCGCATCCACATCTAAGAAATAGCCGTGGACTCGAAAGCCAATTCGGTATAAGCTACAGCGTCTCGGGTAATATCTCGAGCGTTATTTCGTGTTACCGCAAGGCACATTTCGCCTTATCACCATGAAGGGGGACGATTATGGATTCCATGGATGCGACTAAGCAGGCGACCAGCGCCCAACAGCCGCAGGCCTCCACGGCAGCCGCAGGCGCTCCCGTGCCAGACCCCCGTCCCGATGCTCCCGTGCAGGTGCCCGCAGAGGTACCAGAGTCCATCGAGGCCACCATCGATTTCTCAGAGGTCGAATTCGCCGAGGAGTTCGCCGAGCCCGTCACCGCCATCACCCCCGGCGGCGTGCTGCCGCTCGAGCCCGCGCCCATCGAGGGCAGGCTCCGCAAGGCGGCGCTCAGCGTTCCGGATGAGATGGACGAATGCAGCGGCTTCACGCTCTTTGGCCGTCGCATCAAGTCTATGCTCTACACCACGGACGTAGCCGTCATCCGCAACTCCAACGCGGACGCCATCTTCGCCGTCTATCCCTTCACCGCGCAGCCCGCCATCACGCAGGCGCTGCTCACCGTGGCGGAGTGCCCGGTCTTCGTGGGCGTGGGCGGCGGCACCACCGCCGGCAAGCGCGCCGTGCAGCTGGCCGCCGTCTCGGAGATGCAGGGCGCCGCGGGCGTCATCGTCAACTCCCCCGCATCGCCTGAGATGGTCGAGCAGATCGCCAGCATGGTCGACATCCCCGTCATCGCCACGGTGGTGCGCTGCGATGACGTAGCGCACGCCAAGGTCAAGGCCGGTGCCAAGATCTTGAACGTCGCCGCCGGCAAGGACACCCCCGCCGTGCTGCGCCAGCTCCGCGAGCACTACCCCAACATGCCGCTCATCGCGTCCGGCGGCCGCTCCTCGCTCTCCATCCGCGAGACGCGCGAGGCGGGCGCCAACGCGGTCATCTGGACCCCGCCCTCGGCCCAGCAGCTGCAGGCGGACATGATGAAGCGCTACCGCGAGATGGGCGCCACGCCAGAAGGCCCCATCCTGGACCCCATCAAGGCGAGCGCGGAGAACCCCATGGAGAGCGCCCGCGCGGACGTTCCTATTCCGGACGAGCAGCTGGCCAAGGCCCACTCCCCGCGCCAGCGCCTGCGCAAGAGCCGTCCCGGCGGCTTCTTCTTCCCCCGCGGCAAGGGCAAGGCCGGCCTGGCGCTGCTGCCGGTGATCGCGGCAATCGCAGACAAGTTCGTGTAAGCGCGCGTCGCAACCGGTGCACAGCCACAACCAGTGCAGGCGCTGCGACCGCTACGGCAGTGCACGGCGCTGCGTCTCATAGGCTCCAAACGCAAATGACCCCGCTCGTCTTTTTCCGGACGAGCGGGGTCGATTCTTTTGCAACGCTTCTCGCGCCATAAGCTCGCGCTTCTTCTTGCGCAAACCTCTTTCTCAGTCTTTGGACGAGGAGGGTCTCAAGCGGCGAGCCGTCTACTCCCCGCGGACCTGCCCCATAAAGAACACGGCGGCGGTGCCCGGGCCCGTGTGCGAGCCGATCACGGCGCCGATGTTGTGAATCGAGACGCCGCCGCTCACGTTGGGGAAATGCTCCTCGATAAGACCGGCCAGCGCCTGCGCGTCTTCCAGGCAGTCGGAGTGGCAGATGCAGCACTTGCCGTCATAATCCTGCCCGCCGTCGGCGCGCTCGGCCATAACGCGCACCAGCTCGGCGATAGCGCGGCGCTTGGTGCGGATCTTCTCGCGCGGAACCAACTTGCCCTGGTTGTTGATATCCATCACCGGGCAGATCTTCAGCGCGGTCGCGAGCACGGCGCTGGTAGCGCTCACGCGCCCACCGCGCTTAAGGCAGTCGAGGTCGCTCACAAAGAACCAGTGGTTGAGCTTGTACTTGTTGGTCTCCGCCCAGTCGACCAGCTCGTCAAGCGTGGCGCCCTGGTCGCGAAGGTCCGCCATGTACTCCACCAGCAAACCAAAGCCAGAGCTCGCAGCCAGGGAGTCGACAACCTTGATAGTGCGATCCGGGTAGCGCTCCGCAAGCGCGGAGGCGGCCAGGCAGGCAGAGTTATAGGAACCGGAGATGCCGGAAGAAAGGGTCACGTGCACCACGTCCAGGCCCTGGGCAAGGTAGGGCTCCCAGAATTCCTGGTACTCGCCCACTCCCACCTGCGAGGTCTTGGATTGGCCGCCCGCCTTCAAGCGACCATAGAACTCTGCGGGGGTGGTGGACTCGTAGAGATCATCCACGTACTCCTGGCCGTCCATCTCGTAATGAAAGCAAACATATGGTATAGTGCGCTGCGCAAAGAAATCGCGCTCGTAATCCGCGGTTGAGCAGGTTGTAAGTACGTATGTCGACATAATCCCCCTCATCTGGAAATCAGAATAATCCAATGTGAGATTATGCCATGATGCGCGTGTCATCCATAACAATTCATATTGTGCACTGGCACTTGTAACAATAGTGTGAAATAAGCCCGCTCGTGCTCCCCATAGCGCATGCCAGCATCCACGCACCCCTCGGCGGCTTCGCGCGCCGCGCAAGGCCTTCGCCCACGCAAAGCCCATGCCAGCGCAAACCCCATGCCCGCGCAAACCCCTCGCAAACAAAAGAGCCCCCGCGACATCGCCGCAGGAGCCCCAAGCAAGTTAGAAGGTGGCCGTGCTATACGCCAAACTCACTACTCGTCGAGCTTGTACTTCTCAAGCGCTGCCAAGACAATAGCGCCCGCCTCGGTGCAGAGCTTCTCGTCCGGAGCCTCGGTAAGCACGCGGACCAGCGGCTCGGTGCCGGAAGCGCGCACGAAGACGCGGCCGTTGCCCTCGAGGTACTCCTCCGCCTGGGCGATGGCCGCCTTGATGTCCTCGCCGTTCATGACGGCGTCCTTGTCAGAGACGCGCACGTTCACCAGCTGCTGCGGGTAGAGCTTCACCGGACGGGTGAGCTCGGAGAGCTTCTCGCGCTCGGCGCGCAGCACCTCCATGATGCGCAGCGAGGTGAGGATGCCGTCGCCGGTCTTGGCAAGGTCGCCAAAGATGATGTGGCCGCTCTGCTCGCCGCCCAGGTTATAGCCGTTCTCACGCATGCAGGCGTAGACGTACTTGTCGCCCACGTCGGTCTTCTCGTAGTTAAGGCCGGCGGCCTCCAGCGCACGGAAGAAGCCGAAGTTGCCCATAACGGTGGGAACCACGGTGGACTTGGCCAGGCGACCGTACTTGTTAAGGTAGGTGCCGCACACGTACAGGATCAAGTCGCCGTCCACCAAGTGGCCGCGCTCGTCAACGGCCAGGCAACGGTCCGCGTCGCCGTCGTAGGCAAAGCCAATGTCCAGGCCGTTCTCAACAACAAAGCGCTGCAGGCCCTCGATGTGGGTGGAGCCGCAGGCGACGTTGATGTTGTAGCCGTTGGGGGCGTTGTTGATCACGTGGGTCTCCGCACCCAGGGCGTCGAAGACGGGGCGGGCGACGCTAGAGGCAGAACCGTTGGCGCAGTCCAAGCCGATCTTCATGCCCTGCAGCGAGAAGCCGCAGCTAGAGATAAGGCTGGCGATGTAGCGGTTGCGGCCCTGCATGTAGTCCACGGTGCAGCCGATGTTCTCGCCGGTGGCCAGCGGAACCTCGCTCTTGCCGTCGATGTAGTCCTCGATGAGCTCGAGAACGTCCTCGTCCATCTTATAGCCCTCATGGTTCACCAGCTTGATGCCGTTGTCCGTGTAGGGGTTGTGGCTGGCGGTGATCATGACGCCGCAATCGAAGCCGCCATCGACAACCTCATAGGAGACGCCGGGCGTGGGGATGACGTGCAGCATATAGGCATCGGCACCGCTGGCGACCAGGCCGGAGACCAGCGCGGACTCGAACATGTAGCTCGAAAGGCGCGTGTCCTTGCCAATGATGACGCGGGCCTTCTTGCCGCGACGGGCGCCGTAGTACCAGCCTACAAAACGGCCGATCTTGAATGCATGGTCAACGTTGAGGCCCTCGTTCGCACGGCCGCGGAAGCCGTCGGTGCCAAAATACTTCATAGATGAAATCCTTCCGTTTGATACGGGCCGCCCGGTCCTGCAGCCGTCCTTTCAGAGCGGCGCGCGACAATCTCGCGGTAGCAAAAACATGATACCAGCGAGCAGATGCCGTTGTGCGACGTGCAGACTCTTTACACCATGTGCAAGGCCCGCGCGTTAAAACCCCATGGCGGCATAGCGAGCCTCCGTCTCTCGTTTAGCGACCCTCCACCAACCCTCGTTGCTGCGATACCACTCTATGGTGTCGAGCAAACCGGCAGAAAAGTCTACATGCACGGGCTTCCAACCAAGCTCGCGAATAAGCTTGGAGGCATCGATGGCGTAACGCCGATCATGACCGGGTCGGTCACGAACCCAATCGAAATCGTCTTCCGCTCGCCCAAATGCACTGAGGATCTCGCGCAGTACAGATAGATTATTGCGCTCACTTCCTGCGCCGACCAGGTAGGTCTCGCCTAACCGCCCTAGGGTGAGTATCCCCCATACGGCGGAACTATGATCGTCAACGTGAATCCAGTCGCGAACGTTTCTCCCGTCGCCGTAAAGCTTGGGGCGCTCTCCATCGATAAGGCTAGTAATCTGCCGCGGAATGAACTTCTCGACATGTTGATAGGGACCGTAGTTATTTGAACATCCAGAGATAGTCGCCTTCAGCCCGTAGGTGCGCGCCCAAGCGCGGACAAGAAGATCAGACGCTGCCTTGGTGGAGCTATAGGGACTGCTGGGTCTATACGGATCATCCTCGTTGAATCTATGGGGATCATCCAAGGTCAATTCACCATAGACTTCATCGGTGGACACATGATGGTATCGCACGCCTCGCAATCGACACGCATCGATAAGCGTAAACGTGCCCCGGACATTGGAATCGAGAAAGGGCGTCGGGTCATTGATGGAATTATCGTTGTGAGTCTCGGCGGCGCAGTTCACCACGGCATCCGCTTCGGCAACAAGACGGCCCACGAGCTCGGCATCGCAAATGTCCCCAACAACCAAGCGCAGGTTCTCTCCTGGAATTCCCGACAAGTTCTCGGGATTACCGGCGTACGTGAGCTTGTCGAGCACGGTAACTGCTACGTCGGGATGCTCGCGGACTATGTAGCGAACCAGATTAGAGCCTATGAAACCGCATCCGCCGGCCACTAGCACGTGACGGGGGATAAAACATGTCTCAAACAAATAGCCACCTCTCCAGTCATACACTCAGACTCAGCACAAAAGCATGCTTACATAATAGCGGCAAACAGCCCCGAAACGGATCGAATCCCACGTCATCGTCCCGAGCCACCGCCGCGAACGTATCGACCGAACCCGGTTCGGGAAGAATCCGGACGGAACCGCCATCACCTCATCCTCCCAGAAAGGAACGACACTATGAAGATCAGACTCTTCGAGCTTCGGCAGGACGAGCTCTCCGCCTTTGAACGCGCCGCCGGGACACTTCCTAAAAACTACTCCATCGATGCCGTGACAGAGCCGTTAAGCGCTGACAGCATTGATGGACTAAAGGGTTACGAGGCCATCGTCATCACCAACAAGTCGCTGCTCACCGCAGATATTGTGGCGCGGCTGCAGCAACTGGGCGTGCGCTACGTATCCAGCCGCTGCGTGGGCTTCAACCACATAGACCTGCCCGCCGTGAAGGCAGCCGGCATCCGCGTGTGCAACACCACCTACCCGCCCTACGGCGTGGCGGAGTTCGCCATCATGCTCATGCTCATGGCGCTGCGCAAGTGCAAACCCGCCATCTGGCGCATGCAGGTGAACGACTACTCGCTTGAAGGCCTGCTTGGCCGCGAGCTGCGCACCATGACCGTGGGCGTGATGGGCACCGGGCGCATAGGCCGCGTCGTCGTAGACTACCTGGGCGGCTTTGGCTGCAAGATCTTGGCGTACGACCCCTACCCCGCCCAAGACCTCGCCGCGCGCGAGGGCGTTGAGTACGTAGGCCTGGATGAGCTCCACCGCGGCAGCGACCTTATCACCGTCCACGTGCCGCTGATGGATTCCACCCGCAACATCATCGACGCGGACGCCATCGCCAAGATGAAAGACGGCGTGGTGCTGATCAACGTGAGCCGCGGCGAGCTGGTGGATACCGACGCCCTGATAGACGCCGTGGAATCCGAGAAGGTGGGCGCCCTTGCCATGGACGTCTTCGAGGATGAGGGCGGCATCTACCATGAAAACCGCATGAACGACATCATCTCCAACCGCAAGATGGCCTACCTGCGCCAGTTCCCCAACGTGCTGCTGACCAACCACATCGCCTTCTACACGGACGTGGACGTTGACAGCATGGTGGAGGACGGTATCGCCAACATCCCGGCCATGGTGGAGGGGCGCTGCACCACCGAGCTGTAAGCCCCGGGCCCGCGCGATGCCTGAGACTTGATGGCGGGCGCCTGTTGGAGCGGACGACGGCAGGCGTACTCGTCCACAAAAACCCATTGGACGGAGCCGCCCATAGAGGGCTTAGGGCCGCTCGCAGAACCGTAACGCTCCGTTCACACGGGCGCGATAGCTTGCGGCCATACTGGAATCATTACGCCGAGAAGCCTACAGGGAGGGGCCGCCCGGCATTCGCTTACCAAAACGCAAGGAGTTCTCAACATGGTTGTATCGGGCTGTACCGAGCAGACAATGAAGTACCTATCCTTACTCTCCCAGCAATTTCCCAACCAGCAGGCGGTGTTCACCGAGATCATCAACCTGCAGGCGATCCTCAACCTGCCCAAGGGCACCGAGCACTTTATGAGCGACGTGCACGGCGAGTACGAGGCGTTTATGCACATCCTCAACAACTGCTCGGGCGTGGTGCGCGAGCACGTCGACCTTATCTTTGAGGACATGGGCGCCCGGGAGCGCGCCGACCTGTGCACGCTGATCTACTACCCGCACGAGAAGATCGAGCTGGTGCGAAGCGAGCGCAAGGACTCCCCCACCTGGTACAAGACCATGCTGGACCAGCTGATCACCGTGGCGCGCAAGCTCTCGAGCCGCTATACGCGCTCCAAGGTGCGCAAGGCCATTCCGCATGACTACGCCTACATCATCGACGAGCTGCTGCACACGCACCCGGATGAGAACAACTACCGCGTGCGCTACCACGAGCGCATCATCGACTCCATCTTGGAGACGGATTCTACCGAAGACTTTATCTGCTCGCTGGCAGAGCTGATCAAGCGCCTGGCCGTGGACCACATCCACCTGGTGGGAGACATCTTTGACCGCGGCGGCGGGGCGTCCAAGATCATGGACCGCCTGGAGCGGTGCCATGCGCAGCGCCTAGACGTGCAGTGGGGCAACCACGACCTTTTGTGGATGGGCGCGGCCGCCGGCGAGCCCGCCTGCGTGGTGACCGTGCTGCGCAACAACCTGCGCTACGGCAACTACGAGATCTTGGAGAACGACTACGGCATCTCGCTGCGCAGCCTGGTGGCCTTTGCCGACCGCACCTATGCGCCCGGCGAGGCGATCTCGCCCTTGATCAAGGCGATCAACGTGCTGCTGTTCAAGCTCGAGGGGCAGATCATCGCCCGTCACCCGGAGTTTGATATGGAGGGGCGCCTGCTGCTGGACAAGATGGACCTTGAAGCGGGCACCATCGAGCTTGAGGACGGAACCTGGCCGCTGGCAACGCGCGACTTCCCCACCGTGGACGCCGCGCGCCCCTACGAGCTCACCTGCGAGGAGCGCGAGATAGTCGACAAGCTGGTGGCGGAGTTCCGCGCCTCCGACCACCTGCGCCGCCACGTGAACCTGCTGTACTCCAACGGCTCGATGTATTTGGCAAGCAACGGCAACCTGCTGTTCCACGGCTGCGTTCCCATGAACGAGGACGGCACCTTTAGCGCCATGAACTGCATGGGCACCTGGAAAAGCGGACGGGACTACCTGGACTTTTGCGACAGCATAGCGCGGCGCGCCTGGCGCGACGGCGACCAGGAGGCCCTGGACTGGATGTGGTATCTGTGGATCGGCTTTAAGTCACCGGCCAGCGGGCGCTTGGTAAAGACCTTTGAGCGCGCCTACATAGAGGACAAGTCCACCTGGTCCGAGCCCATGGACCCCTACTTCACCCTGACGCGCGAAGAGGGCCCGTGCGACGCCATCATGCGCGAGTTTGGCCTGTACGCGGGCGGCCACATCATCAACGGCCACACCCCCGTCAAGACCGTGCAGGGCGAGCAGCCCATCCGCGCGAACGGCAAGCTGCTGGTGATCGACGGCGGCTTCTGCTCCGCCTACCACCCCGCCACCGGCATCGCCGGCTACACCTTGATCTCGAGCTCTCGCGGCATGCGCATCAAGGCGCACGAGGCGTTCAAGAGCGTGGAGGAAGCCATCACCAGAAACGCCGACATCCAAAGCGAGACCACCAGCTTTGAGCCGCACGAGCAGCGCATCATGGTGAGCGACACGGATACCGGCGACGTGATCCGCGGCCAGATAAGCGACCTGCGCCAGCTGCTGGACGCCTACCGCAGCGGCCTGATCGCAGAGCACCGCGCGGAGTAGGCACGTAGCGCCCACCGCGCGTGTTTTAGCCTTCATGCAACGTCGTGGCGCCGGCACACCATGTGCCGGCGCCACGCTGCGTTCCGGCCCCTTTCCCCCAAGATGACTTAGATGCTCCTGGGATTATTTGCCGAGAGGTTGCGCTCGGCCCGACCCCAGGCATGACGTAGCGCTCCGGTCCCCTTACCGCGAAGAGGCGGTGGTCCGGCTGTGTCAAAAAGCGACTTAGTGCGGAGGTTTGGTCAAATAGTGCGTTAGTGCGGATTGGGGGAGCTCCGAAGCGGCTCCTGTATTCATCGAGCGTCGTCGCCCGGGCCTTCTAGCTCGGGCGATGCTGATACCTTATTCATAAGGTACCCACCCTATCTCGCCCTCATCCTGCACTAACACATTATTTGACACGATTTGGACCGCACTAAGCGACTATTTGGTCCAGGACCCGCACTAAGCGATTATTTGGCACAGCCGCCATTCCGCAGTAGCGCTCTATTTGGTCCCGGAACGCCGATCTCTCCGCGAACCCTCTCAGTGCCCTCTCCGCGAGCCCCCGCGGGCTACTTGCGCCCTATATCCAGGTGAATCTCCGGCACGCGGGCAAGGTCCGCCAGCGTCACGCCGTCTACGTAGTCGTCGATCGCCTTCTCCAGGCCGGTCCAGAACTTGACGGTGGAACACAGGTCCGCGCGGGTGCACGCCCCCTCGAGCCCGTCGCAGGCCACGGTGGCGGTGGTGCCCTCCGCGGCGCGCAAAATGTCGCCGGCGGTGATCTCATCGGCCGGGCGCGCCAGCACGTAGCCGCCGCCCTTGCCGCGCACGCTGCGCAAAAGCTCGGCGTGCATCAGCGGGCGCACCAGCTGCTCTAAGTATTTCAGCGAGATCTTCTCGCGCTCCGAGACCTCGCGAAGGGCGATCTTGCCTTCCTCGTCCCCAAACGCGGCGATATAGATCATAAGGCGCAGCGCGTAGCGCCCTTTTGACGAGATGAGCATGCAACCCTCCTTTTTGTCCATCCACCATGCGATAGCGAAGCGACCGGACGCCCCGCCACGCGGGCACGCCGTTCGAGTGCCCGGGTGCACGACCCGGAAAACCCGGACGCCCGGGCCCGCGAACAACGTCGGCGGCCAACGCCATCAATCGCACATAAATCTTAGTGGATTACTCGGATTTATCCTTGACTAAAAACGGTACAATCTTATCGTTAATCCGAGAGAATTCCTAGGGTTTCTGCAAAGCGGTCGGGCGCAACACAACCGTAACAACCAAACGCCGCCTTCTGTGCCCCACGCGCCGCGCCGAGCGCGACTGAAACGCGCATCAGCACGCAGCAAGCCCGTAAGAACAGAAAGGCGCAGCACATGACCACCACTGCTGACTCGCTCCTCTCCGTTCGCGGCCTCACCGCGTCGGTGGACGAGAAAACCATCCTGCACGGCGTGAACCTGGACGTCGCCGCTGGCGAGACCCACGTTCTCATGGGCCCCAACGGCGCCGGCAAGTCGACCCTGGGCCACCTGGTCATGGGCGACCCCGCCTATAGCGTGGACGAGGGCTCCATCTTCTTCGACGGCCAGGACGTCACCGAGCTCTCCTGCGACAAGCGCTCGCGCGCGGGCCTGTTCCTGTCCTTCCAGGCACCGGTGGAGATCCCCGGCGTGCCGCTGTCCAGCTTCCTGCGCGCCACCATCGCCGGACGCGAGGGCCTCGAGATGAAGGGCAAGCAGTTCCGCCGCCGCGTCACCGAGCTCGCCGGCGAGCTCAACATGGACGTGTCCTACCTCAACCGCGAGCTGGGCGTGGGCTTCTCCGGCGGCGAGAAGAAGAAGGTCGAGATGCTGCAGCTGCTGCTTCTGCAGCCCAAGCTGGCTATTTTGGACGAGACCGACTCCGGCCTGGACGTGGACGCCCTGGGCGTGGTCTCGCGCGGCATGGACGCCTACCGCAAGCAGACCGACGGCTCGCTTCTCATCATCACCCATAACACGCGCATCCTGGAGCACCTCAAGGTCGACCGCGTGCACGTCATGGTCAACGGCCGCATCGTCCGCGAGGACGACGCCTCGCTGATCCCCTGGATCGACGCCAACGGCTTCGACACCTTCGAGCGCGAGGCTGCGGCCCAGCTCGAGGCTGAGCGCGCCGAGCGCGAGGGCGAGCCCTCCCGCGACGCCGCCATCGACGCCGTCCGCGCCGCGGCCAGCAGCCTGGGCGCCGGCATGGTGCAGTCGCTGCGCGCCACGCTCGACGGAGCCGGCGACTCCTGCGGCAACGCGGACGCCCGCTAAGGAGGGGCGCATGAGCAAGAAACGCACCGAGGTAGCGGACATCGACCGCAGCCTCTACGACTTCACCTACGGCGAGGAGGGCTTCGAGCGCCTGGACGCCGGCCTCACCCCGGACATTGTCACCGAGATCTCCCAGCGCAAGGACGAGCCCCAGTGGATGCTGGACTTCCGCCTGAAGTCGCTGGAGATCTACCACAAGATGCCCAACCCCACCTGGGGCCCGGGCATCGAGGGCCTGGACATGGACAACATCGTCACCTACGTCAAGCCCAACACCGAGCAGAAAAACGACTGGGAGTCCGTCCCGGACGACATCAAGAACACCTTCGAGCGCCTGGGCATCCCCGAGGCCGAGCGCAGCTACCTGGCCGGCGTGGGCGCCCAGTACGACTCCGAGCTGGTCTACCACAACATGCAGGACACGGCCTCTAAGATGGGCATCGTCTACTCTGGTATCGAGGAGGCGCTGCACGAGCCGGAGTGGGAGGCCATCATCCGCGAGAAGTTCATGACGCTGATCCCGCCCACGGACCACAAGTTCGCCGCCCTTCACGGCGCCGTATGGTCCGGCGGCTCGTTTGTCTACGTGCCAAAGGGCGTCAAGCTGGACTTCCCCCTGCAGAGCTACTTCCGCCTGAACGCCAAGGGCGCCGGCCAGTTCGAGCACACCCTTATCGTTGTAGAGGACGACGCGGACCTGCACTTTATCGAGGGCTGCTCCGCACCCAAGTACAACGTGGCCAACCTGCACGCGGGCGCCGTCGAGCTCTTTGTGGGCAAGCGCGCGCACCTGCGCTACTCGACCATCGAGAACTGGTCCAAGAACATGTACAACTTGAACACCAAGCGCGCCCGCTGCGACGAGTACGGCGAGATCGAGTGGATCTCCGGCTCCTTTGGCAGCCACGTGGGCTACCTCTACCCCATGAGCGTGCTTTCCGGCCGCAAGAGCCGCTCCAGCTTCACCGGCATCACCTTTGCCGGCACCGGCCAGAACCTGGATACCGGCTGCAAGGTGGTCCTGGGCGCGCCGGACACCTCTGCCACGGTCGAGACCAAGTCCATCTCCAAGGGCGGCGGCATCTCCACGTTCCGCAGCTCCATCGTCGCCACCCCGGCGGCCGAGGGCGCCACGGCATCTGTCTCCTGCCAGTCGCTCATGCTCGACGACATCTCGCGCTCGGACACCATCCCCGCGATGGACATCCGCGCCAAGGACGTCAACATAGGCCACGAGGCCACCATCGGCCGCATCGGCGACGACAAGATCTTCTACCTCATGAGCCGCGGCATCTCCGAGGAGGAGGCCCGCACCATGATTGTCAACGGCTTCGCCAACCCGGTCTCCAAGGAGCTGCCGCTGGAGTACGCCGTTGAGATGAACAACCTGATCAAGCTCGAGATGGAAGGAGCGATTGGCTAGATGGACGCTCTTGTGATCAAAAAGGCGAACGCCATGCCCGCCTCCACCTGGAGCTGGCTCAAGATGAACGAGACCAAGGTCGCCGTGCCCGCGGGGCTGGAGCGCGACTGCCAGGTGGTGATCGAGAACGCCGGCGACCTGCTGGAGACCCATGCCAGCTTCGAGGGGGCCGTCGAGATGCTGCAGCAGCGCGTGGACGCCCGCCGCGGCGACGATGCGGACACCCGCGCCATCCTGCGCGCCGCGCAGGGGCACGACGCCGGCGCCAGCGACCTGGACACCCCGGCGCTCTCCTCCTATGAGAAGAAGGTGGCCCTGTCCCAGATAGCCGGCGACGTGGCCGCGGACTTCGAGACCGGCGTGGGCCGCGATGCGCGCGCCTACCTCAACTTCCTGGCCGGCGGCACCGCCGTGCTGGCGACCGAGCCGGGCGACGAGGCATCCGCCACGGTGCGCGTGTCCGCCCGCCCCGGCACCTCCTCGTCCGCGAGCATCGACGTGGTGGCTGCAGAGGACTCCGAGCTCGACCTGGCCATCTCCATCGACGCCGCCTGCGGCGCGGACCAGGCAGCCTTTGCCGGCTCTGCCCTGCGCGTCTTCGCGGGCGAGCGCTCCCGCGTGAACGTGACCGTCTACCTTACCTGCGGCGCGGGCGTGACCTGCGTGGAGGACTCCGGCTTTGTCCTGGACGACGACGCGCGCGTCACCGTGCGCCACGTGGTGCTGGGCGGCTCCTTCACCGCCACCGGCCTTGCCGCCGACCTGCGCGGCGACCGCTCGCGCATCGATATCGACACCAGCTACCTGGGCGCGGGCGCAGACGAGCGCGACTTCAACTACATCGTGCGCCACCGCGGCAAGAAGACCGAGTGCAACCTGGACGCCAACGGCGTGCTCACCGGAACGTCCAAGAAGATCCTGCGCGGCACCATCGACCTTATGCACGGCGCCAAGGGTGCCCAGGGCAACGAGCGCGAGACCGTGCTTCTGGCCAACAAGGGCGTGGACAACAAGACCGTGCCCATGATCTTGTGCGATGAGGACGATGTCGCCGGCAACCACGGCGCCACCATCGGCCACGTGCGCCCCGAGCAGCTGTTCTACATGGGCTGCCGCGGCCTGTCCGAGAAGCAGGCAGAGGAGCTCTTTATCTCGGCCAAGCTGGAAGACGCCGCCATCACCGCCCCGGACGAGCAGATGCGCGACAACGTGGTGCACCTGGCCTCCACCCTGGTCGATAACTTTGAAGAGGAGATCGCATGATCGATACCGAGAACGTGGGCTGCGACACCTGCACCGCCCCGGGCGCTCCCGTGCTGGACGCCTCCACGCCCGCATCGCGCGCATGGCCCCGCGTAGACATCGAGACCAACCCTTACAAGGCGCAGTTTCCGCTGCTGGCGGGCAAGCCCCAGATCGCTTTTCTCGATAGCGCCGCCACCGCGCAGCGCCCCGCCTGCGTGCTCGCCGCCCAAAAAGAGTTCTACGAGACCATGAACGCCAACCCCCTGCGCGGCCTGTACTCGCTCTCCGTCGAGGCCACCGAGGCCATCGCCAAGGTGCGCTCCCAGATCGCGGGCCTTATCGGCGCGGGCGACCCGCGCGAGGTGGTCTTCACCCGCAACACCTCCGAGAGCCTGAACATTGTGGCCAAGGCCTTCGCCCCCACCGTGCTCGAAGCCGGCGACGAGGTCGCCATCACCGTGATGGAGCACCACTCCAACCTCATCCCGTGGCAGCAGGCCTGCCGCGAGGCGGGCGCCACCCTGGTCTACCTCTACCCCACCAAGACCGGCCAGCTCACGGATGAGGAGATCGCCGCCAAGATCGGCCCCAAGACCAAGATCGTCGCGGCCACGCAGGTCTCCAACGTCCTTGGCGTCGAGAACCCCATCGCCAAGCTGGCCCAGGCCGCTCACGCGAACGGCGCCTACATGGTGGTCGACGGCGCGCAGTCCGTGCCGCACATGGCCGTGGACGTGGCGCAGCTGGGCGCGGACTTCTTCGCTTTCTCGGCCCACAAGGCCCTGGGCCCCATGGGCGTGGGCGTGCTGTGGGGCAAGATGGAGCTGCTCGAGCGCTCCCGCCCCTTCCTCACCGGCGGCGAGATGATCGACTCCGTCACCGAGCAGGACGCCGTCTGGGCGCCCGTGCCCGAGAAGTTCGAGGCGGGCACCCAGGACGCCGCGGGCATCTACGCCACCGGCGTCGCCCTGGACTACCTGGTCAACCAGGTGGGCTATGAGGCCATCCAGGCGCGCGAGGCCGCACTTGTGCACTACGCCATGGCGCAGATGAGCCAGCTGCCCTACGTGGACATCATCGGCTCCATCTACTGGGACCGCCACCACGGCGTGATCAGCTTCAACGTGCGCGGCATCCACCCGCACGACGTGGCCAGCATCATGGACATGCAGGGCGTCTGCATCCGCGCCGGCCACCACTGCGCCCAGCCGCTGCTCACCTGGCTTGGCGTGGAGAACCTGGCCTGCTGCCGCATGAGCCTGGCGTTCTACAACGACAAGCACGACGTCGAAGCGTTCCTCGAGGCGCTGGACGCCGTGTGGCGCACCTTCAACGGCTAGCGCGTCAAACCAACCTCTACGGGGCCGTCCCATTTTGCTGCGGGTGGCCCCGCTTATTCGATAGGAGACCCCATGGGCAACCTCTACTCTTCCACCTCGTTTATGGAGCACAACTCCCACCCGGACTACAAGTACCAGATGGACAACGCCACCCACACCCATGACGGCATCAACCCCAGCTGCGGCGACGAGCTCACGCTCTCCCTTCGCGTGGAGAACGGCGTGATCGAGGAGGCCGCCTTCACCGGCCACGGCTGCGCCATCAGCCAGGCTTCCGCCGATATCATGGCGGACCTCATCACCGGCGAGACCGTCGAGGAGGCCAAGCGCCTCTCCGAGCTGTTCTTGGCCATGATCCGCGGTGAGGAGCTCTCTTCAGAAGACTACGAGGATTTGGACGAGGCCGCCCAGCTCAAGGATATCTCCCACATGCCCGCCCGCGTGAAGTGCGCCGAGCTCGCCTGGCGCACCCTGGACGGCATGCTCTAGAGCCCGCGTCCCCAGCCGGACAACCCCCCAGCCGGACAACGAGCGTTAAAAGGACGAGTAACCCGCGCATGATCGAAGCAATCGCAACATACTTCGCCCAAAACGGCGCCGATTGGTTGCAGATGGTGGCCGAGCACCTGGCCATCAGCGCCACCGCCTTGCTCGCCGCTTGCGCGCTCGCGCTGCCGCTGGGCGTCGCCTGCAGCGCGAGCGCCCTCACCGAACGGCTGGCGGGCGGCGTCGCGGGGGTGTTCCGCGTGATCCCCAGCCTGGCCGTGCTCATCTTATGCGTGCCCGTGCTGGGCGTGGGCACCCCGCCCGCCGTGGCGGCGCTCACGGTGCTGGCCATCCCGCCCATCCTCATCAACACCGCCGTCGCCTTCCGCAGCGTCCCCGCCGCGGTGATAGAGGCCGCGCTGGGCATGGGCATGAACCGCGCGCAGCTCTTCTTTTCCATCAAATGCCCGCTCGCCTTTCCCCTGGCGTTCGCCGGCGTGCGCACCGCCGCCACCGAGGTCATCGCCTCCGCCACCCTTGCCGCCTACATTGGCGCGGGAGGACTGGGCGTGCTGATCTACACCGGCCTGGGCGCGCTGCGCAGCGACCTGCTGTGGATCGGCGGGCTGTCCGTCGCCCTGCTCTCGCTGCTGGTGAACCGCAGCCTGGCGCTTGTGGACGCACGCATGCGCCGCTACGAGCGCGCGGGGCGCTAGCCCCCCATGGCCGCACCTACCCGCCCGCGGCAAAGACCCTCCTACCAGATTGGATGCAACCATGAACCAACCCGTATCCCGCCGCGGCGCCCTGGCCCTGTGCGGCGCCGCCACCCTCTCGCTTTTTGGCGCGGGCGCGCTCGCCGGCTGCTCCGGCAGCGATGGCGACGCCGTCACCGTGGGTTCCAAGGCCTTTACCGAGGGCGTGATCCTCTCCGAGCTCTACGCGCTGGCGCTGGAAGACGCGGGCCTCACCGTAAACCGCTCCTTCGAGATCTCCGGCTCGCTTATCCACACCGCCCTTGAGAGCGGCGACATCGACCTGTACCCCGAATACACCGGCACCGGCCTGATCTCCGTGCTGCAGATGGACCCCCTAACCGACCCGGAGACCGTCTACAACACCGTGAAGGACGAGTATAAAAAGCAGTTCGACCTGGTATGGCTCGACAAGTCCGAAGCCGCCGACGGCCAGGGCCTGGTCATTCGCACCGAGGCTGCGAAGCGCCTTGGCATCAAGACCATCTCCGACCTGCAGGCGCACGCCGGCGAGCTGCGCTTTGCCAGCCAGGGCCAGTTCGACGAGCGAGCCGACGGCCTGCCCGCGCTGGAGGCGGTCTACGGCCCCTTTGACTGGAAGGACCATGCCGTCTTTGACGAGGGCCTCAAATACCAGGTGCTCGCCAACGACGAGATGGACGTGACCCCCGCCTACACCACCGAGGCCCAGCTCACCGATGACGCCTTCACCCTGCTGGAGGACGATAAGCACGTGTGGCCGCCCTATAACGTGGCCCCCGTTGTTCGCGCCGAGGTCCTGGACGCGCATCCCCAGATCGAGGAGGCCCTCAAGCGCGTGAACGACGCCCTCACCACCCAGGAGCTCACCCGCCTGAACGCCCGGGTGGACATAGACAAGGAGGAGTACGAGGACGTGGCCCGCGACTTTTTCGAGAGCATCGGGTAGCCATCAGGTAGCTATCAAGCAATCCCTCCTCGTCCCCTTTGACCAGACCCCTCTCGAAAGGAGCGCCGTGCAGACCGCGACCGCCCCAGCCGTGGAATTCATCGACGTCACCAAGCGCTTCACCGGCGCCGCCGCGCCCGCGCTGGACCACGTGAGCCTGGCCATCGAGCCCGGTGAGCTGGTCTGCGTGCTGGGCACCTCCGGTGGCGGCAAGACCACCTTCATCAAGCTCATCAACCGCCTGCACGACCCCGACGAGGGCCGCGTATTGGTGGACGGGACGAACGTCGCCGAGCTGGATCCCGTGGAGCTGCGCCGCCGCATTGGCTACGTGATCCAGCAGACCGGCCTGTTCCCCCACATGACCGTGGCGCAGAACATCGCCTGCGTGCCCAAGATCCTCAAGTGGGACCGCGGCCGCATAGACCAGCGCGTGGACGAGTTGCTGCGCCTGGTGCACCTGGATCCCGCCGAGTTCGCCGACCGCTACCCCGCCCAGCTCTCCGGCGGGCAGCAGCAGCGCGTGGGCCTGGTGCGCGCCCTTGCCGCCGAGCCGCAGATCATGCTGCTGGACGAGCCCTTTGGAGCCATCGACGCCCTTACCCGCGCCAGCCTGCAAGACGAGCTGCTGCGCATCCACCGCGGTAGCGGCAAGACGTTTATCTTTGTGACGCATGATGTGGCCGAGGCCATGAAGCTCGCCACCAAGATCTTGGTGGTGGACGCCGGACGCGTGCAGCAGTTCGCTTCTCCGGACGAGCTTATCGCCCGCCCCGCCACGCCCTTTGTGCGCGAGCTGCTGGCCACACAGGGCTTCTTGGCCCCGGCGGGGCGCGACGGCGCCCCCAAGGCATCGCCGGAGGGGCGATAGCGATGGGCGTCTTCTCCTATATGGCAAGTCACGCGGACCTTTTTATGCGCGCCTGCGCCCAGCACCTGCAGCTATTGGGCGTCACCATGATCGCCTCCTGCGCCCTGGCCTGCGTCCTCACCCTGGCCTGCCTTAAGTTCAAGCGCCTGGGCGACGCCGCCGTGGAGCTTATGGGCGCGTTTTACTCCATCCCCTCGCTGGCGCTGTTCGCGCTGCTCATCCCGTGGACCGGCCTGGGATTCACCACCGCCGTCATCGTGATGGTGGCGTACAACCAGTTCATGCTGGTGCGAAACGCCCTGGAGGGCCTTCGCGGCGTGGACGCCTCCGTGCTGGAGGCGGCCCGCGGCATGGGCATGAGCGAGACCCAGGTGCTGCTGACGGTGCGCCTGCCGTTGGCGATGCCCGCCGTTCTCGCGGGACTGCGCCTTTCCTGCGTCTCTACCGTAGGGATAGCCACCGTCGCGGCCGCCATCAACGCCGGAGGCCTGGGAGCCGTGCTCTTTAGCGGTCTTCGCACCATGAATATCGACAAGATTTTGGGCGGCACCATATGCTGCGCCGCGCTGGCACTTGCCTTTGACGCCGGGCTGAGCGCCGCGGCGCGCGCCTGCGAGAAGCGGCTGCATATAGAGGGCTAGGGTCGCCGCCGGCGATGCCGCGTTCACGCCGACGTAACAATTTCATCGTCCAAAACCCAGACCGCAGGCAGCCTCCACTCGCCCGCCGCAACCCGCAGCCGCCTACCGCAGCCGCCTGCCGTACCCTGCCGCGACTCGCCCGAGACCCGCTGAAACGCGACGGGGATCCAACCAAAAACTCGTCCAAATACTATAACTGCCGCCGCATCCGAAAAAACTCGACCGTTCACCGAAATGGCAAGGCGCATTTCGCGCTAAAATAAGTTTTGCATGTCGTGTTACTACAACAGAGAGGAGAGGCATGCAGTACTCATCTGAAGTGGAGAACATGTGCCCCGTCGCCAAGGGCGCATACCACGGCCCCGCACCCATTCCCGAGGAGGGCAAGTGGGTTCAGGCCAAGGAGATCTCTGACATCTCCGGCCTCACGCACGGTGTGGGTTGGTGCGCTCCCCAGCAGGGCGCGTGCAAGCTCACGCTCAACGTCAAGGAGGGCATCATCGAGGAGGCTCTGGTCGAGACCATCGGCTGCTCCGGCATGACTCACTCCGCCGCTATGGCTTCCGAGATTCTCCCCGGCAAGACCATCCTTGAGGCTCTCAACACCGACCTTGTCTGCGACGCCATCAACGTGGCTATGCGCGAGATCTTCCTGCAGATCGTGTACGGCCGCAGCCAGACCGCGTTCTCCGAGGGCGGTCTGCCGGTTGGCGCCTCCCTTGACGACCTTGGCAAGGGCCTTCGCTCCCAGGTCGGCACTATGTTCGGCACCAAGGCCAAGGGCGCTCGCTACCTCGAGCTGGCCCAGGGCTACGTTACCCGCATGGCTCTGAACGACAAGAACGAGATCATCGCGTTCGAGTTCATGAACCTTGGCAAGTTCACCGACGCCCTCAAGGCCGGCAAGACCCCCGAGGAGGCCATCGCCGGCGCCATGGGTCACTACGGCCAGTGGGAGAACGCCGCCAAGTACATCGATCCTCGTACCGACGAGGAGACTCACACCGTCGCCAACGTGTTCCCGGTTCACGAGTAGAAAGGGAGGGATATAAGAATGACTGTTACTTTCGAAGGTTACGAGCGCCGCATTGAGAAGATCAACGCCTGCCTCGCAGAGAACGGCATCGCCTCCCTCGAGGAAGCCGAGCAGATCTGCCTCGACAAGGGCGTCAACGCTCGCGAGATCGTTCACGACACCCAGTCCATCGCGTTCCAGAACGCCGAGTGGGCCTACACCCTGGGCTGCGCCCTGGCCCTCAAGCGCGGCGTGAAGACCGCTTCTGAGGCCGCTTCCGTCATTGGCGAGGGCATCCAGGCCTTCACCGTTCCGGGCTCCGTCGCCGAGGACCGCAAGGTTGGTCTGGGCCACGGCAACCTGGGCGCCATGCTGCTGTCCGACGACACCGAGTGCTTCGCATTCCTGGCCGGCCACGAGTCCTTCGCTGCCGCCGAGGGCGCCATCAAGCTGGCTCTGAACGCCAACAAGGCCCGTCAGAAGCCCCTGCGCGTCATCCTCAACGGCCTGGGCAAGGACGCCGCCCAGATCATCGCCCGCATCAACGGCTTCACCTATGTGAAGACCCAGTTCGACTACTTCACGGGCGAGCTGAAGATCGTTGAGACCATCCCCTACTCCGATGGTCCCCGTGCCGCCGTCAACTGCTACGGCGCCGACGACGTCCGCGAGGGCGTTGCCATCATGTGGCACGAGAACGTCGACATCTCCATCACCGGTAACTCCACCAACCCCACGCGCTTCCAGCACCCCACCGCTGGCACCTACAAGAAGGAGCGCCTGGAGGCTGGCAAGAAGTACTTCTCCGTCGCCTCTGGTGGCGGTACCGGCCGTACCCTGCACCCGGACAACATGGGCGCCGGCCCTGCCTCCTACGGCATGACCGACACCATGGGCCGTATGCACTCCGACGCCCAGTTCGCCGGCTCCTCCTCGGTCCCCGCGCACGTCGACATGATGGGCCTCATCGGCATGGGCAACAACCCCATGGTCGGTGCCACCGTCGCCTGCGCCGTTGCCGTCAACGCCGCTCTGAACAACTAAGACATCCCCTATCGCTTTCGATAGACGTCTTGAGAGCCGTCACCCGTTTCGGGTGGCGGCTTTTCTTTTATGGGTGGGCATCACCTGCGCTCGCCTACACCCACGCGCCGCCCGCGCAAACGCACACAGCGACGCCGCGCCCTCCCCTATACTGGACGGGATTAACCTATCGATATCAAGCGGGGCGCTATGTACGACGTACTTGTAATTGGAACGGGCATCGCGGGGCTTTCCGCCGCCGTGAGCGCGGCGCAGACAGGCGCGCAGGTGGCTCTTGCCAGCGCGGGCAAGCTGTTCTCTGGTTCGAGCTTCTACCCGGGCACATGGGGCCTGGGCCTTATCGCACCCGTGGACGATGAAGACGCCACCGACCTTGCAGGCACCATCAAGCGCGTGGGGTGCGGCGTCGCCGTGCCCTCGCTGGTCGATGCATTCGCCCATGGCATCCGCCCGGCGCTGGCGTGGCTGCAAGATGAGGTGGGCGTGGAGCTGATGGAGCCCTCGTCCACAGACGCTGCGTCCCAGAAGGCCTTTATCCCCTGCTTTGACCATAAGCACCGCCAATGGCGCGGCCTTACCCGTCAATCTATGCAAGACGCGTTTACAAGCGCGATCGATCGCTTTGGCATCGACCTGCTCGAGCGCCATGAACTTGTTGACCTTATGGATGGAAGCGACCGGCTTGCGGGCGCGCTATTTCTCAACACCGCTACCAAGCGATTCGCCGCCGTGGGCGCGCGAGCCGTGATCCTGGCGACCGGCGGCACCAGCGGTCTGTTTGAACGCACGCTGACGTCAAGAGACGTGCTGGGGTCCGTCCAAGGCATCGCCCTAAAACACGGCTGCTCGCTTATAAATATCGAGTTTATGCAGATGATGCCGGGGCTGCTCTCGCCCGCCCGCGGCGTCGTCTTCAACGAGAAGACGTTTCGCTACGCCGCGCCGAACGAGTCGCTGGACCGCGCGCGCCACTCAACGGCCGACCTGCTTGAGATGCGCTCTGGCTACGGCCCCTTTACCAGCAGGCTCGCGTCGCGCGCCGTGGATTTTGCCATAGACTCCGCCGGCGAGGACGGCTGGCCCGTCACCATGAACTACCCCAAAGACAACGTGCCCGAATTTGTCCAAACCTTAAGCAGCTGGCTTAAAGATGAGTTTGGCGTCAAACCGGATACTCCGCTGCGGCTGGGTATGTACGCTCACGCCTCCAACGGTGGCATTCGCATCAATAGCCGCGGCGAAACGGGCGTGGAAGGCCTGTACGCATGCGGCGAGGCAACGGGAGGCATGCACGGCGCCGACCGCATTGGCGGGCTCTCAAGCGCAAACGGCGTGGTCTTTGGCAAGGCTGCAGGCAGGGCCGCGGCGAAATACGCTCGCGTCGCCTCCGCTTCGCGCAACGTTGACGCAAGTATGGGCGGCACGGAAACGCCGTTGAAGGTTCCCATGCAAACGCGAGCGATCGAGATGTACAACGTCACCAAGATCACCGGAGAGCTGCACCGCCTAATGAGCGAGCATTGCATGATTCGCCGTACGGAAGACAGCCTTGATGCCGCGCTTGAACAGATCGTCGAGCTTGAGGAGACCGTTCGCGATATCGCCGTGAAGCCCTCGCAGGCAAACGATTCGGCGAACCGCAGCGCCATGCTCTACCATCGCCTGAACAACCAGCTGCTGCTGGCCCGTGCCATGGTCGAAGCGATGCGGGAGCGCAGCGAAAGCCGCGGGTCGCACGCGCGAGCGGACTACCCGCAAGAGGATCCCGCGCTGGCCTACCCGTCGCGCGCGTTCTTGACGGGTAGGCGCAACACGCTCAACGTGACGATTGGGTAGCGCCGGACGCCAAGAGGATATCCCTATGCCCATGAAAGGGCGTAAGCGCTATGAAGAAGACACCATTGTGGGTGGGCGCCCCCGCTCGGCGTCCGCCCCAAGACGCATCTAAAGGCGCAGAGCGGCCTCAGCGGCCTCGTTGCACCCCACCCCCCCCCGCCTTAAAACCAAGTCGCTCGCCTTCGGTGTGGTCAATGAGGGCCACGAGGCGGGGATCGGATTTTTATACACGCTCTACGGGGAGCATATTTTGACCGAAACGTAGCCGCCTATTCATTACATGCGTAGGTTATATATCGAATTTAAGAGAGTTGTAGTCATCTCACACGGCGCAACAACACTCTGTGCAGTTGCTATAAGCCACCTGAGGACTCACTTGGGGCCGTCTTGCGCCTCAACGCCCCTCAACACAGCCCACTTCATGGCCCAGCTTACCCACCTCGTGGCACTCATTGACCGTCCCGAAGCGGGTCGGTTTTCCGCCCTCGTTTTTGTCTGGATACAACGGGTGGAAATCGCAGCTAACGGACGATTCGAATGTATATCGGCAATCCCTGGCGAAAACTAGATCATAGTTCGATCTATAATAAAAAACTCCCTTGGCGGGAGTTGAGAAATCAAATGGTGGACCGTCAGGGATTCGAA
>NZ_DCJT01000001.1:114213-191279 GCF_002320115.1 Collinsella sp. UBA1693
GCTGAGCTAACGGTCCAACTATGTCTTCAAGGTGAAGCGTGGGGTGGGTAAAGGGACTCGAACCCTCGACCTACGGGACCACAACCCGTCGCTCTAGCCAACTGAGCTACACCCACCATGTCTTCACTCGCGCGAAGCGCTAGGCTATTATGCAACGGAATCGCGGCGCGTGCAATACCCAATTTGAAAAGATTTTTATTCATGCGGACGCTCTTCACAACCCGGCTGTCGTCGTCGCAGCTCACGGCACCTATCCCCTATCAAAAAGAAAGCGCCCCGTCGTCCTGGCGAGGCGCTTACAAAAGCGATCTTTCCCGCGTGCAAGCCGGAAAGACTATAGGGGCGCCAAAGAGGCGCGCCATCCCTTCCTAGTAGGTAAGGTCGGAATCATCCAGGCTACCGCTAAAGATACGGTAAGAGATCACGTGATACACCAGCACCAGCGGAACGCCAATGCAGGCGATGATAGTCATGGCGATCAGCGTAAGGTCGCTCGAGGCGGCGTTGGCGATGGTGATGGAGAACGCCGGCGAGGTCGCAGGGATAAGGTTGGGGAACAGCGAGGCGGCAAACATGCCCACCAGACCCACGCAGCCTAGGCTCACCAGCACGTGGCGGGCGACGTCTGCCTTGCGGCAGGTTCCCTTGCAGGCGACAACGGCCGCCAGCGAGGCAGCAAAGACCAGCGCGAACACCGAGGACACCGTGTTGGCAGTGATGCCGGCGGCGCTATTGGGCACAACCACCATCATGAACTGCAGGCCAACCAGCGCAAAGACAACCAAGTCGGCGATTGCCAGGCGTCCGCTAAGGACGGTGGCGCGAGCCTTGAGGCCGCTGCCCTGGGGCGCCTTCAGGGCGATCCAGGAGCTCCCCTGCACCAGCATGTGCACCAGGCCCAGCACGCCGCAGGAAAGGGCGAACGGGCTCAGCAGGTCAAAGAAGGTGCCGGTGTAGTCACCGGCGGCGTTCAGGGGCAGACCCTGGACAACGTTGCCCACCGCAACGCCAAACAGCAACGCGGGCAAAAGGCTGCCGACAAAGAACAGCACGTCCCACAGCTTGGCCCACGCCGGGTCGTGCGCGCGGAACTCGAGCGCGTTGGCGCGGACGATGAGGCCAAAGAGAACCAACATGATAGCCAGATAAAAACCGGAGAAGCTGGTGGCGTAGGCCGGGGCGAACGCGGCGAACAGCGCGCCGCCCGCGGTGAGCAGCCAGACCTCGTTACCATCCCACACCGGGCCGATGGCGCGGCGGACCACGGCGCGGTCGCGCTCATCGCGGGCCAAGAACGGATAGAGCACGCCGGCTCCCAAGTCAAAGCCGTCCAGAACAAAGTAGCCGCAGATCAGCACGGCGATAAGGACAAACCACAGGATTCCCAAAGCGGTCATCTACTCCACCTCCCCTTCTGCAGTAGCCGTATCGGCGGCAAAGGACAGCGATGCGGACGAGGAATCCTCGTCCTTGTCGGTAGCCAGGAACGCATCCGGGCCGGCCTTGATGGTCTTGGCGACCATGCGCACCCAGCCTGCGAACACAACCAGGTAGACAACAACAAACAGGCCCATGGTGATCATGAGCTGCGTGGCGTCGACGGATGCCGATGCCGCGTCGACCGTCTTGAGCTCGCCAAAGACAATCCACGGCTGACGGCCGAGCTCTGCGGTGATCCAGCCAAACTCGATGGCCAGGTACGGGGCGAGCCACGCCAGCATGAGGATGACCAGCGGCCAGCGCTTGCCGGCCAGCTTTCCGCGGACGATGAGGAACGACAGGACCAGCGTGATGCAGATAACGCCAAACAGCGCGACCATGGCGTGGTAAGACTGGAAGATGGCGTTTACAAACTCGGGACGCTCGTCCTCGGCGAAGTCGTTGAGGCCGGGATACTCGGTCTCAAAGCTCTGGTCCGCCAAGAAGGAGGTGCCGCCGGGGATGGAGAGCGCGTAGGTCTCCTGCTTCTCCTCGTCCACCCAACCAAAGAGGGACAGGGCAACGGGGCCCTCCTCATACTGGCCCTCCATAGCGGCGAGCTTGCTGGGCTGCGTGCGCGCGACGGCGAGCGCCTGGGCGTGGGCGGCGGGCAGCATGAGCAGGGCGGTCACCACGCCCACGATAGTGCCCACGCGAATAAAGATGTGGGCGGAGCGCTGGTCGCGCTTTTTCCACAAGTAGAAGGCTCCCACGGCGATGCACACAAAGGCGCCCAGGATCAGCAGGGCGATGACGGTGTGGAAGAAGCGCTGCAGGGTGGTGTGGTTGAGCGCGGCAGCGAAAAAGTCGGTGAGCACGGCCTTGCTGCCGTTGTAGGAATCAACCACCTTGTAGCCCGCGGGCGTCTGCATCCAGGAGTTGGCGATGATGATCCAAAGCGAGCTGAGCATGGAACCAAACCACACAAGCCAAGAGCTGACCATGTAGAAGCGGCGCGACACGCGCGAGCGGCCAAACAGCAGCACGCCCAAAAAGACCGACTCGAGGAAGAAGGCAAACAGGGCTTCGGCTGCAAGCGGCGCGCCAAAGATGTCGCCCACAAAACGCGAGTAGCCCGCCCAGTTGGTGCCAAACGAGAACTCCATGGTGATGCCGGTTGCGACGCCCACGGCAAACGTCATGGTGAACAGCCTGGTCCAGAACTGCGCCCGGGCCTCGTCATGGGCATCATGGCTTTTGTACGCCTTGGTAGTCATGATGGCCACGATGAGTCCGAGACCGATGGACAACGGAACGAACAGGTAGTGATACAGCGCGGTGAATGCGAATTGCATTCTCGCCAAGCTAGCTGCGTCCACGTACATCCCCTCCCTTTATTCCGACGGGACCACGTGGATTCTGCCATCTGGACAGCCGCTTCCCGTACGATGCACAGCGTGTAATGATACCTGATTAGAAGCACATGCATAATCAGGTACAGGATATACTTCTGCACCATGATACAAGGCTGGAGAAGCCGTGGGAACATAGGTTAGCTTATGGAGCGCTTTGCTATCCTGCGCCTTACAAAAGAGCTCGCGGCGACGCCCGTTATAGCGCCCATGCAATCGAGGAGCACGTCTGCCACCTGGCCGCAACGGCCCGGAACAAAGAGCTGGATGACCTCGTCCAAAGAAGCCGCGATCAACACGGTGGAGACAATGGAAAGCACGCGGGCGCAGTCCAGATGCGCATGGCGATCAAGCGCGGCGGACACGGAGACGCCCAGCGCCGCGTACTCGGTGAAGTGGGCCATCTTGCGGATGATGAAGTTGCTGACCCAGCTTGCGGGCAGACCGAGGTCGACGAGGAAGCCTTGGACCATGGCGAGCACGCCATGGCTGATCTCCGAGCTGTCGGATCCCGGAACCATGGAATTGCACCATATGGCGAGGATGATGACGACGGATGCCACCAGCCAGGGAATCGATATGGAGGACCGTAGCCTCTGCATGGGAGCCTACGCCTCCTCCGCCTGCAAGCGCGGCATGGCGGCGGTGCCGCCCTGGATAACGCGCAGGAACTCGCGGCTGGTATGACGCATGCTTTGCGACTCGATGTGATTGAGCTCTTGGTCCAGAAGCTGGTTGACGTGGGAATGCACGGCGGTTGCGCGGCGTCCCTCGTTGACGGCGGCGACGCGCGGGGCGAAGTGCGCCCCCATGGGTGCTGCGGGCGCGGCGGGCTCTTCCAGAATCGCCAGGGCCTCCGCCCACATCTCCTCATGACCGGAATAGTCGACCATGGGGACCTCGACGGTCTGGGATTCATTGTCCGTGGACGAGGACGCCACAGGGGCGACGGGCTCTGCAGCCACGTCCGCGGCATCTGCGGCATCCGAGGCGACGGCGACGGGGCCCGCCTGAGCAGGCTGGAATACAAAGCCGGAGGGCTCGTCCAAATCAAGATCGATCAGCGAGGTTGCCTGCACGGCAGCGCCCACCTGCGGAGCGACCGTTACGGGCTGCGCCGGCTGCGCCACGGGCGCCACGGCGGGCATGTCCTCTTCCGCGACCATGATGTCGAGAGAGCCCATGGCGGCCTCGCGCGAGGCGATCTCGTCCAAGCGATCTTTGGAAAGAGACTCGGTAACGCCCTCGCGCGATGCGGCTATCGCCATGAAGGTAGCCGTAGCGTCCGCGGGGACGGAGGCGTCACCGGCGGCGGCTGCGTCGGTTGCGACGGCCGCATCGGCGGATGCTCCCGCGGCGGCCGCAGGGGCGGCATGGCGGGCCGCGGAGGCCCGGCCAACCACACCGGTAGCGCCGGAGCGGGCGAGCTCCTCGAGCGCGATCTGGTAAATGTCCTTGGACTGCAAGGGATCGCAGCTAACAGGCGAGCTGTCCGAGAGCATGGAGTCGATTTCCTCCCACGCCTGGGCCTCGGACATGGCGTCGGCGGCGCGCGCAATCACGGGAACGTCGTCGGGCTTGCCGTGACGCCCAAAGAAGCGCTCGATATCCGCCTCAAATGACGTGGTGACGGCGGCAGACGCGCACTCGCCCGCGACGAACGGCGCCGCGCTGCCGGATTCCTGCGCAAAGGCGCCCTGCGCGGCGGCAGGAGCGTCGACTTGGGCGGTGGCGGCGACAGAAGCAGATTCGACGGCGCGCTCGGCCTCGCGGCGATCCATCATGTCGAACAGCGAGCTCGAGAGCACGTAGGCTCCCACTCCCGCAAACGACCCCAGAGCAAAGGGGATGCTTAAGGAGGCAACGGTCGCCTGGGCCTCAGGCGAGGACTGCGTGGCGACATGGGCTAGAAGCGGCACGGCGAGGCCTATGCCACCGGAAATACCCACGGCGATTGCGCGGTGTCCATGCTGTTTGGAAGCCATGACCGTCTCCTCATGCTGCGAATAGTTGGCGCTGCCGCCGGGGGCGAAAGCGTATCTGTGCGTGCGCGCTCGCGGGGATCACAAAGAACGGTTGTGTTGGACCATTCATCCAAGCAACGGATAGTGGTTTGATTCATCTGCGTTTTCCGTCGCGAACATTACACGTATTATGCGAGAATTCGCTGTTTAAAGCAAGAATACTTGGTAACGCTACATTGATTTGCGGCATACGGCAACCGCATGGTTGCAACGCGGCCCTACGGGGAAGAAACGTAGGTATGTGAGTAAGCCTGCAAAGGAGGAATCGATGCCAAAAATCGCGATTGTCACGGGGGCGTCCTCGGGTCTTGGTAGAGAGTTTGTCCGCCATATCGACCAAGGCGAATGCGGCAAAGTGGACGAGATCTGGGTTATCGCGCGCCGCGCGGAGCGTCTGGAGGCGTTGGTAAGGACCACCGGCACGCCCGTGCGCCCGTTTTGCCTGGACCTCACCGACCCCCTCTCATTCGATCTGGTCGAGGGGGCGCTGGCGGAAACCAAGGACGCCCAGGTGACGCTGCTGGTCAACAACGCGGGCTTTGGCGTTTTTGGCGATATGGCGCTGCAGAAGCGCGATGACGCGCCCCGCATGATAGAACTGCTGGTCCGCGCGCCCATCGAGATGATGTACCGCACGCTGCCGTTTATGAGCGCCGGCTCCAGAATCATCAACATCGCCAGCGTGGCATCCTTCATCCCCCAGCCGCGCCTGGCCGTATACTCTGCGGCAAAGCGGTTTATCCTGGACGTCTCGCGCTCGCTTGACGCGGAGCTGGGCGACGTGGACATTCACGTGACCGCCGTGTGCCCCAAGTTCATGGACACGGAGTTTCTCAGCTCTCCTGGCGACAAGCGCGCCGCCAAGAAGATGACCGTCATAGGGTTCGAAAAGCCCGATCACGTGGTCAAGGCGGCCCTGCGCAGCGCGCGGCTGGGCAAAAGCCTGTGCATTCCCGCCGCCGACATGAAGGCGCTCTACGCCGCCTCGCGCGTCGTCCCCTATAAGCTCGCCCTCAAGATCGAGCGTGCCATAGGGGCCCTATAAGAAGCTCTATAGAAAAAGGCCGGCAGGCGAATCCTTAAGTAGGAAGCGCCTGCCGGCTATTTGTTAATAAGGACGAGGATACGCCGCGGCTACATGGCGTCCGGGTGATCCGCCGCCTTCTTCGCGGAGCGGATGAGGAATTCCTCGTTGCTGTTGGTGCCCTTGAGACCCTTGATGAACGACGCCGCCGCACGCTCGGTGTTGTTCATATTCGCCAGGATCCTGCGAATACCCCAAACAAACGGCTGGATGCTCTTGTCGATAAGCAGATCCTCGTTGCGGGTACCGGACTGGACGGGATCGATAGCCGGGAAGATTCGACGGTCGGCCAGGTCGCGGTCGAGCTTGAGTTCCATGTTGCCGGTGCCCTTGAACTCCTCGAAGATGACCTCGTCCATCTTAGAGCCGGTGTCGACCAGCGCGGATGCCAAGATGGTGAGCGAGCCGCCGTTCTCGATGTTGCGGGCGGCACCCAAAAAGCGCTTGGGCGGGTACAGCGCCGCGGAGTCCACGCCGCCGGACAGAATGCGGCCAGATGCAGGGGCGGCCAGGTTGTACGCGCGCGCAAGGCGGGTGATGGAGTCAAGCACCACCACTACGTCGCCACCCATCTCGACGATGCGCTTGGCGCGCTCGATGACCAGCTCGGACACGCGGGTGTGGTTGTCCGCCGGCATGTCGAACGTAGAGGCGACCACGTCGCCGCGGATGGAGCGCTGCATGTCCGTGACCTCTTCGGGTCGCTCGTCCACCAGCAGGCAGATCAGGTGCACCTCGGGGTTGTTGGTGGCGATGGACTGGCAGATCTTCTTCAAGATGGTGGTCTTGCCGGCCTTGGGCGGCGAGACGATGAGGCCGCGCTGGCCCTTGCCAACCGGAGCCACGATGTCGATGGCGCGGCCGGTGATGGACTCCTTGCCATGCTCCATCTTGAGGGGCTCGTTGGGATAGATGGGCGTGAGGTCCGCAAACTTTGGACGATGCCTCATCTCCTCCGGATCGCGGCCGTTGATGCTGCGAATCTTGGCCAGGCCGGGGAACTTGTCGTTAGCGCGCGAGGGGCGCAGGGTGCCGGCGATCATGTCGCCGCAGCGAAGGCCGGCGGCGCGAATCATGTTGGCGGGAACAAAAGCGTCATCGCGGCTGGGCATGTAGCCGTGGGCGCGAATGTAGCCAAAGCCCTCATTGGTGATATCCAGGATGCCCTCTATATCGCGGAAGCCCTCGGCGCGGGCGGTGGCGGCGTAGACCTCTTCGACCAACTCGGCTTTCTTCTTGCCGACGTAGTCGATGTTGAGCTCCTTGGCCTTCTCTCGCAGCTCGGCGACCTTGCAGGCGGCAAGCTCTTCGCGAGAGACGCTGGGCTCCACGGGACCGTTGAAGCGATTGTTGCGCTGCTTGCGGTTCTGCTTGTTATTTCGCTTATCGTTGCGATCGGCGCGGTCGTTGCCGTTACGGTCATTGCGGTCGCCGCGATCGTTGCGGTCGTTGCGCTGGGGTCGATCGAAGCGCTGCTCCGTGCCCTCCTCGCCCTGCTGGCGATCACGCGCGCGCGTGGAGTGGGAGCGGCGAGATTGGCGGCCCTGCGGCTGCTCTTCGGTAAGAGCTGCCGGCTTCTCGTCCTTGGCGGCATCATCTTCGCCCTGAGAGGGCTCCGGCGCCGCTGGCGCCTCTACCGGGGCAGCGTCCACGGGCTTCTCATCCTTGGCCTCATCTGCCTGGAGCTTTGCCTTGGAAGCCGCGCGGCGGGCGCGACCGGGACGGTTATCGGATTTCTTCTCAGACTCAGCAGACGCCTTCTCTGCGTCAGCGGAAACGGGTTCGAAGGCGGATGCCTCTTTGAGCGGAGCCTGCGCGGGCTGGTCCTGGGCGGGGTGCGTTTGCGCGGGCTGGTCCTGGGTCTCACGGGCGGGGGCGTCCCCCTGCGAGGCGAGCTTCGCGGCGGCTAGGGCAGCGGCGGCGGCGCGCTCGGCCTCGATATATGCCTTGGGCTTGCGGCCGCGGCGGTGCGGCCTCAGCGCGGGATCGATCAGCGATGCGGCGTCGAGCTGGGTAGGCGCAGCGTCGCTATCAGGGGAACCGGCGGATGCGAGCATCTCTGCGGCGCGCTCCTCCATACGGCGCTGGCGGCGTACCACAGACGCCTGGGAAATCTGGGCAAGGGCGCGGGCCTGGGCAACCTCTGCAGACGGGGCCTGCTCTGGGGCGGCCTCCGCCTTGGCGGCCTTGGGCTTGCGACCGCGGCGCGGCTTGGGCGCCTGCTCCACCTGCTCCTCTACCGCTTTGGGCTTGCGGCCACGGCGACGGGGCCTTGGAGCTTCCTCTGCCGCCTGCGGCGCATCGTCCGCCTTAGGAGCTGCGGAATCGGAAACCGCAGCATCGCCCTCGTCCTTCTTAGCGGCTTTGGAACGAGTCGCCCTGGGCTTGCGCGCGGGCTTCTCGGCAGCGGGCTTTTCATCTACCGGCTGCGCTGCGGATGCAGGGCGCTCTGCCACCGCGGGCTTCTCTGCCGCCGCGGGCACCGCATCCCCAGCGGGCTTCATCTCCGCCACACGAGCCGGTGCGGGCGCGGGAGCCTCAACCTGCTGGCGAGTTTCAACCTGGCTGGACGGCGCTGCGGACGCCTCCACGGACTCGGTCTTGTTATCGTCTGACACTATGCCTGCTCAACTTTCTTCCAGTCAGCCTCAAAAGAAGCGATTCCCCTATCCGTCAGGGGATGCCTGAGGCATTTTTTCAGCGCCCCAAGGGGCACCGTTGCTATATCGGCGCCCATAAGGGCAGCCTGGGTAACATGGTTTGGCGTGCGTACGGACGCGGCGATGATCTCTACCTTGTCGTCGACGTTCTTGCCGCTCCAGTCATAGTTACCAATGCAGGTAACAACATCTGCAAGCTGGGCAACGCCGTCTTCGGAGATATCGTCGAACCGCCCGATAAACGGGCTGATGTAGCGCGCGCCGGCGTTAGCGGCCAGCAGCGCCTGCGGGGCGGAGAACACCAGCGTCATGTTGACGCGCACGCCTTTGTCCGCAAGCTTGCGGCACGCCTCCAAGCCCGCCTCGCAAACCGGTAGCTTGATGACAATGTTGGGAGCAAGCGCGGCCAGGCGCAAACCCTCCTCGACCATACCGTCCGCCGTGGCTGCAGTAGACTCGGCGGAGACGGGAAGCCCTTCGCAAAGCTCGGCGATCTTGAGCATATAGGATTCAAAATCCGCGAGCTTGCCACCCGTCTTTGCGTACAGCGAGGGATTGGTGGTGACGCCGGCAAGGCAGCCCCAGCTCTTCGCCTCTGCAATCTCATCCAAATTGGCGGTATCGATGAAGAACTTCATGATGAAACCTCCTATGTCGCGTCGCGATATACGACAAGTTGCCCACATGGGGTCGCACATGCGCTTCTACGCTATAAGGAAAGGGGTGTTCAATAGTGCCGCCGCCATGCAGCTTGCACGTAACGACCCTGAGTGTAGCACATGTCGCTTAAAGCGCATTCACGTATTGCAAACGCATTGGACAAACGGCACAGCTTTTTATGGTCTACACCCCGGCCAGACTGAAATTCTTAATTGGATTAGGTTGCCGGACGCGTCGCGACGCATCCAAGTAGGCATGAAAAGAGCCCCCGCGCGGGCGAGGGCTCCAAACATCACGGATTGTGAAAGCTAGCGCACGTTGCCGCTGCCTCGTGAACTACATCTGCTCGGGCGCGGAAACGCCGATGAGCGAGAGGGTGAGCGCCAGCACGTTGCGAACAGCATCGCATGCGGCCAGGCGGGCGCGGGACAGCTCGGCGTCGACCGGGCGACCCTCGCTAGGCAGCACCTGGCAGGCCTGGTAGAAGCTGTGGAAGCCGCCGGCCAGCTCCTCTGCGAAGTGGGTGAGGCGGAACGGCGCGCGGTCGCGGGCGCAGCTGGCGATAAGGTCCTCGAGCTCGGAGATCTTACGGGAGAGCGCAAGCTCGGTGGGATCGGTCAGCAGCGCGTAGTCCACGTTCTCGCCGATAGCCTGGGCGGCCACGGCGTCCATGCCCATCTCGGCAGCCTGCTCCGGCGTGACGCCGGCGGCCTTGCGCAGGATGGAGCAGATGCGGGCGTGGGCGTACTGCACGTAGTACACCGGGTTGTTCTGGCTCTTCTCCTTAACGGCCTCGATATCGAAGTCGATGGCCTGGTTGGAAGAGCGGGAGATCAGCGTGTAGCGGGTGGCGTCGGCGCCGACCTCGTCCACGAGCTCCTGGAAGGTGACCATGGTGCCCTTGCGCTTGGACATGCGGATGGGGTGACCGTTGCGCAGCAGGTTGACAAACTGGCCCAGCAGGACCTCGAACTTGCCGGGGTAGCCCAAAGCGTCGCAGACGCAGCGGACGCGGTTGATGTAGCCGTGGTGGTCGCAGCCCCAGATGTCGATGACGTGGTCGACGCGCTGGAACTTATCCCAGTGGTAGGCGACGTCCGAAGCGAAGTAGGTGTACTCGCCGTT
The DNA here is from genome assembly GCF_002320115.1 of Collinsella sp. UBA1693. NCBI lineage: Bacteria > Bacillati > Actinomycetota > Coriobacteriia > Coriobacteriales > Coriobacteriaceae > Collinsella > Collinsella sp. UBA1693. Next base: position 124,598 of record NZ_DCJT01000001.1, read on the forward strand.
GGCCTTGACCAGGACGCGGTCCTTGTCATCGCCCAGGTCGGTGGAGCGGAACCACAGAGCGCCGTCCTTGTTGTAGAGATAGCCCATCTCATCGAGTTTGGCGAAGGCGCGGTCTACCGCGGAGGTGCCGGCGTTGGGGCCCTCGGTGTCCTTGATGTAGACGGTGCGCTCGGAGAACCACTTGTCGAAGTCGCAGCGGACGTCATGGCACAGCTGGCGCATGTTCTCCACCATCTTGGCGTAGCCCTCCTCGCGGAAATAGAGCATGCGCTCCTCATCCGTGGCGTGGGCCCACTTGTCGCCGTCCTTCTTATAGAAGGCAGCGGCCTCGTCGATGATGTAGGTGCCGCCGTAGGCGTTGCCGCCCAGACCCTGGGTGAAGGCGTCCATGTAGGGGTGGCTGTCCAGGTGCTCGTCGGCCTCGTCCTGAACGTAGTTGTCGCGGTCCTTGGCGAGGAAGTCGCGGGCGGCGTCGATGTCCAGGCCCTGCTTCTCCATGATCTCGACCAGCTGCATGTAACGGTAGGAGATGGAGTTGCCAAAGACGTCCATCTGGGAACCGTGGTCGTTGATGTAGAACTCGCGCTGGATGTCGTAGCCGGCGTGGCTCATCACGCGGCAGAGCGAATCGCCCAGAGCGGCCCAGCGGCCGTGACCCACGTGCATGGGGCCGACGGGGTTGGCGGAGACGAACTCGACCTGGGTCTTGAGGCCGCCGCCGACGTTGGACTTAGCGAAGTCCATGCCCTTGGCGCGGGCCTCTGCCAGCACGGCGTTGTTGGCCGCGGCGTTGAGGTAGAAGTTGATGAAGCCCGGGCCTGCGACCTCTACCTTGGCGATGGAGGCGTCCTGGGGCATGTTGGCCGCGATGGCGTCGGCGATCTTCTTGGGGGCGCAGTGGGCGAGCTTGGCCGACTTAAGGGCGCAGGTGGAGGTCCACTCGCCGTGAGAAGTGTCAGCCGGTCGCTCCAGGCCGCAATCCTCCAGGTCGAACGCGGGCAGATCGCCGGCTTCCTGGGCAGCGGCGAGCGCAGCGCGCACCAGCTCTTCAATCTTCTCTGGCATAAATGATCCTCCTCAAATTCCCGCCCCGAAATGTTGGTCTCGCGGGGCACATGCATGGATGTGCTTGGTACTTTAACATACTGCTGTATTTGCTGGTAGCTTATATATGTGTCCGCTAACAAAACATCGGCGAATCAGCATACCGCGCTCAATGTCATACATATCGTCCGGCGTTTGGGCCAGAAAACATACCTTGCCTTCTACCAGCGGCTTTTCTTTTCACATATTAGCCAATTATGTAAAACACGCAGCGTACGGGGATGGTTTTATGGAGACTTCAAGTCCATATTCCAATGCGCATGCTATGATTAGGAAGTCGCAAAAATTAGTAGCGTATCAGATTCGCAAGTGATGGAGTAAGAGCATGTTTAGTATCGGCGAGCACATTATCCACCCGGGACAGGGCGTCTGCACCGTAATGGGCTATGAAGATGCGCCCTCCCCCATGATCATCCTGGAAGCGAAGCACGGTCACGCCAAAACGCGCATGATGTACCCGGTTGCGCAGCAAGATCGCCTGCACACCTGCATCTCTCGCGAAGTCGCGGAACGTCTTTTGGACGATTACGACGAGATTGAAGTCGACCCCTTTACGGAGCGCAACAGCTCGCTTGAGGAGACCTACTTTAAGAAGCAGCTCAAATATGGGGCGCCGCAGACCATTCGCGTCGCGAAGACCATGCGCCAGCGCATCCACGATGCCCAGGCGCAGGATAAAAAGCCCAGCAGCTATTACACGCGAGTGCTTAAAGAAGCCCACCGCCGTGCTCTGGAGGAGCTTGCCGTGGCGCTCGAATGCACGGAAGATGATGTTGAGAAGCGCCTGGCGCAGATGGACCCCAGCTTCAACTAACGCATCCGGCCCATGCATCGACCTGCGCGCCCATAGGTGCTATAGTCCAAAGAATCTGCCTCCTTCATCACCGGGTGAAGGGTTCAAGGCGTCCGACCCCAGTCCGTAGGTACGGCGCGTTTTCAACGCGTTATAAGGCAGGGTCTCGGACGCCTTTTTTCTTAAGGAAGCTACATTGGAAGGAGCACATTCATGTCAACCCTAAACGCCGGCATGACGCGCGATGCCGCCTTCGAGCTGCTGAGCGCCCACAACCACGACCCGTTCCATATCGAGCACGCCGAGACGGTCGAGCAGACCATGCGCTATTTCGCCCGCGAGTACGATCCGGAGAACGAGGAATTCTGGGGCATCGTGGGCCTGCTGCACGACCTGGACTGGGAGGAGCATGACGACGAGCCCGCCATGCACACCCTCTACGCCACCCCACTGATCGAGGAGGCCGGCGGCACGCCCGAGCTAATCCGCGCCATCCAAAGCCACACCAGCGACTACAACACCGACCTGCCCAAACCCGAGCTGATGATGGAGAAGATCCTCTTCGCCACCGAGGAGCTCACCGGCCTTATCGGCGCCGCCGTGATCATGCGCCCGTCCAAGAGCGTCATGGACTTCAACGTCAAGTCGCTCAAGAAGAAGTTCAAGGACAAGCGCTTCGCCGCCGGCGTGTCGCGCGACGTGATCCGCCAGGGCGCCGAGATGCTGGGCTGGGAGCTGGACGAGGTCTTTGCCCGCACCATCGAGGCCATGCAGAGCTTCGCCCCCGACCGCGACACCTTTGGTAAGGACGCGGACGAGTAACGCCGACCCATCCAAAGGGTGACCAAGAAGAACCATCAAAAGGGTCACCGAAAAGGGCCACGCACCGTTTACATCGCGGCTGCGCGGCCCTTTTATTTGCAAGCCCTCTTGCGCTGCGCCTGCCAATCTGCGAGCCATTTAGCCCAGGGGCGTCATCTAAAACCCAACATCGCGCTTGACCAGCGCCGCCAACTGCGCCTTGCTATGGACTCGAAGCCGCTTATACGCAACGTCTCGAGCCGCGTTGACGGCACCTACGGAGTAGTTTGATTCGCGGGCGATGCGCGCACTCGTCCACCCCTTCAATACGCCCAGGACCACAGTAGCCTGAAGATCGTTTAGGCCCCTGCCAATCAAGTAGCTCCTTAGCCGTGCCTGGTCAAACGCCGCAGACTCCACCACTTCACCCATCTCGAGCTCATCGAATGCCGTTGCCCACAAACGCCAAAACGCTATCACCATCGCGATAAACGCTGCCCCAAGCGCAGCCATAAACAGAACCAAGATCGCCAGCACGGGCCAAACCGCAGGGTCGATATACGCTTGCGGAAGCCAGAAACTCCATTGAGCCACCGGCGTCTGGTAGGCGATAAAGGGATTCGAGCTTACATCGTCCAAAACATTGAACAGGCGAAAACTCGCCAGCGCTCCCAAGCCCATAAAAAGCACGGGCAGTGCCATCTGGTTGACGCGAGCCGCACCCAAATGACACGAAGCTAAGAACGCGCAAGCAATTGCCACCATCAATCCAAGCGCCGCCATGTCAGGAGAGGGCGACAATTGAAACGCTCTTATGGCATCGATGGACAAGAACGCCAGCGCCGCAAGTATAGGGACAACGAAATCTCGCGAGCGACGCCACACCGCCACGGCCAGCACAACGGTGAACGAGGTGCAAGCCACCGCAAGTAGGTAGTCGGAAGCGCCGCTGCCCGCGAACGCGGAGCGCATGTTTTGCTCGAACACGATGCCGGCGAACAGGGCCGGAGCGCAAAGAGCCAGCGTGGACGACCATGCATGATACGGCGCGCTCCGCTGGCGACCGCTACCCTTCGTTGGATCTTCGTCCGTGGCGTAATCGCCCGCGAGACCCACCTGGCGCATGCTCTTGAGCGCTGTGAAGCCAACCTCCAGGCAAGCGAGCAGAACAACGCAGACGCCAGAGATTGTTAGGACGATACCCGGAACCGCGTTCGCGCTGCACACAACCATCGCGAACACGCACGTCAACGCCGAAGCGCGCGCCATGTTCTGCACCCCTGCGCACGCAAACAGCGCCAAAGTAGATGCAATCATCCCGCTCAACAGCATGAACTTTGCAAAACTAAGGGGCGACCCAAACTCGCTCGCATGCAACCACGCCCCGTGCAAACGAAAAGCCAGCAAACCAAGCGAAAAAACAGCAAGGGCGACGCACGCGCCCAGGCAAACGCGACAAGCAAGGCGGGCGGACGAGCGGATTTCATCGTCCACCACCAGCCCAAACGCCGGGCCCAGCACCGATGCCGCCACCATGGGAGCGCTGCCAAACACAATCGCAAGGGCCCACGTCGAGGCTTCTCCCCAACAAGGAAACCCATAGGGTAAAGGAGCGGACAAACCGGCAACGGTTAGGATGAGGCCAACGACAAGCATGAACCGGCAACGCTGCGATATGCACGGCATGGAGAGGGGTGTCCCCTCCTTGTCCATACTCCCAATTTGCACGGCATCCGGATCCTCTATACCGCCCAGCGACTCCTTTACTCCCTCAAGCGATTCAAAACCGCCCTTCTTATACGCGCGCTGCAGATACGTGCGAACGGTTGAGGGACGTATTCCCAACCGCTCCGCAATGTCCGCCGAAGGCAACCCCTCCAAAGCAAGCTCCAAGCAACGGCGCTCGCGATCTGTAAGCGCATCGAACGCCGCGGGAAGATCACGGCGCGGCGCGGCGGGGCTTTCTTTTGCCAGATTGCTGGCGGGAAGCTCCTCCTCTGCGGCGCGCAGGCACTTTGCGGCATTCGCAGCAAGCATCACCAAGGCAGCGTTTAGCAGCAGCGCGGCAATGCAATACGGCAGCGCATTCCACGGCGAAGGACGCCACGCCTGGGAGATGAGAGCCCAGGCGGCCATCCCCAGCGCCACGGAACCAACAACAAGAACACCCGGCTGGAGGCGAGCATCATCTTCTTGGGCGCCCGTATATGACCACGCAGACAGCGAAGAGGCCGCACGGTATCCAAGTGCCGCGATACCAACAACGGAAGCGGCATTCAACACGGCGGGCAGGATGTAGCCTGCAACAACAACCTCGACAGGCATGACGCGGTACGCCGTCGCCCACTGTACTTGCCAACCACCTTGAAATGCATCTCTCCACATAGCGGGAAGATCGGGAACCACAATGCCGCCCAAGGATGTTGCGATGATGAGGACGACGGGACGCGCAAACCCTATGAGCATCAAGCTACCGAGCAAAACGAGCGCGGCGCGACGGAGCATGGAAACGCCCCTGCCATGCGGCGTATATTGCCCCACTTTGCCAGATGGGTCCTGCCCCATCGCGCTGCACGCCCTTATTGCGAGCAGCCCCCATGACAAGGCTGCCACGAAAAACATCGCTCTGGTAAACATCGAAGACACCGTATAGGGAACGCGGCCGCCCGCGGCCAGAAACGCACCGGGGATAAGAGGGATGGGTGCGGTTGCAACAAGGCCTGCCACGGCAACAAGGGAGGCACGGGAGCTGAGGCGCTGAGGACCATGCAAAGGAAAGCGCCCCACGGCATCCAGCACGACGGCGCACAGCAACCCGGCGGCCATAAAGGAATAGCGACTAGAATACGCGGACATATTGAGCGGCGTCAACGGCGCTGCGGGACATGCCGCAAGTACGGCGGCCCAAATAGTCAGCCCCGTTGGAGATGAAAGGTGCCCGGCAATAGCGCTGGCGGCGCAAGCTGACCTTTTGATCACTTGTTCGAGCCGTGTATCCCCAAGACCGCCTTTGACCTCGTCCATCCTCTCCCCTCTCATATCGCCCCGCTCCATCGCCCCCCCTCATACTTGCCCTTACACCTTGGCTGCCGAAAGCTCAAACGTAAGCACATTATTGAAAACCGCTACGCCTTCATTGTTGGCAAGCATACCAACATGAGCCTCAAGACCAATGCGCCCCTCTCGAACGGCGTCCAGATCGCGCATGGGAACCCAGAAATACAGGCTAACGTCCGCGGTCTCCCCCCGCCCAATTACGGGCAGGCCAACACTATCACTTGCAGCGTTGACGCGAGCAGCGTAGAAGTAGCCTCCGTAGCCAAACTCTGAATCCAGGCGCAATTCATCCTGAGGAACCCCGCCCTCGATGGCGCACGGATTAAGGCGCCACTCGCCCAGATTTGCACGGACACCGTCTTCGAAGTCGCCCGTCTCGGGATTACGGAACAAGGCGTCGACATTCTCAACGGTCATGCTAAGCCTAGCCACGCCGTATTCCGCATCTCCGTACTTCCCTTGCCGGGCCTCGTCCGAGCCGTTGATATCAAATGTAAGGTCATCTACCGTTAGCCCGGCTTCCTCCGAGCTACCGTATAGATTCACGCCGTTGACCCTCACATTAATGGCCCCCTTCCAACCCTCGACCTGAATGGGCACGTCTCGGTTGGCAAGTGCATCGCTGTCAAGCTTCACCCATTCGCCCTGCGCGACAGACCACGGCTCGGCGTAGGCAAGCATCTTATAGAGCGCCGCCTCGCCAGGGCGAGCGCCGTTCGAACGGCTTAGCGCCGTCGCGTTTGTTACAGCGCGAGTGGAACCCTTGTCCATCGACTCCGCGCTCACCACATCGACAATGGAGACGTTAAACAATGAGGGAACAACGCCGCCAAGGGCAACGGCCCCACACGCAATGAGGCCCGCGCCGATCACCGCCGCCAGGACTCCGCGCCCCCTCGTCCTCTTTCCTTGTCCAAAGCCGCGCTCGTTGTCTTTCCTCTTCATGGGGCACCTCCTGCCGTATAGCTTCCGCCCGGTCACTGGGCTTGCCTGCATAGTGCCCCCAAGCTGCCGCAATGTCTGTAGTCAGCGCGTATCATACCGCCCGTCGACAGCTCTTTTTCTCTTTTTTAGAAACCTTGTAACGTATTTGCCGCTCACACCGTGTATAGGGTGAGGAGGTGAAGCGCATGACGAAGATATCGAAACCCATTGGCGCCAAAGAGGCCGCCGGCCCTGCGCTGCGGTCGGAAGCCTTTATGGAGCACGCGGCCGAGCGGCACCGCGGACCCGTCATTCGGCTGGCCCTCGCCCGCACGCGCAGCATGGCGGACGCCCAGGACATCGCCCAAAACGTGTTCATCAAACTGCTCAAAAGCCAGGTGCGTTTCCATGATGACGAGCACCTTAAGGCATGGCTGCTGCGCGCCACGCACGACGCCTGCGCGGACCTGCACCGCCTGGCGTGGCGCCGCCACGTTGAAACGCGCGAGGACATGGCCGCGCTTATGGACCAGGACCCTGCGGACCCGGCGCTTGAAGCGGTGCTGGACCACCCGGTTTGGATCGCGATGGGCCGTTTGCCGGACAAACTGCGCGCTGCACCGCACCTGCACTACGTCGAAGGCTATTCGGTGGACGAGACGGCCAAGATCATGGGCTGCCTTCCCACAGCCGCGCGCGCCAGGCTCCACCGTGGCAGAAAGAAGCTGCGCGAGGAGCTGGCCCGCATGGGGGCAGATGACGCCCTTGCCGCTCCCCGTGAAAAAGGCCGTCAACATGCAAACGGTTCGCAGCATACTTCTGCAAACCCGTCGGAGCCCCGCGCTTAGGAGGCCGTGATGAGTGATTATATGGACAATTTCTATATGGACGATTTCATTGAGAAGATCTCTGTGCTGGGCGAGGACGAGTTAACCCTTCGTTCGCTGCAATGCGCCGTTGCGGCCAAGCGCGCTGAGCTAGCACGAGCGACGGAAACGCGATGGCGCCCGCATCGTACAAAGGCGCCAATGGTAAGAATCGCCGCCACAGCCGCCTGCATCATCGCCGCCGTGTTTTTTGGGACCCTCGCACTCGCCCACCTACTCGTCCACAATACAGATGACGCGGCGGCGCCCATGCAGACAAACATTGTGCTCACCGCATACGCCAAAGGTACGCCGGTCGATGGTCGCGACAACGCCATCTTTGCTACCGAGGACATCTTTCATGAAGGGGGCGGATATACGGAAAACAGCGACGGCTCGTTTCTAAAGGAGTACGTCATCGATCCGTCCTGCATGGGCGACGGCATCGTGTCGATTCGCTATCGGTCAACGAACAAGAACGTGCAGCTCAAGGGATCGCGCAACAAGGCCAATGTTCTGCCCGGCGAATCTTACGGCACTTCCATGCTGACAGAGATCACCGTGGGCGAAGATGGCACCACACCGCCGGACCTTGACCAGCTCAGCCTTTGCGTAACGGCGACTGCCGCAGGAGAAAACGGAGAGGTCGTCCAGCTTGAGGCCGGCGACTCCCCAGAAGCATGGAGCAAGAAACGCTACCTCATCGAACTTGCCGCGGCGCAAGAGCTTGCAAAAGGCACCCTGGAGATTACTGCAACGCTTGAAGACGGCAGCACGGTGACCCTCGCCTACCGTATTGTTCCTGTGGACAACTTTGAAAACATGTGGTTCAACAACAACGCTTCATGGGAGGCGGCGCTGGAATCCGGCGCATCGGAATTCGACCTCAAGCCTCTCTATATCCTCGAACAGCTGCACTAGCCCAAACATCTCCTTCCAAAAGGTGCAAACAGGCCGGCACCTCGCCATAAGCCAGATGCCGGCCTGAAATATCTATCTTGTTGTCAGCCGATGCGCGCCCGCAAGAAAGCCATAAGGGCTACGGACGAACCTGCCCCTCGCCGCGGACGACGTACTTATACGTTGTCAGAGCCTCGGCGGCAAACGGCCCGCGCGCGTGCAGCTTCTGGGTGGAGATACCAATCTCCGCGCCCAAGCCAAACTCTCCGCCATCGGTAAAGCGGGTGGACGCGTTGGCGTACACGGCGCTGGCATCGACCTCGCGCAGGAAACGCTCGCACGCCTGCTCGTCCTCCGCAACGATCGCCTCCGAGTGGCCGGTGCCGTAGCGACCTATGTGCGCGATCGCCTCGTCCTCGTCCGCCACCACCTTGACACTGATCTCAAGCGCCAGGTACTCGCGGCCCCAGTCCTCTTCCGTCGCGTCCACAAAGTCCATGATGTCGGCAAGGTCGCGGGTGCGCTCGTCGCCGTGCACCAAAACGCCGGCAGAATCCAGCTCGACCAGCATCTGCGGCAAGAACGCGTCAGCGATCTTCTCGTCCACCAACAGAGACTCGCAAGCGTTGCACACGCCCACGCGCTGGGTCTTGGCGTTCATCACGATGGCGCGCGCCTTCTCAAAGTCCGCGGACTCGTGCACGTAGATATGGCAATTGCCCGTACCGGTCTCGATCACCGGAACATAGGCGTTTTCCACGCAGTGGCGAATGAGCCCTGCGCCGCCGCGCGGAATGAGAACGTCCACCGTGCCGCGCAGGCCCATAAGCACGTCCGTGGCAGCGCGATCGGTGGTCTCGATAATGCTGACGGCGTCGCGGGGCAGCCCGGCGTCTTGTACGGCATCCGCCAACACGTGGGCGATGGCCACGCAGGAGTTCTGGGCGATGGAGCCGCCGCGAAGGATGCAGGCGTTACCCGTACGGATGCAGATGCCCGCAGCGTCAGAGGTCACGTTGGGTCGCGCCTCGTACACCATGGCGACAAGGCCCAGCGGCACGCTCACCTTCTGCAGGTTGAGCCCGCAGTCGATGGTGCGCTCCTCAAGAACGCGGCCCACCGGATCGGGCAGGGTCGCTAGAGACTCCAACCCCTGCGCCATCCCCTCGATACGCTCCGGAGTAAGCAGCAGGCGGTCGAGCAGGCCCTCGCTGGTGCCAGCGGCGCGGGCGGCGTCCATATCGAGAGCATTGGCGGCGATGATGGCGTCGGCGTTGCGGCGCAGAGCGGTCGCCATGCCTCGAACGGCGGCTACGCGCTGCTCATCGGACGCGAATCCCAGCGGACGCGACGCGGCTTTTGCGGCCTGTGCCAGGTTTTCTACATAGGCAGCGATATTATCGGCCATAGGTGGCTCCTCTCGCAGATTTAACACCACTCCATAGTACTCGAAAGCAGCCTGGCGATAACTCCCCCTCGCCATCGATTGCCATTGATTCTAACATAAATATAGAACGTGTGTTCTATTCTTTTTGAAAAAGGGGTATACTGGTCGCAACAAACACCGCTGCCCGAATCGCAGACACCAGGGAGACACCATGAAACTCGCAAGCTACTACGTTCCCGGCCTCTATATCGAAGACCATTCCATCGACGTCCCCCTTGACTGGCGCGGCCTGGAACCCGCGCTGCTCGCGCTGGGCAGCACCATGCGCCGCGGCGCCATGCCCTCCCCTATTCCAGGCGCGCCCGAGAGCATCAAGCTGTTCTACCGCATCGTTTGCTCTCCCGAGCATTTGGACGATGACCTACCGCTTCTCGTCTTCTTCCAAGGAGGCCCCGGCGGGGAGAGCCCGCGCCCCGGTAGCGATACCGATCCCGCCTGGCTTGGAGAGGCCGTTAAGCACTACCGCGTAATCCTTCCGGACCAGCGCGGATGCGGTCGCAGCTCGCGTATAAGCGGACGAGGGATCGCTCGCATTGGGCGAGCCGCCGCAGAAGCCGGCGCAAGCGTATCTCGCGTCCAAGCAGACCTCTTGAAGCGCATGCTCGCCAGCTCCATCGTCCGCGACTTCGAGTATCTACGCCTCACGCAATTTGGTGGAAGACCTTGGACCACGCTGGGGCAAAGCTACGGCGGCTTTATAACCCTAAGCTACTTGTCGCTGTTCCCCGGCGCGATTCAACAGAGCTTTGTATGCGGAGGCGTCCCTCACGTTCCCGGCACCGCCGCCGAGGTTTACGCCCACACCTTCCCGCGCATGCAGGCCAAAACCGAAGCGTACTATCGCCGCTACCCAGGAGACATCGAACGCGTCGCCGCCGTCGCAGATGCCCTTGAGGGCAGCACCGCAACGCTGCCCGACGGCAGTCCCCTCACCGTTGAGCGACTGCAGCTCTTGGGCAGCGATTTTGGCATGAAGCCGAGCTTTGAACGCATGCACTGGCTTTTTGACCACGCATTTGAAGACCTTGATGGAAGCTCCCTGGGCGCGGGTGCGCCTGAACTTTCAGAGGGATTCTTGATGAGCGTGCTCGAGCGTACCAACACCTGCGCCAACCCCCTGTACTGGACGCTGCAGGAATTCATCTACGCCAGCGGAACGTGCGCGCCCATCAATTGGGCGGCAGCGGCCGAGAAGGCCCATCGACATGAATTCGACACGCTCGCCCGCCCGCTTCTATTCACGGGGGAAGCAGCGTTCCCCTGGATGTTTGAAGAGTGCCCGGAGCTCAAGCCGTTCGCTGCTGCGATGGATGAGCTGATGCGGGATACGGAATTCGATGCGGTCTACGACCCTGCACGTCTTGCCGCCAACGAGACCCCTGTTCACGCTGCGGTCTACTTCGATGACATGTACGTGGACTCAGGCCTACAGCTTGACACACTTTCACGCGTTGGCAACGCCCACCCTTGGGTTACCAATGAGTTCGAGCACGACGGGCTACGCGCGGGCACCAGCGTTTTTCAGCACCTTTATGAAGAAGCGCGCCAGATGGGTCACCTAGCACGCTAACTGCAACTTACTTTTGATAGAGACCAACCTGCGTTAAGCGAAAACGATCATCTGGTCGCGATGGATGGCGGGCTTGCCGGAGAGCGCGGCCAGAAGATGGTTGCCAGCGATTTCGTCTTGACGACGGCCGCGCGCCAGCTCGAGCTCGTCCGAACCCGCCTCCGCGCGACCGCGAGCGATTACGAAGCCGTCGCGATCTCGGATATCGAGAACGTCACCCGTAGAGAACGAACCTTCGACGGCGGTGATGCCCACCGGCAAAAGCGAGCTGCCACGCTGCACCACTGCCGCGGCCGCGCCATCGTCCACCGTCACCGACCCGTGCGCGGAGTCGCCCAGGGCAATCCAAAGCTTACGGGGAGCGATCTCCAAGCGGTCCGCGGGGGGAACGAAGAGCGTGCCGACGGACTCGCCCGAGGCTAGACGCACAAGCGCGTTCTCCTCGGCACCGCTGCAGATGACGCTTGCGATGCCCGCCGTCATGAGGATTCGGCTCGCACGGATCTTGGTGATCATGCCGCCGGTACCCACCGATGTAGTGGAGTCTCCTGCCGATCCGATGATAGCAGCGTCGATTTTGGTGACGCACGGGATGAACTGCGCGGTGGGATCAAGCGATGGGTTGGCGGTATACAGGCCGTCGATGTCAGACAGGGTGACGCAGAGATCAGCAGACACCAGGCAGCTCACCAAGGCGGCAAGCGTATCGTTATCGCCAAACTTGATCTCATCGACGGTGGTGGTGTCGTTCTCGTTCACTACGGGAACGACACCAAGCTCCACCAGGCGCGTGAGGGCATCGCGAGCATGAAGATAGGAAGACCTGCGGGCGGTATCGTGCCGGGTGAGCAACACAAGGGAGGTGAGCAGGCTTGCGGCGCGGAATTCCTCGTCGTACACAGCCGAAAGGATGCACTGGCCAACAGAGGCGCACGCCTGCAGGCTCGGCATGTCGGCGGGTTTTTTAGCGAAGCCGAGCTTGGGCGCGCCGCACGCGATGGCGCCGGAGCTCACAACGACGAGGTTCCATCCCAGATTGCGAAGCTCTGCCGCCTGGCGGGCAAGGTCCGCGATGAAATCGCGACGAATCTGGCGGTCTTCCCCAACCAGGGTGGAGGAACCGATCTTGACGACCATGGTTTTGCGCTGGACTGACATGGAACACCTCGACAACATGCAGGCGCGCCGCCGCGAGGATGCGACGGCGCGCAGATAATTCGTCAGCCCATCATAGCGCAGGACGCGCGGACATATGCCGGCGCGGTGTTAGAACTTGGTGATCTTCAATGGCAGGGAGCTGGCGGCCTCGCTCATGCGCTCGCGGACGAGCGGGCGCGCGTCAGCACGAGACGCTCAATTCATATAACTCATGAGGTGCGATGTCTTGGCCGTGAGGCCAAGCGATACCGCTTCCCCCGGAAACAACAGATACAGTATTGAAGTAAGGAATCTCACCAAGCTCGCCATACCAAGAACCGGAGATATAAGGATTAACATCGAAAACCTTGCGCTCGCCGGAGTCATACTCAAGGACAAGAGAACGGTCCTCGCGAGGCGTCACTTTCAACAACCTTGGAATCGACATTAGACACCACCTAACGCAACGGATCAATTTTAAAGAATTGCTCTCCTGCACTCAGCAAAGCCCAATTTGCCTCTAGCTCTTCACGATGTATTTCAATCCAAGCAAGTAGTAGCCTCATTTTATTCCTTGGAATCGCCCCTTCCAGGACGTTACCTTCCAAATCGACAACCACCTCATCACCTGAATAAATCGCATGGATATGAGGCAGATTGTGTTTTCCACCCAATTCTCTATACATGTAGACAATGATTCCAAAAAACATACTTAATGCTGGCATGGCATCGCCTCCAAGTACCGATCGGTAAACGACGACACGGTGTTAGAACTTAGTGGTCTTCCATGGCAGGGAGCTGGCGGCCTCGCTCATGCGCTCGCGGACGAGTTCGTCACGGACGTGTGCCAGACCGGATTCCATGCCAACCACGTAGGACTGCGGGTAGAGGAAGCGCTTGTATGCGGGGTCGAGGGCTTCGATGGCTGCGGCGCAACGCTCGCGCGCAACGGAGAGGTCCTCTCTCGGAGCCACCGCGCAGCCGTCGCGCACGCACGGGGCGAGAAGCTCGCGAAAATCGAACCCGGACACGTCGGTCACCAGGGCGGCATCGTTGACCGCGACCAAGGTGGCACCGCGCTGGTCGCCCTCCCCCTCCAGGTACGCCTCGTCCAAAATCATGTCGCACACCGGAGAGCCGGACGCATCCATATAGCGCCTAACCTGCTGGATTCCAGGAATGGTTCGTTTATAGGGCTGCTCAGAGAGCTTGACCACGGGCGTCCAGGCGTCAGAGGCGGACGCGCGGCGGGCAGCGAGCTTGTAAACGCCACCGAGCGCGGGCTGGTCATAGCACGTGGCGAGCTTGGTGCCGACGCCGAAGGAATCAATGGGGGCACCCTGATCGATGAGGGACTGGATGGTGTACTCGTCCAAATCGTTGGACACGGAGATCTTGACGTAGTCGAGCCCCTCCGCGTCGAATCGGGAGCGTACATAGCTGGAAAGCTTGGCGAGGTCGCCCGAATCGATGCGGATGGCAGCGAGTCGGTCGCCGCGCGCCTCCATTTCCTTGGCGACGATGATGGCGTTCTCCACGCCCTCGCGCACGTCATAGGTATCGATGAGCAGCGTGCAGTTCTTTGGCATGGAGCGGGCGAACGCGCGGAAGGCCTCGAGCTCGGTATCGAAGCTCATGACCCAACTGTGGGCGTGGGTGCCGAAGACCGGGATGCCGTAGCGACGGCCCGCCAGCACGTTGGACGTGGAAGCGCAGCCCGCGACGTAGCTAGCGCGCGCCACGGCAAGTCCGCCATCGGGGCCCTGGGCACGGCGCAGGCCGAACTCGGCGACGGGACGGCCCTTTGCCGCCTGGACCACGCGGACGGTCTTGGTAGCGACCAGCGTCTGAAAGTTGATGGTGTTGAGCAGCGCGGTCTCGAGCAGCTGGCACTCAAGGGCGGAGCCCGTCACGCGCACCATGGGCTCTCGCGGAAAGACCAGCTCGCCCTCGGGCACCGCATCGATGTCGACGTGCATGCGAAACCCGCGCAGGAACTCGAGGAAATCCGGGTTGAACATCTTGCCGCCGCCGGGTGCGGACAGGGAGGACAGGTAGTCGATGTCCTCGTCCGTGAAACGCAGGTTCTCGACCAGTTCCGGCAGCTCCGCGGTACCGCACATGACGGCGAACGCGTTGCCAAAGGGGCGATCGCGGTAGAACGCGGTGAAGCAGCCCTGCTCCTCGAGCTTGCCGTTCTCCCATAGGCCCTGGGCCATGGTGAGCTCGTAGAGGTCGGTAAGCATGGAAACGTCGGTGGGACGGGCGATGTCGGTGAGCGCCATAGTGTCCTCCTATTGCGGCGATTCGCGCGCGGTCCCCCGTCGCGGAAGGCGCGGAAGACCGAGTCGAATTCGCCCTTGAAGCGATGGATAGAGAAATGCCGCCGGCGATTTGGTGCGTCGACGGCGGCGAAAAAGCCTAATGCAGGTTGTTCTTTACGAGCCAGAAGCCCGCAACGATAAGCAACACCACGCCGACGGCGATGATGAGCTTCTGCGCCGGGGGCATGGGCGGCACGCCGTCCTCGTCAACCTCGTCCTTGGTCATGACCATCTTTTGACCAAAGGTAAGGTTCTCCGGATCAATGGCGGACTCCTGAGGCGCAGGCGCGCGGCGAGGTTTGGGGGCGGCGGCGGGCTTCTGCGACGCAGGGGCGTCCGCTGCCGCCTGCTCGGCGCGAAGGGCTTCGAGTTCGGCACGCTCTTTGCGGGCGCGCTCCTCTTCCTCGCGGCGCGCCTTCTCGGCACGGAGTGCCTCGAGCTCTGCACGCTCCTCATCCGAAAGCGGGGTGTTCTGATCGGTCATGAAGCCGACCTCCTTGATGCGTCGACGCCAAGGGGCGCCGGAGTTGGGTGAAGTCAATCTTGAAAAGTATACCCGTTTGGCAGGGCTCCGTACGACGTGGGACAGGGCGCAGGCGGGACAGCCCCGGCCGCCCTCGCGGCAGCGTTCGGCAACGCGCGCACCTAGCCGATGCGCCCATTCGAGATAGCGGCGGACTCGAGCACGCCGGTGGTGTCGAACGGCGGGGTGAAGCTCTCATCCACGGCGCCGCCCTCCTGCCAAAACATGGTGGTGAAGCCGAGGTCGTCTGCATGGTCGAGCACCATCTCGTACTCCTCGTCCAAAACCGCGCGTGCAAGGTCGCCGCCCTGGTCGCGCATGCGCTGGTTGGGCGTGTACTGGTTCATGACGGAGATAGGAACGTCGCCGGCGACCTCCCAGATGCGGTCGAGCACGCGACAGGAATCCTCCGCATGACCGGGCAACACCAGATGACGGACGATGATGCCGCGCAGCATATGGCCGTCTTGCGCCAGCAGCTCGCCACCGGCAGCGTTGATTTGCGAGACCATCTGGGCGAGCGCGGCGGCCGCGACGTCCGGGTAATCCGGCACGTGGGAAAGACTGCGCGCGAGCGCGACGTCGGCGTATTTGAAATCGGTAAGCCACACGTCTACCAATCCGGCAAGCTCTGCGACCGCCTGCACGCGCTCGTAGCCGCTGGTGTTGTAGACGATCGGGATCTTGAGGCCGCGCTGGCGCGCCGCGGTGATCGCAGCGGGCAGCAGATGAGCATAGTGCGTCGCCGTCACCAGATTGATGTTGAGGGCGCCTTGGTCTTGCAGCTCGAGCATGATCTCAACCAAGCGCTCCGGAGAGACCTCGATGCCAAAACCCCCGGTAGAGATCTGGTGGTTTTGGCAGTAGATGCACTTGAGCGGGCATCCGCTGAAGAAGATGGTGCCCGAGCCCGCCTCACCGGAAATGGGAGGCTCCTCCCACATGTGCAGCGCCGCGCGGGCGATCTTGAGCGTAGAGTCCGCGCCGCAGACGCCGCGAGCGCCCTTCGCGCGGGCTGCCCGGCAGCATCGCGGGCAGAGCTCGCAGGCATCCAAGGCGTCAGGCGTTAACAGCGTATGCATTGTTGATCCCCATTTCAACGGGCTTTTCGGGCTCTTTTTGGGCACGGTCGCGCCCCGTTTTTATTATTCCTACGTGCGACGGGAGCGGTTCGCGCAAGCATCGCCCGTCCCAGAGGCTGGTTGCAAAACGGCGCGCCTGCCAGGATGCGGGCGCGCCGGCTACGGCTTGCTATGAAATTGTACTCCAGCTGCGAGTCGAGCGAATCGCGAGGGGCGATGCACAAGAGACCGATTACCTGCCCTCCTGCATGACGGCGGATTTGATCTTGAACAGGATCATAACCAGGCTGACGCCTAAAATGATGTGACCTATACCCGCGATACCGGAGATGGCGGCGTTGGCGCCGGAAGAAAGCGGGGTACCCAGAACCTGCAGCACACCGCGAACCAACATCATGATTACGCTGAGGTTGAGGCCGACCTGGTAGCCGACAAGGAGCTTGCCCAAACGCTGCGAAACGTTGAAGAGCTTATCGAAGACGATCAACGCCAAAAAGAAGAAGACGCCCAGCATGAGGTAATGCGGATGGACGAACCCCAGCGAGGTTGCGCCCTCGAACCCGCTGAACTTGGTGAACTCGCGATAGAACACGCCCCCCGCCAAAGCGAGGAACGAATAGACGATCGCGGCGTTTGCGTACTTTTTCATGGCTCTCCTAACCTAACGCGTAAATGGCAAAACGTCTCCGGCGCCCGCGGGCACCGAAGCCCGTATAGCCAACTATATCGATTGGTTTGCGGAATATGAACAGAGTTCATTAAGATTGAACAACGTTCACATAAGTGATGGCGAAGAATTGCGACCGAAGATGTCTCGCGGATATCCTCGTCCACGTGAAACCGCCTCTAAACCGTTTCTTCATGCGCGGTTCATCCTGAACGGCGCGTATTGGGCGGCGGGCGGCGGGGCAGCCCCACGGATCTTGCGGCCCATGGCCGCGCCCTCGAGGAAGATAAGGGGAGATCGCGCTGCCGGCGACGAATAAAACCTGACGGCGCATCATAAACAACGCTTTTACCTGCGGTGTTAAGAACGAGAATATTCTCTTGATAGATTCTTGTCAGAGTAAAAATAGGCGTGTGCTTCAATAATCCGATACCGATTTCTACAAGTCAAGACTAGTAATGAAAGTACGCGGACCTAAGATATAGGTATTCCGCCCCCCGCGGAGCAACTGGGTGAACCGTCGCGTTTTTCTAGGGAGCCCACACAGTCGTTGCTGTTACAGATATCCTTCGTTGTTAAGGAAGCTGGAGAGTACGATGAGGGCGCCCACCTTCTGAGAGGTGGGTTCATTTTAGCAATGCGGGGGGCGGTCTTCTTGTCTCTAGACCATGAGTCCAGCCCGTGACGGGAGCTTTGACCATGATGAATGCGGGCAGCCACGCGTTTGCACCCGACCATATCGAAGTGCGCGGGGCGCGCGTCCACAACCTTAAAAACGTAGATATCGACATCCCTTTGGGACGGTTGGTGGCCATCGCCGGCGTCTCGGGATCGGGCAAAAGCTCACTTGCTCTGGGCGTTTTGTACGCAGAAGGGTCGCGACGCTACCTTGAGGCGCTTTCCGCCTACACCAGGCGGCGCCTTACGCAGACGGGACGCGCGGATGTGGACCAGGTACTCTACGTTCCCGCGGCGCTCGCCCTGCACCAGCGCCCGGCCATTCCAGGCCCGCGCAGCACCTTTGGCACCATGTCCGAGCTTTTGAACGGCCTGCGCCTGTTGTTCTCGCGCGTGGGATCGCACGTGTGCCCCGCCTGCGGCGCGCGCTGCGAACCCAGCCTTGCCGTCGCAGCCGAGCAACCCTTGACCTGCCCTGCATGCGGCCACAGCTTTTTTGGTCCCGCGGCAGAGGACCTCTCATTCAACTCCGGCGGCGCCTGCCCCACCTGCCAGGGCACGGGCGAGGTGCGCACCGTGAACCGCGCCGCCCTGGTGCCCGACGAGTCGCTGAGCATAGACCAGGGCGCGGTGCTGCCTTGGGGTTCGCTTATGTGGGACCTCATGAAGCAGGTCGCCCGCGAGATGGGCGTGCGCACCGACGTGCCGTTTTGCGAACTCACCCAACGCGAACGCGATATCGTTTTTGACGGGCCGGCGGAGAAGCGCCACATTCTCTACAAAGCCAAGAAGGGCAACGACTTCGCCGAGCTTGACTTCACCTATTACAACGCCGTCTACACGGTTGAAAACGCCCTAGCCAAGGTTAAGGACGAGAAGGGGCTGAAGCGCGTGGCGCGCTTCCTTACCCAAGGGCCGTGCCCAGACTGCGGCGGCACCCGCCTATCGCCCGCCGCGCGCTCGCCCCGCGTGCGGGGCATAGACCTTGCGCAAGCGTGCCAGATGACCTTAAGGGAGCTATGCGACTGGGTCCGCGGCGTACCCGCCGCCCTGCCAGAGGACATGCGCCCCATGGCGGAGAGCATCTGCGACGCCGTCCTTGCCGGCGCGCGCCGGCTGCTTGACCTGGGACTGGGATACCTCTCGCTGGACCGAGCGGGCTCCACCCTGTCTACAGGCGAGCGCCAGCGCGTCCAGCTTGCGCGCGCGGTGAGAAACCGCACCACGGGCGTGCTCTACGTGCTCGACGAACCATCGATTGGCTTGCATCCCTCAAACATAGACGGCTTGCTTGGCGTGATGCGCGACCTGATCGCGGACGGAAACTCCGTGGTGATGGTCGACCATGACGTGCAGCTGCTGACGCATGCAGACCATCTGGTAGAGATGGGCCCCGTGGCGGGCTCGGGCGGCGGCTACGTCATCGCCCAAGGCGGCGTTGAGCAGGTGGTCGCAAACCAGCAGTCCGTTATCTCGCCGTTTCTTGCCGGCGAGCTAGAACGAGAAAGCGCCGCGACCGGGCGAGCAGGAGCCGGCGGCGGCGCTGCGACGGCGCTTGGATCCAGCGCGGACGGCCCGCGCGTAGACCAAGACGAGATGTTCGACTTGGGTCGCATCCGCTTGGGCTCGCGCGGCCTCCATACAGTCAAGCCCCTCGAGATCGACATCCCCTGCGGCAGGCTTGTCGCGGTTACCGGCGTATCCGGTTCCGGCAAAACCACGTTGGTGCTCGAGACCCTGGTGCCGGCACTGCAGGCGCTCTGCGCGCAACGCGGTCGCGATGATGCGGGGCGCCGCGGCAAGGGCACCTCGTCCACCGAAACCTCCGTAGCGCCCGGCACCGCCATGCCAGCGCACGTCGCATGGGTCGATGCCGAGAACGTGACCAAGGTCAACCTTATCGACGCCTCGCCCATCGGCATCAACGCCCGCTCAACCGTTGCGACCTACACGGGCGTTCACGACGAGCTGCGCCGCGCGTTTGCCAAATGCGACACCGCGCGCGATGCCGGCCTTAAGGCGGGCGATTTCTCGTACAACACCGGTTCGCTGCGCTGCCCCACATGCGATGGTACGGGCTCGATCTCACTCGACGTCCAGTTCTTACCCGACGTCGAGGCCACGTGCCCGGAGTGCCGCGGAACCCGCTACGCATCGCGAGCCGAATCCATCAAGCGCGCCTGCGGCGGCCAGCAAACCGAGCTGTCGATCCCGGACCTCATGGCGATGAGCGTAGACGAGGCGCTGGAAGTAACCGGCGACCTTAAGCGCACGCACGACAAGCTGAGGATGCTCCATGATCTGGGGCTGGGGTATCTCACGCTGGGCGAGGCGACGCCGTCGCTGTCCGGCGGCGAGGCCCAGCGCCTAAAACTCGCCAGCGAGATGAAGCGAGACCAGCAGGGCAGCGTCTTTGTGTTCGACGAGCCCACCATAGGCCTGCACCCCTTGGACGTGCAGGTGCTGCTAGGCGTATTCGACCGACTGGTGACCCGGGGCGCGACGGTGATTGTCATCGAGCATGACCTGGACGTCATCCGCCACGCCGACTACGTTGTGGATATGGGTCCCGGCGACGGTGAGGAAGGTGGACGCATCGTCGCGAGCGGCACGCCGGCGAGCATCGCTGCCCGTCCGGAAAGCATGACCGGTCGCTACCTGGCATAACGCGGGTACAAAGGGCGCGTCGAGGAACTCTTGTAAGGCGTCGCCGATTCCGATGGCAGTTGAACCGCTTCAGGTGGGGATCGACGTGCTTATACATTGCTCTTTTGGCTACGGTGCCTTGCTATTTGAGGCTTGCAAGGGCCAAAGATCCCCATTTGAAGCTTTCCGCGGATTGCTTGCAAGAGCGACGGAAGACACTTACCTTACTATTTTATAGATAGTGACGCCGAACACACCCGATCGCGATACCTCAAGAAGCATCGCGGCAAGCCGAAAAGCTCAAGACGAGGCAGCTTGAGCGAGGCGGGCCGTCCAAACGCCGAGCCCTTACCCACCTCGTGGTACTCAGCTGCCATCCCAAAGGGGGACGGTTTTTCAACCCTGATTTTGCATGCATACGATAATGGCTTTTCCGCAGTTCGCGTTATATCGAGCATGCATAACAATCATAGGCGGCAAAATCACCAAGACGCCAACGGGCGCGAAAAGAAAAAGAGGACCTCTTTCGAGATCCTCTTTGCCAAGTCAATGGGTGGAGACGAAGGGAGTCGAACCCTCGGCCTCTGCCATGCGACGGCAGCGCTCTCCCAACTGAGCTACGTCCCCAAGACAAGTGATTATTCTAAACAACTCTCGGCGTCTGTCAATGAGAAAAGTTGAAAACTTGGACATCGCGGGCATCGCGGGCCCTCGGGCACCCATCCCGCCCATCATCAATGCGTCCACGGGCATGACGGCGCACACTCAACCACCGCCCAGCTCGCACTTTTGCTATGACGGTGTTGTCGAGCCGCCCGCCCCCTTTAGTCGTCGCATCTCGGCTATCATAGGTGAGATTCTGTACATATCTACGATAAGCGGTATTCACGTGGAGTCTCTGCTTCCCTACATCTGTTTGGCGCTCGCGGCTTTCGCCACCACCTATGTGCTGACGCCCGTCGTCAAGAAGATTGCCATCAAGCTCGACGCCGTGGACTACCCGTCCAAGCGCCGCGTCAACACCGTGCCCACCCCGCGCATGGGCGGACTCGCCGTGTTCGCCGGCCTTATCGTCGCGTGCGCGCTGCAGATCTTCGGCACCCTCAACTGGGGCTGGCCTTCCGCGCTGGTCCCCCATCCCAGCATGGATATCAACTACCCCATGCTGGGCCTTTCTTTTCTGACCATCGTCGCCACGGGCGCGCTGGACGATGTACTTCAGCTCTCGCCCAAAGCAAAGCTCGCAGGCCAGGTTATCGCCGCCATGCTCGCCGCCTCCAGTGGCCTGCTCATCCATGCCATCGTCAACCCGTTCGAAGCGGGCGGGGAAATCTCCCTGGGCTTTTTCGCCTACCCAATCACCATCATCTATCTGGTTGCCTATACCAATATCATCAACCTCATCGACGGCCTGGACGGTCTCGCCACCGGCATCTCCGCCATCGCGGGCTGTTCCATGTTCTCCTTCGCCATCCTAGCGGGACGCGGCGACGCCGCCGCCATCTCCGCCGCGCTTATCGGCTCGTGCATCGCCTTCCTTCGCTACAATTTCCACCCCGCCAAGATCTTCCTTGGCGATTCCGGATCTTTGCTGCTTGGCTTCGCTCTGGGCTCCATCTCGCTGCTCAACGTATCGCGCACCGCGGCGCTCACCTCGCTCATCATCCCGCTCATCGTGGCGGGCGTGCCCATCATCGACACCTTCTCCGCCATCATCCGCCGCATGCGCGCGCACGTGAGCATCGGACAGGCGGACAAGGGCCATATCCACCACCGCCTCATCCAGGGAGGATACGACCAACGGCAAGCGGTGCTTCTCATCTACCTGTGGTGCATCCTGCTCAACCTGGGCGCGGCCGCCATCAACCAAGTAGAGGTCTTCTGGCGCTTCGTCATCTTCCTGGTACTCCTCGCCCTCTCCGCCGCCTTCGCGTTTAGGCTCCATCTCTTCGAGCCCGTCTTGCGTCATCATTACAACCCCAAGACCAAGAAGGATGAGATCGTCACGCCGGACGACGAGGCGTTTGCGGACGAGGTCAGGGCGGAGCGCCGCCAACACCAGGAGCGCATCGCCAAGCTCAAGCCGCGCAAACCCGGCGCCGCCCCAACCCCGCACAGCAAGACCAAGCGCTAATCCCTGCGGCGCCGCATCCGACAACCCGACGCAAAGCGCCGAGAAACCGGGTTCGCGCCCGCCCGATCGAATGCCCATGCAGGCCCCATGGCCGCAACAAGACAAAAAAGGAGACCGCCATGCCCAACGAGCTCAGCTACGAAGTCAGCCTGGAGCGCAGCAACCAGATCCGCGCCGACCTGCCGCTGCACCCCGAGAAGTACACCATGCTCACCGGCGACCGCCCCACCGGTCGCCTGCACCTGGGCCACTATTTCGGCACGCTCAAGAGCCGTGTGGAGCTGCAGGACATGGGCGTGCACACCAACGTGCTCATCGCCGACTACCAGGTCATCACCGACCGCGACTCCACCGACAACATCCAGGACAACGTCTACAACATGGTTCTCGACTACCTGGCATGCGGCCTGGACCCCGATAAGACCATGATCTACACGCACTCCGCCGTGCCCGCGTGCAACCAGCTCATGCTGCCGTTCCTCTCGCTGGTCTCCGAAGCGCTGCTGCAGCGCAACCCCACCGTCAAGGCGGAGATGGAAGCGTCCGGTCACGAGCTCACCGGCCTTCTGCTCACCTATCCCGTGCACCAGGCATGCGACATCCTGTTCTGCAAGGGCAACGTAGTCCCCGTCGGCCGCGACCAGCTGCCGCATATCGAGCTCACCCGCACCATCGCCCGCAAGTTCAACAACCGCTACGGCAAGGTGTTCCCCGAGGTCGACGCGCTGCTGTCCGACACGCCGCTGCTGCCCGGCCTCGACGGCCGCAAGATGAGCAAGTCCTACGGCAACGCCATCAACATCTCCATGACCGCGGAGGAAACCGCCAAGCGCATCAAGAAGAGCCAGACCGACGGCGAGCGCATGATCACCTTCGATCCCGAGGCGCGTCCCGGCGTATCCGGCCTGCTCTCCACCGCCGCCATCTGCACCGGCCGCACGGAGACCGAAATCGCGGAGGAAATCGGCATGGGCGGCTCCGGCCAGCTCAAGAAGTACGTCACCGAGAGCGTGAACGAGTACTTCGCCCCCATCCGCGCTCGCCGCGAGGAACTCGCCCGCGACATGGGCTACGTCAAGGACGTGCTGCATGAGGGCAACCGCCGCGCCAACCAGATCGCCGAGGCCACGCTCGCAGAGGTGCAGCAGGCCATGGGCATGGTGTACTAGCACCCTCGCTAGCCAGCGCCCGCCATATTGTTCCTAACTTTACAAGCCCGTCCGCCTCGCACCCGGTAGGCGGACGGGTTTCTGCTAGATTGAGAACGTACGGCCACACGTGGCAGCTTGTGTTTTGGACGCGCGGGGCGCGCGGGTAAAGGGGGAAGCATGTACAAGCTGGTAGCAACTGATATGGACGAGACCTTCTTGGACCACGACCACCAGATTCCCGAGGCAAATATCCGCGCGATGCAGCGCATGAAGGAGCTGGGCGTGCTCTTTGTTCCGTCCAGCGGCAGGTGGTACTCCTCCATCATGGATAACTTCGCCCACCTTGACCCAGCGCTGCTCGAAGGCAGCTACGTTATCTCGTACAACGGCGGCTTCATCAACCGCGTGGGCGACCCCAAGCCCCTTACCAGCTGCGGCATCGGCCGCGCGTGCGCCGAGGAGCTCTACGCCCTTGGACGCGAGCTGGGTAAGTGCATGCACGTCAACGTGGCAGACGGTCATGTTTTCGTGTGCGACGCGCCGGAGGCGGAGCGCACCTATCTTGAGAAGATCTCCGGCGTCACGCATTTCTCCAGCGCCGACCATACGGACCTCTCCTTCCTGGACGGCCGCAACATAGTCAAGCTCATCTTTATGGATCCTGACTTTGAGGGCCTGCAGCAGCTTGGACACGAGCTTGAACCCATGGCGCGGCGCTTGGGCGTCGAGATCACGTTCTCGTCCAAACGCTACCTCGAGTTCATGCCCGCCGGCATCGACAAGGGTTACGGCCTAAAGAAGCTCGCCGAGATGCTGGGTATCCCCATGGAGCAGATGATCGGCGTGGGAGACTCCGCCAACGACCTCGCTATGATCAAGGCCGCGGGACTGGGCGTGGGCGTGGCCAACGTCACGGACGATGTCCGCCCCTACTGCGACGCCGTACTCGAATCCACCGGCGACGACGGTGCCTTCGAGGAGCTGGTCGAGAAATACCTGGAGCCCTCGTCCGCACTCTAGCCTTACCGACCCGTCGCGGTGGAGCCGACCTGTTACAGCGGCACTTGGAGTGATTGAGCGACTTGTAAGCCTTAGTTAACTTATGGAGAGAATGTGAGGGGCGTCTTTTCCAGTTACCTATAGCTAACTGTTTACTATAGTTAACTCAGCGACAGGAACCACCCCGCAGGCGATGAAATTAGGGGCCCTGTCAGAAGGATTGCCTCCCTCCCCTCTGGGCAATTCCAATGGTGTACCTCGGAAAAGACCCCGTCACATACAACGTGGCGGGGTCTTTTCTGCGTTTACGGAGCAGCCATAACTTAATGCTGATCGATGGTTCGGACGCTCTTGATGGACCAGGAAAGCGCCGCCAGGACGATCATGGCCACACCCACCAAAACAAAACAGCGCGTCACGCCGATCGAGTCGGCGAACAAAGTTGAGAAGATGAGGCCCACGGGCATGGCCCAGCTACATACCGCGCCGTACAGGCCAAAAACTCGTCCCAAGCAATCCGGATCGACCTTGCGCTGCATAAGCGCCATCTGCGGGCTGCTATACAACGGGGACGATACCCCCATAGCGAACGTAAACGCCAGGAACAGGGCGAAGGCCGACGCCGGCAGCAAGCCCGAGGCGAGCGTCGTGACGCCAAACAGGGCGATCGCCAGCACGCAAGAAACGCCCTGATGCTTGAAACCTCCCGTGGCGCCTATCCACGCGCTGGCGGCGATCATGCCCAGCGAGAAGACGATCTCGGTAGCGGCTGACTGCATAGTGGTGCCGCCGAAATGCTCGAACGTCATAAGCGGGAACAAGGCGGAAATGGGACTGAACAGCACGGAGAACGCAAAGCCTATCCACAGCATGGCGAACAAGCCGGCGTGGCGCCTGAGCTCCCGATAGCCCTGGACGGTATCCCGCATGAACCCGCGCAGCGCCCCGGCTCCCGCTTGATCCACCTGCTCTCGGTGGACGCGCGGCGTCTCCACGCCCGATATAGCCACGGCGACGCTCGCGATCACCGCGCCGGCGACGTCGAGCGCGACCATGGCGGTAAGACCGAACATGGGATAGAGAACCGCCGCGATGGCGTTTCCCAAGATATAGCTGCCGGATTGCATGAACTGCTGGATGCCGGCAAGACGCCCCAGCATCTCCGGCGGAGCGAGCATGGGCGTCAACGCGTTGAACGCCGGCGTGTGCAGCGTGGTGCCAAGGGCGCGGACGAACACCACCGCGGCGACGGCCCACACGGGAAGACCGCCCGCCGCCGATCCAAACGCAAGCGTGCAGCTCACACCCGCAATGAAGAGGTCGGCGCCTATCATCAACCGCTTGATCGACGATCGGTCGACGATGGTTCCGGCAAACACCCCGAGCACCGCCATGGGCAGAAAGCCCGCGAGGCTCACCAACGACAGGGCGCCAGCGGAGCCTGTAGTCAGCGTGACGTGCCAGATAAGCCCCATCTGCAACACGGAGCTGGTAAGAACTGAAAACGCCTCCCCCAACCAGACAAGGGCCAGGGAACGCTTCCAAGAAGCGCGATCATTCTTATGCATATTGATTTTTCCTTTTGATGCGATCGGTTGAAATGCAATGCGACCGGTCGCTCACGCGACCGTGGCTAGAGCCAAATCCTCATGGAAGCAAGCATGGCGACGCTCCCCTTTCCCAAAATATGAAAGACTACAGCAGTCGTGAGTATCGAACGATACTACATGGCAACATGCCGCTTGGCAACCGCCCCCGGTCTACCAAGCGTAGAGAACGCCGACGGGCGGGGTCTCCCCACCGCCCGGCCGCCGCGATGCGATACACTTAGCCGCAAAACCATCTTCATCGCAGGGAGATATATGGAACCGACGGCAAAAGAGGGATTCTTCGAGCGAGTCTACCAGATGGTCGAGCAGGTACCGGAAGGCATGGTCGCCACATATGGGCAGATAGCCAAGCTGGTTGGCGAGCCCCGCCGCGCACGCTACGTGGGCTATGCTCTGCATGTAAACCCCCGCCCGGGCATCATCCCCTGTCATCGCATCGTCTTCGCGGACGGTCGCCTCGCCCCCGGCTTCGCCTTTGGCGGCCCGGAAGCGCAGCGCGAACTGCTGGAAGAAGAAGGCGTGAGCTTTCTTGCAGACGGCCGCGTGGACCTGTCCGCCAACCGCTGGCCCGCAGGGATTGAGTAGGCGGATATGGGGGAGCAACGATTGCAAGACGAGCGCGATAAGCAAAACGAGCGCCTGGTTATCCGCGCGATCGAGGTGCGCGACGACGCGGCGATCGCACGCATCATCCGGCGCAGCCTCGTGGCACACGGTCTCGACCGACCGGGCACGGCGTATTTCGATCCCGAACTCGACCACCTAAGCAGGTACTACTCGGCCTCGCCGCATCGCGCCTACTTTATCGCCGAGTTGGATGGAACCGTGGTGGGCGGCGCGGGCGCGTCACCGGTCGCTGGCGCGACGGGCACGGCGGAGCTGCAGAAGCTCTACGTGGCGCCCGAAGCGCAGCGACGCGGCATCGCGACCGCGCTCACCCTCGCGGTCGAAGACTTTGCGCGCCGCGCCGGTTTTAGCACGCTCTACCTGGAAACCCATCATGACCTTATGGCAGCCATCGCCCTGTACCGTGCGCTGGACTACGCCGAAGACGATAGACCGCTGCCGGGAAGCCCCCACACCACGATGGACGTGTTCTTTAAAAAGGAGCTATAGCGGCGGGCGGGCGAAAGGCGCGCTTATTCAACGGAGCAAAGGACTCGCTACAACGAACGCGAGCGCCACCAAGCGACCGCGAGCTGCGTCCTATTCTTGTAGCCGGTCTTGGAAAGCACCGAGCTAATCCGGTTTCGCACCGTACCTTCGCTGATAAACGCTTCCGCTGCGATCTCGTGGTTGTCGAGCCCTTCGGCCACCAGGCGAACAATCTCGTATTCGCGCTCCGTCAAGCATTCAAACTCGCGCGGACGGGCGTCGGGCTCCGCGGCGGCGGCAGCAGACGCGCCCGCAATGGCGCCAGCACCTGCAGCGGCCCCCTCGTCCGTCACGCCAGGGCCACCGGGCGCCGCCCGCACCGCCGCCAAAGCGTCACGCACGCAAAGCTCGCGCTCAACAAGATCGTCGCGCGTACGTCGTGTCAGGTCGCGCTGGGCCGTAAGCGCGCAGGTTCGCATGGATAGAAGCGCCGCAAGAGCCGCTACCGCAACAACCAGCAGCAATGCGGGCGCCACCCCGCCACGCGCCGCCAATGCGACGGCGGGGAAAAGAGCAGCGGCAGGGGCAACCTTCCACGGCAAAGGTTCATGCACAGACCGCATGAGCTCATAGAGCGCAGCGGGCACAAAGAAGACGCCGGCGGGCACAGCCACAGCGATCACGCAATACGCAGCGGGCAGGACAGCGCGCGAGGCACAGCCGGACCACTCGCATCCCAAAACGCAAATGACAGATACCAGAAAACAGGCAACGGACGCCAACCCCGTCAACCCGCCGTACAGCGCAAGAACCGCCGGCGTCGCAGCGGGACAGCACAGCGCAAGCAGCATCGACAGCACGCAGCACGCATACACAACCGTTATGTCAACTATCCTCTCCATGGGTTCGTATGGTAGCAAAACGCGGTCGTGACAATTGTCACTATCCACATTCCCGCTCCTCAGGCAGCATAATGGCCAGCGAACCAATCGACAGCGAGACCATACGGAGGACCCATGGATATCATCGCCGTAGAGAATCTTGTCAAGCGCTATGACGACCTACTTGCCCTCGACCACTTCAATCTACACGTAACCCAAGGCGAGATCTTTGGCTTGCTGGGCCCCAACGGGTCGGGCAAAACCACCAGCATCAACTGCATGCTCGCGCTGCTCACGTATGACCGCGGCACCATCCGGCTGTTCGGCGAACCCATGGACCCTGCGCGCTACGACCTCAAACGCCGTATCGGCGTCGTGCCGCAGCAGGTCGCCGTCATCAACGAGCTTACCGTCCACGAGAACATCGATTACTTCTGCTCGCTCTACGTAAGCGACCGCACGCGCCGCCGCACGTTGGTGGACGAGGCGATCGAGTTTGTTGGCCTGGAAGAATTCGCGGCGTTTCGCCCTGGAAAGCTCTCTGGCGGTCTTTTACGACGTCTCAACATCGCCTGCGGCATCGCCCATAAACCAGAGCTCATCTTCTTCGATGAACCCACCGTCGCCGTCGACCCCCAAAGCCGCAACTCCATCCTCACCGGCATCCAACGACTGCGCTCAGAAGGCGCGACGGTTGTGTATACCAGCCACTATATGGAGGAGGTCGAGCAGATCTGCGACCGCGTCATGATCATGGACCATGGGCGCGCGTTGGCTCAGGGCACGTGCGATGAACTCAAGCGCTCCATTAAAACTGGCGAACGCATCGTGGTGGAACTCCAGACGGCATCGGGAACGCGAGAAGCTGCCGCATCGTCCATCGACAAACGAGAGCTCGACCGCCTGCGGGCGCTCCCCCACGTCATCGACGTCGCGCTCACCGACAACCTGCTCGCCGTCTCATGCGAAGCCAGCGAGCACAACCTCACCGACGTTCTGGCGGCGCTGCGCGCAGGCAACGTCCGCATGGGGCGCATCACATGCGCACCGCCCACCCTCAACGACGTCTTCCTCGAGATCACCGGTCGCGAGCTGCGCGATTAAGGAGAAACGCCCATGTGGACCACCTTTACAACAACCGTTCGCACGCTGCTGCACACGCCCAGCGCCGTGGTGTGGACGCTCGTCTTCCCCATCGTCCTCGCCACCGTGTTCAACTTCATGTTCGAGCCGCTGCGCGCCCAAGAGTCCGTCGAGGCCATCGATGTAGCGGTTGTGGACGATGACGCATGGCGCACCTCGCCCTTCTCCCAAGTTATCGACGCGCTCGCGACGCAGGACGAGCCCCTGCTGCGCGCCGTCCCCGTCAACTCAACCAAAGATGCCCGATCCTTCGTAAAAGACGGCCAGGCAGACGGCGCCTTCTCGGTTCAATCAAATGGAGAGCCCCTGCTTGTCCTCGCCCCGACGGGCACAAGCAGCGACTCATCCTATAACGTCAACCGCGCCATCCTGGAGTCCATCCTTACCAGCTACCTGCAAAACCAAAGCCTGGTTGCAAACGTAGTCCAAAACAACCCCGCCGCCCTGGCGAACGCATCCGCAATAGAAGCCGCGCTCTCCCAAACCGTCGACGTCGCCCAGGTGTCGCTCACGCGCGCCCAACCGGACGCCATGGTGCGCTTCTACTATGCCCTGCTCGGCATGGCCTCCATCTTCGCCGCCCAGCTCGCAGAGCAAAGCGTGTGGCGCCTGCAGCCCACCGCTTCTGCAGAGGGCGCGCGGCGCGCCGTGTCGGGCACCAGCCGAATGCGCTTACTCATCCCCACCATCGCCGGCTGCTGGGTTGTGTCGACCGCTTTTCTCGCAATCGCCTTTGGCTATATCTGCCTTACCGCGCACATCGACTTCGCTGGGCGCGAACCGCTCTGCCTTATAGGAATCGCCGTCGCCAGCCTGCTTTCTTGCGGCCTGGGCGCACTGGTGGGCTCGATCCCCGGTCGCATGGGATCAGACTCCCGCCGCGGGCTTCTCACGGCCGTCACGTGCCTGCTCTCGCTGTTTGCGGGCCTCTACGGTCAGCCCACCATGGAGCTAGCCGACTCGGTGGCCAAAGCTTTCCCCGCCGTTACCTGGATCAATCCGGTTTGCCTTGTACGCGATTTGTTCTACAGCGTCTACTACTACGATGCGCTCGCGCCGTTCGCCCTGCGCATAGCCGCCGGCACGGCGATGGCCGCCGTCTTCCTTGCGATCTCCGTCGCCTTCATGAGGAGGTACACCCATGAACATCTGTAAGCGAGCAATCATCATCGCGCTACGCCACCCACTCTACCTCGCCATCTACATCGGCTTTCTATCCGCAATGGGCGTCCTGCTTATGGGAGAGGTAGGCACCGCGCAAGCCCCCGCACCCTCGTCCGCGTCTTCTCAGGCCACCATCGCGCTGGCCGACCGCGACGACTCGGCCATTTCACGTGCGCTTCGCGCCGCCCTTGAAACAACGGATGAGCTTGTAGATGCGGACGATGAACCCACCGCGCTGCAAGACGTTTTAGCAAAAGACCAAGCGGATATAGTCCTTATAATCCCCGAGGGATTTGGCGACCAGCTTATTGACGCGGCGCATGCAGGCCGGGACCTGCCGCAGCTCAACATGGCCGCCGGGTCAAACATGCAAGCCGCGGCGCTGGCATCCCAGCGTGCGAGCCGTTGGGCGTCCCTAGCCGCCGCACAGGCCGCGTTGGAGCCCGCGCTTGATGCGGACGGCATTGTCGACGCAGTTACGCAAAGCAGCAGCGTCGAGCCGTCCGTACAGGTACTCGAAACAACCCCCGGCAACGCCGCGGCGTCGCGACTTGCGTTCTACCTCACCTTTAGCTCCTATACCATAACCTCATCCATCATTGTGGTCGCAGGAGTGGTGCTGGCGACGCTCAACGCACCCGACGTCCGCCGCCGCCAGCTCTCGTCCCCCATGAGCACCTGGCGCCTGGGACTGGGCGGCATCGCCGGCTGCGGCGTGCTCGCCCTAGCGGTGTGCGCGTGGGTCACCGTAGTTGGCATTGCAGCCTCAGGGGCCGCATCCCTGGTCTCGCAGGCTTTACCGCAACTCGCACTCGCTTTGATCTCGCTTGCGATATTCGCCCTGGTTCCGCTTTCGCTTGCCTACACCCTTGCGCAATGCGGCTTTCAAGAAGACGCGCTCAACGCCATCGCAAATTTAGGCGGCATGGTCATGTCGTTCTTGGGAGGAGCGTGGGTTCCGTTGTCGCTCATGGGCCCCGGCGTGCAGGCGATGGCGCGCTTTACCCCCACCTACTGGATGTACAACGCCATCACGGAGGCGCTGGGAGCGCAGGCTATCACTTTTGATGTGCTCGCAACCGTAGCGAGCAGCCTGGGTATCATCGTCCTATTCGCGGCGGCAATAACCTCTGCCGGACTTGTCGCCGCGCGCCTACGCGTCCGCGAGGCATAGGCGCTCCACCGCGAGCGACGTCAGCACGCCATAGACCGCAAGCAATGCAGCCGTGAACAGCAACACGCCGCCCGTGATGGCGAAAAAGCCGCTTGTACCCAGCGCGAACGCAAGAAATGCCACCAAAAACAGACCGAACACGTCGTGCACCATCGCCCCCGCAAACGGGGCGGCAAAGTAGAGCAGCACCTGCTTGCGCACGGACAGGGCCATGTCCGCGCGCTCGCATCCAAGCTTTGCAAGCGAGGCGTACGCATGACGGGCATCCGCCGCACCGGAAAGCTGCTGCAGCGAGAGCACCGCCACGGCGCTCAGCAAAAAGACGGATCCGTAAAAGATACCGATGAATCCAATGGGCGCCATGGAAGTCGCAAGACCTTGGGAGATAAGCTCCGGGGTGCGCATCCCCACGCTGAAGGCAAAGCCCGCCACCATCATGCACACGGAGACCGCGATGAGCACGCACACGCAGGCAAGCGCCATGGACGAGCTTGCCACGCGGGCCTCCACCTGCCGCACGGTGAACGCGCGCAGGCCCCACCAGTACCGCTCCGTGCGGCGGCGGGCGCGGGCGGACCAGCCCGTTACAACGATGCGCGCCACCAATGCGGTTGCGAAGCATGCCGCAAACCCCATGGGGATGATGAAGGCGATGAAATAGACGGGCTGAAACACGCACGCGCCCCACACCACGGCGAGCAGCACCGCCGCCACCGCAACCTGCACGCCGCGAGCCAAGCGCCCTCCCGTAGAAGCGACTTCCGGCGCGCGCTCGGCAGCGATCAGCTCGATCAAGGGACGCCTACCTATGTTGCGCGCGCCGTCAAATGCGTTGAGCGCAAACACCGCAGCAAAGCACCCGCTTGTCCATACGGCGGATTGGGACGAGAACACCACCATGGGGCGCCACGGCACATCGAACACAAACGCGGTGATAGCCCCAAAGGCGGGTGACAGGGCCACGCCCAGCAGCACGCCCAGCGCCAGCGCGAGCACGCCCACGCAAGCGGTCTCCATCACCAGAACGCAGGACACGGCACCGCGGTCCATGCCCACCAGTTTGTACAATGCGAACTCGCGGCTGCGGCGACGCAGCAAAAAGCGGTTGGCATAGCGCACCAAGAACAAGAACACCAACACGGTGAAGATTGAAAACGCCTGCAGGATATCGCCGGAGCTCGCCACCACGCTCATCTGGTCGGGCGAGAGGTCGAGCCGGTTGAGGTAGTCAGAAGACGCTACAAAGGAATAGAGCAGGCACGCGGCAAAGCCAAGCGTGACGAAATAGACCGAGTAGTCGCGCGCGCTTCTCCGCACGTTGCCAAACGCGAGCTTGAGATACAGACCCATGGCGGCCATCCTTTACCTATCGATACGCTTGCATCGTTGTTTACCTGGCAACCATTGTCAGAAATACCGCCCGCCGCAGCCATCGATTCACCTTACAGAGGACTAACGAAAATGTAAGGAGCCCGGCTGGAATCGATCCAAACCGAGCTCCTTAAAGAATCATCCATGAAAAACCAATTACAGCACGCCATCGAGCATGAGATTAACCTTTAGGACGTTAACGGTAGGCTCACCGAAAACGCCCAGGAAACGATCCTTGGAGCATTTTGCGATGATATCGCGCACCTCGTCCTCGCTCTTGCCGGTGGCCTTCGCCAGGCGCGGAACCTGGTACTCGGCAGCATCCGGGGAGATTTCGGGGTCGAGGCCTGAGCCGGAGCAGGTCACTAAGTCGACGGGCACGGCATCCATGCCGGCGTCGGGATTGGCGGCGCGAATCTTCTCGACGCGCTCGTCCACAAGCTGCCGGTACTCCTCGCTCGCCGGGGAGAGGTTGGACGGAGCGCCATACGCCATGAGCTCGCCGTTCGCGTCCTCGATCACCGACACGTTCTGAATGCGGCCCCACATGTGGTCCTCATCCTCGAAGTTCTGGCCGATGAGCTCCGAACCCACAACCCTGCCGTCGACTTTGATAAGCGAACCATTCGCCTGATACGGGAACGCAACCTGGGCGATACCCGTTACGACGAGCGTGTAGCCCAGGCCGCACACGACGGTAAACAGCGCGAACACGCCGAGCGCACGCGATGCAACGCCTTTGAACATACAAACCCCTTCCTACATCATGCCGATGCCGAACAGGCTCAGCAGCATGTCGATGATCTTGATGAACACGAACGGCGCCACGATGCCGCCCAGACCCCACACCAGTAGGTTATGGGTCAACAGCTGGCCGGACGGGACCTCGCGGTACTTGACACCCTTGAGGGCGGCCGGGATCAGCGCGACGATAACGAGCGCGTTATAGATGATGGCCGAAAGAACCGCGGACAGCGGGCTTGCCAGACCGAGGATGTTGAGCGCGCTAAGACCCGGGTAGATCGGCGAGAACAAAGCAGGAATGATAGCGAAGTACTTCGCCACGTCGTTAGCCACCGAGAAGGTCGTGAGCGAACCACGTGTCATGAGCAACTGCTTGCCAATACGCACGACCTCGATGAGCTTGGTGGGGCTGGAGTCGAGGTCGACCATGTTGCCGGCCTCCTTAGCGGCCTGGGTGCCCGTGTTCATGGCAACAGCGACGTCGGCCTGAGCCAGAGCGGGCGCGTCGTTGGTGCCGTCGCCGGTCATGGCGACCAGGTGGCCCTCACGCTGGAACTCGCGGATCTTCTCGAGCTTGCCCTCGGGAGTGGCCTCGGCAAGGAAGTCGTCCACGCCCGCCTCGGCCGCTATGGCAGCTGCCGTAAGCGGGTTGTCCCCCGTCACCATGATGGTCTTGATGCCCATGCGGCGCAGGTCGGCGAACTTCTCCTTCACGCCGGACTTGATGATGTCCTTAAGGTAGACGACGCCGAGGACGCGGCAATTCTTGGTAACTACCAGCGGGGTGCCCCCAGCCTTGGCGATGCGCTCGACGGCGTCGTCGCACTCATTGGAAAACACGCCGCCCGCCGCCTCGACATACGCCCGCACCGAGTCTGCCGCACCCTTTCGGATCTCATTGCCCTCGTAGTTCACGCCGGACATACGTGTTGCCGCAGTGAACGGGATGAACTCCATACCCTTATCCTCGAGCGTGCGGCCGCGCAGACCGAACTGCTCCTTGGCGAGCACGACGATGGACCGGCCCTCGGGGGTCTCGTCGGCAAGCGAGGAGAGCTGCGCAGCGTCGGCCAGCTCCGCGGGATCGACGTCGTCGACCGGGATGAACTCGGCGGCCTGGCGGTTACCCAGGGTGATGGTGCCGGTCTTGTCGAGCATGAGGATGTCGACGTCGCCGGCGGCCTCGATGGCGCGGCCGGACATGGCCAGCACGTTGGCCTCGTTCAGACGGCTCATGCCGGCGATGCCGATGGCGGACAGCAGGGCGCCGATGGTGGTGGGCGCCAGGCAGACGAGAAGCGCCACGAGTGTGGTCACGGCCGTGGGGTTCGCCATATCGTTGAGCCCCGCGGAGAAGCTGGAGTAGCAATACAGCGCCAGTGTCACGAGGATAAAGACGATAGACAGGGCGACCAGGAAGATCTCGAGCGCGATCTCGTTGGGGGTCTTCTTGCGGGCGGCGCCCTCGACCATAGCGATCATCTTGTCCAAGAAGCTCTTGCCGGGCTCGCTGGAGATCTTGACGACAATCCAATCCGACAGCACCGTAGTGCCACCGGTTACGGCAGAGCGATCGCCGCCCGCCTCGCGCACCACGGGGGCAGACTCGCCGGTGATGGCGGATTCATCCACTGAGGCGGCGCCCTCGATGACGTCGCCATCTCCCGGAATCTGCTCGCCAGCGCGAACGATCACAAGATCGCCGCGTGCGAGCTCGGTGCCGGGCACTACGGTGAAGTGCTCCCTGTCCTCAACGGACTCGATGCGATGGGCCTCGACATCCTTCTTAGCAGCTCGCAGGGAATCGGCCTGTGCCTTACCGCGGCCCTCGGCGAGCGCCTCGGCGAAGTTGGAGAACAGGTCGGTGAGCCACAGGATGGCCGCGATGGCGACCACGTAATACGTGGGGACGCCCGCATCCTGCACGCCAAAGATGGAAGCGACGGCCAGGACGGAGGTCATGGCGGCGGAAAGCCACACCAGGAACATGACCGGGTTTTGAATCTGGACGCGGGGATCCAGTTTGGCAAACGAGTCGCGAACCGCGCGGCCCATCATGTCTTTTTGCATAGCCATTAATCTGCGTCCTCCTTTACGCAATCATCTGGAAGAACTCGGCAACGGGGCCAAGCGCCAGGACCGGGAAGAAGCTCAGCGCGCCAATCAGCAAAACGATGAGCACGAGCAGGAATACGAACATGCCGTTGGTGGTGGACAGGGTACCGGCGCTCTCGGCGACCTTACCCTTCTTGGCCAGCGAGCCGGCGATGGCAAGCACGCCGGCGATCGGCAAAAAGCGGACAAATAGCATCTCGACTCCCAGCAGGACGTTAATCCAGGGAATGTTGCAGTTCATACCGGCGAACGCGGAGCCGTTGTTGCCGCCGCATGAGGTGAAGGCATACAGCACCTCGGAGAAGCCGTGCGCGCCGCCATTGTTGAGCAGGTCGGCAAGACCGGGCACCATGCAGGCGACAGCGGAGCACACCAGAATGGCGAACGGCGTTGCCAGGCACAGGACCACGGCCCAGCGCATCTCGCCCGGCTCGATCTTCTTGCCCAGGAACTCAGGCGTGCGTCCGACCATGAGACCGGCGATGAACACCGTGAGGATGGCGAAGCCAATCATGCCGTACAGGCCGCAGCCCACGCCGCCGAAGACGACCTCGCCCAGCGCGATCTGGAGCATCTGGACGAATCCGCCCAGCGGGGTGTAGGAATCGTGCATGGAGTTGACCGAGCCGTTCGAGGCGGCCGTCGTGAAGGCAGACCACGTGGAGGAGGAGGCGATGCCGAAGCGGCTCTCCTTGCCCTCCATATTGCCGCCGGCCTGGCCGTCGGTCATCTCGATGTTGACCGCGCCCCCGTCGGCCAGCTGCGGGGTGCCCGCATGCTCGTTGACGGCGATGACGCTGGTGAAGATCACCAGCAGGATGAACATGGCGGCAAAGATGGCCTTGCCCTGCTTGGTGTTCTTGACGCCGATGCCGAAGGTGAAGCAGCAGGCGGCCGGAATCAGCAGCAAACCGGTCATCTCGATGATGTTGGTGAAGGCGCTGGGGTTCTCATACGGATGGGCAGAGTTCACGCCAAAGAAGCCGCCGCCGTTGGTGCCGGACTGCTTGATGGCAACCTGAGGAGCCGCGGGACCCTGGGGCAGAAACTGCTCGGTGACCACGCGTGCGTCCTCAACGACCTTGCCATCGACCTTGACCGCGTCGCCCTCGATCTGAGCACCGTCGATGACGCTCCAGCCGCCGCCTGCATTAGGCTGGACGGCGACGGGCTCTACGAGCTCAGCCCTCTGAGCCGGTTGGAAGTTGGAAATGACGCCACCGGCAGCCAGGCAGATGCCGAACACGAGGTTCAGCGGGATAAGCACATACAGGACGGTGCGGGTGAGGTCGACCCAAAAGGAGCCCAGACCCTGCTCCTTGACCTGACGGAAGCCGCGGATCAGAGCGAACATGACCGCGATACCGGTGCCGGCGGAAACGAAGTTCTGCACGGTGAGGCCCATGAACTGCACGAGGTAGGACAGGGTGGTCTCGCCGGAATAGGACTGCCAGTTGGTATTGGTGATGAAGGAGGCCGCCGTGTTAAACGACAGATCCCAGGATACACCGGGCAGACGCTGCGGGTTGCCTGGCAAGACGGCCTGAAGCATTTGAAGCGCGATGAGCGCCACGAGCCCGATGCCCGAGA
Source organism: Collinsella sp. UBA1693 (assembly GCF_002320115.1). Taxonomy (NCBI): domain Bacteria; kingdom Bacillati; phylum Actinomycetota; class Coriobacteriia; order Coriobacteriales; family Coriobacteriaceae; genus Collinsella; species Collinsella sp. UBA1693. The sequence continues at coordinate 162,288 of NZ_DCJT01000001.1, forward strand.
AGGCAAGGACGCTCGCCAGATAGCGCTTCCAGCCCATCTGCTCCTTCGCATCGATGCGCAAAAGACGATAGATGCCGCGCTCCACCAGAGCGAGCACGGGTGACAGAAACGTGCGCTCGCCGTCCATAACGCGAGCCATGAACCGACCGAGCGGAATGGCCAAGACGACGAGCACGGCAAAGTACAGGACGTACTGAAGTACGGCGCTCATGGTTTAAGAATCACTCCTCATGAGAATATAGATGTAATAGATAAGGAGCCCGATGCAGGTGACTCCGATAATGGGAATGAGAACGTTCATTCACCGCCCCTTTCACTCACGATAGCTTTCTCAAGCGCCCGACCCCGCAAGCGCTTGACGACAGTAAACGCTTCCGGAGATTAAAGCGGCATTAGGTTTGGTTCGGACGACCTTAAGATGGCGTAAAGATGCAGGTAGAAAGCCCCATTGAATTCGCAGTGTGTCTATACTCGACCACGTGGGCACCAAACGGCGCCGTCGCCGCAAGTGCGCGCATACAGCACGATCTAGAAAGGCAACACCATGCCGCGTGACGCATCAGACACCCGCGCCAATCCAGACCTTCTTCTCAAGGCAATCGAACAAGACGCATCGCCCGACGAGGTTCGGAATGGTCGGGGGCATCTCAAAATCTTCTTCGGCTATGCCGCGGGTGTGGGCAAAACCTACGCGATGCTGCAAGCTGCCCACGCCGCCAAGCAACGCGGCGTCGACGTCGTCGCCGGGTACATCGAACCGCATGAGCGCCCGGCGACCGCCCGTCTTGCAAGAGGAATCGAATGCGTGCCACACGAACTCGTCGAACACAATGGCATCACACTTGCCGAATTCGACCTCGATGCGGCCATCATGCGCGCCCCCCAGCTCATCCTCGTCGATGAGCTAGCCCATACAAACGCGCCTGGGAACCGCCATGAAAAACGTTATCAGGATGTAGAAGAGCTCCTGCGTGCAGGCATAGATGTCTACACGACGGTAAACGTCCAACATATCGAGAGCTTGAACGACATAGTCGCGTCCATCACCGGAATCGTCGTGAGCGAGCGAATCCCCGACCGCGTCTTCGACGACGCCGACCAGGTCGAACTCGTCGATATCGAACCTGAAGACTTGCTCGAACGCCTTCGCGCCGGACTCGTCTACCATCCCGACCAGGCAGATCGTGCACAACGAAACTTTTTCACCATTGAAAACCTCACCGCGCTTCGCGAGATCGCGCTGCGCCGTTGCGCCGACCGCACCGGCCGCCTCACGGACGCCGCGCGTGTGTTGGGAAACCGCGACTATTACACCAGCGAGCGCATCTTGGTCTGCATCTCTCCAGCTCCGACCAATCCTCGCATTGTCCGTGCCGCGGCACGCATGTCAAAAGCATTTCGGAGCGAGCTCGTCGCCCTGTTTGTGGAGAGCCCGCGCACTCAAGCAATGGGTGAGGAAGAGCGCAGCAGACTCGCTACGAACATCGCCCTTGCCAAGCAGCTCGGCGCGCATATGGAGACCGTCTACGGAAACGATATCGCGTTTCAAATCTCCGAGTTTGCGCGCCTTTCAGGCATCTCGAAGATCGTTATGGGACGTACGGGGGAACACGGCGGCGTCCGCCAGGCCCTCTTTGGTCGCAAATCGCTCGTCGAGCAACTCATAGCATTTGCTCCAAACCTCGACATCTACATCATCCCAGACCAAGAGACACCGTCCTCCCGGCCGATGGAGCGCAGGCATCAAACCGCGCTGCAGCTGCCTAGCGGTCGCGATATCCTGCGAACGCTAGGTCTCTCCCTCGTTGCCACGGCGATTGGAGTCTCCTTCCGCCACCTGGGATTCGCCGACTCCAGCATCATTTCTCTTTATATCCTCACCGCGCTGCTCACCGCCGTCACCACAACCGGACGCTTATGCACAATCATGTCCAGCGTCCTTTCCGTCGTTCTCTACAACTTCTGCTTCGTTACGCCCCTGTTCTCACTCAACAGCTACGATCGAAGCTACCTTGTCACGTTCGCCATCATGTTCGCAACCGCCATGGTTGCCGGCGAGCTCACGGCACGTATCACCGATAACGCCCGGACCTCAGCTGAAAACGCATTCAGGACGCGAGTGCTCCTCGAAACAAACCAGCTCCTGCAGCAGGCCCATGGCGCAGAGGCGCGCGCCCGCGTAGCCATGAACCAGCTCATCAAACTATTAAAGCTCGATGTGGTCTTCTACACCGCCGATCGCGGCCTTCTCGGGAAAGCCATCTACGAGCCCGCGGGCTCCGAGGACCACTCCGCATCGCTGCTCACAGACTACGAGCGGGCTGTCGCAACGTGGACTTACGCCAATAACAAGCACGCAGGGGCGAGCACGCGCACCCTACCCGAAGCCTCTTGTCTTTACCTTGCGGTACGCACCGGTGACGAGGTGTTCGGAGTCATGGGCATCGCCCTGAACGGGCGAGAGCTGGAAGACTTTGAGCATTCAATTGTTTTATCCATCGTCGGCGAATGCGCCTTGGCGCTCGAGAGCGACAGGGCAGCAAAGGAACGTGAAGAGGCCGCCGTCCTAGCCAGAAACGAGCAACTGCGCGCCAACCTCCTTCGCTCTATAGGCCATGACCTGAGAACGCCCCTCACGGCGATCTCCGGATCCGCGGCGGTCCTTCGGGAAAGCGATGAGAAGCTCACCCCCGAACAGCGACGAAACCTCGCCGATGCTATCTACGATGACTCCCTTTGGCTGATCGATACCGTTGAAAACTTGCTCGCCATCACCCGAGTCGAGGACGGCAGTATACGCCTCAACCTCACAACCGAACTCGTCGACGAGGTTATCGCGGGAGCCCTCAGCCATGTCGCACGCGCATCGCGCGGCCACACCATCACCGTTGCGCGCAACGATGAGGATATCCTGCTGGTGCGCATCGACGTCCACCTCATCATGCAGGTGCTCACAAATCTCATTATGAATGCCTTCAAGTACACACCCAAGAACTCGATTATCACCATCGGCGCTCATCGCGAGGACAAGTTCATCGTGGTAGAAGTTGCCGACAACGGCCCAGGCGTAGCAGACTGCGATAAACCCCGCGTCTTCGACCGATTCTTCATCTCAAGTAAAGCCCAACCCGTGGATTCGCACCGCAGCTTCGGCCTCGGCCTGTCGCTGTGCCGCTCTATTGTAGAGGCACACGGCGGTATCATCGAGGTGCGCGACAACCATCCCCGTGGAGCCGTCTTCCGCTTCACCCTGCCCGCCGAGGAGATAGAAATCCATGAATGACGCCACAAAGCCACGCATTCTGCTGGTTGAAGATGACCCCGCTGTTCAAAACCTCGTATCAACCGCCCTTGTCCTGCATGGATACAGCGTTGAAAAGGCCTGCAACGGCCAGGCAGCCATCATGGAAGCGGCATCGCATGGCCCCGACCTCATTATGCTTGACCTGGGCCTACCAGACATCGACGGAGTCGAAGTCATCACCAAGATTCGAAGCTGGTCCGCGGTGCCCATAACCGTCATCTCGGCTCGCGCCGAAGACTCCGACAAAATCACCGCACTCGACGCGGGCGCCGACGATTACCTTACCAAGCCCTTTTCAGTAGAAGAGCTGCTCGCGCGTGTACGCGCCAGCCTAAGGCGCTCCTCTATGGCGGCGAGCGAGCCAGCCGAAACGAGCGCCTTCGATAACGGCCCCCTGCACATCGACTACGCCGCGGGATACGCGACGATCGAAGGACACGAGCTCTCGCTCACCCCAACCGAATACAAGCTGCTCGTTCTCCTAGCGAAAAACGTCGACAAGGTGCTCACGCACACCTATATTACTCGCGAGATTTGGGGCACGAGCTGGGATAGCGACATCGCGAGCCTGCGTGTCTTCATGCGAACCTTGCGCAAAAAAGTCGAATCAGACCCCTCCCACCCCACCATGATTCAGACCCATATAGGTGTTGGCTATCGCATGCAGCGCCTCTAACAACAACGGAACCCTAAGCAAGAAGACGGGCCCAACACGGACCCGTCTTCTCAAGCAGATTCATCATTTGGCTTAGAGCTGGCGAATGGGCGCGCCCTCGATCTCGCGATGACCCATGCGCTCGCGCTCGGCCGTGTCGCCGGGAGCAGGCCCCTGGTCCACCGCCTTTCCCATGTGGGTCGCGTATTCGATGCGCTCGTCCGTAGGCGACGTCGCCGCGGTCCACGTGCGCATGACGCGCGGCACCGCGAAGAGCGCCGCGATCACCAGAAGCACAACGACCGCCAGCATAATCAAGATCTCATACCCGGGCATGATGGCTCCTTTCTGCCGCGTCCTGGCGCCGAAATTACGGTGCTATCTACGTGCTACCCACCGCGTTGCGCGCAAACCACATCTCTCGGCAAGCGTGGTGAAAATGACGGGAACGCATCCCGCTTTTGCAGGGCGAGCCAGCCTACCGAGCGTCCCACTTCTTAAGAAAGGCGCCATAGCCGGGAGCCTCGCGTAAAAACGCATACTCCTCGTCATCTTGTACACCGGTCAGCATCACCGCGCCCATTTGGGAGGTCAGCTGCACCAGATCGTTAAAGTCGCTATAACGGTACAGGGGGCTCTTGAGAACGTCGGCGTCGTCCCCATGCAGGGACGCCATCATCTGCTCGAGCAAATCAAGCGTCTCGTCCGTATCCTGTCTTGCCACCGCAACAGTCAAGCTGGGCGCAAGCCTCATCCACCCGGGCTGGTCGAGCGCTTCGAACACCGCCTGCGCACGGCGGGCGCACGCACGCGCATCGTCCACACGGCCCGCGCGCAAGGCAATCTCGATAATGCTGTTGATGGCGCCCATGAGATCGGCGGAAATCCTGATAAGGCGCGCCTCCCAGCGACGCGCTGCCTCCTCATCGCGACCCTGGCGCATTAGGAGAATCGCCTGGCGCTCCTCCCTGTCGATCTGCGGCTGATGAATGGTGTCGAGCAAGCGCTGAGCGTCCTCATAGCGCCCCTCTTGCATAGCGCGCGCAATCAGCATACCGCACGCCTGCTCGCGGGCTTCGGGCAGAGCACTTTGGGACAGCCGCTCGTAGGCTTTGTCCAGCGTGGGACGATATAGGTCCGGCTCATCAACCTGAAAAAGCGTGAGCGCGCCGTCAAGGTATTGCGTGAGCACAATGGCGAGCTCGTCGCTAGCCGGGTACAGACGTAGCCGCTCTTGCGCGTAGGCAAAGCCCGCCGCGTAGCCCTCCTCGCGCACCAGCCGGTCCACCTCGCGCTGAATGGAAAGGTTTGCTTCCTCGTCCAAATCCGCCTCAAAGGAAAGCAACGTGTTTGCATCCGTTTGCAGCACGCGGGCAAGCGGCGGAATGATGGTGATGTCCGGATAGCTCGCACCGCGCTCCCACTTGTTGACCGCCGGCGCGGAAACACCCAAGCGCTGGGCCACCTGCTCCTGCGTCAGGCCCAGCTCACGACGTCGCTCGCGAATGATGTTGGCTATAGGCATTGTGTCCGTCCCTTCAGCATATGATGGTTACCTCGCAGCTGCTCACCGTCTATTTCAGCAGCTTGCAGGGTCGAACGCAATTGAGGTGTCATCATGTTTGGAGCGCAAAACCTAACCGCCGGTTAATGAGGCGACGCATGGCAACGGCCGCGCACGGGCACAAAGCCCGCACACGGCCGTCAAAAGCGATCGCGCGCCTTTTAGAGCGCTCGGTCCCATCCGCACTCCAGTTGCACTCCGGCTGCCGGCTTACTCGCTGCGCAGGGCTTCAACGGGATCGCGGCGGGCTGCGGAGCGGCTGGGGATGAGGCCCGCCACAACGGTAAGGACAACGCTGATGAGGATGAGCCCCAGCGCCGATGAGACGGGCAGCTGCATGACGTTTTCAACCTGGTGCTCGGCCAGCGCCCACGCGTTGACCGGGAAGGACACCAGCACCACCACGGCGATCGCCAGCACGCCGGCGATTAAGCCCTCGATAAAGGTCTCCGCGTTGAACACGCTGGCGATGTTGCGCTTGGACGCACCCATGGCGCGCAGGATGCCGATCTCCTTTTTGCGCTCCAGCACGCTGATGTAGGTGATGATGCCGATCATGATCGAGCTCACCACCAGCGAGATGCTAACGAACGCGATGAGCACCAGCGAGATCATGTTCACGATGTCCGTCACGCTGCCCATGATCACGCCCATGTAGTCGGTGTAGACAATCGCCTTGTCTTCCTCCCCCGCCGCGCGGACGTCCTGGTTGTAGCCATCGATGGCGGAGAGCACCGCCTCTTTCGCCTCGAAATCCACCGGATAGATGCTCACGGACTGCGGGTTGGCCTGGTCCGCATAGCCAAGCGTTGCCAGGTTGTTGTCGTAGGTCAGCTTGCCGGCGTTGGCGTAGCTGGTCATAAGAGACGTCAAGTCCTCGGCATCCATGTTGAAGTGGATCGCGTTGGCGAACGCCGAGGCATCAACGTTGAATGCTCCCGCCATATTGGCAGCCAAGCGCTGCGACAGCTGGGTGCCCATGTTGGAGGCCATCTGCGCCATAGCGCCGGTTAGACCCGCCTGCAGCTGGGATGAGACGGCATTTGAGATCTCACTGGACACCTGCCCCAGCATCTTCTCAAAGGAGCCCCGCATATAGGGGGCGAGCTGATTCTCAACGTAGTCGCGCGCGATCTTCTCCAGGCGGTCCGCCACGGGCTGGCCTGCGATCTGGACAATCTGGTCCAAGAGCACCTTGCCGCCATCGGCTTCGGCGCTGCTTGCATATGCCGCGAATTGGACAAGGAGCCTTGCCGCAAAATCATCCGCAGACGGATCGAGCCCCTCGCCGTGGGCAGGCAGCCAGCGCGTGACAAAGCCCTGCACAAACTGGTTGGCAAGCGTTGCGGTCTGCTCCATCTGGTCGCGGTCGAGCACGGGGTCCTCGGCCAGATCACCCAGAATGCCGGAGATATCCGGCGCCGGCGCGCCCGCGACGATGCCCTCGATATCGAGCGATTCCGCGACGCCGGATAGGTCTATGTCGACGTTGCCCATATCGATGCCGGAAAAATCGAAACCGGAAAGGTCAAGGCCCGCACCCAGCTTGGACGCATCGACGGAAAACGCCGCGCGCAACCCGGACTCGTCCACGCTAAACAGGCTTGAGAGGTCCACGCCGCCCTTAGCCTCCTCTTGCAGGGTCGCGAACGACTTGCCGGTGAACACGTCGACGTCCGGATTGCCGAGCTGCTGCTGGACGATCTGCGAGTTGGCCGCGCGCGCCATGAGCTCCTCGGTGAGGCCGTGCGTGTAGGCGATACCCTGCGAGAGCGCAGCGGACTTTGCGGTGGGGTTGGGCTGCACCACGCCGACGATTCTAAGATCAAGGCCGCTTGCCACTTGCTGAGCCACGAAGGCCTCGTCATCGGACATGTCGGTCCAGCCGCCGGTCTCCTCATTCTTGCGATAGAAGTCGCTTGCGGCCAGCACCTTGAAGCTTGTACCCAGCGCGTCCTCATAGGTGAGGTCCACATCCACCTTGGGCACGTCCACCTCCCCCGCGCCGCTCATAGTGCTATCGACCATGCGGTCCAGCTCGGCGGGATCGAGCACGCCTATGCTATACAGGGTGAAGTCCGAGACCTTACCGCTGCTGGAGAGCACCAGCACGCACTCGTCCGCCGCCTTTGCCCACCTGCCGGCGACCACGTCATATTGCTCGTCCAAAAGATCGGGGTTATCGATCATCTCGTTGAAGGAAGTGGCGCCCGTCATCATGGTGCCCGCCATCGCCGCGGAACTCGCCCCGCCCGTCATGGCAGTGGACATAGCGTTGGGCGAAAGCCGCGCGGGGCCGTTGGAGACGTCCGCCCGGTACACCAGCGGTGTGATGCCGTAGTCGTACTGAATCGCGGAAACCTCGCCGTCCAGCTCATCGGCATCCTGATCCAGAAAGGCCTTAAAGCTCGCCATGTCATTCGACTTAACACTGGCGAACATATCGGAAAGCATGGTGAACACCGGAATAGAGCTGCTCTTGTCCACTCCGGCGTCCCCTGCGGACGATGAGCCGTCGGGGTCCGCGTCATCGCCTGATCCGACCTGGTCCGCGGCATCGCCCGAACCCGCGTCTCCCGTCAGCATGCTGGAGAGGTCGTAGCTCTGCCGCGCTATGGTCAGCGGATAGCTCGACAGCGTGTCCTGCTCGACCTTGGCGATATAGCCGTTCACGCCATTGGAAAGCGCCAGGATAGCCGCGATTCCGATGATGCCGATCGATCCGGCGAAAGCCGTCATGATGGTGCGGCCCTTTTTGGTCATAAGGTTGTTGAACGAGAGCGACAGCGCCGTGAGCAGGCTCATGGACGAGCGGCGTTTGGGACCCTTCTCGGCAGACTCGTCCACAGAAGCCCGAAACGCCGCGGCAGCACGCTCGTCCGCGCTCACCGGATTGGTATCGTCCACCACGCGACCGTCTTGAATGCGGACGATGCGCGTAGCGTAGTCCTCGGCCAGTTGCGGATTATGCGTGACCATGATGACCAGGCGCTCGCGTGCGACCTCAGCGAGCAGGTCCATCACCTGGATGCCCGTCTCCGTGTCGAGCGCGCCGGTGGGCTCGTCCGCCAGGACGATCTCTGGATCGTTCACCAGGGCGCGAGCAATGGCCACGCGCTGCATCTGGCCGCCGGAGAGCTGCGAGGGCTTCTTGTTCACATGGGCGCCAAGTCCCACGCGCTCAAGCGCGGCACGGGCGCGCCGGGTTCGCTCCGCGCGGTCCACGCCCGCCAACGTGAGGGCGAGCTCGACGTTGGCCAGAATGGTCTGGTGAGGGATGAGGTTATAGCTTTGGAAGATGAAGCCCACACGGTGATTGCGGTAGGTATCCCACTCAGCGTCTCCATAATCGCTGGTAGAGACACCGTTTACTACGATATCGCCCGAATCCGCGTGGTCGAACCCGCCCAGGATGTTGAGAAACGTGGTCTTGCCGGAGCCAGACGGACCCAGCACGGCCACAAACTCGTTCTCGCGAAACGTCACGGACACGCCGTCCAGCGCGCGCTGAACCAAGTCGCCCGTTGTGTACGTTTTAGTGATGTCGCGAATCTCGATCATGTATGTTCCCGTCCGTATGTTCCCGCCCGAAAAGAAACGCCGATGTGATGGCGACGCCACACATCGGCAATACCATTAGGTACCATTACCATTTTTCCTGATACCCATATTAACCATGGCGAGAAGCTCAATTCTCAAGCAAGTGGCGCTTGGGCGGTCTTTGCATGAGACCGACATCATTTTGCGCGCCCCTCTTGCGCCGGACCCGTTCTCAAGCCGGGTGCAAAGCAATCGACCGCCGCGCGCGGAGAGCGCATGGCGCGGCGGGCGGGAGCAGCCAGAGAGGGACGGAGGCCAAATGGAGCGTCAGCGTGGAGAGGACGGCGTGTCAAAAAGCGGCTTAGTGCGGAGGTTTGGTCAAATAGTGCGTTAGTGCGGATTGAAGGCTGTCTGACGGACCTCCCTTATGCATCGAGCAGCATCGTCCGGTCCTTCTAGCTTGGGCGATGCGGACGCCCTATTCATAAGGTACCCTTACCATCTCTCGCCTGGACCGCACTAACGCATTATTTGACACGATTTGAACCGCACTAAGCGACTATTTGTCCCAACCTCCGCACTAAGCGATTATTTGGCACACCCCTATTTCCGCACCAACTCGCTTTTTGGTCCGGCACCCATCCTGGGCTCAGGCAGCCTTCCGCGCGAAGGCATCGATAGGCAATGCAACCTCAGCGATGCCGCCACAGCGACGCTATCACAGTCGGCAGGCTACTCCCCCAGCTGCTCGCTGGCTTCGAGCCACGCCATCTCCAACTCGTCCAGCTCATCCTTCGCTGAAGCAATCGACTCCTGCTGGGCGGTCAGGGCCGCGAAATCCGTGGGATCGATATCGAACATGCCCGCCTCGAGCTCCTCGATACGCGCACGGCGCGTATCCATCTTGCGCTCGAGCGATGCGACCTCCTTCTTCAGGCGCTGGCGCTCAGCATTCGACATGCCTGCGGCAGCACTTGACTGCGCGTTTTTGGACGAGGGCGAAGTAGCCGGCGACGCACCGCCAGAAGAAGACCCCGCCGCGCGCCTGGCGCTTGCCGCAGCATCGAGCTCGTCGGCCGCCTTGAGATACTGGTCAACGCCGCCGGGCATATGGCGAAGGCGGCCGTCGATCAAGGCGAATTGCGAATCCGTCACGCGCTCCATCAAGAAGCGGTCGTGCGTCACCAAGATCAGCGTGCCGGGCCAGCCGTCGAGCAGGTCCTCCACGATGGCGAGCATATCGGTATCCAGGTCGTTGCCGGGCTCGTCCAAAATCAGCACGTTGGGCTCTTCCAAAATGGTGAGCAACAGCGACAGGCGGCGCTTCTGGCCGCCGGAGAGGTCGCAGATGCGGCTCCACTGCTGCTTGGTGGTGAAGCCCAGGCGCTCCAGCAGCTTCTCGGGACTGGTCTCTTTACCGTCGACAACGTAGACGCGCTTGTAGCGAGAGAGAACCTCGCGAATGGTATCCGTCTCGTACGGGTCGAGCTCATGCAGTTGCTGGGAGAGCACGCCAAACTTGACCGTCTGGCCAATCTTGACGCGGCCGGTTCGCGGACGGATCTTGCCCTGGATAACGTCGAGCAGCGTGGTCTTTCCCGCGCCGTTGGCACCAAGCAGGCCGTAGCGGTCGCCCGCGCCGATAAGCCAGGTGACGTCCTCCAGCACGGGGGCGGCGGGATCGCCGGCGGAGCTATCGGTATACCCAGCGGTCACGTCGAGGACGTCGATCACCTGCTTGCCCAGGCGGCTTACAGCCAGACGTTTGAGCTCCAGCTCGTTTCGCACGGGGGGAACGTCGGCGATGAGCTCTCGGGCGGCGTCGACACGGAACTTGGGCTTGGTGCTGCGGGCCTGAGCGCCGCGCGAAAGCCATGCCAGTTCCTTGCGCGCCATGTTGCGGCGGCGCTCTTCTGCCACCTGCGCCATGCGGTCGCGCTCCACGCGCTGCAGGATATATGCGGAGTAACCGCCCTCAAAGGGGTCGACCTTGCCGTCATGGACCTCCCACATAGAAGTGCAGACCTCGTCCAAAAACCAACGGTCATGGGTGACCACCAGCAAGGCGCCCGCCCCCGCGTGCCAGCGCTGCTTCAAGTGCTCGGCGAGCCAGTTGATGGTGCGCATATCAAGGTGGTTGGTAGGCTCGTCCAACATAAGCACGTCATAGGTGCCAATGAGCAAGCGAGCCAGGTCGACGCGGCGGCGCTGGCCACCGGAGAGCTCGCCCACCTTGCCCTCCCAGGGAACGTCGGCGATAAGGCCGTCCAGAATCTGGCGGATGCGAGGCGACGCCGCCCATTCGTACTCGGGCATATCGCCCACCACCGCATGGTGCACGGTGTCGTCAGAATCCAGCGAATCGCGCTGGCCGAGCAGGCCAACGTGGACGTCGCGACGGTGCGTCACGCGGCCCTCATCGGGTTCGAGCGTTCCGGCGAGAACGGAAAGCAGCGTGGACTTGCCGTCGCCGTTGGTGCCCACGATGCCGATGCGGTCGCCCTCGTCCACGCCCAGCGTGACGCTACCCAAGATGAGCTTGGTGGGAAACTCCAAATGAACCGAGTCGCACCCCAGCAAAATCGCCATGTCTACCACCTTCCAAGCGCGCGGACGCAGACGGGCGGCGCGCACGATCATTTCCAACTTTTTATCCTAGCAGGTACACAGGGCTGTTGGCGACGGCGCGAAAGATCCGTGCCGAATCGAGACATAGCGATGCGGCGACCCGGAGCCTAAGGCCGAGCCGCCGCAAAGGGAAGGTCCGCATCGCGCAGCCATGGCGTGGCGCGACGGGTGTGCACGCCCCGGACTAGAAGGACGCGCGTATGTGATGCAAGCGAAAGGACAAGGACCGGCGGCTAGGAGAACATGCCGGTGAGGTAATCGTTCAAGCGCTTGTCCTGGGGGCGCTGGAAGATCTGGTCGGTCTCGCCATACTCCACCATATCGCCCATATAGAAGAAGGCGGTTCGGTTAGATACGCGCGACGCCTGCTCCATGTTATGGGTGACGATGATGATGGCGCGCTCCTCGGCCAAAGAGTTCATAAGGTCCTCGATGGCGAGCGTCGAGATGGGGTCGAGCGCGGAGCAGGGCTCGTCGAACAGGATGACGTCAGGCTTGAGGGCGAGGGTGCGGGCGATGCAGAGACGCTGCTGCTGACCGCCGGACAGCGCGAAGGCGCTCTTGTCGAGCTTGTCCTTCACCTCGTCCCACAACGCGGCGCCGCGCAAGCTCTCCTCAACCAGCTGGTCGAGCTCGGCCTTGTTGGTAAGACCGTGGCGCTTGGGCGCGAAGACGATGTTCTCGTAAATGGATTTACGGAACGGGTTGGGCTGCTGGAACACCATGCCGATGGAGCGACGCAGCTCGTAGAGGTTCTCCTTGGGCGTATTGATGTTGTGGTCGCGATAGATGATCTCGCCCTCGACGCGGCATCCGCGGATCTCGCGGTTCATAAGGTTGAGGCTGCGCAGGAAGGTCGACTTGCCGCAACCGGACGGACCGATGAGCGCGGTGATCTCGCCCTTGTGGAAATCGAGCGTGGTGCCGTGCAGCGCATGATGGTCGCCGTAGTAGACGTTGACGTCACGCGCGGCGAGGACAACCTCGCTGGAAGTGGCGCGGCCACGGCGGCGGCGACCGCCCGCTTCGCTGGTGGCGACGCTATCGAGGAACTGGTCGGTCTCGTTTGTCATTCTGCGGTCATCCTCCTTGCAAGGGCCTTGCCCACGATGCGGGCGAGAATGTTGAACAGCAAGACGCAGATCATCAGCAGCGCAGCGGTACCCCAGACAATCTCCTGGGCCTGCGGGCTGCCCTCGCCGTAGATCTTATAGATGTGCACGGCAAGCGACTCGCCGGGACGGAACACGTTCCATGCGCAGGTGGGGCTGGAGAAATTAAGGGTCGCGAAGTTGAGGCGCACGGGGCTGGACATACCGGAGGTGAACAGCAACGCGGCGGCCTCGCCGAAAACGCGGCCAGCGGAGAGCACCACGCCGGTGACGATGGCGGGCATAGCGGCCGGGATCAGCACGTGGATAGTGGCCTCCCAGCGAGTGAGGCCCATGGCCAGGCACGCATCGCGCTGCGACTGGGGAACATCCTCCAGAGCCTGCTGGATCACGCGCACCAGGATGGGAATGTTGAACATGGTAAGGGCCACGGCGCCGGAGATGATGGAGTACTTCCACCCCAAGTTAACCGAGAACACCAAAAAGCCGAACATACCAACCACGATGGAGGGAAGGCTGGAGAGGGTCTCGATCGCCGTGGAGGCGATGGTGGTGACGGGACCGTCCGGCGCGTACTCGACCAAAAACACCGCTCCGCCCAAGCTGATGGGCACCGAGATGATCAGGGTGAGGAACAGCATGTAGAACGAGTCGAACAGCTGGTAGGCGACGCCGCCCTCGGTACCGTTGGAACGTGCGGCCTCGGTAAGGAAGCCGGGCTTGAACAGCATGCCTATACCCTGGAACAAGATGTAGGCGATCATGGACACGACGAGCAGCATGACCAGGGCGACGATGGTGGTGAGCACGCCCGTTGCAAGCTTGTCCTGCATGCCGGCGCGCTTGATGTGGGCGTCCTGCGCGGATTCCGCAGACGCGACGGGAGCCGCTTGGGTATTAGGCACGTTCGGTCGCCCCCTTCTTACCAATGAGATGGATGATGAGGATGAAGATGAGCGACATGCCCATCAGCATCAGGGCCAGCGACCACAGCACATCGTTTTGGACTGAGCCGTCGGCGTAGACGGCCATGCTGGTGGTCAGCGTGGTGGTGATGGTAGACGCAGCATCGAGCAGGCCGTTCGGCATGGTCTCGATACCGCCGATAACCATGCGCACGGCCAGGGTCTCGCCAAAGGCGCGGGTCATGCCCAGGATGACGGCGGTCATGAGCGAGGGCAACGCGCTTCGAAGGACCACGTGCCAGATGGTCTGCCAGCGGGTATAGCCCAGCGCAAGCGATCCTTGGCGATAGCTGTCGGGCACGGCGCGCAGGGCATCGATCGCAAGCGTGGTGATGGTGGGCAGAATCATGATCGCCAGCACCAGGGAGCCCGGCAGGATGCCCAGGCCCGTGGGCACGTTGAAGATCGCCTTCATGGCACCGACGATGACATGGAAGCCAATAAGGCCGAAGACGACCGACGGGATACCGACCAGCAGCTCGATCAGGGGTTGGAACACCTTCTGGCCAAACTTGGGCTGAATCTCGACCGCGAAGATGGCCGATCCGATAGCGACGGGCAGGGCGATGGCGGTGGAGAGCACCATGACCGAGAACGACGTCACGATCAGGGGAAGGGCACCGGTGAAGGGCATACCGTTCTCCTGCGCGTTATGCAGGTCCCACGTGGTACCGGTAAAAAACTCGACAACGTTGACGCCGTCTTTGAAAAAGGCCGACAGACCCTTTTGAGCAACCATGAAAATCAGCGCACACACAACGAGTGTCACGAGCGCGACGCACGCACCCGTGACACCCAGGCCCACTTTTTCCAGGTTGCGCTTTGGCATTTGACGTGCCATCACGCATCCTTCCTCTTCTAACGGGCTTCTATTACTTGGTGGAAACCTTGCCGGAAGCGTCCTTGGTGACCTTCATCTCGGAGACGGGGATGAAGCCCTGCTCCTCGACCAGGGAGCCCTGGACCTCGTCGGAAAGCATGTACTCCAGGAAAGCGGTGGTAGCCTCATCGGCGTCCTTGGCGCAGTACATGTGCTCGGTAGCCCAGATGACAAAGGAGTTGTCGTAGACGTTCTCGCTCTTGGGTTCCACGCCGCCAACCTTGATGGCGTTGAACTTGGAGTCATCGAAGTGGGAGAAGTCAAGGTAAGAAATCGCGTTGTCGGTAGCGGCAATCTGGGTCTGGACGTCGCCGGACTTATCGAGCTCGGCGTCGCCCTTGAAGGTGTTCTCCTCGTCGCCAAAGACAGCGGACTCAAAGGTGGCGCGGGTACCGGAGCCAGCCTTACGGTTGAGGACGACGATCTGAGCGTCGTCGCCGCCAACTTCGGACCAGTTGGTGATAGCGCCGGAGAAGATACCCTTGAGCTGCTCGAGGGTAAGGTCGTCGACGGTGACGTTCTTGGAGACCACAGGGCCCATGCCCACGACGGCGACCTCATGGTCGACGAGCTTCTCGGCGTCGGCGGCCTCGAGCTTCTCCTCGGCGAAGACGTCGGAGTTACCGATGGTGACGGTGCCAGCGGCAACGGCGGTCAGGCCGGTACCGGAACCGTTGCCGGAACCGGAAACGGAAACGTCGGGGTTCTCGTCCATGAACTTCTCAGCAGCAGCCTCGACGAGCGCCTGGAACGAGGATGCTCCGTCGTAGGTCACCTCACCGGTAAGGGTGGAAGCGGCGGTGTCCTCAGCGGAACCAGCGGCGGGAGTAGAGGAGTTGCCGCAACCGGCAAGACCGAGACCGGCGAAAGCGGCGACGCCACCGGCGAGACCGAGGAACTGACGACGAGAGCAGTTATATGCGAACATGGTTCTCCTTCCGAGAATGAACGGCGCCGAGGATGGGGCGCGCGGTGCGGTGCGGCCCCATGCCGCCCGTCCGCTCTTCGATTAAGTAAGATATCGTTCGTTCACGGAAGAAATGAGCGCGTTTGCAGGTCATTACTTGCTTTTGACCAAGCATTACCCTGTTCAAACCATCGATTTACAGCCAGCTTACAAAAGAGGGGCGCCGATAACGCCGACGCCCCTACCGCGCTCTTCCCCGCGCGCAGCGGGCAAAGCGCAATCATAAGTTGACCATATATTAGTTTATGGACGAGCGCTCCTTGGCACTCCCCCGCACCGGTCCAAGCGACAAGCCCGCCCAGGCAAAAACCCGACTAGTAATCAAGCTCCATAAGCTGCAGGATGGCCATGATATACATCTTGAGGGCCTCGCGCAGCAGGCTCTCCTTGGCGGCCTCGTTGGGACCGTGCATGGCACCCGCCCAATCGGGCAGGACCAGCTGGTTATCCTCCGGACCAAAGGAGACGGCGCTCTTGAAGTTACGCGCATAGGTTCCGCCGCCCATGGCAAACGGCTTGGCATTGCGGCCCGTGACGCCGTTGTAGATGTCGATCAGGGTCTGTACCTGAGGTGAAGACGCGTCGACGGAGAAGGGCGGCTTGGCGCGAGAGGTATCGACCGCGCCGCCGAAGCGCAGGGCGAGCTCGCGGCAACGCCGAGCCAGCTCGTCCGCATCGATGCTGTCCGGGAACCTCACATCGATAGTCTGCTCGATGCGGCCGTTGTCCAAAGCACGCACGGTGCCCGCGTTGCAGGTCAAAGGACCAAAGGCGGGGCTCTGCGTGGCGATGCCAAGACCCGTGCCCGCCGTGTCGAGATGTATCTGGGCGAGAAGGTCGAGCGCGGACGCGGCGGCGTCGCCGAGAACGCCGGACTCACGCAGATAGCCGACGATGAGGGCGATCGCGTTGACGGTACCCTCAGGCAAGGACGCATGGCCTCCGATGCCGTGCGCCACGATACGGCTGACGCCGGGCTCGACCGAGACGATCTGCAAACGGTCGGCGTTGGCGGCGGGAGCGGGCAGATCCGCCGCGTCGATAGCGAGCTCGATAACGGACTCGCCGGGAATAGCGTTGGTCGCCTCGGCGCCGCTCCAAGAGCGGATAAGACCGCCGGAGACGGGCGCGGTGGTAAAGGTAGCGCCGAAACAGCCCTTCTCGGCATTGCAGACGGGGAACTCGGCGTCCGGCGTGAAGAGGAACAGCGGGTGGTCATGGTGCTCCAGGTAATGGTGCACGTCGGTCATGCCCACTTCCTCGTCGCAACCAAGCAGCGCACGGAAGGTATAACGGGGTTTGATGTTCTCACGCAGCAAGAAGGCGCCGGCGTAGAGCGACAGTACCGCGGGGCCCTTATCGTCGATGACGCCGCGGCCCAGCAGCCAGCCCTCGCGGCGCTCCATCTTGAACGGATCGGTCGCCCAGCCGGGGCCTGCGGGAACCACGTCCACATGGGCGATGGTGGCGATCTGCTGCTCGCTGTCGCCGGAAACGTCGGCAAAGCCAACGTAGCCCTCGTCCTCGCCAACCGTATAGCCCAAGCGCTCAGCGATGGAAAGCGCGCAGTCGAGCGTGCCGCGGACATGCTCGCCAAACGGCGCGCCAGCCGTAGCCGCCGAGGAATCGGCAATGGAAGGATGGCTCACCAAGTTGGAGATATCGGCGACAACGTCCTCCCAGACCTCGTCCACATATGCCTCGATACGCCCCATAAGCTCTGTATCCATAAACGTGATCCTCGCAATCAATCTAGTTTTGAGCATGTGACGCCCACTATCTTACCTGTATGACGCCGCTTGGATTCCGTGCGACGCCGTGCGATACCGCACCGCCGGCAGCGCAAACGCCAACCGCGCAGGCGCCAAAAGGAGCTTACAAGCCAAGCAGGTACCCAAGCTCCTCTACGGAGTGGCAGGTGGCGACGGCGCCCGCCTCCTCAAGCTCGCCGGGATACGCCGCACCGGAATACAGGCCGATGCAGGGCATCTCCCATTCGCGAGCGCCGATCACGTCGTGCATGCGGTCGCCCACCATGATGGCGTCGCGCGCGGAAACACGCAGCGCCTGCAGCGCGCCCTCGATAGACTCCGCCTTGGAGTAGCGCACGCCGTGGATGCGGCCGATGATGGCCTCAAACTGCGTGAGGCCAAGCGAGGCGATCATCTCTTGCGCGGACTCCTCCATACGGGAGGTAGCGACCGCGAGCCTGCGGCCAGATGCCACAAGCGCGTCTAGCAACTCGCGCATGCCGGGCATCAGCGGAAACTCATCCGGCGTAACGGTGCGGGAAAACAGATCGCGATACGCGTCCGCACATTCACGCGCCTCGATCTTGTCCATACCGCACACCAGGGAGAATCCCTCTTCAAGCGGAGGCCCGATCATAGTGAGCATCTTGGAAGGATCGGGATCATAACCGTGGTCGCGCATAATCTGCATGGCGACGCGGAAGATGGCAGGCTGCGTATCGGCAACGGTGCCATCAAAATCAAAGAGCACCACCGGATACTCGCTGAGCGGACGAGGAGCCCTCGGAACGCGGTTTGATTCGGACATTACTCCCCTTTCATGCGCGCGCAAACCAGGTTGGTCCACGGTCACGCGCAATTGGCAGCACGTAGCAGTCAAGCGATTCTACCCGCGTGCAGCGCTGCAAACCATCCCTCGTCCATTTCTTTCCATGATTCTTATGGCGCGCATATAAAAAGACCCTCGGAAGCAGTCCCGAGGGTCTTCTCATGCATGATTGCTAGCGAAAGCTAGAATGCAGGCTACTCAGCGTCGGTAGCCTCGGCCTCAGCCTCGTCGTCCTTCTTCTCGGAAGGAAGCGGGGTGACCTCGATCTCCACGCCGAGGGTCTCGGCAGCGGACTTCATGGACAGGGAGATGCGACGACGGTCGAGGTCGATCTCCATGACCTTCACCTGGACGGTGTCGCCCACGTGGGTAACCTGGCTGGGCTGGTCAACATGCTTGTTAGCCATCTCGGAGATGTGGACCAGACCCTCGATGCCCTCACCAAGGTCAACGAACGCGCCGAAAGGCACGAGCTTGGTGACGGTACCCTCGACGATAGCGCCAACGGGGTACTTCTTGACGAGTGCGCGCCACGGATCCTCGGTGGTCTGCTTGAGACCGAGGGAGATGCGCTCACGGTTGAGGTCGACATCCAGAACCTCGACCTCGACCTCCTGGCCGACCTTGACGACCTCGGAGGGGTGGTTGACGTGGTTCCAGGAGAGCTCGGAGATGTGGATGAGGCCGTCGATGCCGCCCAGATCCACGAAGGCGCCGAAGTCCACGATGGAGGAAACGGTGCCCTTGAGGCGCATGCCGCTCTTGAGCTTGGAGAGAATCTCGGAACGCTCGGCCTTGCGGGACTCCTCGAGAACCACGCGACGGGACAGAACGACGTTGTTGCGGTTGCGATCCATCTCGATGACGCGAGCCTCGATGGAGGTGCCCATGTAGGAGGTGAGGTCCTTCACGCGGCGAAGGTCGACCAGGGAAGCGGGCAGGAAGCCGCGCAGGCCGATGTCGAGGATAAGACCGCCCTTGACGACCTCGATAACCTCGCCCTCGACGTTCTCGCCGGCGTTGAACTTCTCCTCGATGCGGTTCCAAGCACGCTCGTACTCGGCACGCTTCTTGGAGAGAACCAGACGGCCGTCCTTGTCCTCCTTCTGGAGAACCAGGGCCTCGATGGGATCGCCCAGGGAGACGATGTCTGCAGGGTTAGCGTCCTTGCGGATGGAGAGCTCGCGGACGGGAATGACGCCCTCGGACTTGAATCCGATGTCAACGAGCACCTCGTCATGCTCGATCTTGACGACAGTGCCGTTAACGAGATCGCCCTCATCGAAATCGGTGATGGTACCGTCGATAAGGCTGTTCATCTCCTCCTCGTTGACGTCGTCGAGGGAGAAGATGGACGAGTTCTGAATCTCACTCAAAGGTGGACCCCTTTCGAACTACGGGGCCCCGATTGCTAGGACCTGCAGATGAACGCCTGCGGGGACGAGCGCCCTGGCGCATTTGCTCACTGTTTGGAACATACTCGGGGGCCGACAGATACGTATGTGAAGCGTTTGCATTCACGTTTATCTAGGGTACGAGGATTCGACCACATTTTCAAGCGTAATGCACGAGTTTTACGCGGGCGGTTCAAAAAACATCTATGACTTTTGTTAGCTATTTCCACCTTGTTAACGCGCACCGCCCCGCCTCCCCTCGATCGGGGACGCCTGGGCCCCGCCGTCAAAACCTTATAAAACCGTAAGGGAACATCGCTCGCGTTAGCCCCTACCATACTGGGTACACATGACGTATTGACCAGCCGCAGTCGCCCCTGTCGGCGCCAAAGGGAGGTACCCGTGCTCAAAGCCGTGGTTTTCGATATGGATGATACGCTGCTCAGCATCAACCTGAGCGCTTTCATTGCCGTCTTCGCACGCGACGAGGCGGCGCTGCTGGCGGACATCGCCCGCAAGAGCCCGCTTTCCATGTTCGCGACGTTTGGCGCCGCGCTCTACGCCCTCAACAACGGAGAGCGCAACGATGATGACACCAACCTGGCATTCTTCCAAAAGCAGATCGAGCGCAGGTGCGGCGTTCCGCTGTCCGACCCCGTCATAGCAGATGTGCTTACCTACTACGAACGCGAGATCCTGCCCGGCAAAAACGACGGCATCATCAACGCCCGTCCGCGCGAGGGCGCGCGCGAGGCCATCGATGCGGTCGCCTCGCGCGGACTTCGCTGCGCGCTGCTCACCAACCCCAGCTTCAGCCGCGCGTGCATCGAGTGCCGCATGGGCTGGGGCGATATGCTTGACATGCCCTTTGAGCTGGTCACCACCATGGAGAACAGCACGCGCTGCAAGCCCTCGGCAGACTATTACCTTGCCAGCATCGCCAAGATGGGCCTTGAACCCCAAGAGGTCCTTATGGTCGGCAACGACCCCCGCCGCGACTTCCCCTCGCCGGACTGCGGCATACAAACCGCTTACGTTGGCAACGGCACGCCCGTGCGCGCCACCTGGGCCGGCTCCATGGCCAAGTTCGCAGACAGCTTCAACGAGATCGAGGAGCGCTTCTACGAGCGCCGGGAGCAGGCGGCCGCAGCCAACGCCCACGCATCCAACGTCTAGTCAGGCAGCGCTCAAGAAGCGGCCTTTCGATCGCGATCGCGCTCCCCCCCCACTGCTCCCCCGCTAAAAGCACGGGCCCGGCACCTCAAGGCTTATCCCCTTTGGTGCCGGGCCCGTTCACCCACCGAGTCCTTGGACGAGGGTGTTGTATGAAGACGGCGCGCGCCTATGCATCGACCTCGGTCTTGCCAATCATGATGTTCAAGATCTCAACGTCGGTATCCTTCATACCAACACGGCCCACGTAGCCCATAGCGGCGATGGTCTCCTCAACGGTGTCCTGCACCACGCCCTCGCCCGCGCGGAAACCGCGATCCGCCAGCGCCATATCGCACCCCAGGATGGCAGCGTCGACGGCGGCGGAGATCTTGGCGGCGCAGCTCGCCTTGGCGCCATCGCACACGATGCCGCCCACGTTACCCAGCGTGTTCACCACGGTCGCGCCAATCTGCTCGCGGCTACCTCCTCGCATCCAGGCTATGGCCGCGCCAGCGCCGCACGCCGCGCACACCACGCCGCAAAACGCCGAGAGCGCTCCGATATAGCTCTTGGTGTGGATGGCGACCAGGTCAGCCAGCGCCAGGGCCCGCAGGGTGCGCTCGCGGTCGATACCAAGATCCTCCGCATAGGTGAGCACCGGCATGGCGCAGGTGATGCCCTGGTTGCCGGACCCGCAGACAATGGCGACCGGCAAAGCGCAGCCGCTCATGCGGGCGTCCGACCCAGCGGCGGCGCGAGCGCGGGCACGGCAGGCAACATCGTCGCCACGCGTGGCGAGCAGCGTGCGGCCAACCTCGGCGCCCCAAGCGTTGGCAAGACCCTCGTCCGAGATATCCTTGTTAAGGGTAAGCTGGCGCTCCAAAGCCTCTCTCGCGAACGAAATGTCACCGGACTCGGCAAAGTCCAAAATGACGTCCATCGAGAGCCCGCCCAAGGGGCGAGAAAGCTCAGCCTCCCGCTTCTGCTCCCCATCTTGCGGAGTTGCGGCGGCCATGAGCGCGCAGGTACCAGAGCACGCATCCACCACGTCGCCGCCACGCGCCGCCGGGCACAGCTGCGTCGCCGGCACGCCGTCGCGCATGCAGCGGACCACATTGGTGTGGTGTTCGGAAATAGCAACCTCGGCAACATGGCCCAAAGCCCTAGCATGAACCTCTATATATAAGTTGGGCACGCCCTCGACCAGTTCAACATCGCAATAATCTGGTTTTGCCAGCAGCTCGCGAGCATGGGCGCGATCGGCATCCGTCACGGTCTCCAGCACCTCGAGCGCCGCCGCGGCGTTTCCGCCCACGGCACCAAGCACCGCCGCAGCCTCAACACCGCGCATGCCATCGGAGTTGGGCACGGTCACGCTCTTGACGTTTTTGATGATGTTGCCCGAGCACCCAACCACGAGCGTCTCCGGCTCGCACCCCAGCACCAAGCGGGCAAGCGCTGCCGCATATGCCACGGCGATGGGTTCGGTGCAGCCCAGCGCGCAGATGAGCTCGCTGTTCAGCAGATCGCACAGAGCCTCATCGCGCTGGCGCTTGTCCATCTGGTTGATATCGTTCTCTACGGTGTTGTCTGCCACGACGACCTCCTCGCTTGTAAGCAATTCGGTCACTATTGTACGAGTTTCATCCAGAATGTATAAAATCGCCCCGCTACCGAATCGGGCAGCGGGGCGATTATCCTAGCCAAAGAATCGCTTGATCTCTATCTCCGCGTTCTCAACGCTATCGGAACCGTGGATAACGTTGGAGCTCGTCTCAAGGGCAAAGTCCGCGCGGATAGTGCCCGGCGCGGCCTTGAGCGGGTCGGTCGCCCCCATGAGCGCACGAAGCTTTGCCACCGCGTTAGGGCCGCTCAGGACCATCTTGACCACGGGACCGCCGGTCATAAAGTCTACGATCCTGCCAAAGAACGGCTCAGCAGCCAGATGCGCATAGTGTTCCTCTGCAAGGGAACGCGTGAGCACGCACATCTCCATACGCTCGATTACCAGACCGGAGGCCTCGATCCTATCGATGATGCGGCCCATCTTACGGTCGCGCACGGCGTCCGGCTTAAGCATGCAAAACGTCTTTTCAACTGCCATGGGTCTCTCCTGTGTATTGGGATTAGAAGCGTGGACAGAAATCCTCGCCCCCTTATACCCACCTTTTCGGTAGGCGTACATTGAGAAATGCGGACACCCCGTTCCTAGCCCCCGCGCTCGCGCACAACCATGCGACCGCAAGCGCAGGAGAGGGTTGATATAGAAATTGCTCGTATTGAGATGATATTTTTTTCTCCGTGGGAATACTGCTTAACAATCGTCGCAGATCCGCAATCTGTCGCCGCAGCTTCAACCCATCTCGCAAAGGAGGACGTCATGGCTCAATCACGCGCTCGCAATGTCTGCATCGCCGCGGTGGCTTGCATCGCCGTCTTGGCAGGAGGCGCGCTTTTGCTTAAAACGCCCTCCCCCACGCCCTCCGGCACCGATTCCACCCAGCAGACACAAGGCACCGACAGCAATTTGCCCGAGCCCCTTCTTGTCCAAGAACTAACGGAAGCGGACCCAAGTTACAGCTTGGACGAGGCAGCCGCGCGAGCAGATCTCATTGTCACCGGAACAGTCGCTAGCGAGGGAACATCGCTGCTGGTCAAATCCGTGCATGAAGATGCAGACCCGCGCTTTTTCACCGACCGCACGTTCAAGGTCGATAGCGTCCTTAAGGGCTCGCCCGCATATACAAAAGGCAAGGACATAACGCTTCGCACCCCAGGCGGACGAGGAACATACGTTGAGATGCTCAACAACTCCGCCCCAGAGCTAAACCAGGGCGACAGCTACCTGCTCTTCCTCTATTCCATTCCAGATGGATCCTCATACAACACCGAAGGAGACCACTATTACATTCTGGGCGGCTCCTCGGGCGCGTGGAAGCAAACTGAGGAGGACGGCGCGTACGTTAACCCAAGCGCACTCGAGGGCAATCGCAACGTCACGACATATGACGTCGCCGCCGCAGTCGAGAAGTTGCCCGCTAACGGGGACGAGAACTCAAACAACGGAGCGCAGGCAACCATCGAGCAGATTGAGAAGGATTATCAAAACGGCAGCCTAAGCGAGGAGGCGTACCGCGATTACCTGGAGATTGCACAGAAAGAAGCCTCGTCCTTCGCAACCGTGCTCACAAGCGACGAAGCCCTAGCGGCAGAAGAAGAGATGCTGGGAGCAAGCGGCATCGAGATACCGGCGACTTCGTAGAAGCTTGCACACGGTATTCGCCGCGCATCTTCATCGCATGAAAAAAGCGCTGCCGTATGCAAGCGCATCCAACAGCAATGTTGAATCGCAAGCTTACGGCAGCGCATTGTGATTACGCTACGCGCCCTGCCCCATGGGGACAATGTAGGGCAATCCTTCCAGGTAGGCCTCGTCCGCGGTGTAGGACGCACGAACCAGGCGCATCTGCTCGGCGACCGCCGTGGGCGCGGTGCCGCCCTGCGTGGTGCGCGCCGCGACGATGGCGTCGATGTCCAAAGCAGAGGTGATGTCCGCGCCAAACAGCGGGCTCGCCCCCTTGAAGACCTCAAGCGGCAGATCGTCCAGCTGGCAACCGCGCTTGTCGCACTCCAACACCAGATGGCCCACCACGGCGTGCGCCTCGCGGAACGGCATGCCGCGCTTTGCCAGGTAGTCGGCCACGTCGGTCGCGGCAAGGTGGCCCACCTTGCAGGCGGCGCGCATAGCGTCCGCGTTGACGGTCATGGTCGAGATCATGCCGGACATGACGGAAAGGCACTGGGCAAGCGTGTGGGCGGAGTCCAGGGCGCCCTCCTTATCCTCCTGCAGGTCCTTGTTGTAGGCCAGCGGCAGCCCCTTGCAAGTGACCAGCAGCTGGACCAGGTTGCCGTAGACACGGCCGGTCTTGCCGCGGATAAGCTCGGCGAAATCGGGGTTCTTCTTCTGCGGCATGATGGACGAGCCGGTGGAGAAGGAATCTGACAGCGCGATGAAGCCGAACTCGGAGCTGCTCCACAGCACGATCTCCTCGGCCAGGCGCGAAAGGTGCATGGCCATGGTCGAGCAGGCGAAGTGCAAATCGAGCAGGAAGTCGCGGTCGGACACGGCGTCGAGCGAGTTGGGGATGATCTGCTTGAAGCCCATGGCGTGGGCGGACGCCACGCGGTCGAGCGGATAAGTGGTGCCGGCAAGCGCGGCGGCGCCCAGCGGCGAGGCGTCTGCGGCTTCGAACGCGGCGACTATGCGCTTGTAGTCGCGCGTGAACATCCAGTAATACGCCAGAAGATGATGCGAGAACAGCACGGGCTGAGCATGCTGCAGGTGCGTCATGCCGGGAAGTATCGCCTTCTTATTCGCCTCTGCTGCCTCCACCAGAACGTGGCGAAGGTTGAGGTTCGCCTCCATAAGGTCCTTGGTCAAGGCCTTCACGGCAAGGCGGGTATCGGTCGCTACCTGATCGTTGCGAGAGCGACCGGTATGCAGGCGCTTGCCAGCCTCGCCGATGCGCCGCGTAAGCTCGCTTTCGATCGCCATGTGAATGTCCTCGTCGTTGATGTCGAAGACAAAGTCACCGGCGTCTATCTGGGCCTCGATCTGGTCAAGGCCCTCCGTTATAGCCTGGGCATCCGAGTCGCTAATGATGCCCTGCTTGGCCAGCATACCGGCGTGCGCCTTAGATCCGGCGATATCCTGTTTGTAGAGGTGCTTGTCGACCGGCAGCGACGCGCCGAACTCCTGCGTGGAAGTAGCTACGCCGCCTTCGAACCTTCCGCCCCACAATGCCATGACCTCAACCCTTTCTCATTCTCCGGCCTTGCCGGATGTACGGCAACGGGGCCGTCGCGAAGGCGGCCCCGCTAAAAACTAGCAATACCCAAGTGCAACCAGCTGCGTGTGAGCGCCATGGTGGTTCGCCCAGCCCTTCAGCGTGTAGTCGCCCCAGGCCCTTTCCGCGCTCTGGGAACGGTCCAGCTCCATCTCGCGGACCAGAGTCTTGGGACCCTGCTCGCGCGTCCACTCTTTAAGCGTGTAGGGAATATGGGAGACCTTCTCCTGGTTAACGTTGAATGCGAACATGGCTCCCCCTTAGTAGTTGACGGCCTGGTCGCACGCGGGGCAGGTGCCGGAGACAACGTCGAGCTTTACGGACGAGGCCTCCTGCTGCTGGGCAACCTGGGACTTCTTGATCGCCCAGGTCTTGAGGGACAGGGCCTGGATGTCGATGAAGCCCTTGGCGGCCTTCTGGTCAAAGGCGTCGTCGTTGTCATAGGTGGCCAGGTTCTGGTCATACAGAGCGCAGGCGCTCTTGCGGCCGGCGACCACGCAGGAACCCTTATAGAACTTGAGCTTGATGGTGCCGCTCACCATATCCTGGGTGCTGGCCATGAAGGCGTCGATAGCCTGCTTGTAGGGAGAGAACCAGCGGCCGTTGTAGACCTGGTCCGCCCATGCCTGCTCAAGGCTCAGCTTGGCGTGCAGCACGTCGCGCTCCAGGCACAGGTCCTCAAGCGCCTTATGGGCGGCGATAAGGGCGAGACCGGCGGGAACCTCGTAGCACTCGCGGGACTTCAAGCCCACGTAGCGGTTCTCGATCATGTCGATGCGGCCGTAGCCGTTCTCGCCGGCGATCTTGTTCATCTTCTCGATAAGCTCGACCATGCCCATCTTCTCGCCATCCAGGCTGCAGGGAATACCCTTCTCAAAACCAACCTCGACGTAGGTGGGGGTGTCCGGGGCCTCAGCGGGGTCGACGGTCATGGTCCAGATGTCCGCCGGCGGCTCGTTCCAGGGATCCTCGAGAACGCCCGCCTCGATGGCGCGGCCCCACAGGTTGTCATCGATGGAATAGGGAGCCTCGGTGGTCACGGGCACCGGCACGCCGTGCTTCTTGGCGTAGGCGATCTCGTCCGGACGCATGCCCAAATCCCACTCGCGAACAGGGGCGATAACCTTGAGGGAGGGATCGAGCGTCATAATGGAGGTCTCGAAGCGGACCTGGTCGTTACCCTTGCCGGTGCAGCCGTGGGCAATGCAGGTGGCACCGTACTTGTGGGCGGCCTGGACCAGATGGGCGGAGATCAGCGGACGAGACAGGGCGGAGAGCAGCGGGTACTTGTTCTCATACATGGCGTTGGCGGCGATGGCGCAAGAGACGTACTGATCCACGAACTCCTGGCGCATGTCGACAACCTCGCAGGCGACAACGCCCAGGGACAGGGCCTTTTCCTTGATCTTCTCAAGGCCGTCATGCTCCTGGCCAACGTTGCCCAGAACGGCGATGACGTCGAGGTTCATTTCCTCCTGCAGCCACTTGACGCAGACAGAGGTGTCCAGACCGCCGGAATACGCGAGTACAACTTTCTCCTTGCTCATGGGAATCGTCCTTTCGACTTCGCAGGCCCCCCGCCTGCTGTGTTACGCACACGACTTGTCCTCACCCTGCTTATTGAGGATGCGGCGTTGTGGGACGAGCCTACTGGAGCCCTATAGGGATATGGATGTTGCAACATTTCCCGCAAGCATGCGCGCGCACTACGGCAGCAGCCGGCATGTAAGCTTACGAGAGAAGAACCCCCGGCGAACTCAGTTAGACTCTGCGGAGGTCATCTTGGCGTGCTGGCCGCAACCTCCATGCAAACAGAGACAACGTTATCGTCGTCGGGAAATTGCGCGCTGGCGTCGTGCGGCGCTGTCGGCAGCATTCTGGCTGGGCAGGATGGCGCACATCGCCATGCCCTCATATGTAGCCAGTGCCGTGTTCACTCGTCCGCTCCTTGCCTAAAAGACGTCGCAATTACCAAATCGCAAATGGTTGGTACTTTTCGATAAACGGTCAATTCGTCAACCAATTCGCGTTGTCGCTATATTACGCTAAAGCAGACGAGATGCAAGATGCATTCTTTTTTGTTTCTATTTCTTTTCACGTATGGGGGAACTATGAAAAGCTATTTAGAAGATCAGAACCTCGCGAGCATCAAGATCGTCGCCACGGATATGGACCTCACCTTACTCCATGATGACAAATCCATGCCCGCGGGAATCGCCGAGCGCATCGACGCCCTCTACGAGCGCGGCATCCTGTTTTGCGCGGCAAGCGGACGCCCCGCGCCGGCGCTTCGCCTCTCGTTCCCCAACAACCACGCACGCATGGCGATGGTCTGCGACAACGGAGCCAACGTCTATGTGAACGACAATCCCATCTATAAAGACAAAATGGATGTGGAATTGTACCAGTCGGTCCTTACACGCGTTGTGGAATCAGGCGAAGGTGTGCCCGTTCTCTGCGCGTACGACGAGGCATACGCCCTTGCCCGCGACTACGAGCACCACAGCGAAGTCAGCATCTACTACAAGGCGATCAACTACCTGGAGAGCTTCGAGGGCTTGGACGTTGATGCCAACAAGGTCTCGGTCTACTATCCCACGTGGAACAGCAAGGAGCAGTTCGACACCATCTACCAGCCAGAATTTGGTGACAAGCTCTATGTGACCTGCGCGGGAGCCGAGTGGATCGACTTCATGAACATCGGCATCGACAAGGGCTCGGGCATGCGTCGCCTCGCCGAGCACGCAGGAGTGGACCTGGCAGACATCGCCGCCTTTGGCGATACCTATAACGACATCCCCATGCTGGACATTGTTGGCCACAGCTACGTTATGGGCAACGCTGCCGAGCACATGCATGATCACGGCATGTTCCTGGCGCCCAGCAATATGGAAGAGGGCGTGCTGACCGTTCTCGACCGCATCATCGAGGCGGTCCCAGTCAAGTAGGCGCCGGGCCTCGGGCCGCCGAGCCCGTCCTGCGCCCGCCGGCCCGCGGCAACCATGGCAACCAGGCTGGACGGAGCCGAAAGCGTCGCTGGCCCCACCCTGCGTCCGCGTGTATTACAGAATGCCGTTTTGAACGTCTAAAGTGGCACGATTTAATACCCCGTTTCACATCGGTATTGGATCGTGCCACTTTTTCTGAAAAAAGTGGCACAGGATAATACCGATTTCGATTCCGGTATTAGAAAGAACCATTTCGGACGCCTATAACGGCCCGTTTCAATACATGTATTAAAACGAACTACTTTGGCCACTTTGAAATCGGCCCACTTCGCCGAAAACTGCGGGATGCCGTCGCGCACACTGCCGCGCGCTGCCACGCTCCCGCACAAGCCCGCGAGCAGCCACACAACACCCAAAGAGATGCAAGAAGCGGGAGGTCCCCTTCCCCTGGAG
>NZ_DCJT01000001.1:191285-257872 GCF_002320115.1 Collinsella sp. UBA1693
CTCCAGGGGAAGGGGACCTCCCGCCCCACGTATTACTTACCGGGTGCTACTTGGCGTCCGCCCAGGTCTCGCCCGTAGAGGCCTCGGCAATCAGCGGCACGCGCAGCTTCACCACGTTCTCCATCTCGTCGCGAACCAAAGCGGTGAGCTTCTCGACCTCGTCCAGAGGGCATTCAAAATCAAGTTCGTCATGCACCTGCAGGACCATGCGGCTGACCATGCCCTCATCGCGCAAGCGCGCGGCCACGCGAATCATCGCGATCTTGATGATGTCCGCAGCAGATCCCTGCATAGGGTGGTTCATAGCGGTGCGCTCGCCAAAACCGCGCTGCACGGGATTCTTCATCTTGAGCTCGGGGATGGGGCGGCGACGGCCGAACATGGTCACGGCATAACCGGTCGCCTTGGCGTCGGCGATGGTCTGGTCAAGATAGGCGCGCACGCCGGGGTACGCGTCGAAGTAGCGATCGATCATCTCGCGTGCCTCGCCCATGGGAATATCGAGCGTCTGCGACAGGCCGTACGCCTGCTGGCCGTAGACGATACCGAAGTTGACCGCCTTGGCACGGCTTCGCAGCGCAGGAGTCACCTGGTCCACCGGCACGCCAAAGACGCGCGCGGCGGTCTCGGCGTGGAAGTCCTCGCCCTCGTTGAAAGCCGCCACCAGATGCTCGTCACCGGAAAGGTGCGCCAGCAGCCGCAGCTCGATCTGCGAGTAGTCAACCGCCAGCAGCACGGAGCCCTCGCCCGCGGAGAACGCCGTCTTCACCGTGCGCCCCAACTCGGAACGGGTAGGAATGTTCTGCAGGTTGGGGCTGGACGAGGACAGGCGGCCCGTCGCGGTGATGGTTTGGTTGTAGGTGGTGTGCACGCGGCCGTCTAAACGGCGCAGCGGGCCAAGGGCATCCAAGTAGGTGGACTTGATCTTGGTCTTCTCGCGGTACTCCAACACCAGGCGGACAAACTCGTTGTCGCGGGCGAACTCGTCCAAAACCTTGGCGTTGGTGGAGTAGTAACCGCGCTGCGTCTTCTTGAGGCCCTTGGTGGGCAGGCCCATCACGTCGAACAGGATGTGCGAGAGCTGCATGGGGCTGGAGATGTTGAAGGTCTCGTCGCCGGCGAGCTCGCGAATGCGCGCGACCAGAGCGTCGATCTGCCCGCCAAGCTGGTCGGACAAGGCCTTCAGGCGATCGGGATCCACCAGCATGCCGGCGCGCTCCATGCCAGCGAGCACCGGAACAAGCGGCATCTCTATCTGGGTGAAGACGTCGATGTCGCTATCGCGCTCCATCGCCGCTTGCAGCGCCTCGCGCGCCGCGACCGACACCGCCGCATCGCGCGCGGCAGCCGTAGGCGCGTCCTCGGCGGCACCGTCCTCCCCGCGCGCGGCGGGCAGGCCGGAGGAAAGGTAGGTATCCGCCAGATAGGCTGCGTCGAACTCGGAGCGGATGGAGTCGAGCAGGTAGGCGGCGACCGTGGTATCGAAGACGCGATCGGAGTCCACGTCCAGCGGATCCATCAGCTCCGGCTCCGTCGAGTCGATGGGCGACAGCTGGTGGATGAGCGCCTTGACGTCCGGCGAGCAGACAAGGGCGCGCGTGAACAGGTGGACGAGCACGCCGTTGATAAGGCCGCGCGACGCGTCAACACCATTCTTGTCGGCAGCGTCGACGCAGACAGCGCACGCACCCGCGGTCTGCGGCTCCTCGAAACAGACCATGCCGGAGGCGGTGGCCACCCACAGCGCGCGCGTCATGCCAAAGAGCGCGTCCTCATCCTTGTCATCGTCCAAGGTAACGCCGAGCCACTCGCCCGCCTCGAT
The DNA here is from genome assembly GCF_002320115.1 of Collinsella sp. UBA1693. Classification (NCBI taxonomy): domain Bacteria; kingdom Bacillati; phylum Actinomycetota; class Coriobacteriia; order Coriobacteriales; family Coriobacteriaceae; genus Collinsella; species Collinsella sp. UBA1693. Next base: position 193,108 of record NZ_DCJT01000001.1, read on the forward strand.
GGCGCGGGCGACCTCCTCCAGAGCCTCGGAAACGCCCTCGCCCGTCTCTGCGTGCGCGACCGCGACCACGCGGGGCATCTCGAACGCCGGGGCAGCGTCCGCCGCCGCGCCAGCGTCCTCGCCAAGCAGCGCCAGGAAGCGGTTCTGCATGGCCATGATGCCCAGCTCGCCCAGACCCTCGCCCACGGACTGCGCGTCGTAGGCGGGAAACGCGAGCGTATCGAAATCCATCTCGATGGGGGCGTCCGTGCGGATACGCGCCACCTCGCGCGAGAGCAGGGCGTCTTCGATGTGGGCGCGCAGGTTCTCGCCCATCTTGCCCTTGACCTCGTCCGCATGGGCGATGACCTCGTCCAAACTGCCGTACTGGGCGATCAGCGCGCTCGCCTTTTTAGGACCGATGCCCGGCACGCCGGGAATATTGTCCGAACTATCGCCCTTGAGGCCGTAGAAGTCCGGCACCAGCTGGGGCGTGATGCCATGGTAGAGGTCGTCCACGCTCTCCGGCGTCATAATCGCGATGTCAGAGAGGCCCTTACGGGTGGAGACCACGTTGATGTGATCGGTGACCAGCTGGTACATATCGCGGTCACCGGTGATGAGCAGCATGTCGCAACCGGCGGCCTCGCCGCGGCGCGCGAGCGTGCCCAAGATGTCGTCGCCTTCCCAGCCCTCGGCCTCCACAATGGGCACGCGGATGGCCTCGAGCAGCTTCTTGACCATGGGGAACTGCTGGCGCAAGTCGTTGTCCATGGGCGGGCGCTGCGCCTTGTACTGCGGCAGCATCTCCATGCGCACGGCGGGACGGCCCTTGTCGAACGCGCAGATCACGCCGTCCGGGTCAAAGGCGTCGACCATCTTGAGGAACATGTTGAGAAAGCCGAAGACGGCGTTGGTGGGGCGCCCGTCCGGAGCATTCATGGTAGGCGGCACGGCATGGAACGCGCGGTGCATCAGCGAGTTGCCGTCGATGACGGCCACCACGCGGCGGCGGGGCGCGGATGCGGTGGACGAGGAGACATCGGTCGAAACGTCGGTCATAAGACCCTCCTTTGTATCTTTCTGCTGTGCACCAGTCTACGCGAGCGGCACCCTTGGCGCCATATCCCACAGCGCCCTCCCCTACTCTTCCGCAAGCGAAGCGAATACGCCCGCCGCGATAGAAGGCACAAAGGCTCCGCGTCCACGTGATACCATGGCATGCGGTAACACAACCTGCGTAGAACGAAAGGAACGTCATGGAACGACCCAACGCATGGAAGAAATATGACGAGGCGGCGCTTGCCGAGCTCGACGATCTCTGCGAGCGCTACCGCGCCTTCATCAGCGACAACAAGACCGAGCGCGAGTGCGTGACCTCATCCATCAAGCTGGCCGAGGCCGCCGGCTACACCAACCTGGCCGATGCCGTCGAGCAGGGCCGCGAGCTCAAGGCGGGCGACAAGGTCTACGCCGTCAGCCACAACAAGACCCTTATGCTTGTCAACCTGGGCAGCCGCCCCATGGAGCAGGGCATGAACATCCTGGGCGCCCACATCGACTCCCCGCGCCTGGACCTCAAGCAGAACCCGCTCTACGAGGCCGGCGACATGGCCTACCTGGACACCCATTACTACGGCGGCGTCAAGGCCTACCACTGGGTCGCCACCCCGCTGGCGCTTCACGGCGTCATCTGCAAGAAGGACGGCACCACCGTCGACGTCGTGGTGGGCGAGGATGCGGCCGATCCCGTCTTTTGCATCTCCGACCTCCTGATCCACCTGGCGAGCGACCAGATGGAGAAGCCCGCCGGCAAGGCGGTCGAGCATGAGAACCTCGATGTCATCGTCGCCGGCCGCCCCGTGGTGATCGATGGGGACGAAGAGGCCAAGGAGCCCGTCAAGCAGATGTTCCTCAACCTCATCAAGGAGAAGTACGACGTCGAGGAGGAGGACTTCCTCTCCGCCGAGATAGAGGTCGTGCCCGCCGGCCCCGCCCGCGACATGGGCCTGGACCGTTCCATGATTCTGGGCCACGGCCAGGACGACCGCGTCTGCGCCTACACCTCCCTGCTCGCCCAGCTCGACGTGCCCCAGGTCGAGACCACCAGCGTCACCCTGCTGGTCGACAAGGAGGAGATCGGCTCCGTGGGCGCCTCCGGCATGACCAGCCGCTTCTTCGAGAACACCGTCGCCGAGATCATGGCGCTGGCCGGCGAGGACTCCCCGCTGGCGCTTCGCCGCGCGCTCGCCAACTCCCGCATGCTCAGCTCCGACGTCTCCGCCGGCTTCGACCACCTTTACGCCGACCGCTTCGAGAAGAAGAACGCCGCCATCATGGGTCACGGCCTGTGTTTCAACAAGTACACCGGCGCACGCGGCAAGAGCGGCTCCAACGATGCCGACGCCGAGTACTTCGCGCTGATCCGCGACATCATGGACGAGGCGGGCGTCGACTACCAGACCTGCGAGCTCGGTCGCATCGGTGCGGGCGGCGGCGGCACCATCGCCTATATCCTGGCCGAGTACGGCATGGACGTCATCGACTCCGGCGTGGCGGTCATCTCCATGCACGCGCTTTGGGAGGCCACCAACAAGGCGGACATCTTCGAGGCCTACAAGGGCTATAAGGCCTTTATCGCCCGCGCCTAGCGCCGCGCAAGCACCGCGGGGACGGCCCCGCCCGGAGTCGCCCGCCGCAACGAATACGGCCCGACCCCTGCACCGGCAACGCATCCGGTCAGCGGGTCGGGCCGTTTTATCTTTGAACGAGTTCTTCTGGAAAAATAGCCGCCAAGTGCGGCGCGCTTAATACCCGGCAGCCTCCACCACGCGCTCGCGCGGCAGATGCGCGCCGGACGCGCCCACCACCGCAGATGCCACGCGGTTCGCGCGCATCAGGGCGCCCTCGATCGACTCGCCGCGGTGCCGCGCGCTCATCAGCGCGCCAATATGAGAATCGCCCGCGCCGATGGTGTCCACCACCGTCGCCGCCACGCCCGGCACCACGCCGCGGCGCTCACCGGTATCGAAATAGCAGCCGTCCGGCCCCATGGTAGCGAAAACGGTGTTGCCCACGCGCTTCTGCAGTACGGCGACCGCCCGCACCACCGCCTGGTCGACGCCGGGCGCGTCCCCGTCCGCCGCGCCGCCGTGCGCCGCGCCGCCACGCGCGAACGCATCCGCCTCACCCGTAAGGCGCGCGGCAGCTACGCACGCCTCGTCCGCATTCATATGCAACTGGGGGTGCAAATCGTAGATGCACTCCACCAGGTCCATGGGCAGCGATTCGGGACGAGGCCCCGGAGTAAAGTACAGCTGCTTGCCCGCGCATGCTCGCTCCAAGAACTCGACCACCACCGGACCGGTGGGGTCCTCGATCTCAAGGCCGCACGAATACACCGCGTCGACCTCGTCCATATCAAGCGCATCGAACCACGCGGACTCATAGTGATAATCCGCCCCGTGGTACGCGATGAACGTGCGCTCGCCGCCGGGCTCCACAAAGCAATAGCAGCAGCCGTTTTCCATCTGCGGGTTCTCTACCAGCACGGGCACGCCCTCCGCGGCAAGGCCCTTGCGTACAAAGTCGCCAAACGCGCCCGTGCCAACGGGGCTAAACAGCAGCGCGGGCTCGCCCAGGGCGTGCGCCACAGAAAACGCGTTGAACGCGCATCCGCCCAGCATGGTCTTCTGCCCGTAGACAATAACATCTTGCGCGGTCCGCGGCAGACGGTCCACGTTGATCACCACGTCCGCGCAGGTGACCCCTACAAACAGCATCTTTCCCACGGTGCCTCCTCGCACGTGCCGCCCGCCGACGGCGAAATCCAATCACGGTCTGCATGGTACCATCCAAAGGCACTGCCCAGCCATTACGCAAATCTCGTGCGAAACGGATACAAGCCCATGCTGCAAGTCATCATCTCCCCTGCCAAGCAGATGCGCGTCTGCGCAAGCGCCTTCGCCGCGCAAGGCATCCCGCCCTACCCCCAGCGCACCGCCACGCTGCACCAGCGCCTTTTGCAAATCGAGCATCAAGACGGCAAGGACGCGCTCCAGGCGCTTTGGTCGGTCAGCGACAGGCTGCTGCAGCAAAACCTCGACCGCCTGCACGCATTCGAACCCCTTATGGACGCCGGCGACCTCAACAACCCCGAACTCGCCCGCCTGGTCTCGCCCGCCGCATTCTCCTACGTGGGCATTCAATACCAAAGCATGGCGCCAGAGGTCCTGGACCAAGAGTCGCTCGCATGGCTGCAAAGCCACCTGTGGATTCTCTCCGGCCTGTACGGGTGCGTGCGACCCTTTGACGCCGTGCAGCCCTATCGCCTTGAAATGGGCGCCAAGCTGGCCGCAGACGGCGCCAAGAACCTCTACGCCTTCTGGGGAGATGCGCTGGCCCGGGCCGTCTGCGGTTATATGGACGATGAAACCCCGCCGCAAACCGGCGCGGCGGCGCACGCGGGCACATGCGTGATCAACCTTGCCAGCGTGGAGTACGCAAAGGCGGTGCTTCCCCATCTGAACCAGAGCTCGCGCTGCATCACCTGCATCTTTGGCGAGGACCTGCGGGCAGGCAAGCCCGTGCAGCGCTCCACCGCCAGCAAGACCGCCCGCGGCTCCATGGTCCGCTGGATGGCGGAGAACCGCATAGAGAACCCGGCGGATCTAACCCGTTTCAACGTGGGCTATGCCTTCTCGCCCCAGCTCTCGTCCAACTACTCGCCCACAGCAAACGCGGGCGGCAACCAAACGCTGGTATTCATGAAGAGCTAAGCCAACGAACCCATGAGTCCGCGCCCGCCATGAATATAAAGGGCCCCGCCTTCCCCATCTACATCTCTGGGAAGGCGGGGGCCCATGCTTGGCATCTTTGTCTCTAGGGCTCCTTACAGATACTTGCGCCAGTCGTCCTCGTCCTCTTCCACCACGGGCTTTACCTCCACCACGGGCGTTGCGTACGCCTGGGGGTTCTTGTCCGGGAACATTGCGAACGCATGGGCGAACTTGGGCAGGTTCTCGTCAAAACGGCCCTTGGGCACGGCAAAGACCACCTGCTTTGCCACGTGCGCGCCAAGGCTGAGCTCTTCGCGGAACATCTCCGCCACCACGCTTGCATCCCAGCCAAACACGCCGCAACCAAAGGCGCCCAAAACCAGCTTCTCATGGCCCAGCTCGTCGGCAAGGGAAAGGGCGAAGCGGATGCGCTCGCGCATGGCGCGCTCCAAGGTCTCCTTGTCCACGTTATACTCCTCGCGGGCGCGGCGGGCGTTGGGAGCCGCCACCACCAGCACGTCGGCATATGCGTGCACGCGGTCGCGGCCAAAGCGCACGGCGGGCACCACCAGGGCACGGTTCTTGTACAGGTTGCAGTTGATGTTGCGGCGACGGTTCTCAACGTACCAATCCTCTTTGCGCTTAAGCACGTTGTAGAGATAAGACTCCATGCACAGCGACTCCTCCTGCGCCACGGAACCGCGGATATAGCCGCCGCCCGGCGACGTAAAGGATGCAAAGTCCAGCACCGCCATATCGCAGAACTGGGCGCGGCCGCGGCCGTTCTCCAAAATTGCGGTCACGGCGTCTTGGTCTATAACGGCGACGGACGGCACGCAGCCCTCCACCTCCACCTTGGGCGAGCCGTCTACCGTGCGCAGCCCGGCGAATGACCGCTCGATATCCTTGGCGTACGCGTCCTCCATATCCTTGGTGTGCAGCTCGTTCTTGCGGGCGCGCTCCGCCTTGCGATTGTCGCGCTCACCGGAACGGCCCGCGCGCGGGCGGCCCGTATCAGAACGATTGTTACCAAATGCCATGGGATAGCCTCCTTCATGCCTTTACTCGCGCGGACCTACGCCGTAAGCGCGCATATCCGCCACTGCAGTCCATGGTACCCGTGAACGCCGTGCGGGATGCCAACGTTTTAACCAGATGCATGCATGCGCGCCCCGGGCGTACAATGCCAAAAAGAGGCACTCGCCACCCCAACACGTTAGGAGCGCATATGGATCGAACCCGCGAGCACGCGGACAAGGATCTTGTTGTCCTAGAAAGCGTTGGCTCGACCAATGAGGAGCTCATGTCCCGGGCGCGCGCAGGGGCCCCGCACGGCATGGCTATCAGGGCGCGCACGCAAACCGCGGGTCGCGGGCGGCGATCGCACAACTGGGCGTCCCCAGACGGCGGGCTATACCTCTCCATCCTCTTGAGGCCCGCCCTTGCGCCGACGCAGCTTCCCGGCATTCCCGTAGCGTGCGGCCTGGGCGTGGTCCGCGCGCTTGAATCTTTGGGCTGCGCCGACCTCGCCCTTAAATGGCCCAACGACGTCATCACGCCCGCGGGCAAGCTGGGCGGCATCCTGGTCGAGGCCGTGCAGACGACCCAGGGTATTGCCGCCGTATGCGGTTGCGGCATCAACTTCTCCCTACCAGACGCCGGCGCCCGGACCAAGGGAGCCCTACCCATCACGTGCCTGGCTGACGCGCTGTCACCCTGCTGCACCATGCCGGACATCGACCACGCCGCCAAGACCATCCGCTTGCACGTGCTTGAAACCTATGAGTCTTGGGCACGCGTCGTTGCACGCGAAGGCAAGGGAGCCCCTCCCCTTTTTGGCATTGTCGAGGATTACAACCGTCTAGTCGCATACAGCAACGAGAAGGTCAAGATCCTTTCCCCCCAGCACGAACTTCTTGGCACGGGAACGCTTAACGGCATCGACCCCTGGGGCCGCGCGATAGTGGTGGACCAAGACGGCAAGACGCTCGCGCTTGACTCCACCCATGTGTCGCTTAGGCCTCTGGCCTGCGATTAAGCACATCATTTGCCCCGCACGACCCAGGATCGCGCCAAAGGATCGGACTGCGAAGCGAGCCAAAAAATCAGCAATCGACTGGTCTGCACGTTTGCAGGCCAGTCGATTTTTTTACAGATGTCTCGTAAACCGTTGCCCGTTTCAGCCCATCACTTTGACCGATTTTTTCGTCCCGCGTATCTGCGAAGAGGGCATAGTGGTAGCCATGCGTTTGAGTATCACTGGACAAGACAACCAAGGAGTGAGTGAAATGATCAGGACGATACTTAAAGATCTTGGAATCAACTCTGAGAAGGTCAACGTCGATTGGTCCCCGGCAAAGCTTACCGAGTACGCAGTCAAGGCAGGCGAGGGCGTTCTCACCAACACCGGCTCTTTGATGTGCGAGACCGGCAAGTACACCGGCCGCAGCCCCCAGAACCGCTACATCGTCGACGCCCCCAAGGCGCACGAGAACGTGAACTGGAACAGCCCCCAGAACCGCCCCATCGACGTCGAGACCTACGAGCGCCTCTATAACAACGTCGCCGCCTACCTCTCTGATCGCGAGGTCTTTGTTGTCCGCGCCTTTGCCGGCGCCGACCGCGCCTACGCCCGAAAAGTCCTTGTTGTTTGCGAGCGCGCCAGCCAGGCGCTTTTTATTAGCCAGCTGTTAGTTCGTCCCACCAAGGACGAGCTGAGCAACTTCGGCCGTCCGGACATCACGGTCTTCGCGGCCCCCGGCTACTCCACCAGCAAGGAAGTCGACGGCGTGGACGGCGACGCTGCGGTCATGCTCAACTTCGACACCAAGGGCATCATCGTCGCCGGCACCGGGTATTCCGGCGAGATCAAGAAGGGCGTCTTCACGACCATGAGCTATCTGCTCCCCGTCGAGGACGGCGTTCTCTCCATGCATTGCTCGGCCAACGTCGACCCCGCCACTGGCAAGACCGCCGTGCTCTTCGGCCTGTCCGGCACCGGCAAAACCACCCTGTCCGCCGACCCCAACCGTCGCCTGATCGGTGACGACGAGCACGGATGGAGCCCCCGCGGCATCTTCAACATCGAGGGCGGCTGCTACGCCAAGTGCATCGACCTCACCCGTGAGCGCGAGCCCGAGATCTTCGATGCCATCAAGTTTGGGTGCGTTACCGAGAACCTGGTTCTCGATCCGGAGACCAGCGAGCCCGATTACTCCGACGGCTCCATCACCGAGAACACCCGCGCCGGCTACCCGCTGACCCATATCCCCAGCGCCGTCGAGCCCAGCGTGGGCGAGACCCCCAGCGTCATCTTGTTCCTCACCGCAGACGCCTACGGCGTGCTGCCCCCCATCTCGCGCCTGGACCGCACCGAGGCCATGTTCCACTTCCTGACCGGCTACACCTCCAAGGTCGCCGGCACCGAGGTCGGCATCGTCGAGCCCCAACCCACGTTCTCCGCGCTGTTCGGCGAGCCCTTCATGCCGCTGGACCACATGGTTTACGCCTATCTGCTGGGCGAGAAGATCGCCAAGCACAACACCCGCGTCTACCTGGTCAACACCGGCTGGACCGGCGGCCCCTACGGTGTGGGCCACCGCATCGCCCTCTCCCACACCCGCGCCCTGGTGCGCGCTGCCATGGACGGCTCGCTTGATTACGCCGGCTATCGCCATGACGACGTCTTCGATGTCGACGTTCCGCGCGAGTGCCTGGGCGTACCGTCCGACCTGCTGGAGCCCCGCAAGACCTGGGAGGATCCCGAGGCCTACGACGAGGCTGCCGCCAAGCTCGCCAAGCTCTTCAAGGAGAACTTCGAGAAGCGCTACCCCGGCACCTCGCTCGAGGACCTTACCACGCTGAAGCGCTAGCGCTATCAAGCACGCCCCACAAGCCCCCCTTCAGCCCGCTTGCCGTCCGTGCAGGCGGGCTCTTTTCATGGCCCGGCGTTAGCTCCGGCGGCACAAAGACGCCCGCCCACCGCACGGGCATGCGATGGACGGGCGTTTACAAGAAAACCAATATAACTGCCGGCTGCCAAGATCCTAGCAGTCGATGGAGACGCTTACCTCCTGGACGGGGACGTCGTAGAACGGGTCCTCGCGGCGGCCGAGGAAGTCGCGCGCCTGCTCGGGGAACAGGGCGTAGGAAAGCACGTCCTCCTCGCTGCGGGCGTACTGCGAGATCTCCTCGCGCAGCTTGGGCATCTGAGGCTCGATCAAGTCGGCGGGACGGCAGGCGATAACCTCGTCGTCGCCGATGATCTTCTCGCGGATCTCCTTGGAGATGCTCACCGGCGGGCGTCCGTACATACCGTGGACGTAGTCGCGGATCTCTGACGGCACGATCTTATAGCGCTCGCCGGAAATGACGTTCATCATCGCCTGGGTACCCACCATCTGCGACAGCGGGGTGACCAGCGGCGGATATCCCATATCGGCGCGCACGCGGGGGACCTCCGCCAAAACCTCGCCGTAACGGTCCTCGATATGCATCTCCTTCAGCTGGTTGAGCAGGTTGGAGAGCATGCCGCCGGGAACCTTGTAGAGCAGGGCCTTGGGGTCGACGCCCAGCACCTTGGGATTAAGGACGCCGGATGCCAGGAAGCCGTCGCGCACGGGCAGCAGCGCCTTGGCGACCTCCTCCATGGGGCCCAAGTCAAGGCCCGTGTCATAGCCCAGGCCCTCAAGCGCGATTGCCATGGACTCGGAGCACGGCTGGCTGGTGCCTTCGGCAAGCGGGGACATACAGGTGTCGATGATGTCGGCGCCCGCTTCGACGGCCTTGAGGAGCGTCATCTGGGCGATGCCGGCCGTACCGTGCGTATGCAGCTCGAGCGGCAGGCTGGTAGCGTTCTTAATCTCTGAAACAAGCTCGTAGGCGACGTCCGGCGTGAGGACGCCCGCCATGTCCTTGATGCAGATGGAGTCCGCACCGGCGCGCTCCATCTCGTTCACCAGGGATACGAAATAGCGGATGGTGTGGACCTCGCTGGTGGTGTAGCAAATCGCAGCCTGCACCTCGCCGCCGGCCTCCTTGGCAGCGCGAATCGAGGTGGTAAGGTTTCGCGTGTCGTTGAGCGCGTCGAAGATGCGCAGGACATCGATGCCGTTCTCAACAGACTTCTTCACAAAGGACTCGACGATATCGTCCGCATAATTGTGATAGCCCAGAAGGTTCTGGCCGCGCAGCAGCATCTGCAACTTGGTGTTCTTCACATGGGAGCGAATGGTGCGCAGGCGCTCCCAGGGATCCTCGTTCAAAAAGCGCAGGCACGAATCGAACGTCGCGCCGCCCCAAACCTCAAGCGACTCGTAACCGCAGCTATCGAGGGTTTCCAAAATGGGAACCATATCCTCGATGGGCATGCGCGTCGCGATCTGGCTCTGCTGGCCGTCGCGCAGGATGGTCTCCATAAAGCGAATCTTATGTGCCATGGGATGAGTCGCACCTCCTATCTATATAGAGTATCGAACGTAAACGAACGGAATAGCCTTAAGCGTCCTTTTTGGGCGGGAACATCTTGGAAAGAGCCATGGACACCAGGTAGATGATGAGCATGACAACAAAGATGCCGCCCCAGCCAAGAACCAGAATCTGGAAAGCTGTTGCGAGGTCGCCGGAAAACAGTTCAGCCATCTCAAACCTCCCTTAAAGCAAAAGGCCAAGGACCAGGCCGCCGGCAACAACCGATGCGATCTGGCCGGCAACGTTGGCGCCGGCAGCCTGCATGAGGATGAAGTTCTGGGGATCTTCCTCGGTAGCGAGCTTCTGGATGACACGGGAGCTCATGGGGAAGGCGGAGATGCCCGAGGCGCCGATCATGGGGTTGATCTTCTCCTTGCGGAACAGGTTGAGCAGCTTGGCGAACATGACGCCGCCCACGGAGTCCATGACAAAGCCCAGAAGACCCAGGCCCATTACCAGCAGGGTGTCGAACTGGAGGAAGTCGGTATAGACCATCTTCACCGAGACGCACAGGCCCAGCAGGATGGAAACCAGGTTGACCAGCTCGTTTTGGGCGGAGACGGACAGGCGGTCGAGCACGCCGCACTCGCGCAGCAGGTTACCGAACATAAGGAAACCGACCAGCGGCAAGGATACCGGGGCGATGAGGCCGGCGACCACGCAGATGATGATCGGGAAGAGGATCTTCGCCGTCTGCGATACCTCGCCCGGCTTGTACTTCATGCGGATCCGGCGCTCTTTTTTAGTGGTAACGGCCTTGATGGCGATAGGCTGGATGATGGGGACCAGCGCCATGTAGGAGTAGGCCGCGACCATGATGGCGCCCATATATTTTGATCCCAGCGAATTCGCTACAAAGATAGATGTAGGTCCGTCCGCCGCGGCGATGATGCCGATCGAGGCGGCGTCGGCGATATCGAAGCCGGCGAGCACCGCCACGATGATGACAAAGAAGATGCCGAACTGGGCGGCTGCGCCAAAGAGCAGCAGGAACGGGTTAGACAACAGCGGACCGAAGTCGATCATGGCACCGATACCGATGAAGAGCAGAAGCGGAAACAGCTCGGTCTCGATACCGGCCTCGAACAGGACCTGAAACGGACCGGCCTCGCCGCCGGTCATGAGAACGCCCGTGTTGGGAATGTTCACAAGGATGGTGCCCAGGCCCATGGGGACGAGCAGCGTGGGCTCGTACTCCTTCTTGATGCCCAGATACATAAGGATGGCGCCGATAAGCATCATGACGATGCGGCCCGGCTCGGCGCCGAGGCCGATAACCCCTTCAATCAACGTTTCCAATGGTCACGCCTCTTTTCAAGTAGAAGATGGACGGAACGGCGCTAGGCGATGCTGAACAGCTCGTCGCCAGGGTTGACCATATCGCCCTTGGATACGCCGATGGAAGCGATGACGCCGTCGACCTCGGCGACGATCTCGGACTCCATCTTCATCGCCTCGAGAACCATGACGGGCTGGTTGGCCTTGACCGGGTCGCCGACGTTGAGATGGATATCCAAGATGGTGCCGGGCATGGGAGCACCCTGCACGTGAGCGCCGGCGGGAGCCGGAGTTGCGGCGGCAGGCGCGGCCTCGGGCTCCGGGGCGGCAGCGGGAGCCGGGGCGGGAGCCGCTGCGGGCGCGGGCGCCGGGGCGGGGGCGGCCAGATCAGCAGGGGTGGGCACCGGGGCGCCGACCTCCTCCATCTCGACCAGATACTGGGTTCCATCGATGGAAATCTTGAACTTACGCAGCATGATCTTTCTCCATATCCTTCTTCTTGTAGATTCGACGTACCTTAAACGAGCTTTCTTCCAGCGCACCGGCACCCATCGCGGTGGCTATGCACGCAACGCGGCGATACTCGGGGTTCGCCATGCTCACGCGACGGATCTTCATCTCGCTTTCCGGACGATCCCCCGCGGCGATGGCGGCGGCGATCACGCAGGCGACCCTATGCTCTTCAGGGTCGACGGGAATATAGGCCGGAAGCTCTTGCCACTCATCTTCCGCAAAACCCGGAGCGATCTCTCGCGGGCGCGGCGCCTCCTTTGCCTTTACCTCCCGGGCTTCAGCCACCTGGTGCCGCTCGCTCGAGCGCCGTGCTCGCTCACGCAACCAAGAGCGTAATCCCATACAACTGTCCTCTCTCGCGCACCGCTTCCCCGTCGGCACCATATCCGCGAGGCATAACGGCACTAGTCCAATATGTTGATTGTATAAAGGAATAACGGTTATTCTGCGTAGAACGCAACCTTCTCGGTCAGCGGTTCTCGCTTGACATACATAAACGAAGGGACTAGCACCTCGAAGAGCCTCCTCGATGCCAATCCCTTTTACCTTGCATTATGTTAGTTAGGCCAACAGTGCGCCGCGACACCGTCCACGGGCGCGCCCCCGCGCGCTACCGCCGCATGCCGGAAAGCGCCACCGCCACCGCCTCGTCCACATCGTCGGTTATCTTGACCATGCGGTGATCGAGCTCGCCGATCATGCCGGCGTCACGGACCGTGCCCTCGATCCAATCGAACAGGCCGCGCCAATAATCCTCGCCCACCAGGGCCACCGGCGTCTCTTTCACCTTGTGCGTCTGGACCAAGGTGAGAAGCTCGAACATCTCGTCCAGGGTTCCAAATCCTCCGGGAAACACCATGGCGCCGCTTGAGTATTTGACGAACATGGTCTTGCGGACAAAGAAGTACCTAAAGCTCATGCCCAAGTTGACCCACGGGTTGAGGCCCTCCTCAAAGGGAAGCTCGATCCCTAAGCCAACCGACACGCCGCCCGCCTCCGCCGCACCGCGGTTCGCAGCCTCCATGATGCCGGGGCCTCCGCCGGTGATGACCGCGCAGCCGGCGCGGACCACCTGGGTCGCGGCATCGCGCGCGGCCGCATACATCTTGTCATCGACCGAGGTCCTCGCGGATCCAAAAACTGCCACAGCGGGACCGAGCCCCGCAAGGGCGCCAAAACCGTCCACGAACTCCGCCTGGATGCGCATAACGCGCCATGGATCCATGTGGAGCCAATCAGTCGAGGCCTCGGGTGCGAGCAGGTTTCCATACGTGGTGTCCTTGGGTACCATGCGCCCGCGCATAATGACCGGCCCGCGACGATAGGTCTCGTCAAACGGCTGAACCTGCACGGCATCCCCGTGCTGAGGCGCCGGGCTTTCATTGTCGATATCCATATCCCATCCACTTCCACTCTTGACGCGGCGGCCCATGGCTGCTCGGCGCGCGTCCCTGTCCCCCACCACCATACCCTCAAGGCACGCCGCCATGCGCAAGCGGCGCGTAACGGCTGACGCATAAAACGGTAAGGAGCCGCGCGCCCTTGCGGTACCATTGCCCCGTACAGCACGCGTCTAGGAGGAACCCATGATCCGCCCCATTATGAAATCAACGCTCATCCTCTCGCGCCCCAGCGCGCCCGCCACCGCGCAAGACGCAAGCGTCGCGCAAGATCTGCTCGATACCTTTGCCGCCAACCGCCGAGGATGCGCAGGGATGGCCGCCAACATGATCGGCATCTTGAAGCGCATCATCGTAGTCGACTGCGAAGGGGAGGCGCTGCTGATGTACAACCCCGTCATCGAGTCCTCGTCCAATCCCTATGAGACCGAAGAAGGATGTCTGTCGCTCGAGGGGCTGAGGCCGGCGACGCGCTACCGCAATATCACCGTTTTGTATGAGGACGAGAACTTCTCGCCCAGAAAGCGCTCGTTTTCCGGCTACACAGCCCAAATCATCCAGCACGAGATCGACCACTGCGACGGAGTCGTCATTTAACGCGCGCGGAATCGCCACGCGGCCCGATCAAGCTCGACCGGGAATCTACGATGTGGCATCGGGGGCGTAGACATTGCAATACGTTGCAGCCTGCATGGGCGCCATCATGATGCGACCGGTGCCGCGGTAGACGTTAACCAGGCCCTCGCCGGAAGCCGCGGACCCTATAAGGCTCTTGCCGGATCGTTCGGCGGAGAACTCGAGGCCGGACGTCCAGACCAGCGCGTAGTTGCCATCGACGCGCAGCTCGTCGTTCTGCAAATCGACGTAGAGCACCTCCGCCTCCGGACAAGGGGATTCGAGCGCCAAGATACCCGATCCGTCCAACCTTAGGTTGAACAGGCCCTCGTTGCCCGCCACCGCGCTAGAAAGGTTTGAGCGGCGCTGCAGGGAGTGCTGGACGGTGCTGTCGCACGCGAGGAAAAGCCCGTCGTTGAGCACCACGGAGCCGCCCCACTTGGATAGGTCGACCAACAGGAGATGGCGCCATGTGGGCTCGCACACCAGCCTGCCGGTACCCGAATACTCCGGCTTGATGACGGAATCCTGGCTCACGGCGCCGCGGAACATCTTGCCCATGAAGTCCCCGGCGCTCTTGACGCCGGTGTTCGCGTGCACGGAGCCAACGGTCCACTGCATGGCGCCCGCCTGCAGCGTAACGCCCGTCTTTCCGTCCAACTCCGCCACAAGCTGGCGGCGACGCACATCCATCTGGGCGGAGAACCAGGCGGTCGCCGCACTATCCGGGGACACCGACAGGTCACGGTCCCACTGGATAACCTTGAATTGCCCAGCCTGAGCCAAGACGCTGACGTCGTTGTTATCCTCGAAATTGTAGATGGTGAAGGACATGGTCGGTACCTCCGTGTAGATATCAAGGGCTCGTTGCCGTCCAGCACATGGTACCCAAGACACCGTGGATCGCCTTGCCGTCGCGGCGGATGGAGACGCAGGCTTCGGCGGACGGTGCTAGAAGAGGCACCGCTCGATCACGTCTTTCCCGCGAAGCGCGTTCATCCACGAACGAGGAATGGACGATGCCCCGTAGACTATCCCGGCAAGCGCGCCCGCGACCGCCGCCGTGGTATCCGTGTCCTCGCCCAGGTTGACGGCAGCAAGCACGCACTCTTCATAGGAACTCGTCCGCACCAGGCACCACAGCGCCGCCGCCCACGTATCGAGCACGTAGCCACCTGAACGGATAGCGCCGCGCGGGGCCGTGGCGACCCATCCCATACCCACCGCGAGCGCAGCCCGCTCCGCGCTCGCGCCGGACGCCAGCATGCGCGCCGCCCTCACGCAGTCGACGCAGGCATCGCAGGCGATCGCGTGGGCATGGGTGATGGCAGATACCGCCCGTACCTCGTCGTCGGTCGCATCGGTGAACGCGAGTGGAACGGTGCGCATCAGCGAGCCGTTGCCGTTATCGCGCTCCCCCGCGCCGCCGCGCCCGCTATCGAGCGCGATCGACGTGGTTATCCCTATATCGAACAGGCCGTCGACGGAATAGGCGCCCTCGTCTCGCCAGGCCCTGAAACGCGCCAGGATATCGTCCGCTTCCACGCACCCCAGCTCGCGGTAGGAATCGCAGAGCGCCAGCGCCATGCTGGTATCGTCCGACCACGTTCCCGCGGGCATGCCGTGGGTTCCGTGCCCCGTCATGTCCGTGCACACAAAGCTATCACGCGCCCTGAACTCGTAGGGAACCCCCAAGGCATCGCCCACCGCCTGGCCGAATACCGCATCTCTCAACGTCGTCATAATCCCACCTCGCCAAAAAAGTGCTCGCAGGCAACCCCAGCCCGCCTTTCGCGATAAACGCTACGCGCCAAGGGCGAGGCAGAGGTAAACCGCCAGGCGACATCTACGGGGCGCGAGACGCTAAGACGAGCCGAGCAGGGGCTGGTCGAATGCGAAGAGCATCTGGTTGATCGCCACGATGTCGTAGGAGCGCCGCTCGATGTAGTAGCGCACGATCGCATCGAACGTGCTCGCCGTCGACAGGGCGTAGCCGGCGCGCTGCAAAAGCTCGCGGGTTTGGCCCATATCCAGCTCGAGCGCTATCGCGAGCGCCACCGCGGTGGGCTTGGCGGGCCTGTAGCCGTCATCTTTGCGCAGCTTTGAAAACACCTGGCGCGACAGGTTCGCCTTCTTATATACGGCGGCGTCGGTCAGACCCCGCTCGTCTATCAGGGAGAGGACCGCCTGCGAAAACGACGCATCGAGGTGGACCAGTAAATCCTTCAGCTCGCGCTCGTCCACCACGGGCCGCACGGACCCCAGGCGGGGGCCTGCGGGCGGCGCGCCGCAAACGGGCATAGAGGACCGCAAGTCTCCCATCCTATCGCGCGCGCGGCGTGACACCACGTAGTCCTCGTCCACATACGCAGCGACCGTGCCGTAATCAGCCAGGCACGCAGCGAAGGCAGCCCGATCGAACACCGCAAGCCGCACCTCGACGTCTTGAGCGCTATCCAAAAACGCTGAGATCTCACTGGTCGCGATCGCCAACGCGCGGTCGATTGGAAACCCAAAGATGCCGGCAGAGATCAGCGGAAGGGCGACAGAGCGAACCTCCAGCTCGCGAGCGCGCTCCAAGGCGCTGCGATATGCAGAGCGAAGCAGGTCGTCTTCACCCCACGACCCGCCACGCCATATGGGTCCCACGGCATGTATGATCCAGCGGGCCTTCAACCCAAAGCCCGGCGTCACCACGGCGGAGCCGGTGGGACAGCCGCCCAGCCGCTTGCACGCGGACTCCAGCTCACGACGGCCCGCAGCCTCGAAGATGGCCCCGCACACGCCGCCACCGGCAGAAAGATGCTCGTTGGCCGCGTTCACCACGGCCTCCGCATCGACTCGCGAGACGTCGTCGCGTGTAAGGACCAGGGGCATGGCGCATCTCCATTCACTGCAGGGAACCGTTGCCGCCCATCTTACTCTTCCGCAGGGACAGCGCGGGGACGCTCGTGAACGATGGGGCGCGCATGACCTGATCTGCAAGGTACATTTTATGTCCGCACGAACTTGTACGCTTCCACTACATTCAACCTGAGGAGGCTACCATGGCAAACGCTGAGAACCGCACATTCAACCTACCCGCAGAAGCGCTCGCCGCCTTGTCCCGCCTGGTCGAACCCGCAACCAAGGACGCCTTGGACGCGATCGCCGAGGACATCGCCACGTGCGAGAACCTCTATCGCGCGATCATGGACCGGGGAGGGCAGCTTTCCGAGGACGAGGCCGTCTTTGTGAAGGCGTTCCTGGAGGAAGTCATCTCGCTGGAGGGAGAACATGCTGGCGACGCGGCCTGCACGCTAGGGGCCCTGCATTACTCCGGATCCATTACGCCGGACGGCGAACCCGATTACGAGCGGGCGTTCGAGCTCTACAGCACGGGCGCCGCGTTGGGAAACACGCAGGCCCTGGTCAACCTTGGCTATTGCCACCAATACGGCCGATCGGTCCCCGTCTCGCCAAAGGACGCCTTCGAGTGCTTCCAGCGCGCCGCGTTCACAACCAACATGCCCGAGGCCATCTACAAGTTGGGTGACATGTATGAGCGCGGCTGCTACGTGGAGCGAGATAGCAAGCTGGCGTTCGGCCTCTATCGCAAGGCATTCCTGCTCATCCAGGACAATCCCGATGAGGCGCCGGAGATCAAGGCGAGCGTTTGCCACCGCGTCGCGGACCATATCGCAGCAGACGATACGGAAGACGAACCCGTAGCGGAACGCAGGGAGCGGCTGCTCACGGCACTCGAGCTCTACCAGTCCGCCGAGCGCGACTACTACCGGGCGATCGGGGCGGGCGCGTACTATTACGACCGCCGCCTCGATGAGGTCATCGCCGCCGAGGAGCGAATGCGCACGGAATTCCTGCGTCGCTAGAAATACGCTAAGGTCTTGTGGTTCGGTTGTGGTTCAGCATGCAGGCAAGGCGATTTTTCTTGCCAAGGCTTTCTTTTTCAGGGTAAGCTGTTTACATCTTGCCTGTTAATCAATGGTGTAGGGTCCATTATTTCACCCGCTGCGACGCAGGATAAACACCCCTGGGACCAGCCGGCGCGCTGACGCGGAGGCACCGCTGAGACGCGCATTGGCATCACGCATTGAAACCGGCGGCTGTATAGGCACTTGATCAAGAAAGACCAACATGCTCCTACAACTTATCCTTATCCTATTCGGCTTCGTGCTACTCATCGGCGGAGCAAATATGCTGGTGGACGGATCCAGCCAGATCGCCGCGCGCATAGGCCTGCCCGACCGCGTCATCGGCCTCACCGTCGTCGCCGTGGGCACCGCCATGCCAGAGCTCGTGGTAAGCGTGGTCTCCGCCGTGGACGGCCATGCAGACATGGCGTTTGGCAACGTCGCGGGCAGCTGCATGGCAAATCTGCTGCTCATCCTCGGTATGAGCGCCATTATCACGCCGCTTGGCCTATCGCGCCGAACGCAGCGCTTCGAGATTCCGCTCAGCGTCGCCGCGGTCGGGCTGCTGATGCTTTTCTCCAATATGGGGGGATCGCTTAACGCCATCGAGGGCGCGGTGCTGCTCGCCTGCTTTGTCGCCTTTATCGCCCATGCGGTCATCACCGGCCTTCGCGAAGGCGATTCGGGGCGCGAGGACCTCGACCCCGAACAGCAGCTCGACCCCCACGAGCTTGAAGACGAGGATGCCGATGCGGACGAACCGCGGGGCCCCTTGGTCTCGCTCGCCCTCATCCTGGTGGGCATCGCCTTCCTCAAGATCGGCGCCGACTACGTGGTCAACAACTCCGTCGACCTCGCAACCGGCCTGGGTATCAGCGAGCGCATCATCGGCATCACCGTCATCGCCCTGGGCACCTGCCTGCCCGAGCTTGTCACCAGCGTGGTCGCGGCGTTCCGCGGCAACACGGACATCGCGGTGGGCAACGTGGTGGGCTCCAATATCACCAACGTCCTCATGGTCATGGGAGTTCCAGCACTGTTCTCCCCCATCGCCTACGACGCGAGCTACAACTTTGACTTCGCCTTGCTCGCCATCTTCTCCATCGTGCTGGTGGGCTTCGCGTTCGTGGGGACCAAGCACACCATGACGCGCCGCGAGGGCGTCGCCTTCGTCTTCCTCTACGTGGTCTACATCGTCCTCACCATGATGATGTAGCCACCGTAGCGCATCTCCATACTTTAGGTCGCGCCAGAAAAGGCAGGGGTCCCGCGGAATTTCCGCAAGGCCCCTGCCTTTCTCGTTCTATAGAGGACCCGTCGCCCAGCTTGCCGACTAGTAGTCCTTTGCGCCGGCGCTCTGCATCCACTCGTCGCGGAACTCCGCATAGCGGCCGTCAATGATTGCCTGGCGGGCGCGGCACATAAGGTCGAGCAGGAAATAGATGTTATGCTGGGACAACAAGATGCCGCCGAGCATCTCCTTTTGCGTCACCATGTGGCGAATGAGAGCGCGGCTGTAACCACCGGTGCAGACCGGGCAGGTGCACTTCTCGTCGATGGGACCGGCATCGTGGGCGAACTTGGCGTTGCGGAAGTTAAGGCGCCCCTGGCTGGAGAACGCCGTGCCCATGCGTCCGGTTCGCGTAGGCAGCACGCAGTCGAACATGTCGACGCCCATGCCCACGGCGCGCACCAGCGTGGTGGGGTTGCCCACGCCCATGAGGTAGCGGGGCTTTTGACGAGGCATATGCTCGGAGACCAGCGGCTCGAGCGTCTCGAACATGGTCTCGTGGTCCTCGCCCACCGAATATCCGCCGATGCCGTAACCGGGGAAGTCGCCGCACTCCTCAAGGTGCTTCAGCGAACGCAGGCGAAGATCCAGGTGCATACCGCCCTGGACAATGCCGAATAGCGCCTGGTCGGGACGAGTATGGGCCTTATAGCAGCGCTCGGCCCACATGCTTGAGAGCTCTACCGCCCGCTCTACGTACTTGCGCGTCGCCGGGTACCCGGGGCACTGGTCGAGCTGCATGCAGATATCGCTGCCAAGCTTCTGGGCGATCGCCATGTTGTCCTCGGGCGTCCAGAAAACGTGGCTGCCATCGTAATCGGTCGCGATAAAGCGCACGCCCTCGTCCGTCAACTTGACGGCATCGTTATGGCTAAATACCTGGAATCCACCGGAATCCGTCAGAATTGGGCCGTGCCAGTTCATGAAGTTATGAAGACCGCCCAGCTCATCGATCAGGTCGGCGCCGGGACGCATGGCCAGATGATACGTGTTGGCCAAAACGATCTGCGCGCCCAAACCCTTCACGGTCTCGGTAGGGATGCCCTTGACGTTGGCCTTAGTGCCCACCGGCATGAAAATAGGGGTCTCGATATCCCCGTGCGGCGTGTGGAGGATTCCCGCACGCGCATGGGTCTTGGGATCCTCGGCTACGATATCGTAGGTAAAGAGGGACTGGTCCACCTGTTCCACCTTTCCGCGATGCTCAATCCGCCGTGCTCGAACGCAGGCGCCGCATCGAATGACAGTTGTCTCGAATTCAATATTGTACGGGGATTGCCCATTGCTGACACACGGTGTCCCCTTCGACAGGTAACATACTGACATGAAAAACACGCGCGCGGGCGATCGCCGCTCCGCACGCCAGACGGGAGCAAGCTCATGGACGAAACGCAGAAGGGTAACGAAACGACCGAGCAGACCTCTTTTGATGTGGAGGCCGCGCCGGTCGAGGCCGCCGAGGCGCCCTATACAAACGATACCGACTTCGAATCCGCGCCCCTGGGCGCCTTGGACGACAACCAAGAGACAGCCGAAGACGCCGATACCAACGCGCGGGAAACCTACGCCGCAGACCACGATGCGGACGAGGGGCAGGCGGAGGGCGGCATCGGCGCCGTTCCCGCAGGCGCCGCCGACCCGCAGGACGCTGATGCTGAACCGACAAGCGCGCAGGCACCCCTTATGCCCGCTTTCCTCACCCGCGAGGAATACGAGCAGGTGGGCGATGACCCCGACCCCCTTCCCGAGGGATTCGAGGTTATCGACGGCGGCATGAGCGACGACCCCCTTATCGAGATCGCCAGCTATGCCCCCCAGCAGCATGCGCACGCGCCCGTCGCCATGCCCGGTGCCGCGCCCGCGCCGCAGGCAGCACCCTATGGCGCCCCCGCGCAGGCGCACCTTGCGCTTTCGCCCGACGCGCCGAACGCGCAAGGTGCGCCGGAGCAGACGCAGAAGGGCCCTCAGGCGCCCGAGGCCAACGGCCCCGGCGCGGCGCAGGCGGTAGGCGCCTTCATCACCGAGGGCGTTGGCGCCGTACGCCAGGTCAGCGCCGCCAAGCGCGCCCACGCCAGCGCACGCGAGGAACTCGAGCAACTTGAGCAAACCATTCTGGAGCAGCAAGACGAGCTCGCCCATCGCCGCGATATCGAAGAGCGCTACAGCCAGATCATCGAGGAAGAGTCCGCTCGCCAGGACCAGGCAATCCTCAACATCGCGCAAGCCAAGGCCGCACAGGATTCCATTCGCGCAGCCGTCGACGCGCTCAAAGAGAAACTCGCCGCCGTCCGCGAAGCAGACGCCCAGACCGAAAAGCGCCTCAAGGCCGCCGTCGATGCAGCCGAGGGAAAAGAGGCCTCGTCCCGCGAATCCGGAACGCGCTTGCAGCGGCGCCTCGACGATGCCAAGAAATCACTTGAGAAGGCCGAGACCGAACGAGAGGTGGCGATCGACACCGCCCAGCGAGCGATCGATACCGCGGCAGCGCGACTCGCCACGTTGAGGGAGGAGTTTGCCGAGGTACAGCGCAACCCGTCGGCGAACTCGGCTGCCTACTCCGTCCGCTCCAACGAGCTGCAACTTGAGATTTCCGACGCCGCCGAGGAACTGCGCCAGGCGCAGCACGCCCTACCCGTTATCACCGAGGAAGTTGAGCGCAGCCTGACAACCGCTCGCGCGATGGTGGAGGAGGCTAAAAAGCCCATCGATGCGGCCAAGCGAGCCCACCGCGAAGTCACCAACGAAGCGGACGAGGCGCGCGACGCCCTCGACACCGCCAAAAATGCCGCCGCCGAACGCCAACGCGAAATTCGCGACCAGATCGCCGCGCAAGAAAAGGCGATCAAGGAGCAGGACCGCCTAATCGCCGGAGAGCAGGCGGAAGCAGATGATGCGCAGGCGGTCATGGACGAAGCGAAC
Source organism: Collinsella sp. UBA1693 (assembly GCF_002320115.1). Taxonomy (NCBI): domain Bacteria; kingdom Bacillati; phylum Actinomycetota; class Coriobacteriia; order Coriobacteriales; family Coriobacteriaceae; genus Collinsella; species Collinsella sp. UBA1693. The sequence goes on from NZ_DCJT01000001.1 coordinate 215,264, forward strand.
GACATCCACGCCCATCCCGAGATCACCGAAGCGCTCGAAGCGGACCTGGAACGCAACCGTGCCGAGCGCGCGGAACAGGCAAGCGAGGTGCAGCAGCTCGCGGATGCCGAGCGCGACGTGCGTCAGCGCACCCATGATTCGCGCGTCCGCTTCATGGGCGCCATCGGCATCGGCGCGGCCATCGTGCTCGCCCTCATCGTCCTAGCCTGGTTCATATTCGGTTAGCCCATATCCGACTTGCGCCTTTGCGCTACCATGCAGTTATCGCCCGACGCGCTTTGCGGCTTCCGTCATTCGCGCGTCGGGCCCTTTTGTTCTCGATATATAAGGAGCCACTCCGTGCTTTCAGAAAGAATGCTCACCGGCGTCATCAAGACCATGACCAAGCACGAGCTCGCCATGGAACCCACCACAGAGACCCACCTACCCGGGCCCAAGCCCAACATGAAGTACATGCTTTACATGCATATCCCCTTCTGCCAGCGTCTCTGCCCGTACTGCAGCTTCAACCGCTACCCCTTCCGCGAGGAAATCGCACGGCCGTACTTCGCCAACCTGCGCCGCGAGATGCTTATGCTCAAGGACCTTGGCTACGATTTCGAGAGCATCTACTGCGGAGGCGGCACGCCCACCATCATGATCGACGAGCTGTGCGAGACGCTCGATTTAGCTCGCGACCTGTTCTCGATCAAAGAGGTCAGCAGCGAGACCAACCCCAACCACCTCACTCTGCCCTATCTGGAAAAACTCAAGGGACGCGTGCAGCGCCTGTCCGTTGGAGTCCAGAGCTTTGACGATGACCTGCTGCGCCAGATGGACCGCTACGAGAAATACGGCAGCGGAGCGGAGATATTCGAGCGCATAGGCAGCGCCGCCCCCTACTTCGACATCCTGAACGTCGACATGATCTTCAACTTTCCCTCGCAAACCGAGGAGGTCCTGCGTCGCGACATCGAGCTCATCAAGGAGTGCGGTTGCCAGCAGACCACGTTCTCGCCCCTCTACTTCTCGCGCGCGACCACGCGCAAGATGCTGGACACGCTGGGCGACCCCAACTACACGCGCGAGTACGAGTACTACAAGCTGCTGGACCATGAGCTCGCAGGAGGAAGCGACCCCGCCTTCGAGCGCCGCACCGTATGGACCTTCAACCGCAAGGGGATGGACCTCCACGCGTGCGGCGAGGTTCCGGTGGACGAGTTCGGCGTTTCCTACGAGGAATACCCCGCCATTGGATCGGGATCCGTCACGCACCTTGACGGCACCATTTACGTCAACACGTTCAGCATCCGCGAATACAACGAGGCGATCGAGAGCGGACGCATGTCCTTGATGGGCAAGACCAAGATGAGCAAGCGCGACCTTATGCGCTACCGCTTTATGCAAGAGCTCTACGCTCTCAGGCTGGATAAGAACCGCTTCAAGCGAGACTTTGGCGTGAGCGTGGAACGCGGGCTTCCCGTCGAGATGGCGTTCATGCGCGCAAACGGCGCCTTTGCCACCGACGATGCCGACGAGCTCACCCTCACCACCAAGGGCCGCTACTACACCTTGGTCATGCAGCGTCAGTTCCTCAGCGGCCTCAACGAGCTGCGCGACCAGGCGCGCGCCGCCCTCACCGGTCCCGAGCGCGACCTGCTCTTTGGCGACGGCACCCAGAAGTAGGATGGCCGGAGGCGCGACAACGCCCATTTGAAATCGCAAAAAGGACGCCTTTCCACGGGCCTCGACCCTGGAAAGGCGTCCTTTTAGTACGTCTTGTCAAATTGGATGACCACCGGCTTAAGACGCCCGCGCCTTGCGCAAGGGGCCGTGCGGCTACTCGATGAACATCGCGTCGCCGAAGCTGAAGAAGCGATACCGTTCCCCGACGGCGGCCTGGTAGGCGGCCATGATCTGGTCGCGAGTGGCAAACGCGGAGACCAGCATCATCAGCGTGGAACGTGGGACGTGGAAGTTGGTGATCATGGCGTCGACCACATGGAAGGTGGAGCCGGGCATGAGGTAGAGGTTGGTGGTGGCGTTCTCGCGCGCGACGATATCCCCGCGACCGCTCACAGCAGCGGAATCGGGGGCGTCCTCAAAGCGGCGGGCGACGACCGCCGGGTTCGCCGCGGGAGCATCCGCCTCCCAGGCGCTTTCGAGCGAGCGAACGGCGGTGGTGCCCACGGCGATCACGCGGCGGCCGGCGGCCTTAGCGGCTCGCACCGCATCGACCGCCTCTGCCGGCACATGATATCGCTCGGTATGCATGACATGCTGGGTGGGGTCGTCCTCCTCGACCAAACGGAAGGTGTCGATGCCCACCTCCAGCTCCACGGTCACGAACTTCACGCCCTTTTCCTCGATGCGCTCGATCAGCTCTGGGGTAAAGTGCAGGCCGGCGGTGGGAGCTGCGGCGGAATGCTCCTCCTTCATGGCGTAGACCGTCTGATACTTCTCGGGATCGCCCTCGTATTGGGTGATATAGGGAGGCAGGGGCACATGGCCGGCAGCGTGAATCGCCTCGTCCAGGGTGCGCGGGTCGCCAACGGCGTTCTCGCCGCACGGCTCGAAGCGAACCAGGCGGCCGCCTCGGCTATCGTCCACAAAATCCTCGACCGTGGCGCGGAGCACCACCGGTGAATTCTGCGGAGCGTGGGCGCCGCCCGCACGATATTCAACCACGGCGCCGGGCTTTAGGCGCTTGCCCGGGTTCACCAGGCATTCCCACACATGCCCCATGGGATCGACGTCCTCGCGACGACGCAGCAGCAGCGTCTCGGCAACGCCGCCCGTGGGCTTGCGGCCTATCAGGCGGGCGGGCATGACGCGAGTCTGGTTTGCCACCAGCACGTCGCCGGGCTCAAGATAATCGATGATGTCGCGAAAAACCCTATGCTCCACGGAGCCGTCCTCGCGATGAAGCACCAGCATGCGACACATGTCGCGGGGTTCTGCCGGAGCCTGGGCGATCAGCTCGTCGGGAAGGTCGTAATCAAAGTCATCGGTGCGCATGCGCGCCCTCCATCTCTCAATCGCTTTGGCGGCGCTTGGGCACCGCCGACGGCGTCTTATGATAGCGCCCTCAAACACGCAGGTACAGACCTGCGAAAACGCTTACAGCAATCAATCATCGTCCGAGCGGCGCCGCGCGGGCGCAAGGCAAGCGGGAATGCTATCCCTTACGGGCGCGGCGCTCGTCTCGCAAACGCGCGCGGTCCAGCGCCGCCTCAGCAGCGGAGAACCGGCAGCCGCAGTAGTTCTGCCTATACATCCCCAGCTCGCGGGAGCGGCGCGTAGCTTCTGGATACCAAGGACGAAAATCCCTGATAACAGGCGTTAAGCCGTGTGATAGGCATAGCTGCTCGAGCACGCTGTTGCACGTGTCGAACAGCTGGTAGGGCGAGACCGCCAGCGTGGTGCCCACATGCTGAAAACCCCGCTCGACGGCGACGTCGCACGCGCGAGCCAGGCGCATGGCGTAGCAGGCACGGCAGCGGCGCTCGCGATCCCGCGCGCCTATGGGGGCGACGCCGCGCTCCCACCGCTCGAAATCCTCGTCCGCCTCTATAAGCTCGATACCCGTGGCGGCGCACCAGCGGCGCAGCTCGCCCAAGCGGCGATCGTGCTCGTCCATAGGCTGGATGTTGGGGTTGGTCCAGCAGATATGGGGATCGAAGCCCTCCTCCATAAGCAGGCGCACCGGCTCGAGCGAGCATGGGGCGCAGCAAGCATGCAGCAGCAATGGAATATTCTTCGCCACGTCTACTCCCTGTCATCCAGATCGTCGCCGCCCGAGCACGCGCGGCGCGCGCCCTCGTCATCCCGGCCCCCGCCGTAGAAGCTCACGCCAAAGGAGGTGTCCTCGCAATGGGTGATAAGAGGGTTGCGGCGAATGATGTCGACGTACGCGATATCGCCCGCGCAACCGCATAGATGCACCGTCGCCACAACGATGGTCCACAGCGGCCAGCGCAGCGCGACGCCCAAAACGATGAGCGCCGCCGTGACCGCAATCGCCGGCGCCAGTGCGATGACCAGGTACTGGCGGCGCGTATAGACCACGCCCTCGGCACATGCATAGATCATGCCCGCCCGCCAATTGGCCCCAAACGTCACATGCGAGCCCGCGGGGGCGAACAGCTTGAACAGCACCCCGTGGACCAGCTCGTGCACCGGCAGCGGCAGCAGGCAACCCGCGACAAGCGCCAGCAGCCATGCGGAGCAGCGCGCGAGCGAGCCGCCCTCGCCCAACCCGGGAATCATCCACTCGAACTCGAACGCAGGGGAATGACGGATGAAGATGAGCGAGTACGCAAGCCAGGCGAGCGCCGCCAAGACCCCGGCGACCAGCGCGATAAACGAGATGCGAAGCATTTTCTCGTGGAACGCGCCGTCTTCAAAGGTGTATATGTCATCAATCTTCTTCATACGACCAAGCATACCAACTTGCCCCCGCGCATATGAGATAATGTTGGGTTACGTACAACAAACCAACCAATCGCCCACAGCCCCGCGCAGGCGGGACGCGGGCGATGAGCGTTCTTGCAAAGGAGCCGTTCATGGCACATGAACTTAGCCGCGACCAGCGACCCAGCTGGCCGCGCCGCGCCATCGTCACCGCCGGCATGCCCTACGGCAACAAGGGCCTTCACTTTGGCCACGTGGGCGGCGTCTTTGTCCCCGCGGATTTCTATGCCCGCTTCCTGCGCGACCGCCTGGGCCGAGAGAACGTGATCTTCGTCTCCGGCACGGACTGCTACGGCTCCCCCATCATGGAGGGCTTCCGCAAGCGTCGCGAGGCAGACGGCTACAAGAAGCATATCTCGGACTACGTGCGCGAGAACCACGATAGCCAGGAGACCGACCTGGCCAGCTTTGGCGTGTCCTGCGACCTGTACGCCGGCAGCGCCCTTGAACCCGCCGTGCACATCCACGAGCGCGTGACCAGCGAGATCATTCGCCGCCTTCATGAAAAGGGCGCCCTTGAGAAGCGCTCCACCAAACAGTTCTACGATCCAAAGGCGGGCCAGTTCCTCAACGGCCGCCAAGTACTGGGCCACTGCCCCATCCAGGGCTGCAAGTCCGAGAAGGCATATGCGGACGAATGCGACCTGGGCCATCAGTTTGAGCCGGAAGAGCTCATCGCCCCCAAGAGCGCCCTTACCGGCGAGACGCCCGAGCTGGTGCCCGTCGACAACCTCTACTTCGATCTGCCGGCGTACCTCGGCTACCTGAAGGACTACACCAAGCAGATCGAGGCCGACCCCACCGTGCGCTCCGTGGTCTCCAAGACCATGGAGGAGTGGCTCAACCCCGCTCAGCTCTATATTCAAAACAAGTTCCGCGAAGCGTTCGACGCCATCGAAGGCGAGCTCCCCGCGCACACCGTCATCGAGCCGGAGGGCAACAAGAGCTCCTTTACCGTGGCGTTCCCCAGCTGGCGAGAGCGCGACGAGGCTCACGAGGTGCTGAACCGCGGCGGCGTGCGCTTCCGCTCCGGCAAGGCGCTGGTGCCCTTCCGTATCACCGGCAACGTCGAGTGGGGCGTTCCCGTTCCCAACGATTGCGGCTGCACCGACCTCACCTGCTGGGTATGGCCGGAAAGCCTGTGGGCGCCCATCAGCTTTAGCCGCACCGTCCTGGCGCGCGATGCCGCCAAGCTCGAGGCCGCGGGCGTCGACCCCGCCACGCTGCCCGCGTCCGCGCTGTCCGACGCCCAGCTTATGGACGAGGCCCCTCCCATGATTATGGACGAGCCCGCCTATACGCACTCCACCCTTGACTGGCGCGACTGGTGGGCAAGCGAGGACGCCCGCGTCTACCAGTTCATCGGCCAGGACAACATCTACTTCTACTGCGTGGCGCAGTCCGGCATGTGGAAGGCGCTTGATTGGAACATGCAGCAATCCTGCGTGGCAGCCAACTACCACATCCTGTACATGGGCAAAAAAGCGAGTTCCAGTTCCCAGACTCCCCCGCCGCTGGCACACGAGATGCTTGAGCATTACACGCCCGAACAGTTGCGCTCCCACTGGTTGTCCCTTGGTCTGGGCGAAAAGCCCGTCAGCTTTTCTCCAAAGGCCTTCGACACCCGCGAGACCGGCAAGGACAAAGATGGCAACCCCGTTCTCGCTCGCGATGACAAGCGCGTGATCGATCCGGCCTTGAAGGAAGGCGCCCTGCTCACCGGCGTTTTCAACCGCCTGGCCCGTTCCTGCTTCTACGGCGTGGCGAAGAAGGATGGCGACGAAGCCGCCTATCGCACCGGATGCATTCCGGCCGGCGCCCCCAGCGCAGAGGTACTCGCGGAAACCGAGCAGGCGATCCTGGCGTTTGAGCAGGCCATGTATACATTCGAGTTCCACCACGCCCAGCTTGTCTGCGACGAGCTGCTGCGCGCAGCCAACAAGCGCTGGAGCGACGCGAGCAAGGCGGCTAAGAACCAAGGCGACGACGACGCGATGGCCCAGGCGCTCATCGACGCCTTCCACCAGCTACGCGCCGTTACCGTCCTTATGCACGGTATCGTGCCGGCGGGTTGCGACCTTATCTGCGAGCACTTCGCCATCGACCCCAAGGTCTTCTTCTCCTGGGACAACATCTTTATGACCTGCGACGAGCTCTGCGCGCTTTTGGACGAGGAACCCGGTAGCCACCGCATCAAGGAGCTGCCGCCCCGCTTCGACTTCTTCCAGAAGCACGAGAGCCAGTACTAGAACGCTTCACCCTTACGCCTGCAAGCTGAGGAAGCCATCTTGAAAGGATCGAATCGCATGGAGATCATCGTCCGCAAAACCACGAACGACGACGTGCTCGCCGCCGAGGCCGTGCTGGACGACGGGCGGCGAGCGCTCGCCCAGATGGACATTCCCCAGTGGCAGGGCGAATATCCCAACCGCATCGACGTTGAGGACGATATCGAGCACGGCCGCGGCTACGTGGCGGTGGACGATGAGGGAACCGTGCTGGGCACCCTCGCCTTCACCATGGACGGCGAGCCCACCTACGACGTTATCGACGGCGCCTGGCTCACCCAATCGACAAGCGACGCAGCGACGTACGCCACCATCCACCGCTGCGCCGTCTCCGCCGCGGCAGCGCGCAAGGGCGTTATGAGCGCCCTGTTCGACGCCGTCGAAACCATGGCGCGCGAGCAGGGCGCCGCGAGCGTGCGCATCGACACGCACCGCGCAAACGTCCGCATGCGCGGCCTCGCGTGCAAACGGGGCTATACCGAATGCGGCGTCATCACCTTGCCCTACGAGCACGAAGCCGACCCCACGCGCATCGCCTACGAGAAAGCGCTGTCCTAACCATGGCGCGGCCCGGCATCCAGAAGCACCTCGATATCGCCCATCTCTTGCGCTGCCCGCATTGCGGCGAGCCCATGCACGCCCGCCAGACTGACGTTGCATGCGACCAGGGGCACTCCTACCCCGTGGCGGCAAAGGGGTACCTTACCTTGCTGGACCGCGTACCCGCCCTTAAGGGATATGACCGCGCGTTCTTTGAAGCCAGGCAGCGCATATTCCGGGCCGGGCACTACCGCGATCTTATGGACCAGGTTTGCCTGCAGGTCCGCCGCGCGCTCGGCAACGTTGACGGCGTGGGCACGGTGGTTGACGCAGGCTGCGGCGAGGGCGCCTACACCAAGGCCGTCCAAGCAGCCTGCCACCCGCTCGCCATAGGCCTTGACCTGGCAAAAGACGGCATACAATGCGCAGCTCGAGGCGGAGGCGAAGAGCGTTGGATCGTAGCGGACCTGGCCTCCATCCCCTTGGCAGACCACGCGGCAGACGTCATAGTCAACGTCTTCACGCCCGCCAACTACGCCGAATTCTCGCGCGTGCTCAAACCGGGCGGCTGGCTGATCAAGGTGGTTCCCGCCGCCAATCACATGCGCGAGCTGCGAGAGCTCGTCCAAGAACACCTTGCCCGCAAAACGTTTGACGACCACGGCGTGGCAGAGCATATGGAGCGATCGTTTGGACTGGCCGAGCGCATCCGCGTGACGCAAACCACCCCGGTGGCGCCCCTTGAAGCGACCGACCTTATCAAGATGAGTCCCGTCGCCTTCAATATGGACGAGGACAGTCTGGACGCAAGCGCCCTTGACAGCATCACCGTCGATGCCGAGATACTTATCGCGCGGACATAGACAAAACCCATGGTATCGACGAAGCAACGGCTCTTATACCTGGTCCGCCACGGCGAGACCCAATCGAACGCTCGCGGCGTTTTGCAGGGCGCGCTCGACTCACCGCTCACGCGGCGCGGGCGCCAGCAGGCACTCGATGTCGCGGCGGCCCTGCGCGCACGCAACGTGCTGCCCGCGCTGATGCTCGCCTCGCCGCAGGGTCGCGCCCAAACCACGCTGGAAATCATCCGTGAAGCGCTCCCCGCGCTCAAGGGCGTGCCCGCGCACATAGAGCCCTGCCTGGCAGAGATGAACTATGGAACATGCCAGGGCGTCCCGCTGGCATCGCTTCCCTTCGACCCCTGGATGCCAAAAGACGGCGCGGCTCGCTTTGGTGGCGAGACGGGGCGGGAAGTGCAGCGGCGCGCGTTGGGAGGGCTCCTTGGCGTTATGGACAAGGCGCCGGGAAGCGTGCTCGCCGTGTCGCACGGCACCGTCATGAGCCACCTGCTCGAAGCGCTCGAGCCGGGCGGCGAGGCGCCCCTCACCATCGAGAACGGGTGCATCCTCGTTCTCTCCTACAACCAAACCGCCCGCAGCCTCGCCCTTATTGAGTCGATTGCGGTACCGTGCCGGTAAGCTGTAAGCACACCTGCTCAAAGTCGCAAGCATCCTCGGGTTCTAGCGGACGCTCAATCACCACGGGAACCGCGCCCGCCTCAAGCGCCGCCTCGATCTTATCGTCCTGGCCCCCGACGGCGCCGGATTCTTTGGTGACAAGCCACGCCGCCCCAATCTGGCGCAGCATGGCTATGTTCAATTCACGCGAAAACGGACCCTGCATCGCGATGATGTGGGAACGCGGCACCCCTAGGGCGCGCACCTGGGCAATCACCTCTTCATCGGGCAGAACGCGCGGATACAGGCGCTCCACCAACCCATCGCGGCCCGCAAACGCCGCGAGTTCCTTGCTGCCGGTCGCCAACAGCACGGCCCCCTCGCCGGACGCCACAACGTCCGCCGCTGCGGCCACATCGGCGATGTAGCGCGCCCCCTTATGCTTGAGGGCCGCCGGACGCGCCAAGCGAACATACCCCACGCCGGCCCTCTCCGCAGCCTCGCGAACAGACGCATGCGCCTGCCGGGCAAACGGATGCGTCGCATCCACCGCATACGAGCAGCCCGCAAGGACATGGGCCATCTGGCCCGCATCAAGACGACCCTCGCGAACGCTCACGTGCGGAAGACCGGAGATAAGCGAGGCGCCGTACGAGGTGGCGACAAACGCGATGGTGCCAACACCGCACGCTGAAAGATGCTCCACCAAACGGCGGCCCTCCGTGGTTCCCGCAAACACCGCCACGCGCTCCGGATAGGGCGCGCCGCCTTCCGATATATCGTCCACGTTCCCCTCCCGTCGCTACGATTCGTCTCGCGTAAGTTGGTAGAGCAGCGCGTTCACAATGGCTGCGGCCACGGTGGAACCGCCCTTGCGACCACGCGCCACGATCGCCGGCACGCTGCGGGCAAGGACCTCCTCCTTCGCCTCGACCACGTTTACAAAACCCACCGGAACGCCGATCACCAAGTCGGGCGCGATGCGGCCCTCATCCATAAGCTCGCAAAGTCTCAGCAGAGCCGTGGGGGCGTTGCCGACCGCGATGATAAGCGGACCGGTGATGCCGCACGCCTTGTCCATGCTTGCGAAAGCGCGCGTGGTCCCCTGTTCGCGCGCCCGCTCCGCTACATCCTCGTCCGCCATATAGCAGGCGCACGTGCACCCCAAAGCCGCCAACGCGGGGCGGCTAATGCCGGAGCGCGCCATGTTGGTATCCGTAAGAATAGTGGCGCCGCGGCGCAGGGCGTCCCACGCGCGCTCGACAGCGCCCTTGGTAAAGACCAGGCTGTCGGCAAAAGAGAAATCCGCCGTGGTATGGATCACCCGCTTGATGATGGGCGCCTGGAGGGGATCGAGCTCTCGATCGCCAAGCTCGCGCGCTATGATCTCAAAACTCGTCCGCTCGATATCATGCGGTTGCGTGTGGAGCTGTGCCATCTTTATGTGTCTCCTTGCCTATTTGGCGCGGCGCGCACGGGCGCCAAGCCTTCAAACCTTCTATACCTCTATGAACGAGGACCGGCTGTTTCTAGTTCTCGCATTACGCCCCGCGTTCGATGACGTCCATCACGGCATCCATATCCAACGCGGCGCGAACCACATCCGCCAGCTTGTCAAACTGAGCGTCGCGGTAGGCCTCGCCGCCAACGATGTCGAAACCGGACGGATCGAGCGCGCGGGCGCGCAGCAGGGCGTCTGCCACAGCGCGCACCGCATCGGGAGAATCGAACAGCCCGTGCAGATAGGTGCCCATCACGTCACCCCGCGACGCGCCGCTCACGCGCTCGCCGCCGCCCGCAAGCTCCGTCGCGCCCGCATGGATCTCATATCCGTGAACGGTCAAGCCGTCCATGCAAGAAAAGAAACCGTCGGGAACACTCATCACCGTATGCGCGCGCTCCAGCGTCTTGGCGGGCTCGAACACGGTGCGGACCGGCAGCAGCCCCAAACCCCGCACGGAAGCGGGGGTTCCCTCGATGCCGTCCGGATCGCGCAGCTCCTCGCCCAGCATCTGGAATCCACCGCATATACCCAAAACGGGCGTAGAGGCTCGGGCAAGCTGCAACAGGCAGTCAGCGATACCGCTTCGCCGCAGCCAGGCAAGGTCGGCCAGCGTGCTTTTGGTTCCGGGCAGCACCACCAGATCGGGGCGGCCCAAATCGCGGGCGCGCTCCACGTAGCGAACGCCCACGGCCCCATGACGGGCGAGCGGATCGAAGTCCGTGAAGTTCGACAGGTGCGGCAAGCGGATGACCGCCACATCGATGGGGCGCGAGGCGCTTCTCGCCAAGAGCCGTGGGGACAAGGAGTCCTCATCGTCGATATCGAGCCGCGCGTAGGGAACGACGCCCAGCACGGGCGCGCCGCACAGCTCTTCAAGCGGGGCCAAGCCGGGCCGCAAAATAGAGACGTCACCGCGGAACTTGTTGATGATCAGGCCGCGGATGCGCCGGCGATCCTCTTGGGGGACAAGAGCGACCGTACCCGCCAGCTGGGCGAAGACGCCGCCTGGATCGATATCGCCCACCAAAAGCACCGGGGCATCGACCATCCTGGCCATGCCCATGTTGACGATGTCGTCGCTCTGCAGGTTGATCTCTGCCGGAGAGCCCGCCCCTTCGATCAGGACGATGTCGTGCGTCCGGGCGAGACGACGGTAGGCCGCCTCGACCTGCGGGGCGAGCCCGCGGCGGTACGCGAAGTAATCGCGAGCGGGCATGGTTCCCCGAGAAAGCCCGTCCACGATCACCTGGCTCCCCCGCGGCCCCTCGGGCTTGAGCAGGATGGGGTTCATGTCGCTCACGGGGTCGAGCCCCGCCGCCTGCGCCTGCATCGCCTGCGCCCGGCCCATCTCGCGACCGTCCGCCGTGACAAAGCTGTTGAGCGCCATGTTCTGGCTTTTAAAGGGCGCGACGGAGTATCCGTCTTGAACAAGGACCCGGGCCAGGCCCGCTACCAGCAGGCTCTTGCCCACGTTGGACATGGTCCCTTGAATCATCAATGGTTTAGCCGTCATCGCGGCCCCCTTCTTCCACAGCCAAGCCGGTCGCGCGATAAACGGCGTCAAGAAGGGCGTCCGACTCCGCCCGCCCGCGAACGCACGCGCGCACCCACGACGAGTCGAGCCCGGTGTAGTTGGAGCAGTCTCGCACGATCACGCCCGCGCGGGCCAGGACGTCGGCCGCGTCCGCCATGGGCGCGGCGTCGCGCATCAAGCGAAAGAGCACGTAGTTCGCCTCGCCCGAGACCACGCGGCAACCAGCGGCAGCCAACAGGGCCATCATGCGGGGGCGCTCGATATCGATGAGCTCGCGCGTGCGCGCGACAAATTCATGGTCCGACAAAGCCGCGACGCCCGCCGCTTGGGCAGGCGTGGAGACCGGCCACGGGGGACCCGCCAGATACACCCTGCGCACCAGGTCCTCATCAGATGAAAGCAGGTAGCCCAGGCGCAGCCCGGCCATGCCGTGCAGCTTGGTAAACGCATGCAGCACCACCACGTGCGGGCTCGAGGCGACCCGCGCGTCGAGCGTGTCGCCGCAAGACGCGGTGAATCCCAGGAAGCACTCGTCCACCACCAGGCGCGCACCCACCGCAGCGCAGCGGTCGATCAGCTTGTCGAGGACCTGCGGGGCCACCGTGCGACCGGTGGGATTATTGGGGTTGCAGACAAACACCATGTCGATGCCGGGGGCAACCGCGTCCACAAACGAGCAGTCCAAATCGAAATCGCGCTTCTGGCTCAGGGCAACCTCCTCCACGCTAGCGCCGGCGGCGCGGGCGGCGGCGGCATATTCGGAAAACGTGGGGGCGGCAACCAAGACGCGTCGCGGGGCCTCGGCCAGACAGAGACGCCAGATTAGGTCCGCGGCGCCGTTGCCGCACAAGACCCAACCAGGGTCGGTGCCCGCTTGCTTGGCGATCGCGAACGCGAGGCGGCGGCAGCGCGGGTCGGGATAGCGATCGGACGTCTCGACGGCATCGCGCGCGGCCCTTGCCGCCGCGGGCGACATGCCCAGCGGATTGGTGTTCGCGGATAAGTCGAGCACCGCCTCGCCCCAACGCTCCCGCTGGGTCCAGATGTCGCCGCCGTGACCATACGGCAGCCCAGCAGCATCGGACATGTCTCCTCCCATCGTTTACGAAAAACCTCGCCCAAACCTCATGGCCTAGCGATCAGCCAAGCAGATCGCTAGGCGGATGACGGCGGCCGCCGCCAACGCCAGCATCGACGCCGCATACATAAGGCGGCAGGTGCGAGCGACGTCCTCTGGCTCAATTTGCCTGGTGGCGTCACCCACGTAGGGTTTTTGGACGAGAACCCCGCCATAGACGCCCGGACCGTTAAGGCGAACCCCCAGCGCGCCGGCGACGGCGGACTCGGGGTGCCCGGCATTAGGGCTTAGGTGCGAGGCGTGGTCGCGGCGCCACGCCCTGGCGGCACCGGGGGCGCTAAGGCCCGCCAACGGAGCGGCGGCGACCATGCACAGCGCCGTGACGCGCGCCGGAATCCAGTTGGCGGCATCGTCCAACCGCGCGGACGCGCGGCCAAAATCGATATAGCGAGGGTTCTTATACCCCACCATGCTATCCAGCGTATTCACGGCCTTGTAGGCGGCGGCGAGCGGGGCGCCCCCTATCATCATGTAGAGAAGCGGCGCGACCACGCCGTCGCTCGCGTTTTCCGCCACGGTCTCAACCGATGCGCGAATACACCCGGCGGCATCGAGCGAGGAGGTGTCGCGCCCCACGATCATCCCCACGGCGCGTCTGGCGGCGCCAACGCCCTCCGTGGCGAGCGCACGGGCCACGGCCAAGGACTGGCGCCGCAACTCGCAGGCGGCGAGCAGCTGATAGCACAGATACACCTCCGCCGCAAAGCGCACGACGGGCGAGATGGCGCCGAGCAAGGCGAGGACCGCCCACACGAGGCAGTAGGACGCCGCGGGCAGGCAGGCTGCGAGCACGCGGCCCGCACGGCGGCGCCCGGCGAGACTATCGGGAAACGCGGCGCGCAGGCGCGGTTCCGCCCATGAGATCGCCCTGCCCATAGCGACCACGGGATGCGGTAGCCAGCGCGGGTCACCGAAGACGGCGTCCAGCGCAAAGGCGAGCGCTGTAACTACAACCAGGTACACGGAGCCTCCTCACCGGGCGCGGCGAGCACGAGAAAACGGCCTTCATCCCACTTGAGCAGCCATCTGCCCGCGGGAGGAACCTCGACGGAGAAATACGGGATCCGGGGGCGCGCAAGTTCGCTCAGGACGGCGCGGGCGCATCCACCGTGGGCGACGATCGCCACGCAGGCAGATCCGCGCGCGGCCTCTTCTTCCAGAATTGAGAGCACCTCCGCGACCACGCGGCGCGTGAACCCCGCTTTGTCCTCACCGCCGGGACACGGCCCCTCGCAACCGGAATCAACCCAACGGCGATAGGCTCCGTCATGCTCCATATCCGCAAAGCCGCGCCCCTCGAACGCGCCGAAGTGCATCTCCCGCAGATTGCGGCGCAGGACCAAGGGAGCGTCGGGATAGATGAGGCGGGCGGTCTCGATGCAGCGGCGCATATCGCTGGCGAATACGCGTTGAGGAGCAAGCCTAGCCCGCGGGGACAAAGACAACGCGGAGCGAGTCGCCGCGATATCGAGCGGGCAATCAGTTCCGGCGCCCTCGTAGCGATGCGCGGCCGTTCCCTCGGTGGGGCCGTGGCGCCACAGCTCGACGATCATAGCTCTCCCTTGATCACCTGAGGGCACCCGCAAACCAAGCGGACCACCGTATCGGCCCTGAGCGCAAGCTCGCACGAGAGCCTGCCGGCGCGCTCCCGCCACGCCCTCTCATCCGGATCGATTGGAACCACGCCGCACCCCACCTGGTCCACCATGACCACGGATCGCCCGGCGAGGGCATCGGCTAGACGGGTCAGGTCGATCGCGGGATCGCGCACAAGCTCCTGGGCGCGCGCGACCGCCGAGCCCTGTCCCAAAACCGCATCGTCGACCGAATCCGCCAAAACGCCCAGACGCCCCCCCGCGAAGGTCCTCTTTCCGGAGCCAACCGCTCCCACCAGCAAGATCACCGCATTCCCCCCAATATCAAAACGGCGAGCATCGCAAGCTCGCACCATTGCAAAAACCATCCAGCCGTATCCCCGGTCACCCCGCCAAACTCGCGCAACGCGAAGCGGTGGTACCAGGCCAGCACCGCGGCCGCCGCGGCGATGGCGAAAGGACCGCTTGCAGCCGGAGCCAGCGCCACCAGCGAGACCCCGGACAGCACCGCCTGGCCCGCCAGCGCGCGAACCGCCGGACGAGGAGGATTATCGTCCTCCCCCGCCATCGCGCGCGCCATGCCGTCCGGACGCGCCTTGGGCCAGCGCAGCACCGCCAAGCCGGAGAGGCAGCGCGAAAACGCGAGGGCCGCGGGCAGGGATATCGACATGCGCACCAGCTGCATCGGGCCCGCGGCGACCGCAAGCGAATAGAACAGCAACAGGTAGCACGCCAACGCCATGACGCCAAACGCGCCGGCGCGCGGGTCCTTGAGAATCTGCAGCTTGCGGTCGCGGTCGGCGTGCGAGCACACCGCATCGGCCACATCGCACAGACCGTCCAGGTGGATGCCGCCGTTCACCAAAACGGGCAGGCACGTGAAGACGGCGGCGGCTATGGGCGTGGGCAGGCAAAGCCAGCTCGAGGCCAAGGCCCAGGCGAGCATGGCGAGGCCTTCCACCACGCCCACCAGGGGAAACCCCGCAAGCGCCACGCCGTCACGCCAGTCAACAGCATCTAGGAGCCGGGCGGGTACGCGAATGCGCGAGAACGTCGCGAACGAGGCGACAACAGCGTCCTTAGCGTTCACGAGCACGCCCCTTTCCAGATATCCTCGTCCCCTTTAACCCAAACGGGAATTCCGCACACAACTTCGACCACGCAATCCGCATCGCCGGCAAGACGGGCGTTGATGCAGCCGAGCGCCCTTTGCCAGGCACGCGTCTCCTCATCGTAGGCGACGCCGTCCGACGAGACGTCGCACGTAACCGCCACCACGCGCCCGCAGGCAGAGCGCACGCGCTCAACCCCCGCGGCAACACGGTCGCAAACGGCGTCCACGCGCTCCGCGCGAGCATCCGGGCTCGAGGGCGCGAACAGCTCGTTGGCGACCAAGTTGCCGATATCGTCGATGAGCGCCGCTGCATATCTCCCCACATCGGCGCGGGCAAGGTCGCGCGGGCATTCGAGCGTAACGAACCCGGAGCCTCTGCGCTGCGCGCGATGGCGCTCGATGCGCGCGGCGGCCTCCTCGCCAAAGGGCTCCATGGTGGCGACGTAGAGCGCGGGCGCGCCGCACGCGGCGGAGCACGCCTCCGCAAACGCGCTCTTACCGCTAGCCGCGCCACCTATTACCAGCATGAACATTCGCTACTCCAGCACCTTGTACGCATCCATCCCGCTCTGCTCGAACGTGATGCACCCCCGATAGACCTCGACGGCGGCATCCAGCAACGGAAGCACCGCCATCGCCCCCGTGCCCTCGCCCAGATGCATGCCCGCGGCTATGGGAGCGCGCAACCCCAGTTGGTCGAGCAAGACCCGGGCGGCCGGCTCTTGCGACACATGGCTCGCCAGCATGTAGCCGGCCGCCTGTGGGCAAAGCCTCCGCGCGCACAGGGCGGCAACGCAGCTGATGACGCCATCGAGCACCACGGGAACCCCGCATGAAGCCGCGCCCAGGTAGAACCCGCACATCGCGGCGATGTCGCAACCACCCACCGCGGCGATGGCGCCCACCACGTCGCGCGCGCAGGGATCGTTGACCTCCAGCGAGCGCGCGACCGCGAGGCGCTTGCGCTCGAGGCCGGCGGCGTCGAGGCCGGCGCCTCGGCCCACCGCCTCATCAGGCGCGATCCCGGCAAGAACACAGGCGAGCGCCGCCGTGGTGGTGGTGTTGCCGATGCCCATCTCGCCCGCCGCAAGCAGGCGCGCGCCCGCCGCCGCGCACGAGGACGCCGCGATATAGCCCTCGCGCACCGCGAACAGCGCCTGGGCGCGCGTGAGCGCGGGGCCCCGGGTGATGTCGCGCGTGCCCCTTACCGCGGCGCGCCCGCGCAGGCGCTCGTCGCGCACACGGGTCGCCATTCCCACATCGACGGGTACGACCGGGGCATGGGCGCAGGCTGCCATGCGGCAAGAGCTGGTCGAGAGCGCGAGCAGGTTGTTTGCGACGATCGCCGTCACCTCTTGGCCGCTCTGGGAGACCCCTTGCGCCACCACGCCGTTGTCGGCCAGAAAAACCACCAGGCAGCGCGCCGAGATATCGACGTCCCGAGTCCCCAGGGCCGCGGCGAGACGCTGCACGTCCTCCTGCAGCAGCCCCAGCCCGCCCAAGGGCATTGCGGCGGCATCGAAGCGGGCGCGGGCGGCGCGGGCGCACTCCTCGTCCGGCGCGGCTACGCCGGCAACCAGGCCCTGCAACCAGGCATCATCAGCGGCCGTGCGCGCAAGGCGCGCGCGAAGCTCGTCCTCGGCACGCGCGTAATCCGCCTCGAAGCGGCGCTGGTCAAGGTGTTCTCGCAAGACAACAGTCACGCGGCATCGCCCCCGCTCTCTTTAAATCGGCGCATCGCGCGGACCAGCGAGCGGGCCGCATCGATGTTGGAAGGATAATACACGTGCGGAAAGCCCGCGGCCAGGGTCGCCCCGTAGCTCATACAGGACCAGGAGCGGTCGCGCCCCGGTTTGGACGCACGGCAATCGCCCGCCTCGGCATCCGCCTGCCACCGGTGAAACTCATGCCCCCGCAGCGTCAAGGCTTTATCGCCGTACAGGCCGCCCGGCGGGCACTCCAGCTCTATGTAGCCGAATCTGCCGCGAGACGGCTGCCGGGACGACCCTCCGGGCAGGGCGCCCACCATGGGCCGGCACGCGCCCTCTTTGTCCGCGATCCGCTCGTTCAGATACAGATATCCGCCGCACTCGGCCACCACGGGCATGCCCGAGAGCACCGCGCGCGCCACCGCATCGCGCATGGGGGCGTTGGCGGACAGGCGCTCCGCGTGGAGCTCGGGGTAGCCGCCGCCCAACATGAGGCCGCATGCGCCCGCCGGCAGCGCCCGGTCGCGCAGGGGGCTGAACTCAACCACCTCGACGCCCAGGTCGCGCAGCACGCGGAGGTTCTCCTCGTAATAGAAGCAAAAGGCTTCATCGAAGGCGACGGCCATACGAAGGGGAACGTCCAGCATGCGCTCGACGACAAAGGGCGCGACGTCCGGGCGCGGGGCGGAGCGGGCGATGTCCAGCAACGCGTCCACGTCGACGGCGTCCTGCACGATGTCCGCCATGGCATCCAGGCGATCCTGCAGGCCTTCCACCTCATCGGCACCCACCAGACCAAGATGGCGGCTTTCAAGCGAGAACGCGTCGTGTTGTGGCACAAAGCCAACCACGGGCACGCCGCATTCGCGCTCGATGGCGCCCTTAGCGTAGCGGTACGCGCCCTCGCCCACGCGGGAAAGCACCACCGCGGCGACGCCCGCATCGTCGCGAAAGCGGCAGATGCCCTGGATGGTCGCCGCCAGCGTTAAAGACGCCCCGCGGGCCGGAACAACCAAAACGACGGGGGTCTGGGTGGCGCGTGCCACATGGTAGGCGCTCGCCGCGTCGCTGCCCGGGGCCATGCCGTCGTAGAAGCCCATGGCCCCCTCCAGCACGGCAACGTCCCGCCGCTCGGCACCGCGGGCCAGCAGCGCGCGAATCTGGGCGTCGGACGAGTAGAAACCGTCGAGATTGCCCGCCGCCGCACGCGACGTGCGCGCATGAAACAGCTGGTCGATGTAGTCCGGCCCGCATTTAAACGCCGCGACCGAGAGAGACCGCCGCTGCAGGGCGCGAATGAGCGCGCACGTAAAGACGGTCTTACCCGAGCCCGAAGCGGGGGCCGACACCATCAAACGGGGCGGCAGGGAGCATACGGAGTCCGTCATGAGCACCGCCCATGCTCGTCCGCGGCCGCGCCATAGCCCCCAAAGGCTCCCCCATCCGCGTCCACGCGGCCGTCCTCATCGGTCATCTGCGCGGCGATCAGGAACACCGGGTTGTTCGCGCGCATGAGATGATGCGACCCGGCGACCTGAGCACGAGCGACCGATACCTCGCACACCTCGAGGCCGCTGAAGCCGGGACCCCCCAGCAGCGCGACCGCGGACGAGAGGGTCTCCAGCGACACGCAGGGCACGCAGAGCCGCGGGCGGACGCCGGATGCGCGCAAGGTTTGGACGATATCCCCCAGCATCCCCGCGCTACCGCCGACAAAGACGGCGTCCGGCGCCGGGCACCCCTCAAGAACCTGCGGTGCCGCGCCCTCGACAACCCGCACGTTGCGCAAGCGGAAAGCGCGGATGTTGCGGCGGGTGAGTTCGACGGCCTCGGGGTTGCGCTCGAACGCGAACACGCGGCCCGCGGGACCAGCGACGCGGGCGAGCTCGACGGTGACCGAGCCCGTGCCCGAGCCGATGTCGTACACCACGTCGCCGCGCGCCACGCGCAGCTTGGAGAGGGCGACGGCGCGCACCTCGCGCTTGGTCATGGGAACGCGACCGCGCTCGAACGCCTCGTCGGGAATGCCCGGGGTGTCGAAAGGCCATGGGATGCCGACCTCGCGGGGAAACTCTACGAGCATCGAGGTGAGCGGGGCGAAGCTGCGATCGAGCAGGTCCGTTGCCAGGCCGGTCTCAATCGATTCGTCCTCATACGATAGGTTTTGCGCCACGGTAACGCGCGCATCGCCCCACCCGGCGTCGTCCAGGGCGCGGCAGATGTCGGACGGGCCTTGTCCGCCGGCAGTCACCACGTAGGCGGGACGCGTGGACGAGAAAAACTCGCGGTAATCGAGCTCGACGCCGTGGGCGGATAGGAAGCGCCAGTCCTGCCAGGGGCGGCCCAGGCGGGCGGCGAGCAGCGCGGCGGATCCGGGCGCGGGGTGCACCCGCACGCGGCAGCCCGCAAGCGACGACGCGCGGCGGATATGCTCGAGCAGCGACGTGGTACCGCTGAACATGCCCGTGTCCCCGCTCATGACCACGCATGCCCGCTGCCATGTCGCGCCTTCAAGCTCTCGCACTATATCCGCGGCCCTCACGGCGGAAACGCGCGGGGAGCTCGACAGGCTCGCGCAAGCGTCAAGCAGGCGCGGGGCACCTATAAGCAGGTCGCATTCCCCAACCAAGGCGCGGTTGGCAACCGGCATGAGGTCCAAGGCGCCCGGACCGGCGCCCACGATATCGATGCGCCTCATGAAAGCCCCCTGTATCCGCGCGGGGTCACCATGCGCCCGTCCGCCACGCGAGTGGCGGCGTTGCCGACAAAGACCGTCGTGAACATATCCGCCTCAAGCGACCCAATCTCATCCAACGTGCATATGCCGCTCTGCTGCCCCTCGCGACCAATCATGCGCACCCAACCGCACACCGTATCGGGTCCTTTGTGCCGCAGTAAAACCTGCACGGCGCGAGCCAGGTGGCCCGAGCGCTTTTTACTGCGCGGGTTGTACAGGGCGATGCAGAAGTCGCCCCAGGCGGCCGCCTCGATGCGGCGCTCGATATCCTCCCATGGCGTCAGCAGGTCGGAAAGGGAGATGACGGCGAAATCCTGGGCAAGCGGGGCCCCCAGCACGGCCGAGCCGCTCTGCGCCGCGGTGACTCCGCACACCACCTCGATATCCACATCCGGAAAGTCGGCGCCCAGCTCGAGCGCGGGCGAGGCCATGCCGTAGACGCCGGCGTCGCCGCTGCACACCAGGGCGACCTCGTCCCCGTCCCGAGCCAATTCGAGCGCGGCGCGGCAGCGCTCGACTTCGCGCATCATGCCGGTGCTCACGCGGCGCGCATCCGGATATAGGCCCTCGAGCAGGTCGATGTAGGCGGAATAGCCCACGATGGCGCCGCAGCGAGACAGCGCCCGATGTGCGGCGAGCGTCATGCCCTCGCCCGCGCCCGGCCCCAGCCCTACGATATACAACATGCCCATGACCTCAGGCCCCTATCCGCGGCGATTCGCCGCATCGTTGTTGAACGTGCAGGTAAACGCGCTGGCGGCTAGCGCCACCGTCACCCCGTCGAGCACCCGCTTGCGGCAGATGAGCCGACCCGAGCCGGAAGCGCAGACAGCCGCGCGCTCGCACACGCAGTCGACGCCGGTGACCGACTCGACAAACGAAGAGGACGAGAACGAGCCTCTCGCCTTTGCCAGGCGCTCCGCGGTGAAGAACTCGATGGCGAGTCCCGCCGAGCGCGCCCAGGAAAGCAGCCCCTCCTCATCCGCTTTCAAATCGATGGACGTCGCCCCGGCAAGGGCGCGCGAAGGCACCCCCGCCAGTTCGCAAGCGCTCTCGACCGCGCGGGCGATCGCCGCCTGGGACGTGCCGCGGCGGCAGCCGACCCCTACGTAGACGCAGCGCGGGACTATATGGAGGGCGGGCTCGCAAGCCAGCTCGCCGTCTTGCGGCAGCGCGCGCGGGCTCACCACCACCTGCGCGCGGGCGCGATCCTCCGTCAGGCTCACCCCGGCGGGGACGGCCCCCTCGACCGCTCCATCCGTAAACAGGGTCGCCCCCGCCCCCGACAGAAGGCTGGACGAGACCGAGCGGATGCGCTCTGGCTCGAGCACGTAGAACCCCCGCGAAGCCGCCCAGGAATCCGGCGCCCACACCCCGCGAATATCGGTCGCGGTGGTGACCACGGGCTGCGCGCCCAGACCGCGCGCCAATCGAATCGCCAGCGCGTTGGCCCCGCCAAGATGCCCCGAGAGGACCGGGATGCACCACGTCCCCGCCTCGTCGATTACAACCACCGCCGGATCGCTCGCCTTGGAGCGCACGTGCGGCGCGATCGCGCGGACGGCGATACCCGTCGCGCCGACGAACACAAGGGCATCCGCTCGATCAAAGCCCTCGCGCGCGAAGGCATCGAGCCCGCGGCGAGCCTCGCCGAACCCGCGCTCGTACGCGCAGTCCTCTCCCTCCAGGACATCGCGGGCGCGTAGCGCGACGCACTCGCCCGCGGCGGTGAACGCGATCAGGCGCACTCTCATGGGAGCACCACCGCCGTGGAGAAATACCCCAGCTTGTCGGGGACGTCGGGCGCATCCAGCCTTCGCAGCACCAGCTCATCCGGGCGCCCGCAATTACTCACCAGCCGCGTGCGCTCCAGCACGCCCGCCTCGCGCAGGGCGCATGCGAGCCCCTCGGCCTCGCCGCCCGCCTTCATCAACACCACGGTGCCGGATAGATCCGCCACCTCGCCCAGCGAATCGCGGCAGAGGGCCGGGACAATGTGGACGGGCAGCGCGGGATCGGGCGTGAGGTCGGCATCGAGCGCCGCCGCGACCGCGCAGAAGCTTGGGACGCCGGGTACCTGGCGCACGGTGAAGCCCTCGCCGCGAACGGCCGCGGCGATACGCTGGAACGTCGAGTAGATCGCCGGGTCGCCTAGCGTGGGCATGGCGACGTCGAGGCCCTGCTCCAGCCGCGAGACCACCAGCGCCGCCGCATCGGTTCGACGGGCATCCCTGGCGTCGTCCTCGCCGGCCATCGCGAAGGGAACCTCGACCACCTCATGGCAGGTCAAATCGACATTCGCGCGCACGATGCTCAACGCGAGCGAGGAGCCTGTGCGAGCGCGGGGGGCCACAACCACCCGGCACGCCTCGATGGTTCTAATCGCCTTGAGCGTGACGAGCTCCGGATCCCCCGGGCCCACGCCCACGCCGTATAGCGTCCCTTTACCCATGAGCGACCTCCCATGCGGCGAGCATCGCATCCGCGCCGGGAGTGCGAAACAGCTCGCCGTAAACGTTGCTGAATACTATGGCGGCTACTGACATCGCCCTGCCCGCGCGGCGGCCCAGTCGAATGGAGAGCGCCCGGGAAAGCGATTCGCACGTCGGCACGACCAGGCCCTCGCGCTGCAAGATCTCAAGGCCGGCGTCGGCGGTAGCGGCATCCATGATCTGCCGAACCCGTTCCGCGGGGGCACCGGACGCCGCCGCGTGGGCCGCCAGGATCTCCATGCGGGCGTCCGCCACGCGCGAATGGGTATCCATGATGCCGCCGCACACCTTGACCATCTTCCCGATATGCCCCACCACCAGCACGCGCTCAAACCCCTCGCGCGCCGCGCAATCGATGGCGGAGCCCATGAAGTTGGAGCAGGCGACAACGGGCACGGCGCCGATCCGCAGATTGCCGGACACGTAGTCCGACCCGTAGTTCCCCGGGACCACGACCAGGTCGCGCGCACCCAGGGCGGCGGCCTGGCGAATCTCGAGCTCGATGCTGTCGCGCAACGCCGACAGGCTACGGGGCTCGACGATCCCCGTGGTCCCCAGAATGGAAATACCGCCCACGATGCCCAGGTTGGGGTTGAACGTCTTGGCGGCGATCTCCTCGCCCATGGGGACGATGATGGTGACCTTGGCGCCCCGGTCCTGGTGCGCCTCTGCCAGCGCGTCCTCAACCGCTTCCGCGATCATCCGACGAGGCACGCTGTTGATCGCCGCGGCGCCCACGGGCTGATCGAGGCCCGGCTTGGTAACCCTGCCCACGCCGGCGCCGCCGTCGATCTCGATGCCCTCCGCGCCGGTCAGCTCGACGCGTGCACAGATCAGCGCGCCGTCCGTGGCATCGATGTCGTCGCCGCCGTCCTTTCGCACCGCGCACGTCACGCCGCTCGCATCGCGACGAGTCTCAACGACCTCGACCTCGATGCCCTCGCCGGCGGGCACCCGCACCGTCACGCTCGCGGGGGGCTCGCCGAATAGCAGGGCGCGAGCGGCGGCCCCGGCAGCGGCGGCGGCGCAGGTACCGGTGGTGTATCCCAGGCGCAGCCTCCTGTTCCCCGACCATATGTATCGCTCAAAGGCCACGGTCAGCCCCTACCCTGGTGAGCGGGGCGAAAAGCCGTCTCGAACGAAGGGTCGTACAGGCAGCTGCGCGGAACGTCGCCGGCGAGCACGCGGCCAACGACAACCAGGGCGGTCGAGCGAACCGCGTTATCCGCGCCGGTTTGGGCGAGCGTACCCACGGTGCAGCGCATGACCTTCTCGTCCGGCCACGTCGCCTTATAGACAATCGCCGCGGGCTCGTCCGCATCGCGTCCGGCGGCAAGCAGCTCCTGCTGCAAGCGGTCAAGATGGCCGGCGCTCAAAAAGATGACCATGGTTCCCCCGCGAGAGGCGAGCGCGGCCATGTCCTCGCCCTCGGGCATGGGCGTGCGGCCGGCGAGGCGCGTCAGCGTGACCGTTTGGCTGATGCCGGGGGCCGTAAGCTCGGTACGCAGCGCCGCCGCGGCGCCGCAGAAGCTCGAGACGCCCGGCACCACGTCGTAGGCGATGCCCATCTTATCCAGCGCGTCCATCTGCTCTTGAATCGCGCCGTACATGCAGGGGTCGCCCGTGTGCAGGCGCACCACCTCAAGGCCCCGCTCCTCGGCAGCCCGCATCCGGTCAAGCACCTCCTCCAACGTCATGGTGGCGCTGTCAAAGATCTCGCAATCGTCGCGGCACACCTCGAGCAAACGTGGATTGACCAGGCTGCCGGCCCATATGACCACGTCTGCCCGACGCAAGAGCGCGTCTCCACGCAACGTAATCAAATCGGGCGCGCCGCTCCCCGCCCCCACAAAGTGCACCATGCCGGCCTCCCATCGTCCCAATACAAGCCAATCGCATTGTAGTTCCACCACAGGGCGCGCACGCGCCCGGGCAAAGCCTCAACATAAGGCTTGAGCATATCTCAGTTAGGGCATAAACGAAACCTGCTATGATGGGCAACGTAAAGCCGCGTTTGCGGCAGCAGCCACATTAGGAGAGGGTCGGCGTGTCGCGGCGCCGGTTCAATCAGAGGGAATCAGGTGCGAATCCTGAGCAAGGGCCATTACTGTGTGAAAGCGCCGGCGCGCTTTCGAGCCAGGGCGCTCTGCCTTCTCCTCGCGGACTCGCTCCGCGGCGTCGCAGCCTCTGTGAACCCCGGAGGAGCGCACGGACAGACGGCCATGCAGACCCGCCGTCTCATCTTGTTATCGCGTTCCGCCCGGTCACACAATCGCTGCATGCGCTTCTGCCTCAGCGCATCGTGAATGAAGGGAACGCACATGACCCCCACCATCTCCCGCAGGTCCCTGCTCTCCGGCGGCGCCGCCGCCCTCGCCCTCGGCGCCCTTTCGGGCTGCTCGCAAAACAACGACGGAGCGGGATCATCCGGCGCGAGCGCGGCCGACGCCGCCAAGCCCGTCATCCTTGTAACCAGCTTCGGCACCAGCTATAACTCCACGCGCCACGTTACCATCGGTGCCATCGAGGACGCCATCCGCGAAAAATACGGCCGCGATTACGATGTCAGGCGCGCATTCACCTCGCAGATCATCATCGATAAGCTCAAAGAGCGCGACGGCATCGAAATCGACAACGTGGAGGAAGCGCTGGACCGCGCCAAGGCGGACGGCGTCGAGACCGTCATCGTCCAACCCACCCATCTCATGGCGGGCCTGGAGTACACGGATATCAAAGACGAGCTGGACAAGCGTTCGGACGATTTCAAGCAGGTTGCCCTGGGCGAGCCCCTGTTGGCAAGCGATGCCGACTACCAGGCGGTCGCGGAAGCGATTGCGGAGCAGCGCGCGAACCTGGACGATGGCACCTGCGCCTTTGTCCTGATGGGCCACGGCACCACCGCCGACTCCAACGCTGACTACGCCACCATGCAGCGGACCTTTGACGCCCTGGGCAAAAAGCAGTTCTTCGTTGGCACCGTCGAGGCAGAGCCCACCTGCGAGGACGTTATCGCAGGCGTGCAGGCGGCGGGCTATGCCAAGGCCGTCCTCTCGCCGTTCATGGTGGTCGCGGGCGACCATGCCACCAACGACATGGCAGACACCTCCGACCCCGATTCCTGGGCATCCAAGTTTACCGCAGCCGGCATCGAGACCACATGCCTGCTCGAGGGCCTGGGCCAGTACAGCGGCATCGATGACATCTACGTCGACCACGTCGCCGCGGCGATCGAATCCCTCTAATCGGCCCCGGCCCTCGCGTTTAAAGCCCCACCCTTAAAGAAAGGACGTCGAACTTGATTCGCTCCAACCTCCTCATTGTTCTTACCGCCTGCGCCGTCGCGGGCGCCTCCGGCCTTGCCGGCTGCGCGGGCGCCGCCTCCGATACCGCCGGCAGCGCCGCCCCCGTCGAGCAGGGTTACTCGTCCGCATCGACCAAGGACGGCGCCAAGGACGATGCAGCCTCAACGCCGCTGAGCGCCGCGGACCTTAATGATGGCGACTACGACATCACGGTGACCTCCAGCTCCAGGATGTTCAACGTCAAAAAGGCGGTTCTGCACGTCGCCGACGGATCCATGACCTGCACTATGACGCTAGGCGGTACCGGCTACGGCAAGCTGTTCATGGGCACCGGCGATGAGGCCGCAAGCGCCGCCGAGGACCAGTTCATCCCCTTCGTGGAAAACGCAGAAGGCGCCTATGAGTACACGGTCCCGGTGCAGGCGCTCGACGAAGAGACCGACTGCGCCGCCTGGAGCATCCGCAAGGAATCCTGGTACGACCGAACCCTGGTCTTCGAATCCGCGGACCTTCCCTCCTCCGCCTATAAGGCATAGCCTGACCCGACGCGCCGTGTGCACCGCCTCGCACCCGGCGCGTCCCTTTTTATCCTTTCGCCTCTAACCGCCATCGATGAGAACGGATGCCCATGAGCCGCTCTATCCGCACAGCTATCAGCCGCTTTTCTGCCGCGCTCGCGTTTCTGCTCGCCCTCTTGGCGGCAGGCCTCTCGCTCGCCGGCTGCTCGCGGGGTTCAAGCGAGCTGGACGGCACCTATCGAATAGGCGTGCGGCTGGAGGGCGGTACGGGGCGCGTCTCAATCGCATCGCCCGCCAAGTTGGTCGCCGCAAACGGGCAGTTGACGTTGGAGGTTGTCTGGTCCAGCGATTCTTACGACCTCATGGTGGTGGATGGGCAGGAGTACTCACCCGCATCAACCAAGGGCGGCTCCGTGTTCGACATCCCCGTCGACTCCGTGGACGCCACGGTCGAGGTCCAGGCGCGCACCACGCGCATGAGCACCCCGCACCTCATCGACTACACCATCGCGCTCGATAGCTCCAGCCTTGAGCAGGGCTCCCCCGACCAAGACGCGCCAAGCGCCGATAACGATGCGACCGATTCCGCCGACGCGGGCGAGGACTCCTCCCCGTACCGCGATATCGACCTGGGATGCGACCTAGTCCACACGGGCACCATCGAGCTCGCATATGCAACGCGTTTCACCGTGGACGAGTTCGAAGGGGGCTACCGGCTTATCTGCCTTGCCAACAAGGACCGCTTCCTCATAGTCCCGCAAGGCGCCAGCGCGCCACAGGGCCTGGATAAGGATATCGCCGTCATCACCGCCCCGCTCGAGCGCGCCTACCACGCGGCGTCGAACAGCGTCTGCCTCATCGACCAGCTCGGGGTCATCGATGCGATCGCAGCGACCTCCGTCAACCCCCAAACCTGCTCCATAGAGAGCCTGGTCGGCGCCGTCGAATCCGGGTCGTGCGCCTATGTGGGCTCATACAGCTCCCCGGACTACGAGCGCCTCGCGCAGCTTGGATGCACGGTCGCCCTGGAGAACACCATGATCGACCATAGGCCGGACACCCGTAAGAAGCTCCAGGACCTGGGTCTCATCGTGCTTACCGACCTCTCCAGCAACGAGCCCACTGCGCTGGGGCGCCTGGAATGGATACGCCTCTACGGCATGCTTTTTGGACGAGAAGCCCAGGCGGACGAGTTTTTCTCGAGCGCCTGCGAGAGCGTGGAGCGGGCTTCCCAGGGCAAGGGAACCGACAAGACCGTTGCCTTCTTCTATATCAACGAGGACGGGGCCGCCGTGGTTCGCCGCTCGGGCGATTACGTGTCGCAGATGATCTCCATGGCGGGCGGACAGACCGCCTTTAGCGACCTGGGCGATTCAGAAGACTCGTCCTCCGTCACCATGGAGATGGAGTCCTTCTACGCCCAGGTGCGCGATGCGGACTTCATCATCTACAACGCCACCGTCGATAACTCCGTCTCTACCATGTCCGACTTCCTAGCTAAAAACCAGCTGCTCGCCAACACCAAAGCCGCTCGAGAGGGCAATGTATGGCGTTGCACGAGTAATATGTATCAACAGATGACCAAGACGCCCCAGATTGTCTCGGACCTGCGTGCGATGCTGGAAGGCGCTGACAGCTCCCTCACCTACCTGGAGAAACTCTCTTGATGAATCTCACCCAGCCGTCCATGCACAAGCACTCCGGGCGGCGAACGGCAATCGTTCTCGCCGTGCTCGGCGTCGCCCTTATCGCCGCGATCGCCACGAGCGTCGCCATCGGCTCGACCGGCTACTCGCCCATCCAAATCATCCGCATCCTCGCCGCCGGTCCGTCCCCGGATGCCGCAAGCCAGATCATATGGGAGATTCGCCTGCCCCGCGCGATCGCCTCCACCCTGCTGGGCGGCTCCCTCGCGCTTTCCGGACTGCTTCTCCAGGTGTTCTTCGACAACCCCATCGCCGATCCGTTTGTGCTGGGCATCTCGTCGGGCGCAAAGCTCTGCGTCGCGCTGCTCATGATCGTGGTCATGGGCGCCGGCTCCGTCATGACAACCTGGATGTCCGTGGCGGCGGCCGTGACGGGATCGCTTCTCGCCATGGTGCTGGTGCTCGCGGTCTCCAGGCGCGTCCGCTCGCGGGGCACGCTCATCGTTGCCGGCGTCATGATCGGCTACATCTGCTCGGCAGCGACCAATTTCCTCATCGCGTTCGCGGACGATCAAAGCATCGTCAACCTGCACAACTGGTCGCTCGGCAGCTTTTCGGGCACGTCGTGGACGGATATCGTCGCGATCGCCCCCACGGTCGCAATCACCGCCGTCGCCACCTTCGTCCTCTCCAAACCTCTTGGAGCCTATCAACTTGGCGAGGATTACGCGCATAGCGTCGGCGTGAGCATTCGCGCGTTTCGCAGCGCAATCGTCATGCTCTCCAGCATCATGTCCGCCTGCACGGTCGCCTTCGCGGGCCCCATTTCCTTTGTGGGCATCGCCGCCCCCCATCTCGCCAAGCAGGCGCTAGGAACCTCGAAGCCCGTCGCCGTGGTCCCCGCCTCCTTCCTTATGGGCGCCCTGCTCTGCAGCGTTTGCGACCTTATCGCGCGCATGCTCTTCTCCCCAGTCGAGCTCAGCGTGAGCGCTGTCACCGCCGTACTGGGCGCCCCGCTTGTCATCTGGCTCATGATTAAGAAGCGGGGGCTGTAGCATGAATGCGCAAATCAACGGTTCCACCCGTCACCGTCAAGAACCGGCGGCCCCCCTTGCCGCCCGCAACCTATCCGCAGGCTACACCGCCCCTATCGTACAGGGTGTCGAGATCGACCTTACCGCAGGCACCCTCACCGCACTTATAGGCCCCAACGGATCCGGCAAATCAACCATACTCAAATCGCTCTGCGGCCGCCTGCGCCCCCTTGCGGGCACCGTCATCGTCGAGGGGGCAAAGCTCGCCTCCCTACGCGAACGCGACCTCGCCCGCACGCTCGCCGTCCATGACACCTCTCGCCCCTCTCCGGAATTGCTCACATGCCGTGATGTGGTGGAGGCGGGGCGCTTCCCCCACACCGGGCGCTTTGGCTCCCTCACGCACGCCGACCGCGATGCGGTCCAAGAGGCGCTTGCGCTCTGCCATATTGAAGATATCTCCGAACGGGATTTCGCAACCCTTAGCGACGGGCAGCGGCAGCGCGCGTTGATCGCACGCGCCATCTGCCAAGAGCCCCGCGTTCTCATTTTGGACGAGCCGACGTCTTATCTCGACGTCTCATCGCAGCTGGAAATCCTGCAGATGCTGCGCAGGCTCGCACGCACGCGCGGCATCTGCATCATCGCATCGCTGCACGAGCTCGCTCTCGCCCAAAAAGCCGCGGACCACATCATCGCCGTCGCCCGCGGAGGCATCGCCTTTCAAGGCTCCGCGCGCGAAGCCTTCACCCAAGAACATATGGCAAACCTCTACGGCATCGACCCTTCGTCGTTCAATCCAGCATTTGGCAGCTTCGAAATGGAGCGCCCCCGCGGCAATGCTCGGGTGTTCATCGTCGCGGGCGGGGGCTCCGGAGTCGAGGACATGCGAGAGCTTCAGCGCCGCGACGTGCCATTTGCCGCAGGGGTCCTGCATCGGGGAGATATAGATTGGTCGCTCGCAAGGGCCCTTGCAGCGCAAGTTATCGACACGCCGGCATTCGAGCCCATTGAAGAGCGCGCCATCATAGATGCGAAGGCGGTGCTCGAGGGCTGCCGCGCGCTCATATGGAGCCTCGAAGATACGGGAACCATCAACAGGCGCAACCGAGATCTGCTAGAGCACGCGAAAGCCCGCAACCTGCCCGTATATGCATCCACGACGGAGTTTTTCAACAGTCAGGAGCCCTATGGGCACGCCCCTACTTTCTAGCGTGGCCGTTGCGCCAGATCTCTCGTCCCAACCCCAGCGCAAGAATCAAAGCACTCGCATATCCCAGAAAGCCGATAACCGGAATGCCAAAGATAACCGGCTCGATTTTGGCGTAGTACACCACCGAGGAGCCAATGAACAATCCGGCGATGACAATCGACATGGACATGCGGTCGACAATGCCGCCAACATGGCGAAGCACCTCTTCGGACCCCATAATCTGGGTGTTGACCTTTAGCTGGCCGCGGGTCAGCATGCGCGTCGCCAGGCCTATGTGCTCAGCCGCCTCAAGCGTCCCCTTTGCAGCCCGCAAGCTCTCTGTGGAAAGCTCGCGGGCACCATCTTCGAGCCGTTTATAGGTGCTCTTCTCGTTCGCAATGTGGCTGCGAATGATTTGGATCATGTTCACATGCGGCATGTACTCGCTAAGAAGCCCCTCTAGCGTCACCATGCCCCTGGCGAACATGGTCACCACGCTGGGCAGCTCGACGTCGTTCTTGCGCGCTAGATTAACCAGGGATGTTAGAAACTCACCGATATCCAGATCCTTCAAATCAAGACCGGCGAAATCGGCGACGATGTAATCGAGATCATTCAGAAACGCGGCGTGGTCAAGCGCCCCCGAATCTCCGCGGGACACCGCAAAGCGCAGCAGCGAGTCCTTAAGCTTGGGAACATCGCCCTCGGCGACCGAGTAGATAATGTCCTTTACAATCAGACGATCGTGATTGGACATGCGACCGACCATGCCGAGGTCGATGAAGTACACCACGCCGTCCTTCACGATGATATTGCCGGCGTGAGGGTCAGCATGAAAGAATCCATCGTCCAAAACCTGCGTCGAATAGTCCTCCACAATACGAGAACCCAGCTGCTTAAGGCTATAGCCGGCATCGGTCAAAGCGTCTGGGTCGCTAATGGAGACGCCATCCACGTAATCCATAACCACAACGTGCTCGGTGCATAGCTTCATATAGGGACGAGGGCAGGAGATGCCCTTGGTTCCCAAGTGAAACTCGTAAAAGTCATCGAGGTTGCGAGCCTCCATGATGAAATTGGTCTCTTCGCGGAACGACTCCCAAAGCTCCTCGACCACATCATGCAAGTCGACGAATTGGTCCGTTTGAACAAAATGAGACGCGAGCCGCACAATGGAGCGCATGATGTCGATGTCTTGCGCCATAACCTGCTGCGCGCCGGGGCGCTGGACCTTGACGGCGACGTCTTCGCCCGTCACCAGCCGCGCGCGGTGCACCTGCGCCAGAGAAGCGCTTCCCAAAGGCTCCTCGTCAATCCAAGAGAAAACCTCGGACAGGGGCCTGCGATATTCGGCATGCAGGCAATCACGAACGATTGTATAGGGCACCGGGTCCACATCGGTGCGAAGCTTGCGCAACTCATCGCAAAAACGCTGGGGCAATATCTCGGAGCGATTCGCCAGAATCTGCCCCATCTTGACAAACATGGGGCCCAGCTCTTCAAGCAGGCAGCGCAAGCGGACCGGCGTAATGTCGTTCCACACCTCATATTTTCGGAGAAGCTTGAATATCTCGCCGATTCGCCAGCGCCTGCCGGCGGACGACAACTGGTACTTCTCGCCCGGAGCGATGACGGCCGGCTGGTCGGGAACCTCGTCCACCGCACGCTCATGACGATGAAAGACTGAGTCGCTGACGGACCGCTCCGCAGTGGATGCCTGACCGGCAGGCTGCCGGTCGCGGCCTTCGCCCTGCGGCGCCTCGTATTTGGTCTCTCTCTCGGTCAACGGTCCCTACTCGCCCTCCCCCTGCTCGACGGTCTCGGTTTCCGCGCCGGCATCACCTTCGGCGTCCTTATCCACGGACTCAACCGGAATATGAACGGTCTCGCTCTCGACCGCACGAACCAGATCTTGCACGTGCGCTAAGAACGCCGAGCGCTCGACCTCGTTAAGGTAGCGGACGCGTGCGAGGATCAGCTCATCCAAAACGCGCTCCGCCGCCGTCTCGCCCTTGGCACCCAAACGCTCCGTTGCATCGGTGAACATACCGCCCGCGCTCTCGAAAACGTCAGACATGGAACGGGCGAAATCCGGAGTCGAGGGGTCATGACGAACCTCCTCGCCCTTGGCGTTTAAATCCTCGAGAACCTCACGGCCCTTCTCTGCGGCGGTTGCGGCAACGCCGAAACCGATGTTGACCATACCGTTGACAAGCTCTTCGAATGTAGTTGCCATGATGTCCTCCTTGACCCTCGCCCAGCCGCGGTGCGGCCGGGGCGTACCATGCTGTGTCTTGTACCCCTCGCCGCTTCGATGCAAACAAAAATGCACGCGGCGCCCCATGGGAACCGCGTGCCGTTTGCGTTAATTGTCAGACATGGCAAAGCCGTTTCTCATCGACAGGCTCGTCGTGTGAAGCACTTTACCCAGCAGCGCGTCCGTCTGCTCGCGCAGGAAGCGCGCCATCCGATCGTTCGCCTGCTCCAGCGCGCGCACAAGCTCCTCGCCCGACGCGTCCGCAACCGCGCGGTCCGTTTCGCGAAGCATCTGATGCCCGCGAGCTCCCACCTTTTCCTGATAGCGCTCGATATGAGCCGCGTTATCGCGGAACCTCGCGTCTGCGAGCGCCGCAATCAGGCGATTCGACCAGTAGAAACTATCCGTCGTGACCGTCGCCGCGGTGTTGCACAGATACTCCGGAAGGGTGTCGACGTTCGCATAGAAGGGAACAAGGGCGTTGAACGGATTCGACCCAAACGCCATCCACTGAATAGCGCGATGGTCCTCGTCCATATACGGGCGCACCTGCAGAACCGCAAGCTGGCCGTTTCTGTTGATGCCAATGGGCCGGTACAGCGAGCGCGTCTCGGGAGTGCCGTGCTTTCCATATGGATCGTAAGGGGTCCCTTGGTAATGGGCGGAAAGGACGTACTTCACGTCCTCGATGGTCACCTTGCGCTCGGGAACGCGCGCCCACGGGATGTCATCGGACTCGGGCGTGTAGTCCGCAAAGGGACCCTCCCACACGTCATGTGGATTCAAGAAGCGCTGCATGTACCATGCGCGAGGCGTATTGTAGACATGGTCGCTATCTGAACGGGATCCAAACGCCTCACGAGGGTTGAAGATATCCTCGAAGCGGCCGGCGTCCAGAACAAAGACATCCTCTAGATCGTCCCCGTCCACGCCATCATCATCCAGGTCCTCGTCCAAATCCTCGATGTAGTCATCGTCCTCATCCTCGATCAACTCGTACTCGTCCTCAGAGAAGAACGCGTACTCGCCGCGGAGCGTGAGGTCGAGGTGGTTATCGGCCATCCATGCGCGCAAATCAGGGCTCGCCATATGCTCAAGCTGCTCGCCCTCCGCGTCGCCAAGATCGAACCAGTCGATACCCAGCTGGTTGGGCATGGTGACGTACATGTCGTCGGGCACGCGCTTTGCGATCCAGTGGTGCCCCCCAACGGTCTCGAGCCACCAAATCTCATCAACGTCGGAAAACGCGATGCCGTTCATCTCATAGGTGCCGTATTTCTCGAGCAGGGCGCCCAGACGCTCGACCCCCTCGCGAGCCGACCTGATGTATGGCAGGACCAGGGTAACAAAGTCCTCCTCACCTAAACCGCCCGGACAGGCGGGAACGTAGCCCTCTTCGCCCTCGACACCGCTAGCGGGGGTATACACAACCAAAGGGTCGGCGCCCAGAACGCGTTCGTTGCTGGTGATGGTCTCGGTAGCGCTCATGCCAACGTTGAGCTCGTTGAATCCCGCTGCCGCCCAAACGCCGTGGCCCTCTATGGCATCTGGAACCGACGTGTAGCGCATGGGCTCCTCGGGAAGATCGATGGTGAGGTGCGATTCCACGCTGGTATAGACGCGAGGCTGATCTTTGGGCAGGACCACCTGCATGCGCTTGGGCTCAAACTGCCCACCCGGAGAGTCCTCATTGCGAGCGACGATTGTAGAACCGTCATAGCTCGCATCTTTTCCTACAAGGATTGTGGTGCACGCCATGATTCCTCCTAAATCTATCGAATGGAGCCAACACGGCCCCGAGCCAAGTGTAGCGCCTTAGGGGGACATGAGGTAACAAAAACAGGGACGCCCAACGTTGATTGGGCGCCCCTGTCACATCCGCGCTATATACGTTGCTCGACGCTAAGACTAGCTAATCTTGCGAACGTTGATTGCCTGAGTCTCGCCGGGCTTCTTGCCGGGGCCAACCTCGAACTCGACGCGATCGCCCTCATCAAGGGACTTGAAGCCGTCCATCTGGATGGCGCTGAAGTGAACGAAGATATCGGACTTGGAATCCGCCGGAGCGTCATCGGGAGTGATGAAGCCGTAGCCCTTCTCGCGGAAGAACGATTTCTTAAGTGTACCGGTTGCCATGCTGCTAACCCTTTCTATCTGCCCCTCGACGAGCCGACGGCGCGCAAAGGCGCTTGAAAAAACAAGCACACGACTAATCGCCGTGTGCTGGCTCATATCATACTCCATTGCGACAAAGCGTTCTGCCACATTGCCGACAATCATAGTCTGATAATTGACTTACGCGTTCGACCTGCAGAAAAGTCGCTGACTCCTCATCAAAAACGAGTAATGGAAACAGGGTCGAAACAACGCGGCTATGCCTCGGCCTGCATGCGAGCGGCGGTCACCACGTTGCTCATAAGCATGGCCCTGGTCATGGGCCCCACGCCTCCCGGGACAGGGGTGATGGCGCCCGCCACGTTAAAGACCTCGTCGTAGTCAACGTCGCCGCACAACCTACCGTCCTCATCCCTATCCATGCCCACGTCGATAACGGTTGCGCCGGGACGAACCCAGTCGCCCTTGACAAGCCTGGCGATGCCGCAAGCCACTACCAGGATATCAGCGGAACGGCAGATTTCGTCCAGGTTTCGCGTATGCGAATGTGCTACGGAAATCGTCGCGTCACGCTCGAGCAGCATATGTGCCATGGGTTTTCCAACAATTGAAGAGCGCCCAACAATCACCGCGTTCTTGCCCGCCAACTCTATGTTGTACTCGTCCAGCATCGCCATGATGCCGGCAGGCGTGCAGGGACGAAGGCCGGACAACCCCCTTACCAGCCTGCCCAAACTCGTTGGATGAAATCCGTCAACATCTTTCAAGGGCGATATGGCCTCGATAATCTCCTCCGCATCCAAGTGCGACGGCAAGGGCATCTGAACCAAGATGCCCGCGATCTTAGAGTCGTCATTGAGGTTACGAACAAGCTGCAAAATCTCATCTTGCGATGCATCCGCGGGGAGTTTGTAGTCAAAGGATGAGATACCGCACTCCTCGCAATCGCGAAGCTTCGAGCGCACGTAGGTCGCAGAGGCTTGATCGTCGCCGACGAGAACCACGGCAAGGCCGGGATTCACCCCCGCGCGCTTAAGCGTCGCAACATCCTTGGCGGCCTCCGCACGCATCTTGGCGGCAAGCCCCTTTCCATCAATAACGGTGGCCATGATTATGCTCCTTACAGCAGCGTATCGTATACGTATAAAGACGGGCGGAGTCACCTCACGCCCGTCTCGCTTTGGAAGCCGTCCAGGTTACCCGAACGCTCCGCTATAGTCGCTCTTCAACTCCGTGCCCTGCACGAAGGATGACCGGCAACGGCGTCTTAGAACAAGCCCGTGATCACGCCGTCGTCGTCAACATCAATGCCCTCAGCCGCCGGGACCTTGGGAAGACCGGGCATGGTAAGGACGCTACCGGTAAGCGCGACAACAAAGTGCGCGCCAGCAGAAACCTTCAGCTCGCGCACGGTGATGCGGAAGTTCTCGGGTGCGCCAAGCATCGAGGCATTGTCGGAGAACGAATACTGCGTCTTGGCAACGCAGACGGGAAGATTGCCGAACCCGTTGGCTCGAAGCTCTGCAAGCTGACGCTTTGCCGCCGGCGTGAAATCGACACCGTCGGCACGATACACCTTAGTTGCAATCGACTCGAGGGCGTCAGCGATATCCGCACCATCTTCATAGGCAAAACGGAGCTCGCTCGGCTCATCGACCAAGCGCATCACCTCGTCAGCCAACTCAAGTGCGCCCTCGCCGCCCTTTGCCCACACCTCGGAGAGCTTTACGTTAACGCCGAGCTTCTCGCACTCAGACGCGATCAGGTCAAGCTCCGCCT
Source organism: Collinsella sp. UBA1693 (assembly GCF_002320115.1). Classification (NCBI taxonomy): domain Bacteria; kingdom Bacillati; phylum Actinomycetota; class Coriobacteriia; order Coriobacteriales; family Coriobacteriaceae; genus Collinsella; species Collinsella sp. UBA1693. Next base: position 251,670 of record NZ_DCJT01000001.1, read on the forward strand.
CCGTATCGGAAGGGAAGCGGTTGATAGCGACCACGCAGGGCAGGCCGAACACCGACTGGATGTTGTCGACGTGGCGCAGCAGGTTGGGCAGGCCCGCCTTGAGCGCTTCAAGGTTCTCATTGTTTAGATCCGCCTTAGCGACTCCGCCGTTGTACTTGAGGGCGCGCGCGGTTGCAACGACCACTACGGCATCAGGCTGAATACCCGTCATGCGGCACTTGATATCCAGGAATTTCTCGGCTCCAAGGTCCGCGCCAAAACCCGCCTCGGTAATCGCGATGTCGCCAAAGCGCATGGCCATACGCGTCGCCATGACAGAGTTGCATCCATGTGCGATGTTGGCGAACGGGCCGCCATGCACAAACGCCGGGGTATGCTCCAATGTTTGGACGAGATTGGGCTTCAAGGCGTCCTTAAGCAGAGCGGCCATCGCGCCTGCAGCCTTAAGCTGCGAAGCGCGAACGGGCTCGCCCGCATACGTATAGCCAACCACGATCTCGCCCAAACGGGTTTTAAGATCAGAGATGGACGTTGAGAGGCAAAGAATCGCCATGACCTCGGAGGCGACCGTGATATCGAATCCGTCCTCGCGCGGAACGCCCTGTGCCTTACCGCCGATGCCATCGATCACGTGGCGCAACTGGCGATCGTTCATATCGACGGCACGCTTCCACGTAATGCGCTTAACATCGATACCAAGCTCGTTGCCCTGCTGGATGTGGTTGTCCAACATTGCCGCAAGCAAATTATTAGCCGCGCCGATTGCATGGAAATCACCGGTGAAGTGCAGGTTGATGTCCTCCATTGGGACAACCTGGGCCCAGCCGCCGCCAGCGGCGCCGCCCTTAACGCCAAACACGGGGCCAAGCGAGGGCTCGCGAAGGGCCACGGCGCTCTTCACGCCACGACGACGTAGTGCATCTGCCAGACCGATAGTCGTGGTGGTCTTGCCCTCGCCCGCGGGAGTGGGATTGATCGCAGTGACCAGAACGAGCTTTGCCTTATGGTCGCTCTCCTCGTTCAGAAGGGAATAATCGACCTTCGCCTTATCGAAGCCGTAGGGGATCAAATGAGATTGGTCCACCCCGGCGGAAGCTGCCACCTCGCTGATGGGGAGGGGCTTGACGGAATGTGCGATCTCGATATCGGTCAACATGTCGTTCCCTTCTGCTAATGAAAACGGATTCTTACAGGATACCCCGAATTGCTAGATATGGGAGGGTGGTTCCACATGTAGATGCTCAAACGCGGCCAAGGTGGCCACGCGACCTTGAGGCGTCCTTACGATAAGGCCGCGCTGCAAAAGATAGGGCTCGTACACATCTTCCAACGTTGACGGGTCCTCTCCTATCGCGCTCGCAAGCGTTGTCAAACCAACCGCCCTGCCCCTAAAGGTCTTACACAGGGTCTCAAGGATACGAATATCCATCCAATCCAGCCCAAGCTCGTCAATCTCAAAGAATTCAAGCGCTTCGCGTGTAATATCAAGCGTGATTGCGCCCGTTCCCCTGACCTGGGCGTAATCTCTTACGCGCTTAAGCAGGCGATTGGCGAGGCGAGGAGTACCGCGCGATCTGGAAGCAATCTCCTTAGCCGAGGGCAAATCTATGAGAACCCCGAGGATCGAAGCCGATCGAGAAACAATCTGAGCCAAATCATCGATGGAGTAGTAGTCCAAGCGGAAAGAGATACCAAACCTATCGCGTAAAGGACCGGTCAGCATGCCGGAGCGCGTGGTCGCGCCGACCAGCGTGAAACGCGGGATATCAAGTCGAATAGAGCGCGCTGCGGGACCTTTGCCAATGACAATATCGAGAGCGAAGTCCTCCATTGCTGGATACAACACTTCTTCGACCGAACGGTTGAGCCGATGGATCTCATCTATAAACAAGACGTCGCCGGGCTGGAGATTTGTCAGAATCGCCGCCAAATCTCCAGTCCTTTCAATAGCCGGACCCGAGGTTGTTTTGATCTGCGCACCCAGCTCATTGGCTACCACGGCGGCAAGGGTAGTCTTGCCCAGACCGGGAGGGCCCGAAAAGATAACATGATCGAGGCTCTCGCCACGACTTTGAGCCGCGGCGATCAGTATTCTCAAGCTTTCTTTGATATGGTCTTGACCACAATAGTCGTCAAGCATCTGCGGACGAAGAGTTCGCTCGACATCAAGGTCGTCGGACGTCAGGTCGCCCGTGACAAATCTACCAGCCTCTCGCATCGACCCGCCACTCGGTCGTCCCGAAGCGTTGTGAACCGCTTGCGTATCCGCCCAAAGATCCTGAGACTCATCAGCTTCCCACATCATGCATCCATCCCCAATCGCTTAAGGGCGCCCGCAAGCAAGTCTTCCACTCTCATAGAGCCATCAAAACCCTCAAGCGCAAGCTCGGCTTCTTGCGGGCTGAAGCCCATGGACAGAAGGGCGGCACGCGCGTCATCGAGCGAGGTGTCCGAAGGCGTTGCAACGGCGCCAAACGGAAGGGACGCGGGCGCGTCGGAGGGTACGAATCCCTTGTCCTTCGCAAAGACGCTTTTGAGTTCGAGAATGAGGCGCTGTGCCGTCTTTTTTCCCACCCCGGACACGCTCGACATACTCTTCTCGTCCTCTGCCATAACAATTGAGTACAGTTGCGACACGCTATATTTACTCAAAACCGCTAAAGCAAGACGAGGTCCAACGCCTGTAATGGAAACCAGGCGATCAAACATGGCCCTTTCCTCTTTAGTGGCAAAACCAAAGAGCGTCATCGCATCCTCTCGAACTTGCATTCTGGTATATAGCCTGCACTCTTTACCAATTTGGGGTAGCATCGCCGCCGTAGCGCCCGACACCCCCAGCTCAAATCCCACTCCAGACACATCGAGCACAACGGCGGCCGCGGTTGCCTCAAGCAATATTCCTCGAAGTTGCGAAATCATGAGTAACCGTTCCCTCTCTCAATCATGTAGGAGCCTTTGCTCAACTGAGCGGTACGCCGAAGATGCGTGTGGCAGATCGCGCACGCTAGGGCATCCGCCGCATGGTCCGGCCTTGGATCATGGTCCAAGTGAAGCAGCGTTCGAACCATATAGGCAACTTGTGCCTTATCCGCAGCGCCCGTACCAACCACTGCCTGCTTAATCTGCATGGGAGTGTATTCTCCAACTTCGACTCCGCATAATGAGCAGGCGACCAAGGCAGCCCCGCGCGCATGCGCAGTCGGTATAGCCGACCGCACATTTGCGCCAAAGTATACGCCCTCGATGGCAGCTTCTTCAGGATGGTAGCGCTCGACGACGGCATTCACGTCATCGGCGATATGACGCAAGCGAACGGCCAAGTCGCTACCCGCGGACGTCTTGATGCACCCGTAGGCCCGGCACCTCACTTGGCCTGATCGCTCCTCTATAATCCCCCATCCCGTATTAGCGAGCCCCGGATCTATTCCTAGAACAATCATTCGCTACCTTCCAATTCGAACGTTTGTTCTACTATATCATGGGTTCGCAAACAATCGTCCTAATTTATTGAGAAGAACGGGAAATCAGACGGGTGCATTCCTCGGGGAGTCGGAATCCCCTCCAGATGCGCTTGCTCGGAACCTTTCGATGCGTGGTTCCCAATTTGCCCCGGCATGCCTTGAACCGCCGTATCAAGGTCATCCGCGTATGCTCGCTGCCCTTCTTGGCCGCCTTCCATCATCGAACGAAGTTGCTCCGGGCTGATGCCAAGCATCCCTCCGATAAGCCCAGCGATCTCCTCGCGCATCCTACGCCCGAATTGCTCGCCCTTCTTCTCGAACCTATGAATTTCATCGAGCGCAAAACCATCTGCCGATAGAGATTCCTGACCATCGCGCCCCATATCGGACCAAGCAAGCTGCGAAGGCCATGCTCGCTCGCTAAACGACCTGGACGACACTATCGGATAGGGAGCCATCCGCCTTCTATCGACCTCCCCTGCTCTCATCATCAGCAGCAACAAGGCGACGGCGTCCTCGTCCGAACGAGCAAGACCAATATCTTCAAACACCCTGCCTTGGTCGACGGCAGCCCTTAAAACGTCATCGACTTGAGAAGCATCAAGCTTGTAGAAAATCTCCGCGGCATGCGCAGCCCTATCCCTGTCCTCAACTCGCCCGTGTATCGCGTCGTACAGAACCCGAGACATGGCAGCTTCAACTTCAGAGAGCGAAACGAGCGACGAAGGCAAGACTTCGGACACCCTATTTCTATATCGAGCAACAAATTCAAGATCCGTAAGAAACACGTCGCCAAAAGGAGCTAGCGAAGCAAATCGATATCTATCAACACGCTTACCCGGCAGCGAATAGTCGGTCTTGGTCAAAGGACTCAAAATAACCGCACCATACTCATCAGCCAGATCCTCAAGAATAACCGAGACCGCAAGGTTCTCGCTACGAGCGGCATTTGGATAAGACCGATCCCTATCAAAGCTCTCGGTAAGAAAGCCTGCCGAACGCGTTACTAACCGAATATGAAGACTAGCCGACAAATCTCTAACCAGGCGACGTCGCAAAGATTCCTTCTCAACCTGTTCGGGAGCAATCGCATCATCTCTTTCGACAAGAAGGCCAATCACGTTACGAGATCCAATTGAATCGACTGCAAGCACAGCGAGCAGGCTGGAAGCGAGGCTCCCATCCAACTCGACTACAACTCGACGAGAACCGTAAGAAGAAAGCGAGTCGCGCAAATAGATCTGCAAAGCATTCCAAAGCCACTCTTCCTTATTAAATCTAAAGTCATCAGAAATGGCGACCTCGGGTAGCAGAGTACCTCGCACAACGTCTTGGATAAGAAGCGCCTCTTCAAATGAAGGAGCCGCGCTAATGAGCCGAGCAGATTCATCTAAGAAATAGGAGCCGCCGGTATAAACGGATTCATCAAAAGAACCGACGGGACACACCGCTGCAAGCCATATACCACGATCCCGCACCGCCTTGCAGAGCGAACCCTCAATAAGCCCAGAAACTCCCGCAGTAGAGCAATCATCTTGGTTAAACGAACTAGCCTGGAAATAGACAAGGACATCGCAGCCCTGAGGCAGTAAAGGAAGATCTCTTTGAGCGTCAAAGGAAACAGCAACCCGTAATCCGCCAACTTCAAAAATCGGAGGAGCCCAGATGTCGAGAGCGGAGCCTTCACGCTGATGCATAGAAAAGAGCCTGCTGGGAATTACGCGGCCCTCTTTCAACAATATCACGTCGAAAAGAGGTGCCCCGTCAATAGATACAACAAAAGGGACGAGAATAGTCAGTTCATCCCCTGAGAAACAAGAGGCAAGTTCCAACAAGCTCCGCATAACATCGTGCTCAAAATTGCGGTTATCAATAAGCAAGCCAGGAGCAACACCGCAAAACAACGGAGCGGGAACGCAGAGAAGCTTAGCATCATGAGTGATTGCGAGACGCGATTGCTCCTTGATTCTGGAGCAGATAGACTCAATATCGCCTAGCCGAACATCAAATTGAGCAATTGCGATTTTCAAAGTTGTCACCTCAAGATAGGTACACAGTGGAAATTAAGCACCATTTTAAAACGTCAAAGCGCTCGATACAAAAATAGCCGCCCTTTCGGGCGGCTAGTAAACACTAAGAATTAAAACGTCGCTTTCCACAAACCGTGAAGATTGCAGTAAGCATAAACCGTGCCCGACTTAACGCCACCGGCAAAGAAGGTAGCGGGCGTCTGCCCCGGCTTAAGGTAATGAACTTCGAGGCGATCATCAGCCTCAAGCGCAACCCATTCAATAAAGTGCTCATCAGTCATCGGGTGCTCAACTTCGCCAACAGTGACATGAATAATATGACCGTCACGCTGCAGATCGATAGAAGGAACATGCTTCTCAACCGCAGCATCAACCGAATTTGCCTCTACAAGAGAATAACCAGTAGGGACAACAGCGTTATCAGTAATCGCAATCACGAAATTAGAAGTATCGTCAGCCTTAAAAAATTGAGCCATAGGAATCTCCTTAACTAATTAGGGCTAATAACCAACGAAATTATTATGCCCAGTTGAGAAGTAGCCAATCATCAATCACCGCATCCCAACATATTGGTCACTTATGAGCCACCGCATCAAGACTTTTGAGATGGTAAATAAAGAAGACAACGCGCACCGGAAAAGAAAAAAGCGGGCCCCGAGGGCCCCGCTCCGCACCGACGTGAAAGTGCCGTCCACCGGTCAGCGGCGCCCTG
>NZ_DCJT01000005.1:0-112949 GCF_002320115.1 Collinsella sp. UBA1693
GGCTCGTCCAAAAGCAACAGGTCGGGAGCCTCGAGGAGCAGCTTGCACAGCGCGACGCGACGGCGCTCGCCGCCGGAAAGGACGTTGACGGGCATATCCGAATCGGGCAGCTGCAGCGCGTCCATGGCGACGCCCAACTTGGAGTCGATATCCCAGCCGTCGGCGGTATCGATCTCGTCCTGCAGGCGGCCCATCTCGGCCATCAGGGCGTCCATATCGGCATCGGGATCGCACATCTCCTCGCCGATCTTGTTGAAGCGGTCGACCTTGGCAAGGATGTCGCCAAACGCCATGCGGACGTTTTCAATCACGGTCTTGTCATCGTCCAGCGGGGGCTCCTGCTGAAGGATGCCCACGGTGTAGCCGGGGGTAAGACGGGCATCGCCATTGGAGACTTCCTCGATGCCTGCCATGATCTTGAGCAAGGTTGACTTGCCCATGCCATTGGGGCCAACCACGCCGATCTTAGCGCCGGGGTAGAACGACAGCGTGACATCGTCCAAAATCACCTTGTCGCCATGCGCCTTGCGCGCCTGATACATCTGGTAGATAAACTCGGCCATATAAGCTCCGTTTCATAAGGGGCTCCTCAGTCATACGGGTTTATTGTCGCATGAAACAAAACCCTGCGGAAAATCTTGATGAATTCTGCTGGCACCACCCACGGAACAGTCAGCAATACCCGGATTGACGCATAATGGTGGAACGACTCTTACCTATATTGTTTTCCAATAAGCATTCGCTACGAAGGGAAGCCGATGGCGCAGCAGCAAACAACGCAAGCCGACAACCAGCCCGCAGAGACCATGACCACCAAGCTCGCGGTCATATTGGGCGAAGACGGCGTCAAGCGTTTAAACCAAGCCCGCGTAGCGGTCTTTGGCTGCGGCGGCGTGGGCTCCAACTGCATTGAAGCCCTGGCGCGCGGCGGCGTGGGCACTCTCGCAATCGTCGACAAAGACGTAGTTGCCCCCAGCAACATCAACCGCCAGGCCATCGCATACCACAGCACCATCGGCCGTCGCAAAATCGACGTGACGGAAGAGATGATCCGCGACATCAACCCGCGCTGCCGCGTGATAGCCCGCAATTCATTTGTGCTCGCGGAAAACATTGAGGAACTCCTGGCGCAGCTGGAACGGGAATGCGGCGGACCTTTTGACTACATTGTGGACGCCATCGATACCGTCTCGACCAAGCTCGCCATCGCCAAACTCGCCCAAGAGCGAAGCCTGCCGCTCATTAGTTCCATGGGGGGCGCCAACAAGTTGCATCCAGAATGCCTGCGCATCGCTGACGTCCATAAAACGGTTAACGACTCGCTCTCGCGCATCATGCGCAAAGAGTGCCGCAAGCGCGGAATCCGTCACCTTAAAGTGCTCTACTCTTGCGAAGAGCCCATGCACCTTAAGGCGCGCGAGGGCGCGGTGCGCAGCGAGCGCAGCGACCTTGGCACCGCATCCTTTATGCCGCCCATCATGGGCCAGATGATCGCGGGCGAGGTCATTCGCCAAATATCCGGCGTGGGCGCGCAGTCCGATACCGCCGCAGCACTCGCCATGCATGATGCCGCGCAGCGAGGGGCGCTTGCGGGGCGCAAGGGGCCATCGTCCAAAAAGAAGTCGTGATTCGCGATATGGAGCATTTGTATGACATGCACTGCCACCTTGGTTCCATGCCGAACGCGGACCAGGTAGCGAAACAGGCGGAGCAGCTAGGCCTTGTCCTGCTCAACGTGACGGTCTCCCCTACCGATGCCAACGGGTCCGCGCGGCTGAATCATCACGCCAACGTACGCGCTGCGTGCGGCCTGCATCCCTGGTGGATCGCCAGCGGAGCCTGCGGTGAAGAGGACATTGCACGGGCAGCGCTCATGTGCGCCGCATCACGTTTTGTGGGCGAGATCGGTCTCGACTTCAGCGGCGGGCGCATGGCGACCGCACCGCAGCAGCAAGAAGCATTCGACTGGATCATCCAATCTTGCGCAGAGCATCCCGTGACGGGACGAGTCATCTCCATCCATTCCGTACGCGCGGCAAGCGAGGCGCTCGACACCCTGCAGCGCTTTGACATGCCGCACAACTCGACATGCATCTTCCACTGGTTCTCGGGCACTAGCGACGAACTTGCCCGAGCCCGCGCTTTGGGCTGCTACTTTTCCGTCAATGCGCGCATGCTCGCCACCAAGCGCGGGCGCGAATACGCACGGCAGATTCCGCTGGACAAGCTGCTTCTTGAAACCGATGCGCCAAAGGAGCTTGGAGACCCGGGCGACGCGCAGGCCCTTGCAGGTGAGCTAACGCAAACGCTCGATGTGTTGGACGATATCCGAAAAGAGCGAAAAGAGCTCTTAGCCGGCAGCATATCGCAAACCAGCCAGGAGCTCCTAGGATAATCACGGCGCGGCGCTTTAGGGCGAGAACATCTCCCCGATAGCTTTAGCGACTGCGCGAGCCAGCTCCCCATGCCCTTGAGGGGTCATATGAATATGGTCGATAGGACTGGGCTCGCACACCTTGGACGCATCCAGATATGCGCACCCTTGCTCATCCGCAACCACGCGATACGCTTCCGCAACCTCATGCGAAACGCGCACCGAATGCTCGCCAAAAGATGAAAGGACCACGTTGTGAACGCCTTCGCCAATATGCGGCGGAGACACAACGAGGATCATTGGCTCCCAGCAGCCAACCGCCCAGGGAAAACGCTTGATGGCAAGCACAAGGGACTCGACACCGCGGGCGATGTCGTTCGCGGCAAGATTGAAGCAGGTTTTCATGTCATTGGTGCCTAGCATCAAAACAATGCAGTCTATAGGCTGGGTGCTGGCGAGCGCCACCGGCAGCTCGTCCAAACCGCACAGGCCGCCTTCAAAGGGATCCCGATGCACCGTGGTGCGGCCGCAAAGCCCCTCCTCGACAATCCGCCAATCAGGCCCCAGCAGCCCTTGTAGAACTCCGGGCCAGCGCACATCGACCGGATAGCGAAACCTTGTACCGCTCGCTACACCCTGAGGGTCATATCCAAAGGTGTTGCTGTCACCAAAGCACAGTACAGACCTCATACCCATCACATCCTCTCCAATCATCGCATAGCGACGCCAATGGTCGCAGCAAATATTCGTGACCTTCGGGCTACTATCACCCAAGGCCATTGCCGAGAGCGTGCATGAGGTCGCGATTCCTCTGATACAGCTCGTCAAACACGCTCCGTCGAGTTTGATAGAGTTTATGAACCACGGGATCGGGCTCGATCACCCCACCCTCCCCGACTCGCTGAACAAGCTCGTCCCAAGAGGTGCATTCACCACAAGCAAGAGCTGCCATCAACGCGTCGCCAAAACAGGCTCCTATGGTAACGCGCGCGGTGCGAACCTGTTTACCGCATGCATCCGCGACCGCCTGGAGCCATACGGGGTTCTTGGTGCCCCCGCCCACCGCCATAAGCCGATTGATGACAAGCCCGTGTTCGCGTTCCAGTATATCCACATGGGCCGCAACGGTGAATGCGATACCCTCGATCGTCGCACGCGCAACGTGTCCGCGCGTGTGTCCGACGGTTAATCCAAACAATACGCCGCGTGCCGCAGGATCATTTAAAGGCGTGCGCTCGCCAGCAAAATACGGCAGGCACACAAGACCGTCCGCACCGGGAGAAACATCGGCGGCCTCGCGGGCCATGACCTCGAACGCGTTGGGACCCCCGGCGCGCTCGTCCAGAAGCGCGTCTCGATAGAACTGGTCGCGCACCCATTTGGTGAGCGTGCCAGCGGTATTGGTACCCGCGCAGATTCCATATGTCCCTGGGATGATGAACGTGCCCGGCCACAAGCGAGCATCTTCGACCATTCGATCGCTGAGGTAGATGAAGTAGCAACTGCTCCCCATCTGAACCATCATGTCGCCAGGCACCGCCACGCCGGTCGAGATGGCTTCCGCACCGGAATCCCCGGTGCCCACTAGCACCGGCGTGCCGGGGGCGAGCCCGGTCTCTTCCGCCGCTCGCATCGTTACCGCACCGGCGATATCCGTAGCGCTCATGACCTCGGCCATTTGGTCAGGGCGGCAAAAACCCTTGCAGCCCTCTTTGTCAACCTCCCACGTATCGCGGTTATACATGGGCAGAAAATCCTCCGCAAGGTATCGGTCGATGCAAAAGCGCCCCGTGAGCTTCGCGCAAAGATAGGAGGACGCCGTCAGAAACTTAGCCGCCTTTGAAGCGACCTCGGGCATGTTGTCGTAAAACCACATCACCTTGGGAGCGATATCCGACGAACAGGGGTCGTGTCCAATCATCTGCCGCACCCCAGCCTCGCCATATGTTGAAAGGAGGATATCGATCTGCGGCTGGCTGCGCGCATCAATTCCGTAAAGAATCGCGGGCGCTAGGGCGCGACATTCATCGTCCACCGGCAAGCAATCGCAGCCCAAAGCAGAAAGCCCAACGCAACCAATTGAAGTCGACTCGATACCCGAGCGAGCGAGAAGTTCACGAGAAAGCTTGCAGAAGTCGCCCCACCATACTCGCTCGGCGTCGTGTTCGAACCATCCTGGACGAGGATTGTCCGTCTCGTGCGAGCATGTGGCCGAGCATACCACCCTGCATCCGGAATCGATAAGTACGCCCTTTGATTCCCCCGTACCGATATCAATACCAAGATAGTATTTCATCATCCTTCCCCCATTCTTTCGCGAGCGTCCCGCGCCGCCGCCATGAACGATGCGACGCGCCGGGCATCGACCGGCTCGGAAAAGATGCCGTCGCGCTTGAGGCACGTTCCCACAAAGGCACCGTCGCAGCGCGAGAACACGTCCGCAACCGTCTCCTCCCGGCAACCCGTTCCGCATACCACGGGAACGCCGGATGCCGCTTCGCGAACAGAGCTGACCAAGTCCGAAGAGGGACCGCGGCCGGGCGCTTCTCCTCCTACCACTAGGGCATCGGGCATGCAGTTGAACATGATGGAATCGGCAATCTGTGCCGTGGTACGGTCATTGAGGTACACCTCGCCCTCGCTGGTCACAAAGTGAAACAGCTTGAGGTTATCCAGGCGCAAGGCGCTCTTGAGCCGCATGGTATGCGCGAAGTCTCGATCGATGAGACCCAAATCGCCCGCCCATGCGCCGGTGAACATGCAGCGCGTGAACGTGGCGTCCACAGCGGCGCACAGCTCGATGGTGGCGTCGCCGTCGTAGATGGCCTCGGCGCCCCAGGGCAGAGATATCTGATCTGCAAGGGAACCGATAACACGCCCCATAGCAGCAAGCGTCACGGCGGACACGCGCTTTTGATACGGCATGCTGAACTCATTGGTTATCAAGATGCCGTCAACCCCTCCGGATTGCAGGGCATCCAAATCTCGCTTGGCAGCGTCCGCAACCGATGAAATGGACCCACCCGGATAGTACAAGGGGTCTCCAGGCAACGCCTTGAGGTGAAGCAGCCCAATGATGGGTTTCTCGGTGCCAAAGAGCTCGGAAAGAAATGACATGTTCACTCCTATCATGTATGACAGAATCGCCGTAACGAGCCCGCAGGCGCCATCTCGCCACGGGCTCAACCGATCTATTCCCCCAGAACCTCAACGTAGATCTTCCTGCGCTGCGGCCCATCGAACTCCACGAGATAGATGTTCTGGGCCCCGCCACACACCACCTTGCCGTCTTTCACCGGGAACAGGCAGCTATTTCCGGTAATCATGCTCTTGATATGACCGCAGGAATTGTTCCCCGTCGCTCCATAGCTGGGAAGGAAATGGGCGTGTGCATAGGGCATATCCAGCGGCGCGATGCGGTCAAGGGCGTCAGCAAGGTCCGTCTCGACGCAGGGAAGGCCTTCGTTTACCACGATTCCGCAGGTGGTATGCGACAGGATGATTGCGGCAAGACCGTTTGTTACGCTGCTACGCTCTATAGCGGCGTGAACATCGCTGGTGATATCGATAAACTGCTCGGGCTTTTCACTTAGATACGATAGGGTTTCAAGCGTTACCATCACAAATCTCCCCCTCCAAGAATCGAACCGCCGTACCGCCATAGAGCCTCTCGCGCGCATCCTCGCGCATGGGAACGGCGTCAAGCGCCCGCTTCAACTTGAAAGCGCGGAATCGAGGCGTGTTGCTCGCGAACATCACCTGGTATGACAGGCTCCTCTCATACCACAACGGACCCATATCCTGGGTGAACAGGCGCATCATCATCTCTTCAGGGGAATCAAGGTAGGTAATCGAGGTCTCGGTGAAGCAGTTGGGGTATTTGAGCATCATGGCGACCATTTCGCGAACCCACGGCCACGCGAAATGGGCAAGGCAGAACCTTACTCGAGGAAACGACATGATCACTCGCTCAAAAGCCAACGGATGGCAGGCGGACAGCGGCGCTGAAGGCTCCCAAGACAATCCAGCATCGAACATAACTGGCTTGTTGTAGTCTTCGCAGATACGATAGAGCTGCTGAGCGCGTGGATCACCGGGATCGAACCCCTGCTTAGCGGGATGCAGGAACAGCCCTTTTGCCCCCAAGTCCTTAAAGGCCCGCTCAAGCGATTCGGACGCATCCCCCAAACCGGGATCGACGCTCGCAAAGCCCCAGAGCCTATCGGGATGCGCGGCGACCAGAGCGGCGATTTGCTCGTTAGTGCCAAAGCGCCCTCCCGCAGCGCATGTAACGTCCAGCGGCATGAGCACGCTTTTATCAACCCTGCAGACATCGAGCTCGACCTCGATCTCATCCCAATCCATGGGTCCCATATGCCCCATGCCAAACTCGCGCTCCCAGAAGGAGAATCCATCCGGCGCGTCGCCGGGTGTATAGATCTCCCTATAGAGCAAAGGATGAACGTGCATATCTATCAACATGTCGCGGACCCCCTAATATGGCTCGAAGCGCCCGATAACGCGCGACGAGAGCTCGGCGCCCTCGCGCATGCAGTCGTCGAGATCGCAACCCGTGATCAGGCCATGGGTAAATCCCGCGATATAGGAATCGCCCGCTCCCACCGTATTCACGACCTCGCCGGCCTCGACTATGCCGCATTCATGGAAGCGCTCGCCATCGAAGGCGATACTGCCCTTCTCTCCCAGGGTCGCGATCGCGACACGCGGGCCAAGGCTTTGGACCTTCTTGAGCCATGCCCGAAGATCGGGGGTATCTTCCTCAAACGACATGAAGGCATAGTCGACAAAGGGAAAGAGCTCCTCGCACTGGTACTGAGGATCTTGGCTGAATACGGAGAAATCCATAACAACGGTCTTGCCCGCGCCATGCCACGCAGGAAGGCTGCCCAAGCAGTTTCCAAACAAATCAGTATGGATCAGGTCGTGCCCAAGCACGAACTCCTCATCTTCAGCGGTGAGCGCGAAATTCTCCATGACGCCATCGATTGCTTCCAGGTGAACGCGGTCGCATCCATTTTTAAGCGCCATGAGCATCACGCAGGTATTACCCGGCTCGACACGCAAATGGGATATATCCAATCCCTCGGCAGCGAGCGCCTCGCGCATCTTCTCACCATAGCGATCATCGCCGACAACGGAAACGACGGAAACGGGAACTCCCATCCGCGACAGATGAACGCCCCAATCGACTCCGTTGCCAGTGGGATAAAAAACATCGAGGTCTTGGTATACGTCGGCGCAGCAAAATCCAGCCGCGCAAGCACGGACAGCCATACTAACTCCTAACGCAAAGCGGGGCGCCCAAGACACCCCGCCACGGCGAATATCTTAGCTCTCGTACACAAGCGGGTGGCCCCAACTGCCCTCGACCTTGCAGGTCTCGGCAGCAAAGCTCGCAGCGAAGTCCAGACTATCGCGAATCGCGTCCGCGCCGCCGTCGCCCGCTTTCTGCTTTGAGAGGTAGGTAACCAAGAACGCCGTCAGCAGCGAGTCGCCAGCCGCCATGGCATCCTTGAGGTCCTCGGGCGCGACGGGCTTGATGCCCTGCTCGTAGAAGTTTTCTCCATCGTATGCAACGGAGCCCTTGCTGCCGCGAGACGCGCACACGATCTGGGGACCCAGAGCCTTCACCCATTCGAGCTTCGATTTGATATCCTCCAGCGACGCATCACCCATCGACATGAAGGCATAGGTCACAAACGGCGCTATCTGCTCGAAGTACTCATCGGTCGAGTCATCGGAGAAATCGAAACTGATAGGCACGCCGGCAGCTTTAATCTTGGGCAGCTCTCGCTCGGTGAAGCAGTAATTGCCGCTGTGCACCAGATCAAAACCGCGAACGTACTCGGCGGCAAAACGATCGATCACGTAACGCATATCACCGCGGATACCGCCCTCATTAGACCCAAGGAAGATACGGTCACCGGTCTCGTCCACCGTTACTCGCGCGGCGCCGTTGACGCCCAAAACCTGCTGGCAACGCAAAAGCTCAATGTCCTCGTCCTCGAGCGAAGCGATAACGTGCTCCGCTTCGGCATCGGAACCAAAGATGCCCATGTAGGCGCTGCGTTCGACGCCGAGCTTCTTGGCAAAGACGGCGAAGTTCACGGCGTTGCCGCCCGGGTACATAGTCTTGATGTGCTCGTATTTATCGACAACGTTGTCTCCAAAACCAAGCACGCTAATGGGGAATGCTGCCATGGCTAGCTCCAATCAAATACGTTTCCGTGCCGCGGCGGACAACGGGGCGCTGAAAGCCCACGTGGTAGACCCGCGCCCCGCCATCGCGTCAGCGGCAGTCGCTATAGGGGGTCTAGTACTTCTCGATCCCCATGTAGCGGCGGACGTCCGGATGATGATCGAAAACCTTGCCGCGAGCAGAGCGCAGCTCGCAGTTCATCGCGTAGAACAGGATGGGATCGAGGAAGGCGCGGACGCTGGCGGGAACCTGATCCATGCCGTAGTCCATCGCGTCAAGAACCATAAGGGTGTCCGTATGGGTCTCAAGGAACGCAAGCGCGCGCTGGTCCATAGCGCGGCACTCGCTGGAAGACATCTGCAGGAAGTAGAACACGCCGGGCTCGGTGACCTCGAAGGGACCGTGGAAGTACTCACCAGAATGGATGTAGGCGCAGCTCTGCCATTGCATCTCCATCAGCGAGCAGATGGCAAATCCATAGGTCTGGCTAAAGACGGGACCGGAACCCAGGATGTAGAGGAACTTATGATCCCGGCAAAGCTCGGCGAAGCGGTCGCACAGCTGGGCGTTGACCTTATCGCGAGCAGCGGGAAGAATCTGGTCCATCTTGGCGATGCCGGCGTACATGTCTGCCAAATCTGCGTAGCCTTCCTGCTGGTCGAGGACCTCTGCCGCAAGGGCCAGGGAGATGCCGGCGGGAACCTCGGCCTGGGGAACGCCCTCGCCCCACGGATAGACCCAGCACGTCCACTCGCCGTTATCGATGCCAGAGCCGGCGTTGTCGGTCTGGGCGATAACGGTGGCGCCGGCGGCCTTGGCGATAGTGCACGCATCGATCACCTCGGGCGTGTTGCCGGAATGGCTGCAAGCGATAACCAGGGACTTCTCGCCCAAACGCTTGGGACGCATGATGTCGAACTCACGAGCGGTATATGCCTCGCTGGTGAAGGTGGTCGCCTCGCGCTTCAGCAGCTCGTGGGCGGGCAGCAGGTCGATGAGGGAGCCGCCGCAGGCAACCCAGAAGACGCTATCGAACTTGCCTTTCTCGGCGATGGCGTCGGCGATGAGATCGTGCGCGTTCATTGTTGTGCTTCCTTTCTGTACGGCGGACGATGCCGCCAACGTTTACTGATATGTCGCGGCGTCGGGCATTTTCGCTAGACGCGGGTGCGCATGGAGTTAGTCGACGAAATATTTCTCGAACGCTCGCATGTTGCGCTCGTCTGCGGCGGCAGGGTCGTCGAAATACCTGCCGTCGGTGATTTCCTGCCCAAGGTACCCCTCAAAGCCATGGGCGTTGAGCGACAAAACGAACTCGTCCATATTGTGCTTGCCATCTCCCCAAACCAAATGGCCATATGGGTCGCCATCGATGAAATGCATGTTCTTGATGGCGCAATCACCAAACTCATCGAACCAGTCGCCCAGGGTCTCGCCCGCGACCCCCATGGCGGTAGTGTCCACCATCGGGGTGAGATGCGGGCTGTCTACTTGGTCGAGCATCCGTCTAGCGTCCGCGAGCGTGACCACCAGATTGCTCTCCTCCGGCCTCAAGCTCTCCATGCAGAGCATCACACCGTGCTCACCCGCGTAGTCTGCAAGAATCGACAAGTGCTCTGTCGAGCGCTTCCAAGCCTCCTCGCGATCCTCGTCCCAATCGCCCCAACCGGAGTTAATGGACATATACGGAGCACCCAGCACCTCCGCAAGCTCGATACCGTGCTTGAAATACGCGAGGCTCCGCTGGGCGTGAAGGGGCTTTCTCGCAGCGTACTGCCACGGGTACACCACGTTCTCCGGGCATAGGGAGCTTACCGACAGCCCGCGGGATTCTATCTTGCGACGGAGCTCGTCGGCCTCGAAGTACCCGGTATGGTCTAGCGTCACATGCGGCTCGGCAGCCCAAAGCTCGATGGTCTTGAATCCAAGGCGCTGCTGCACATCGAGAAAGTAGTCGAGCGACCACATGATGTAGTGGATGTTCATTCCGGCAACCTGCTCGCGGCGCAAATGCGGAGCCGGTGCAGATGAAGTCATGTTGAGCATCTTCTCCCCCTATCAGGATTCGTAGACGAACCGGCCATCGACCACGGTGAGATCCACCTTGATGTCGCGGGCGTCTTTGGGATCGACAGCGAACACATCGCGGTCCAGAACGCAGATGTCGGCGAGCTTGCCCGCCTCGATAGTGCCGAAATCATCCTCGCGCTGCAGGTCGTAGGCGCCTCCCGAGGTCCATGCGCGCAGCAGCTCGGAGACGCTTACCGCGTTTTGCGGGTTCACCTCCAGGCCATCGGCGAAATAGCCGCCGCAAGCGCTATAGATGGAGTCACCCAGGTGCGGAATGAGGAGCGGGAGATCGGTACCGCAGCACAGCGTGCATCCGCCGTCGACCATGGCGCGACGGTTCCAGCTGCGGGAGAGCCTCGCCTCGCCGATTTGGCGCCGCATTATCGCAAGGCAGTCCTCGCGATCATCTAGAGTGAGGATCTGCGGGTAGACCTCGCAGATGCCGCCCATGGCACCAAAGCGGGCAAGATCCACAGGGTCCGCGTTCTCAAGGTCGGTAATCGAGTGCCTATTGACGAGTTTTCCGGATGCGTCATGGGCCAGGCCCTCGTACATATCCACCGTCTTGCGAACGGCGCCGTCCCCCTGGCAATGCAGCGAGTAGCGGAATCCAGCCTTATCGATCGCGGCGAGCTCGCGGGCGATGAGATCCCACTCGGGCTCCTCGACCACGGTCTTTCCACCCGCCCCCGCGTCCGCCCCGTCTTCATATGGCTCGATCATCTCCGCCAGGCCGCACCAAACACCGCGATCGGTCATGCGGTTGAAGCCGGAAAACCGAACGAAATCACCTTTAAGGCGGTCGCGGGCGGAACAAGCGTAATCGAGGTCGGCGCCGCGGCCAACCGGCTGGCTCATCATATCGATGCGAACGGTAAGCTCACCTTCCCGCTCGCGACGAGCCATCTCGTCCGCGAAACCATAGTAGTCATCGAAGCACATCTCCTTGATAGCGGTGACGCCGCGGGAGTTGAGCATGGCCATGTAGTCGTCGTATGCGTCCCGCACCTCTTGAAGAGGCAGATAATCGCGCATAAGACGCCAGATCTTCTCCGCATAGCAAGCGTCGGGCGTGAACCCGTAGCGCGAAGATGCGGCAGCGTTGAGCGCGCAGGTCTCCGCGCCGTTCGTGAATGCGACGACGGGCGTGGAGGAATACCGCTCGTCCAGCGCCGTGACGAGCTCTTCGCCCAAGAGCGCCTCCGGCAGATTCATACCCAGCGCCATGGGAGCCTGCTGACGTGTCCCCTTCCACTGGGCCAGCGCCTCGATGACGTCTTCAACCGATGCCGTATCGCTTAGATCGGCGCCGATACGACGCAAAACCCAACCGGTAAAGAATGTGTGCACGTCGACAAGACCAGCCATAACAGTCTTGGAACCGAGGTCGCGAACATCGTCCGCCCCGTGCAGGTACGCTTCAGCCTGACCCGCGGGACCTACTGACTCGATGCGGTTGCCGCGGATGGCAATGTACCCGTCGAAGGGGTCATCGGAAAGACCCGTGAAGATGCTGCGCGAGAGTAGAACCAAAGTGCGATCTGACATGGGACGCCTCCTACACCGGCAGTAGGCCGGAGATCATAGTCGCGACCAGGCCGAACAAAACCATGAAGATGAAGAACTTCCAAATGGTCTTCCACCACTGGCCAAAGGAAATCTTTGCGACCGCGAGACCCGCTACGGTCATTCCGGCGACGGGACTGATGGTGTTGATGGTCTGGTTTGCGAATTGCAGTGCGGTGACGGCGGCCTCAGGGTTGAGGCCCATGAGCTCGGTCAGCGGACCCATGACGGGCATGGTGAGCGCGGCGAGACCCGAGCTGGACGGAACCAGCAGGGAGAGCAGGCCCAAGACGATATACATGAACGTGGTGTAGATGAAGGACGGAGCACCCGCCAGAAGGCCAGCAAGCCAGTTGAGGATGGAGTCGATGATCATGCCGCCCTCGGCGACGACAAGGATACCGCGAGCGATACCGATGATGCAGGCAGCGTAAGCGAAGTCAGCGATGCCGCGGACAAACTCCTCGGCGATGGTCTTCTCGTCCAAACCGCCAAGAATACCGGCAAGCAGGCCCATTGCCAAAAAGACCATGGAGATCTCATTCATGTACCAGCCCTGGGTGACAAGACCCCACACGATGACGCCCATGCCAACAGCGAAGTCGATAAGGACCAGTTTATGACGGAGGGTAAACTCCTCCTCAGCGGAAGCATCGGCGACGGCGAACTCGATACGCTTCTGCTTATCGTCCTCATACGTTATCGAGGACTTGGGATCGAGCTTAACGCGGCGCGCGTAGCGCATGGCCCAGGCAATGCCCACAGCGGTAAAGATGACCCACAAAACGGCGCGGAACCACAGCTGGGGATTGCCCTCGATGCCGATGACGCCCTGAGCGATCAGGACGTTGAAGGGGTCGATGGTGGATGCGCAGTAACCGAGATTGGGACCAAGGAAGCAGATGATGAACGCGGTCATGGAATCATAGCCTATGCTCAGCATGATGGGAATGAAGATCGCGTAAAACGGCAGGGCCTCCTCGGACATGCCGAACGTAGAACCGCAGATCGAGAGCAAGACCATAGTGATGGGAATGATCAAGATATCCTTGTTTTTCAACTTCTTGATCACGCGACTCATACCGGCGTTCAGCGCGTTGGTCTTGGTGACGATAGCAAACGAGCCGCCGATAAGAAGAACGAATGCAACGACATCCGCCGCGGCCTGGATGCCCTTGGTAGGAGCCTGCAGGACGGCATCGATTCCCTGGCGAAGGTCGACGGTCTCCCCCGTCTCCGGATCGGTATAGACCTTGTCGACTTCCTGATACGTGCCGGCAACGGCGACTTCTCGCTCACCCGCAGCCGTTTGGATGGTCTGCCGATCAAACTGACCCGACGGAACAAGCCATGTGAGCACCGCGAAGAAGATGATCAACATAAACGCGATGGTGTACACATGGGGGAGCTGAAAGCGAAATCTACGCTTGGGCTTCTCCTGGGTGGCGTCTGACATTCCTGTACCTCCTGTCCAAATTATGATGTCTGCCCAATAGCGGCTATCAATGGAAGACATCTTAGGTTGTTCTATGTATAACCTGCAAGATGGTATGAGGTCAAGTCAATTATAGAGTTGTTCTAGGATGTTCTATATACGGTCGGTATCGAACCGCAAGCGGGGCTCGACAATTCCCTAGATATCAAAACTGTAGCGCGAACCCACGTAGAACTGCCTTCCATAACAGAAATGCGCACCCTCGGCATCCAAGAACCCTACGCTCATAAAGAACAGCGGCTCCCCAACCGGAACCTTGAGCTCGCGCGCCTCGTTGATGCCCGCACGCGCAATCTCAAGGCGGCAGGGGTCAGACGCCACGGGATACTTGCCCGTGCGCTCCCCCACCACCTCGAAGATGGAGCAATTGGAAAGGCAGACGTCTTTGAGGAACTCGAACCCGTCCATGGGATAGTAGTTGTTCTCAAACAAAACGGGCACGCCGTCTGCAGTGCGCACGCGCGACACCAACAAGAGGTCCGCCCCCTCGTCCACACCAAAGAACGCGGCTAGTTCGACGTCTGCCTTAACCGTCTTGCGCGACACAACGCGCGCGCCGGCGTGCATGCCATTTGCCGCGCACGCTTGGGTAAAGCTCTGGACGTCATCCTTTTGGTGCACCTTGCGAATCATCTTAGTGGCGGTCACAAAGGTGCCGCGCCCTTGCCGTTTAGTGAGATAGCCCTCGCCCGCCAGCTCCTCGATAGCGCGGCGAACCGTAACCCGACCAACGCCATACATCTTGGATAGCTCGAGCTCTGTAGGAATCTGCGAATCAATGGGGTATGTTCCGCGCTCTATGTCGCTCTTTATTAAATCGAGCACCTGCTGGTATAGCGGGGCAGAAGAGCTCCCATCCAATTGCGAACGCATAAGAAAACACAGTCCCCTTCACACCGGCATCGATACAATATCAACTATTTTAGCGCACCAACCAAAAGACAGCTAAACGCCCGCGGGCTCCGCGCGCCTCAAAAGATCAGGTATTTGGTCGATGATTTCGTCCGCGCTATCCTGTGAAAACCCAAAGCGCTCCTCCCGCTTGGCCAAAACGGTAAGGCCGGCCGCCTTACCAGCGGTGATACCGGGAACAGAATCTTCTACGCAGCAGCAATCGTCCGCGCAAAGCCCCAGCCTCTCAAGCGTATGGAGATAGATTTCTGGATTGGGCTTGCTTTGGCGAAACTCCTCGCCGCTTACCACCACATCGAACAGCTGGGCGATTTTGCAGTCCGACAGCACTTTGTCGATTGTCTTTTTGCTGGACGAGGACGCAAGGGCGACCTTGACCCCCATCTCCTTCAGCGCGCGCAGCGTCTCTGGTACGCCCTGGTTCATAACCGATTGGAAATTGTCTGTGTACTCGCCCTTGACGTAGGCGGCATACGAAGCCCGGGCGCCCGCGATATCGAGCGGAACGCCGGCTCGGTCCCACCAGCGAACGATGGCGCCATAGAAATCCGCCCCGGAGCTGCCCACAAGCGCCATGCGCTCCCCATCGCTCACATCAAGCCCGCTGTCTATCGCATACTCCTCAAGATACCGCTGCTCTAGGTATTCGGTATCGACCAAAACGCCGTCCATATCAAATACCACGCCTTTATATGGAAAGGCAAACGCCTTGTAATCCACCGGGTCAACCTCTGCCTTGATGTTGATGAATCGCATAACGCCTCCTATCGATCATCTAAATGCGGATAGTATGGCGCAGATTCATCCTATGTTGTTCTGTGTTTTTGCAGCACTAATAAAATTCGCCCTTACTCCACAACTAAAGCAAGGGCAAATTTGATGAATATTATTAGGCTAAGAATGCAAGCGATGGGCTAAGCGATACCCAGGATGTCCGGAATTTGGTCGATGATGGCATCCGCCCTATCTTGTGAGAACCCAAAGCGATCCTCGCGCTTGGCGAACACGGTAAGGCCCGCCGCCTTACCAGCGGCGATACCGGGCACGGAGTCCTCGATGCAGCAGCATTCGGATGCATCGAGATCAAGCTTCTCGATAGTGTAGAGATAGATGGCAGGGTTGGGCTTGCTCTCATGAAAGTCCTTGCCGCTTACAATAAGCTCGAACTTATCAGAAAGATCGCACGCTTCAAGAACGGCTAAGATGCTGTCCATGGGCGAAGACGATGCCAGCGCCACGCGAACACCCCGCGAGCGCAGCTCGTCAATGGTGTCGGCAACGCCGGGGTTCAAAATCGCCTTGTAGTCGCAAGGATGCAGCGCCTCCCAGTCCCTATACGTTTGCTCCGCGGCATCCAAAGTTAGCTCGCGACCCGCGCGCGACCACCAGTCCGCCAGCACGCGCTGAAACGTTTGGTGCGACTGGCCAACCAGATCCAAAATCTCCTGGTCGGAAACGTTCAGCCCCATCTCGTTCACAAACCTGCGCTGCTCGCGCTGATAGTACGCCTCGGTATCGACGATCACGCCATCCATATCAAAGATAACGGCCTTGTAGGGAAACGTCTTGTCAGCCATTGCCATCCATCCTCTGTACTCGTCAAACAGATATCGCCGCTATGCCAAAAGCTCTTCAAGAGCACCCGCGATGCCATCCTCGTTGTTGGTGCCGCAAACCATATCCGCCACGCTCTTGAGCTCATCAATGGCGTTACCCATAGCAACACCCACGCCGGCGAGCTCAATCATGGCTCGATCGTTTTGGCCATCGCCAAACGCCGCCATCTCGCTGGGGTCGATACCGCAGCGCGGCAGGGCAAACGAGAGCGCACGGCCCTTGTCGATACCCCGGTCGGTAAATTCAAAATACCACTCGGCCGTGAACATGCAACTCAAACGATCGCTAAAGGGCGCCGCCATCTCCTGGTAGTTCTTCTGAAGATACTCGCCCGTTCCGGCGGTGAGAATCTTATTCTGCGGAACCGTGCACCACTCTGCCAGATCGCGCACCTCATGCAGGCGAAGGTTGCATGCATCGCGTTCGTACTTGATTATGTTCTTGGGCTCGCCGCCGCTGTAGATGGTGCAGTTATACGCATCCTCAATGTAGAGGCGGTCGCCATCGACCAGCATGGGGATGACGTCGAACTTCTTCATGTGAACCAGCACCTCGCGTGCAAGGTCAGCAGAAATAGCCTGATCATAGAGCACCTCGCCCGTGCTGGCATCGCGTACCTGCGCGCCGTTGAACGCGACCAGCAAGCCATTGTGACGGTCGAGCTCGAGCTCGTGCGCAAGCGCGCGCAGGCCGTGGACGGGACGACCGGAAGAAAGGATGAGCTTTATACCCGCCTCCTGCGCATCCATCAGCGCCTTCTTAGTACGCGGCGTGATGACCTTTTGATCGTTTGTCAGCGTTCCATCAATATCGAGCGCGATCGCGCGAATAGCCATAGATGCTTCCCTTCTCCCCTTTTAGTACGTTCCAAGACTTTGTTTCGATTCTACATAATTGCGCGTGCTCGCTAAAGCCCGACGCACACATGCATCCGTAAACCTATCCTTACCTTTATAGCGAAAGCAAGCGCATCACCTCTCGAGACGATACGTGCCGCCCATATTACTAATAGAAGGCATTAAAATCTCGAATGATGATGCGCGAAGGGTTTAAGTACCCTGATCACTATAAATGGGTTAGGCTGCAGCGAAGACCCCGAGCCAAGTACCCAAAATGCAGATTGCAAAGATGCCGAGAATGATCCAAATGGTCTTGACTCCCTTTTTATAGAGCCATACACAGGTAAACGTTGCAATCAAAGGCAGAATGCCCGGGAACACGGCGTCGAACAAAGACTGGAGCTCGATTTCAGATCCCCCGATGTTGAACACCATAGAGGTGCTGAGGGAAACCATGGTGGCGATCATCGCTCCAACAACGGTCATGCCAAGGACGCCCGCTCCATAGGTAAGGTTGTCCATCAGATTGCCGCTTGCGGACTGCTGGAGAAACTTGGTTCCGACATTGTAGCCGAGATGCGCCGTTCCGATTCGCGTAGCGATATTGATAACGGAGTAGACCAATGCATAGATGATCGGTCCCAAGGGATTACCGGTAGCTGCAAGACCAATACCGATACCCGCAGCAACGACACGGAACGTACCCCAGTAAAATGAATCGCCAATACCTGATAGGGGGCCCATCAATCCCACTTTGATCGCATTGATCGATGATGTATCGAAAGTAGGATCCTTGGCCGCCTGCTCCTCCATAGACACCGACAAGCCGGCGACAAAGGGCAGAACGTGCGGAGTCATGTTGAAAAACTCCGTATGCCGATCGAGGGCGGCGTAATAGTCGTCATCATCGGGATAAATCTTGCGAAGCGGCTTCTCCAATGTGTACATGAAGCCGTAGGCCATCATCTTGTCGTAGGATTGGGAGCACTGACTGGTAAATTGCCTTAAGAACATACTGCGGTATATATCCGGAGTCATGATCTTATCTTGACCGGAATGATCCCTCGCCCCGGTGGCGTTCTCGTAGCCGCTCATTAGAAATCCTCCTCTTCCACCTCGGTAGCCTGAGACCTATCGGCACTCTTGTTAAATACGATGAGCAGGGCGACACACGTGGCAGCAGCGGCAACGCCGATAACGTCCATGTTCAGATAGATCACCATGATGAAGCCGATGAACAAAAACGGAAGCAGCTTTGCGTTCGACATGGTTCTGATAAGCAGAGCGAAACCAACGCAAGCAAGGACGCCGGAGGCAACGTTAAGACCATCCATGACGAACTGCGGGATAGCGTTGAGGGCGTTGTTGATAAGATCGGCGCCAAAAAAGAGCGAACCAAAAACCAGAAGGGCGGATGGGATACCGATGGAAAGCGGAACGATAGTGAGATGGTAGAAATTCGCCTTCACTAGATTCCTATCCGCGAGTGCCGCATCGATCTTTTTGCTCGCGAAAGCACCCGGAACCGCATAGCAAAAATTCCTCCAGACCTGGAGAAATACCGAAACAGGCAAGGCAAGTGCCACGGCGGCTGCGGTACCCGCACCCGTAATAATGGCGAATGCGCAACCAAGGACGCCGGATGCGTAGACCTCGGGAGGCACTGCGGCACCGACCATAATGGCGCCCATGAACATCGATTCCAGAGCGGCACCGACAATGCAGCCCGTCTGGACATCACCAAGAATAAGGCCGACGAAAAGGCTGGTGAACAGAGGACGACCGAGCATGGTAATTCCGAATAGCTGTTCGTCCATCGACGCGACAAACGCGACCAGCGCAATGAGTATATATTGCACGACCATTTTGATCCCCTTAAAAACACCGATGGCCCGGATTGAAGAGAACCCTTCAAAACCGGGCCAACGATTGGATGACGCCTGCCTTAGTAATTCATCTGGTGATAGTAGCGGCGAGTGGTCAGCGGGTGGTTGCGCACGTTCTCCAGGTGACAGCTAAGACGCTCGGTGATGGTGTAGATAACCAGCGGGGAGACGATCTTGCGGAACTCGGGCTTGGAGAAAGGCAGCTCGACGGTGGAAGTGTCGAAGGTGTTGACCTTAACCTTAACGCCCTTCTCGTCCTCAAGCATCTTGGTAAAGTTCATAACACGGTCCATCAGCGGACGGGTCTCATCCTCGCCGTAGAGCATGATGATGCTGGTGTCGTCCTCGCACAGCTCGATGGTGCCGTGGAAGAATTCGGCCGCGTGAATCGACTTGGTCTTAATCCACTGCATCTCCTCGAGGATGCACATGGCGTAATCGTAGGCCTCGCCCCAAAGCATTCCGGAACCAACGACCATGTGGTAGTCAACGTCCTTGAAGTCCTCGGCCATGGCCTTGGCGGGAGCCTCGTAAGCTTCCTTGGCCTTGATGAGGTACGGGGTGATCTGGGCGAATTCATCCATAAAGGTGTCGTAGTCAGCAAAGTCACCGGCGTTCTTGAGGAAGCGTGCGAGCATGGTGATCTGATAGGTGTAAATCGCCTCGCACAGCACGTCGTCCTCGGCAAAGCTGAAGAACTTATAATCGGCGTACTCAGTCGCGGGGGTGTTGTCGTTGGAAACGTACATCACGGTACGGGCACCGTGCTCCTGGCAGTACTTCGCCGCCTCGATAATCTCGGGCGTGGTGCCGGTACGAGTGGAGAATACGCAAACGGAATCCTTGTTGAAACGCTTGTGGCCCATAGCAAGGAACTCGGCAGCGATTACACAGTGGGTCTCGATCTTGGACGTGGTGGTATCGAACCAGTACTGCATGGGAAGGGTGTGGGCCCAGGTACCACCGCAGCCGATGAAGAAGATGTTGGAATAACCCTGCTCGCAGATCTCATCCACGGCCTTGTCGATCTGGGGACGAAGGGCGAGCGCATCGCCGACAACCTTCTCATAACGCGGAACATCAAAGTTGAACATGGCATTTCCTCCTTTATTAGTGCTGCCTTGCCTTTGAATCCCCCACCCCTGCTTCTTTCTCTGTTCTGGTGGGCTCTTCGTTATCTGTATATTACGTAATATAACGTATCGTATTCAAGTATTGTTTTGTCTTATATCCGTGAACGGTGTTCATTATATATGACGACCAATCTACCAGCATGTTTTATTCTTTACTTATCATCTGTGAACGGTATTTATATTCAATAACTAGATTAATTCAGTATTTTGTTATGACATTACAAAAGCTATGTGCAATCCTGCGCCGATTGAGAATCGCCGATTCTCTGGAGGACATTTCGACGTGTCCAATCAAAGTCCACCTCGATTTGCGACCAGCTATCATTCGAAACAATTCGTCGCCCCCCCCCCGAGTCATTAGACAACGCGAAAGACCGAAGGGCGCCAGTTAGGCCTTAGATCCTCTTATCTCACCGGTCCCAAGATATCCAGCCTAAAGCATCTAATAAAATGGGTCCGATCCAAGCAAATGCTGAACCGAACCCAAAAACAGCCTGATAAATTATCAAAGGACTCGTGAAGTCTACGCTTTCGCAACCATTCCTGAAATAGAATGCTCAAATCCAAAACCGCCCGGCCTCAAGCAGTTCTCAGCAGAATACTCGGCTGCACGTTTAAAGGCCTTAGCAATAGATTCCTTGTTTAGCGGAACGCCCTTACGCCACCCGCCGCTCAAGCAGCTAACTACAAAAGCAGATAGATAAGAATCTCCAGCTCCCATCGTATCGAGCGCATCGACTCTATCGACAACGCCTTCATATGAGAATTCTCCGTCATAGAAAACTGGCGGCTCGCCTCCTCTAGTTGCAATCGCATACGAGCAGCCATGGGATACGGCCCTTCGCAAAAGCTCGGCAACTTCATCATTCGTTTGATTCGAACAAGAAAACAAACCAAGATCAATATAAGGGCACACAAGATTGAAATAATCCTCAGTTCGATACTTATCTTTGACGGAAAAATCATAGACTACCAAGCAATTCAATTCTGAGAATCTAAATACATAGTCCTGCAGCTTTGCATTTACACTGGTGAGAACAGCATCGAAGTCATGCAGATAATTAACATCGGAATCTGTTATCGCTACTTTATGAGCCCAGCATGAGCCAGTATCATACCCAACCTCTTCGCGCTCTCCATCATAAACATTGACATCGCACGTTTTTGTAGTCGCGCCGCGCGGGAAAACACTTTGTGACAAGTCAACACTAAGAGATCGAAGAGAGCTAGCGATGATACTACCGCCCAAATCATCACCAATTACGCCGATATACGCCGAATCCGCACCTAACATAGCCGAATGAGCAGCAACGTTAACAGCGTTTCCCCCTGGATACATAACGCCCTTGTTGAGATATCGATCGATTACGTTATCTCCTATTCCCGCGATCCTCATCTCAACACCTCCTAAGTTATGTTCCTTTAGTATTCAACCTTGCGGTAATACCGACGAATATCAAGAGAATGATCTCGAATTTGCTCGAAATTCTTGCTTACGCGTGAAAGAACGGCGTTAAGAACAACCGGGGAAAGCATCCAGCGGAACTCATCGCTAATTCCGGGCAGTTCATAGTCGCGCGTATCAAAGACGGTGAAATCGTCTGCATACTCATTGCAGAATCGCGCCACGCGCTCATCAAGAGGTCGCGTCTGAGCCTCCGTCATGGCAAGAGCAACGCAAACTCCGGGTTCAACCAGCTCGATAGTTCCATGGAAAAACTCAGGCGAAGAGACAGACTTGGTCCGCAGCCACTGAGATTCCTCAAGAACGCACATAGCAAACGAGTACGTAGGGCCCCACAGGTTTCCCGAACCGATCCAAATCTGATAAGGATCGTTCTGGTGCTTCAAAGCATACTCGCGCGCCATGCAATCTGCCGCTTTACCAACGGAAACAAGAGCGGATGGAAGATTTGCGAGCTCATCAGCAAAGCGATAATACTCATCGAAATAACCCTTGTTGTTTAGAATCTTACCAATAAGCAGGTAAAGGACCATCTCCATTGGACGACCGTTTTTGTACACAACGCTATAATCGGACAACTCGCCAAGAGGTGAATTCTCAACACCCAAAGTAGAGATAATCGTGCATCCAGCATCTTTTACCGCTTTTGCAGCTGCGACAGTCTCTTTGGTATCGCCGGATTTGGACGCCATAAATGCTATCGTTCCCTTTCCAATACGACGATTGCCTACGGTGAGCAGATCAGCTGAAATCTGAGACTGAACCGGAATGTCCGACATGGTCGAAACAAGATAATCAAAAGGTTGCATCATTGCCAAAGAGCCACCGGAAGAAGTGAAAAAGATCGAATCGAAGCCCTGGCTGCAAACTTCATCAGCAATGCGCTCGATTTCAGCTCTTTGAGCATAGATATAAGCACCGTTGTCCATAATTGCCTGCTCGTCAAACGAGATCATGATAAAAACTCCTTAGCAAAGTCGACCGATATAAAAAGTTAGACAGCAAAGATGCCGAAGAAAGACCCAATGATTCCGACTGCCATAAGAATGACGAGAATCCATGCGATTTTGACCTTATGCTGAACGAGCTGAAACACTCCGAACGTAACAAGAAGCGGCAAAAGGCTTGGCATGATACCGTCAATGATGCTTTGAATGGATTGCGCGCTATCGCCCGTACCTAGCGAACCCGCGACACTCACGCTTACAAGATTGGGAACCATAGCCCCAATAACCATAAGACCAAGGATGGCAGCTCCCATGGTGAGCTTGGGCATCAAGCCAGACTCCTCGATTTTACTGAGGAAGCTTGTGCCAAATCCATAACCCCATTTAAGGCAGAGCCACCTAACGATATAGGCTGGAATATTGAAAACGAGAAGGAAGAGCAACGGACCCAGAATATTCCCCTGCATGGAAAGCGACACGCCGAGACCTGTTGCGATCACGCGCAACGTTCCCCAAAACAAAGAGTCACCAATTCCGGCAAGAGGACTCATAAGCGCAGCTTTAATGCTGTTGATCGAAGATGCATCAAAACGATCATCATTAGCGTTCGCCTCTTCCATTGCCGAAGAGATACCTAAAATGAGGGTTGAGATATATGGCGTCGTGTTAAAAAACTCCATATGGCGCTTCGCAGCCTGAATCTGATCTTCCTTATTGTCGTAAACACGACGAATAATCGGAAGCATGGAGTAACAGTAACCCATATGTTGCTGTCGCTCGTAGTTCCAAGAGTATTCCATGGTTAGGGAACGGAAGAAAACCTTTCTCAAATCCTGCTTTGTTATCGATGAGCTGTTTGTGCCATTAGAAGTCGTCATCGTTGAGATCCCCCTCCGAAGCAAGCTGAGGCGTCTGAGCAGCAATACTGGGCTGTACGACCACAAGAATGATCGCAAGACACATACCGATGATTGCAATGCCAAGAATCGGAACATTGAGGTACGCACAAAGGGCAAAACCCAAGACAAAGAACACTGCAGTCTGCTTATTAATAATCATGGACGCAAGCAGAGAGATGCCGAGAGCCGGAATAAAGCCACCCGCAACAACCAAGCCATTACTGACAAACTCAGGAATAGCCTCGAGTACGGCATTCATAACCGGCGTACCGAAATAGAATGCCAGCGCACAAATGACGAAACGGGGAAGAGATTTAACCACGAAGCCACCAATAAGATGCATGCGCTCCATTCCGGTAAAATCTCCCTTTTCTACGCAGTCGTCAGCCTTGTGGACAAAAATAGGAAGCACAACCAGCGTCAAGGCATTGTCCACGATGAGATACAGCGATGCGATGGGAAACGCAAGCGTAAGAGCAATCTCTGCTCCCTGTCCCGTAGAAATCGCGAAGGCGGTTCCGAGGATACCTCCCGTAATCACATCCGGTGGAACCGCAGCGCCAATAGTCACCGATCCAATAAACACCATTTCCAGGGTAGCTCCGACAATAATACCCGTCTCAAGGTCACCCATCACAAGACCTATAAGGACGCCCGTTACTATTGGACGAGATGCCAGGCAAGTTCCCAAAGCCCACTCAAATGTAGAGCACATGGCAACTAGTCCAATAAGAATTGCCTGCAATAGCATGCCAAACTCCTCCCCAAGTTAATCTAGAGAATTACCTTTTGATCCCTCGGAACCTGTCTAATCTCCACCTCGATTCCCATATCTTTAAGCTCTTCAATCATTTTCAAATCTGTATCGCTAGCAAAAACCGTAGATGACAAACGATTGACTGCCTCGTCTTTAGGCTTGGTCCCACCGATATTGATCTGCTTTACGCCGTCGTATCCTTTTGCGAGCCTGTATGCGTCCTCGATACTCTCCACGACAATAAAAAGCCGATATTTATCTGTAACCCCACTAACAAGCGCCCCAATGGAATCATCAATTGACTTAATAACGAGC
This sequence comes from Collinsella sp. UBA1693, assembly GCF_002320115.1. Lineage (NCBI taxonomy): Bacteria > Bacillati > Actinomycetota > Coriobacteriia > Coriobacteriales > Coriobacteriaceae > Collinsella > Collinsella sp. UBA1693. The sequence goes on from NZ_DCJT01000005.1 coordinate 24,496, forward strand.
TTGACACCAGCCGGACGAGCAAGTTTCAGCGTAGTTTTACGAACATCATCTTTTACGACGGCATCGCTGGCCACAAGAATACAATTTGTTGCGAGCTCTTGAGTCCATGTCATCGCAACTTGACCATGAATCAATCGATGGTCGACCCTTAGCAAAGTAAGCATGACAACCCTTTCTTCTAAAACTCCTCGTCTATCTCAATGTCTCCTGGAACATCACAGTACTTGATGCCGTCAACCCCAATACGCCTCACCAATGCCCGCAGCCCCTCGTCATCCAACGAATCGAGACCAACAAGTATCTCCAGCACCAACGGAAGGGACATTCCCGCAATGAGGCGAATAGAGGGGTCGGACAAGCGATTCATGAATGCGTTGTTAACCGAACCCCCATAGATATCCGTTAAAACTATCCACTCATCTCCGTCTTCACGCGTCTTCTCCCAAAAGTCAATGAGCTCATCCACATCCATAGAGGCAGAATCGATATATGCGCAAAGAACCTTAATGCGTGAATCCTCGCCACAAAACATCTGAACCGTCTCGCGCATTGATTGTGCCAGCGGCCCATGGCTGGCAAGAAGCAATTTCCTCATTCACTCTCCTTTTCTCTTTATGGTTCCCAATGTATATATCGTATTAGTTTGTATTGTTATCCTTAGTATCTTTATATTTTCAGATAGGTCAATTAGCTTTTTCCTGTCATCCGCAAATGGCGAATAATTCCCCGTAAACGGCAAAAGGCGCCCCGTTCCATGCGAGACGCCTTTCAAACAGCCTATAAAAGTAATTTAAAGATAGAATTTAAGTCGTTCGGTGCAATACACCTGCCTTGATAGAAAAATGGGATCTCCAGTAATATCGCACCGCTTATCAATGAACAGAAGCAGTGCGGCGCCTTCCTCAACGTTGAGACAATCAGCTTCATACGCATTGGCAAAACAAACCTGCAATGTCCGCTCATTCGACCCAAGAGTTATACCATGCCGCTCGAGAATTTCGAAAAGCGAACCGGAAAGATCCTCATGGTCCAAAAATGCGAGCGAAGGGGCATAACTATTGGTTTCAAGTACTGTCGGAACGCCATCGACCAGACGGAGCCTTCTAGTCTGAAGAATGTTCTCGTCTTCACGGACGCCCAGGAACCGCATGTCTTTCAACGAGGGATATACCCAGCTCGTCTCCAGTACTTTGGTAGAGGGCTTTTTATCAGATAAGGTGCAGGAATGCGTAAAGCTTTCCCTATCATCGGCAGCATAGGAATCACGCTTCATAGTTACAAAGGTGCCCTTACCTCTGGTTCTTTCAACTATATCAGCGTCTTCAAGCTCTTTGATCGCTGCTCGAACAGTAATTCTGCTGACATCGAAGCGCTCCATAAGCTCGGCTTCGGTTGGCAGCTTATCCCCTTCTTTAAATTCACCGGTCTCAATCTGATCCATAAGATCACGGACAATTTGCTTATATAACGGGACTGCGCTTGCAGATTTAACCATATATATCGACTACCTCCTGCCCTCATTTAAACCAAGGCTATCCCAATTCACTCCCAATTGATTTGCTCGATTAGAAAAGAAGTATTTGAAATAGTCACCAAGCATCACCTGCTTAGTAAAATGAACTGGCGTACCAGTGCTCATATAAACTGTTTCACTCAATATGAACATCGCCGCCTCACCTTTGATTTCTAGAAGAGCTTTTTCCTCTTCCGTCGCCAGCCCCGCCTCAAGCACGATAGATGGAAAACAATTATCTTCAAGTCTAAGACCAGTCTCACGTTCAATAACTGAATATAGCGATGAGTTGTTCATATCAATATCCAACAAAAATGAAAACCGATCAGCCGGAAGATAGATATGCTCAATCATCGCAGGAATGTAATCAATAGAACGAATACGCTTAAGATATACCGTCTTTTCGCCATTCTTTAAACGCAAATGATGGGCAACCGTAGAAGGAGGGTCAATCTGAATCAACTTCAAGACCCGAGAAGAGGTCTTGATATTGTTGATGTTGCAAAAATAAGTGAAACCTTTAAACGTACTAAGACTCGACGTAATCTTTGGCTGTTTAATAAATACGCCCATCCCATGCCGAGTATCTAGCACATCATCCTCAATAAGCGTCTGAAACGCCTTCCGAATCGTCGCACGGCTGACTCCGTAGTCCGAACAGAGTACGCTTTCAGCAGGAAGGACTCCACTTGCGGAGAACTCCCCCTTTTCGATCCGTTGCCGCAGATCTTTTGAGACCTGCGAATATAGTGGGACCGCACTACTTGGATTTATCATAGCAACCCCAATGGAAAGATTTAACATAATACGTTATAACATAACCTAATATGTAATATTGTCCACACTAAATAGGGCAACGGTACCGATAATTCCGGCACCGTTGCCCTATTTGGTTAAACTATGCAGTCTTGAGACGTATTAGCGGCGATTTGCGCGATAGAACTCAATCAAAGCCTTGGTGGAAGCATCCTGGGTATCCAGGGCCTCATCATCATGGAAGGCAGGGGTGATCTGCTTGGCAAGCTGCTTGCCCAACTCAACGCCCCACTGGTCGTAAGAATCGATTCCCCAGACCGTACCCTCGATAAAGGTGATGTGCTCGTACAGGGCGATAAGGGCACCCAGTGCGTGCGGGGTAAGGTCGACGCCAAAGATGGAGGTAGTGGGACGGTTGCCCTCGAAGCAGCGGGCGGGAACCATCCACTCGGCGGTACCCTCGGCGCGAACCTCGTCAGCGGTCTTTCCAAAAGCGAGGGCCTTTGTCTGGGCAAGGAAGTTGCCCAAGAACAGCTCGTGGACATCCTGGCCGTTGTCCTCAACTGCGTTGGGAGTATTCACAAACGCGATGAAGTCAGCGGGGACCATACGGGTGCCCTGGTGGATAAGCTGGTAGAAGGCGTGCTGGCCGTTGGTGCCCGGCTCGCCCCAGAAGATCTCGCCGGTAGCGGTGGTGATGGGGGTGCCGTCCCAGCGGACATGCTTGCCGTTGGATTCCATGGTCAGCTGCTGCAGGTAAGCCGGGAAGCGGTGCAGGTACTGGTTGTACGGCAGCACGGCGTGGCTCTCGGCGCCAAAGAAATTGACGTACCAAACGTTCAAAAGGCCCATGAGCGCAACAACGTTCTTGTCGAACGGGGTGTTGACAAAGTACTGGTCCACCTCATGGAAGCCCTCGAGGAAGCTCTGGAAGCGCTCCGGCCCCAACGCAACGATAAGGGACAGGCCCACGGCGGAGTCGACGGAATAGCGGCCGCCAACCCAGTTCCAAAAACCAAAAGCGTTCTCGGGATCGATGCCAAAATCCGCAACCAGGTCAAGCGCGGTGGACACGGCGACAAAGTGACGGCGAATCGCCTCAGCGTCCTGCTCGGGCGTGCCGTCGATAACGCCGGCGTCGTGCAAGCTCTTGAGCATCCAGGTCTTAGCCTCGCGCGCGTTGGTAAGGGTCTCGAGCGTGGTGAAGGTCTTGGAGACAACGATCACCAGCGTGGTCTCAGGGTCGAGACCCTTGACCTTCTCGGCCATGTCGTTGGGGTCGATATTGGAGACGTAGGTGCAATCGATGCCGGCGTCAGCATAGGGTTTCAGGGCCTCGTACACCATGACCGGGCCAAGGTCGGAACCACCGATACCGATGGACAGCACATGCTCGATGCGCTTGCCGGAGACGCCCTTCCACTCACCGGAGCGGACGCGCTCTGCGAAGGCATACATGCGGTCGAGGACCTCGTGCACGTCGGCAACGACGTCCTGGCCGTCAACCATCAAGGTGCCGGCATCGCTTGCGGGGCGGCGCAGCGCGGTATGGAGAACGGCGCGGTCCTCAGTGGTGTTGATGTGCTCGCCGGCGAACATGGCGTCGCGACGGGCCTCGATGCCCAGCTCGGAAGCAAGGTCGAGCAAAAGCTTGACGGTCTCGTCGGTAATGAGGTTCTTGGAAAGGTCAAAGTGCAGATCGCCCAGGTCATAGCTCAGCTTGGCCACGCGATCGGGATCGGCAGCGAACCAATCCTTCAGGCTGATACCCTGGGAGACCAGCTCGTCATGATGCTTCTGCAACGCAGCCCACGCGGGGGTCTTGGTCGCATCGATGGGCGCGGAGACGGTTGTCATATGCTTCCTCCTTGTAATGGACGCGATGGAGCAGGCTCAGGCGCCCGCCCCGCTGGACGGCCCTCCCGTACGAGGCCGAATGTCCAACATCTCTATTGTATCCCTATTGCACCTCGCGCAGCCCGTCCTCGCCCAGAAACGCGGGCGCCGCCAACTTGGTATAGAACACCAGCCAGATGATCGATGCGCAAAAGCCTCCAAGCACGTCGGAAGCGTAGTGGACGCCAAGGTAGATTCGGCTGATGCCGATCATAACGATCACCGCACTGAACGCGACTGTCAGCAGGAAGCGCTGTCGGCGATCCTGCTCGTAATGCCACACCATCCAGACGATCAGCCCAAAGAACGCCATGGCAGCCATGGAGTGGCCCGAGGGAAAGCTGAAGCCCGACTCTACCGCCAAACGGAATCCTTCAGGCCGCGGGCGCTGTATCAATGTCTTGAGCACCACGTTCAGCAGAACCGCAAGGGCAAGGTTGACCGTGCAAAACCAACCGGGACGCTTACCCGGTGCAAAGGCGGCGATCACCAAGAGCATGGCGATAAGCGAGACCGGGGTCGCCAGCGCGGAGAACGACTCCATAATGGGCGTCAACCAGTCTGAACGAAGGTTTTCGACCACAAGCCAGTAGGCCATCTGGTCGAGCTTCATCACCTCGCCTCGCAGGACATATGAGAGCAGGCCTAAAAAGATCGCGGCGCATGCGGTCACCAAGAGAATCGTCTTGTTATTCCTCGCAGCGCTCGCCACGCGACCCGCCATCTTCTCGCGCTCGCGAGGCGCCAACGGGCTCTGCTCGTCAAATTGCTTCATGGACAGCTCCTTGTAAATGCGGGATCGGTTTAAGCGCCAGCCGCTCCGCAACCTAAGGGTCGTATACGTTGCAGGGCATTGTAGCAAAAGGCTTTGACGTTCCACGCGTATAAGAGTACTATCGAACAGTAGTTCTACAAAACATGTGTTCGTGTAAGGGAGGCGCCGTGGCACAGAAGACCTATATATGTATTGACCTCAAAACGTTCTACGCCTCGGTCGAATGCGTCGACCGAGGGTGCGACCCCTTTACCACCAACCTAGTGGTAGCGGACCCGGACCGCAGCCACACCACCATCTGCCTGGCCATCACCCCCGCCATGAAAAGGCTGGGCATTCACAACCGCTGCCGTATATTTGAGATTCCGCCCGGAGTCGACTACATAATGGCCAAACCGCGCATGCGCCATTACATGGAGGTCTCGGCGCAGATCTACGGCATTTACCTGGAATACGTGAGCCCGGAAGACATCCATGCCTATTCGGTGGACGAGTGCTTCATCGATGCGACCCCCTACCTTAAGCTCTATCGCCAAACCGCGCGCGGGTTCGCCAAGACCCTTATGGACACCGTGCGGTCGCGCACGGGCATCTACGCCACAGCCGGCATAGGCCCCAATCTGTTTCTCGCGAAAGTCGCGCTGGATATCACCGCCAAGCACGTGGACGATGGCATAGGGGAACTTGACCAAGACGAGTTCAGGCGCACCATTTGGCGGCACCGCCCCATCACCGATATCTGGGGTATTGGCCCCGGCATCGCGGCACGGCTGGCAAAATACCATGTAGAGGACCTTATGGGCGTAGCCGCGCTGGATGCGAGCATCCTCTACCGCGAGTTTGGCGTCAACGCGGAATACCTCATAGACCACGCCCACGGCATCGAGCCGTGCACCATCGCCCAGATACACGCCTACCGACCCCAGGCGACCTCGCTGATGAACGGACAGGTGCTCTCACGCGATTACAGTTTTGAAGAAGCCCGCACCGTGATGCGCGAGATGGTGGACACCTCCGTGCTCGATCTGGTGGAGCGTAAGGTGGTGTGCGACCAGATCTCGCTCTACGTGGGCTACGGCCGCGGCGAGGCGCCCAACCGGAATATCCCTTCTACCTGTATCGATTTCAAGACGCATAGCGCGCTGGACGACACGGTCATGATCGGAAAGGGGCGCGGCCGCATGCAGGGAGGACCTCTGTTCCGCGGAGAGCACGGAACCAGGCCGGCGGCGGGCCACGGCACCTTCGAGCACGGCGGCGGGCAGCGAAAACTAAGCGAGAGGACAAGCTCGTTCAAAAGCCTCATGCCCTGCTTTGAACAGCTGTTTGACCAAACCATCGACCCCAGGCGCGCCATTCGCCGGGTAAACATAGGCTTTGGCAACCTGCTGCCGGAGGAATTTGCAACCTATAACCTGTTTACGGACCTCGAGGCCGAGGCGGAGGAGCGCAGCCTGCAGGAGGCGGTGCTGAGCGTGAAGCAGCGCTACGGTAAGAACGCCCTGCTCAAGGGAACCAGCTTTAAACAAGGCGCCACCGGGCGCGAGCGCAACGAACAGGTGGGAGGACACCGTGCCTAATAGCTTAGACCGCGAGCAGCCGGGCTACACCCGCGGCGGCAGACCGCGTGCGGACCGCGCCCAGCAGTTTATGCCCTTCGCAGCGCTCACGGGCTACTACCAGATGATTCGCGAGATGCAACGCGTGATCGAGGAGCGCCATGAGCTTACGGACGAGGAAGCCGCCGAGCTTGACCACATGCTAGCGCAGGCTCGCCGCGGGGACCTGGTGCGTGTGCGCTACTACGAGCGCGACGGCTATGTATCGCGAACAGACATCGTCCGTCAAATCGATGCGACGCTGCGCAAGGTGCGGCTGGAGCACATGGACATCCCCTTTGCAGACGTGCTCTCGGTAGAGATCGTAGGGCGCTCCGAATAGGCGTCCCGCGCGTCTCTTATCCCCCGTCGCGGCAGCCCGCAACGGGCATAAACAAGCCGTCGTATTATGCAGCGCCGTGGCTTACGGTCTCCACTGGCTTTTCATCCAGAAAGAATTGTTTGCTTTATCTAACTTTCTTCTTGACGGACACATTGCTCTCATTTAAGTTATCCCTGTCTAACTTGCATGCGACCAAAGGGGGACCATGACGCGCGAGATCACCAAGCAGGCGCTTGAAGCCGCGATCGTTCGCAACTGCTCACCCATGCTCGCCGGCCTTAAGCCGGCATGCCTGTTCACGTTCCCCGGCGTCTTTTTGGCGCAGGGCGAGCACGTCGATAAGCAAGAGTTGGCACGCTCGAACCGCGCGAAGCTCCTTGAAGAGCTGGAACCATGCGCCAAGGCGCTCGCGCCAAGCGGCATCTCGCTGCGCGTTCTCACCTGGAGATCATGCGGGGCGCTGGTATACGTCTACCGACCGGCCATGCTTAGGTGCTGGATCGCGGACCCGCATGCGGCGCGCCCTTTAAGGGAGATGGGCTACACCGCAAGCGACCTCGAGCGCGACCTTGACCGCCTGGCGCAGCGCCTGGGAGGCGAGGCAGCACCGCGCGGCGAGAAAGCGGACTGCCCCATGGCTTGCAAGCACGCCGGCGGCCGCTGCAAGAAAGACTTCCCCCATGAGATCGGCTACTTCTTGGGATACCCCTATGAAGACGTCGCCGGTTTCATCCGCCACAAGGGCGAGCGCTACCTGGCGTTTGGCCAGTGGAAAGTCTACGCGAACGTCAGCAGCGCGTTGGAAACGTTCGCGCGGTACAAGCGGTGCACGGCAGACACCACATCCGCGTACCGCAGCGGCCGCGACCTGGGATCCCTCGCGGTCGCCGCCATGTAGGAAACCCCCGATGCGGGGCGAGAAGAAGGAGAACAAACCATGAGCAAGATCGCAGTTGTGTATTGGAGCGGCACCGGCAATACCGAGTCCATGGCCGCGTCGGTTGCGGACGGGGCGCGCGAGCAGGGAGCCGAGGTGGACCTGTTCCAGGTTTCCGATTTTGACGCCTCGATGCTGGAGAATTATGACGCTCTGGCGTTTGGCTGTCCCGCCATGGGATCGGAGGAGCTTGAGTCCGAGGAGTTCCAGCCGCTGTGGGACGAGGTAAAAGACCATCTTGGCGAGCGCAAGGTTGTGCTGTTTGGCAGCTATGAATGGGCTGATGGCGAGTGGCTTGAGAACTGGAAGGCGGATGCGGAGGACGCGAGCGTAAACGTTGTCGACTCGCATGCCGTCTACGACGCCCCCGGCCCGCAGGAGCAGGCCGCCTGCCAGGCACTGGGCGCCGCGCTGGCATAGCCAAAGGCTGCCAAACAACGGTCAAAAGGGGCCCCAAATATAAGCGCCCGGGCCAAGAGGGAAACGCCGGCGCTACAATAAAACCCGCGCGGGCGCACCAACCGTCTTATTGCAAGCGGCGCGCACCCGCGCTGTGTTTTGAACGCACGGGCCATGCTCTAAAAACTCGTCCACAAACCCGCACGCCAAACACCTGTGCAGGCAAAAGGCGAGCCAACGGGCGAACCTGCAGATTGGAGCCTTATGAACGATTTTTCCTTCTACTCCCCCACCCGCTTTGTTTTTGGACGAAAAGCGACCGATAAGGTTGGCGAGACCCTGTCCTCCTCCGGATACCGCCGCGCGCTCATTGTCTACGGCCAGGGATCCGTGGTTCGCTTGGGCACGCTGGACCGCGTGGTGGCATCGCTTGACGCCGCGGGCGTGGAGCACGTTGAGCTGGGCGGCGTGCGCCCCAACCCGGAGATTGGCCTGGTGCGCGAGGGCGTCGAGCTTGCCCGCAAGCACGGCGTCGACGTCATCTTGCCCGTTGGCGGCGGCTCTGCCATGGACTGCGCAAAGGCTATCGCCCTGGGCGCGGTCTACGACGGCGACGTGTGGGACTTCTTCCGCAAGCGCGCCACGCCCGCCGCACGTGTCGACGTCGCCTGCGTGGTGACCATCCCGGCATCCGGTTCCGAGGCCTCCAATTCCTGCGTTATCAGCAACGACGAGGAGCATCTTAAATGCGGTATCAACACGGACCTTAACCGTCCGGTTATCGCCATCCTTGATCCGGAGCTTACCTTCACGCTGCCCGCTTACCAGACCGCCGCGGGCGTGACCGATATGATCGCCCATATCATGGAGCGCTTCTTCTCCGGCGAGCCCGCCGTGGGCGCAACCGACAACATCGCATGCGGGCTGGTGCGCGCCGCCATGGACGCCGCGCCCAAAGTGATGGAGAACCCCGAGGACTACGATGCCCGCGCCGAGATCATGTGGGTGGGCACGCTCGCCCATAACGGTCTTGCCGGCTGCGGCCTGGGCATCCCCGGTCTGCGCGACGGCGACTGGACCTGCCACGGCCTTGAGCACGAGCTGTCCGCACTGGACACCAAGATCACCCACGGCGCCGGCCTGGCCGTAATCTTCCCCGCCTGGATGCGCTATGTGTGGCGCGAGCACCCCGAGCGCTTCTTGGAATTTGGCTCCCAGGTCTTTGGCATCGAGCCGGTCGATCCGGAAGTGGACGAGCTCGACGTGGAGGTCACGCCCGAGCAGGCCGTTGAGTATGCGGTCGAGGCCACCATCGATGAGCTGCAGGAATTCTTTGTCTCGCTGGGCATGCCCCGCACGCTGTCCGAGTTTGGCGTTACCGAAGACGACATCGAGAAGATGATGCCCGGCCTTAAGATCAACCGCGGCGAGAGCTTTGGCAGCTTTATGAAGCTCACGCTGGACGATGCGCGCGAGATCTACCACAGCGCACTGTAAGCGCCCCCGTTTTTGCAGACGGCACCGCGCCGTAACCCCGGGACGACGCTGCGCGGGCGCCGTCCGAGGACCCGCCGCCGGCTTCCAGCGCGAGCCCTACACCTTGAGACCCGCAATAAGGACGCTTTTCCAGATCAAAAAAGGCTGGAGAAGCGTCCTTTTTGTGGGTCTCATGAACACGGGGAGCTATTGATAGAGCCCTAATGCCCAAGCAGACCGGCTCGCCTCGCCCGCAAGCTGCTCCGGACGCGCCATGAACAGCTGGCCCACGCGCTGCTCCAAGCTCATGTTGGCCAAAAGCTGCGTAGGCGACTCTGCCTGCGAAGAGCCGGGCGCGTCGCTCAAAACGCCAGAAGAGGCGACACAAGAAGTGGACGAGGGAGAGGGAGAGCCGGTCGCTGACGACCCGCTTTGCGCTGCGGGCGCGCACCCGGCAAGGGCGGCAGGAGCGATCGCGGCGGCTGCAAGCGCTCCGCGCCTTGAGATGCTCGTCTGTTTTAGCCAGCCATCAGCGTAATTCACAGCAAGCCCTTTCTTGCATTTCTTGCGCTAGCCTGCCAAAAGAGCCTGTCGGGCCAGACCATGGACAACCCTCGCATGGGCACGGGAGTCGTTCAAACAAGATACGTACACCAAGCGGGGTAAAAGCGCACGGGTCTCAAATAACTGCGCGGGCTCAACGTCGGCTCGGCCTGCGTCTGACAAACCCGCGAGAAACGCAGGAGCCAGCTCATGGGGAACGTCATAGAGCGTCTCCAGGCAATCAAATGCGAATCCAGGGCAAATGCAATATACGTCTCCCCCGTCTTGCCGTGCCTCGCGCGCGAGCGCACCAAGCCGACCTGTGGTGAAGGGGCCGAGCCATGTCCTGTTGTCCTCAAAGGGCGATTGATAAGAAAGCGACCAACGTTCTCGAGGAATCCCCAGCGATCGCGCAACGTCCTCACACGTCGACTCAACCTGAGAAGAATAAACATCGCCGGCCTCAACGTCCGTCAGCGGGACGGAATGGAAAGAGAATGCAACGCGGTCTTTTGCCACGTTGAACCCGGCAGCGGCGACCGAGGAGGCAATCGCGTCCACATATGCCTGGTAAGACCCGTAGGATTCAACCTCGCGCGCGTCTGGAGACCAGCCCATCTCTTTAAGACACGAGCGTACCTTTCGAAGGGCCGACCCCGTGGTTGAATGGGCGCTTTGCGGATACAGGGGGATAACCGCCAGGCGCTGGCAGCCCTCCTGCCGCAAGCACTCGAGCGCATCGCGAATAGAGGGATCGCCATATGACATGCCACAAACCACGCGACACCCCTCTGGAAAAACCGCACGCTCATCATCAAACATGCGTTGCACGCCGCGCGAAAGCGATTGCGCATACACAACAAGCGGCGAGCCTTTTTCTAGCCAGACTTCGCGATACTTTGCCGCCGAGGTCTTTTTTCTACGGGGCAATATGCACGCGTGCAAGATAAGCCACCATGGCAGCGCTGGCAGGGGGCGTACCGCGCCATCCATAAGGAACTCGGAAAGATAGGCGCCCACCGCCTGGGGCGTCGGAGCGGCCGGAGAACCCGTGTTCACCAGCAAAACACCTGTCTTTTCTTGAATCATAACGGCTCCCTTTTAGGCCATAGCGCGGTCCATTTTCCATATGGCGGCGTACAGGCGGCAGGCCTCTCGCAGCCGGCCCGTCCGTAATGCGCGCCGCGTTAGTAGAGCGAATACCAGCCGTCGTGCTCTGCCACCGTCAAAGGCACGCTGAACAGGTCGCTCATGACTTTGCTGGTAAGCAGCCGCTCTTTGGAGCCATCAGCAAACACTGCGGCGTCCTTTATCAGCAGAATGCGATCGATTTCCGGGACGATGTCCTCTGGATAGTGGGTCACCAAAATGATGGAGCGGCCATCTTCCGCCAGGGTGCTCATAGTCTGTCGCAGATGGTACATGCCCTGCGGGTCAAGGCCGGTGCAGGGTTCGTCAAACACCAGCACCTGGGGGTCGCGAACAAGCTCGCGCGCCACCAGCACGCGGCGAACCTGGCCGGTAGAGAGCGTCATGATGTCGCGATTCGCAAGGTCGACTATACCCAGGCGCTCAAGAGCGTCCCGCGCCCGATCGCGCACCTGCCCATCCACGTTGACGCGCATGGGCAGGCCCAGCGTGCCAAACACACCTCCCATAACGATCTCGATCGCGGGCAGGTGGACGCGAACCTGATCGTGCATGGTGGCGCTGACAATGCCCAGCGAAGAGCGGATGTCCTCAAGCAACGGACGCGCCTGGCCGCGAAACCTCACCGGCGGCTCCTCGCGAAACAAAGGGAACACCTCGCGCGTAAGCAGTTGGATAAACGTGGATTTACCCGCGCCGTTGGGACCAAGCAGTGCCACATGCTCGCCCTCGTCCAATGAAAAGTCAGCAACGTGCAAAATGGTCTTGCCCGCACGCACCACCTCGGCGTCGCGAATCTGGAACAACGGCGCAGATGCGCAGCTGCCGGCCTGAGTCAACATGAAGCCCTCCCCCAAGTTGTAATGAATTGTCTGCTATCCTACCCCTAACCTTATGGCACAACCTCCGCGCGAAAGAAGTTAACCATGTCAGAAATGCTCACCTTAGAGGCGTTTGAAGAGGCCTCGATCAAGGTCAAGGAAGTTACGCAGGAGACCAAGCTGGTCGAGAGCCCCTACCTTGCTGCCGCAACGGGCAACCGCGTATGGCTCAAGCCCGAGAACATGCAGCGCACCGGAGCCTACAAGGTTCGCGGCGCGTACTACAAGATTTCCACCCTTACGCCCGAAGAGCTCTCGCGCGGCATCATCACCGCCAGCGCCGGCAACCACGCCCAAGGCGTCGCCTTCGCCGCCACGCGCGCGGGCGCGAAATCCATAGTGGTCATGCCCACCACCACGCCGCTCATCAAGGTCGAGCGCACCAAGGACTACGGTGCCGAGGTCGTTCTTCACGGCGACGTCTATGACGAGGCCTGCGAATACGCCATGAACCTGGCCGAGACCGAGGGCTACACCTTTATCCACCCCTTCAACGACCCCGTTGTCGCCACCGGCCAGGGCACCATCGCCATGGAGATCGTGCAGGAGCTGCCGCTTGTCGACACCATCTTGGTCCCCATCGGCGGCGGCGGGCTCTCCTGCGGAGTCTCCACCTTCGCCAAGCTCTACAACCCCAAAATCCGCGTCATCGGCGTTGAGCCAGCGGGCGCGGCGTGCATGAAGGCCTCCGTGGAAGCGGGCCATGTGGTCAAGCTCCCCGCAGCGAGCACCATCGCGGACGGAACCGCGGTCCTTGAACCCGGCGACCTGGTCTATCCGTATGTCCGCGACAACGTTGACGAGATCATCACGGTCGAGGACGAGGAACTCATCGTGTCGTTCCTGGATATGGTCGAGAACCACAAGATGGTGGTGGAGAACTCCGGCCTGCTCACCGTAGCGGCGCTGAAGCACCTCCCTCCCGAGAACAAGCGCGTTGTCTCCATCCTCTCCGGCGGAAACATGGACGTCATCACCATGTCCTCCGTGGTGCAGCACGGCCTGATCCAGCGCGGGCGCATCTTCACGGTCTGCGTGCTGCTGCCCGATCGACCCGGAATGCTCTTAAGCGTGGCGAGCATCATCGCGCGTGAGAACGGCAACGTCATCAAACTCGAGCACAACCAGTTCGTCAGCACCAACCGCAACGCCGCCGTCGAGCTGCGCGTCACGGTCGAGGCATTCGGCGAGGATCACAAAAGGCAGATTGTCGACGCGCTCGAGGCAGGCGGCTTCGACCCGTCCATCGTCCAAACATCGCTATAGTCTCTTCGGTAGGCAGCGTTATTTTTCGGCCGGCGGACACTTTGTTACAAAGAAGTGTCCGCTGGGTCTTTTTTATTGCACCACGCTAAAGCGCCCTGTAAAGTTTGCCCCAATGAGCAAATGCGAGGACAGGGCGAGTACGCGCCGCATCCATCCCACAGCAAGCGGGCAGTTTGAGAACCCGCGGTGGACGGCGAAGAAAAGACCCTCGAGCAGTCTTGGCAACGCAGCCGTCGCCCGCGGTCATCCCCGCGAAGGACGGACTCGCCAGTACCCAAGACCGGCCGCCACCGTTACCGGCATCGAGCGACGCGCACTTCCGCGGCCTCGCATTTCTCCCACCCGCAATAACGCGCAGGCGTTTTTTGGAAGAGAGCGAGGACAAGGATGCAGCTGAGAAGCGATGCCATCAAGAAGGGGCTGGCCAGAGCGCCGCATCGCAGCCTTCTCAAGGCCGATGGATTGACGGATGAAGAACTCGATCGACCGCTGGTCGCCGTTGTCTCGTCCCAAAACGAAGTCATTCCCGGGCACATCCACCTGCAGCAGATCGCAGACGCCGTCAAAGCGGGCGTTCGCCTTGCCGGCGGCACCCCCCTGCAGGTCAACACCATTGGCGTATGCGACGGCATCGCCATGAACCACGAGGGCATGCACTATTCGCTCACCAGCCGCGAGGTCATCGCGGACTCGGTCGAATGCGCCGTGCAGGGCCACCAGTTCGACGCCATGGTCCTCATCCCCAGCTGCGACAAGATTGTTCCCGGCATGCTTATCGCAGCGTGCCGTTTGAACATTCCCACCGTTCTCATCTCCGGCGGCCCCATGCTTGCCGGCCGCGGCCGCTGTGGCGAGCAGACCGACCTCAACACGCTCTTTGATGCCGTGGGCCAGGTAACCGCCGGAACCATGACGCAGGAGGAATGCCATTGGCTCGAGGAGACCGCCTGCCCCACCTGCGGAAGCTGTTCGGGCATGTTTACCGCCAACTCCATCTGCTGCCTGTCCGAGGCCCTTGGCATCGCGCTTCCCGGTAACGGCACCGTTCCGGCCGTCTACTCCGAGCGCATCCGCCTGGCAAAGCGCGCCGGCATGAAGGTGATGGACCTTCTAGAACAGGGCATCTGCGCTCGCGACCTTATAAACCCCGCATCCATTCATAACGGCATGGCGCTCGATATGGCTTTTGGCGGATCTACCAACACCATGCTCCATCTCACGGCTATCGCCCATGCGGCAGGCTGCCCCGTCACCATGGACGATTGGGACCGTGTTTCAGCGACCACGCCCAATATCGTCCGCATCGCCCCGGCGGGTCCCTTGCACATCCAGGACCTTAACAACGTGGGCGGTGTTCCCGCCATCATGCACGAGCTTTGGAGCGCCGGCGTGCTCGACACCAGCGCACTCACCTGCATGGGACCGCTCGCAGACATCGTCCAAACCTATCCGCAGGCGGATGGCGAGGTGGTCCGCAGCCACGCAAACCCCTACTCTCCCGACGGCGGCCTTAAGGTTATGCACGGCAACCTCGCACCGGACTGCGGCGTGGTCAAGAAGAGCGCCGTCTCCCAGGATATGCACTACCACCAGGGGCCCGCTCGCGTATTCGAGAGCGAGGAAGAAGCCTGCACCGCCATCTTTGGCGGCCAGATCAACCCCGGCGACGTAGTGGTCATTCGCTATGAGGGACCGGCCGGCGGCCCCGGCATGCGGGAGATGCTCACCCCCACCAGCGCCATATGCGGCATGGGCCTGGACAAATCCTGCGCGCTCATCACCGACGGCCGATTCTCCGGCGCCACCAAGGGCCCAGCCATTGGCCACGTGAGCCCAGAGGCCGCAGCGGGCGGCCCCATCGCCCTGGTGCAAGACGGCGACGTTATCACCATCGACATCGATGCGGGCACGCTCACCCTTGAGGTGGACGAGGACGAGCTGGCGCTTCGCCGCGCCGCTTGGCAGCCGCCCGCACCCAAGTACACCACCGGCGTGCTCTCACGCTATGCCAAGCTGGTAACCAGCGCAGATAAGGGGGCGTACCTCTCATGACAAACCTGGATGAAAAACTCGCCCGCCGCCAGCGCGCTATAGAGGGCAAGCCCTTTGGGCCTGGCAGCGCCACGGAGCATGAGGGCAAGACCATGTCCGGCGCGCAGGCCATCATCGCAAGCCTTGAGGCCGAAGGCGTCGACACCATCTTTGGCTATCCCGGCGGCCAGGCCATCAAGATTTACGATGCGCTGTATGACTCAAAGAAGATTCGCCACGTGCTGGCACGCCACGAGCAGGGCGCCACGCACATGGCGGACGGCTACGCGCGCGCAACCGGCAAAGTCGGCGTAGTCCTGGTCACCAGCGGGCCGGGCGCCACCAACACCGTAACCGGCATCGCAACCGCCTTTATGGATTCCGTGCCCCTGGTGGTTATCACCGGCCAGGTAACACGCGGCGTCATCGGCACGGACGCATTCCAGGAATCCGACATTGTCGGCATCACCATGCCCGTGGTCAAGCACAGCTTTTTGCTGCAGTCTTGCGACGACCTCACCCGCACATTCCGCGAGGCCTTCTACATCGCCTCCACCGGTCGCCCCGGCCCCGTGCTGATCGACATCCCCAGCGACCTCTCGGGCTCCCAAATGGTCTTCCACTACCCGGATTCCATAAGCATTCCCAGCTACAAGCCCACCTACAAAGGCAACGCCAAGCAAGTGCGCCAGGCCGTGAACCTGATAGAGTCCGCCAAGCGCCCGTTGATCTACGCTGGCGGCGGCATTGTCTCAAGCCACGCCTGCGCCGAACTGACGCAGCTGGCGGAGCACATGCGCATCCCGGTGGTCACCTCGCTTATGGGCAAGGGCGCCATGCGCTGCTCCAATCCGCTCAACCTGGGACCCGTGGGCATGCACGGCTCCAAGTACGCCAACATGGCGGTCACCGAATGCGACCTGCTCATCGCCGTGGGCGCGCGCTTCTCCGATCGCGTCACCGGCAAAGTCTCCGAGTTCGCGCCGCACGCCAAGATCATCCACATCGACATCGACCCGGCGGAGATCGGCAAGATCATCGACCCGGCCGTCCCCATCGTGGGCGATGCCAAGGTGGTGCTGGGCGCAATCTGCGATCGCCTTGCAAAAGACGGCGCCGCACCTATCGATCAAGAGTGGGAGAAGACCGTCTTTTCTTGGCGCGATCGCTGGCCGTTCTACGCCGCAGACTTCGCTGACTATCCGGACAAGATCGCACCTGAGATCGTCCTCTCCAAACTGTCCGATAAGCTAGATCCGGAGGCTTCGATCGTCACCACCGAAGTAGGACAGCACCAGATGTGGGCGCACCAAAATATCCATCGCGAGCACGCCCGCACCTTCATCTCTTCGGGCGGTTTGGGCACCATGGGCTTTGGCTTCCCCGCGGCCATCGGCGCCCAGATCGGCTGTCCGGAAGACCAGGTGGTCTGCATCGCAGGCGACGGTTCCTTCCAGATGAACTCGCAGGAGATGGCCACGGCCGCCATCAACCGCGTACCCCTTAAGGTAGTCATCATCGACAACCGTGCTCTCGGTATGGTCCACCAGTGGCAGAGCCTCTTCTATGACCATCGCTTCTCCTTCACGGAACTGGATGCCAACCCGGACTTCGTGAAGTTGGCTGACGCATATGGCTGGCAGGCCATGCGCATCGAGCATCCAGACCAGGTCGACGAGGCGCTCGATACCATGCTCACCTCCGACGGCCCGTTCCTGCTCGACGTCATCATCCCAACCGAGCAGACCGTCTACCCCATGGTCGCCCCCGGCGCCGCGCTCGACGACATCATCGGCGCGCTCGACGTCACCCTAGGCGGCGTGCGCGTCAGCGAAAAGGGCTTTGGTTCAACGCCCTCTCCATTTGCAAATAAGGAGGACGAGTAGCCATGATTCACATCCTCTCCGTTCTCGTCGAGAACAAAAGCGGCGTTCTGTCACGCGTCACGGGCATGATCAGCCGTCGCGGCTTCAACATCGAATCGCTGACCGTCGCCCCCACCGAGGACGAGACCCTTTCTCGCATGACCATCATTGTGGAAGCGGACGAGGTGAGCTTCGAGCAGATTACCAAGCAGCTTCACAAGCTCGTCGCGGTGTACAAGATCTCCGACCTCACCCATTCCGATGCCATCGAGCGCGAACTCGTTCTATTCAAAGTTCAGGCCCCGCCCGAGCGTCGCCACGAAATCATCGAGATCGCCGGCATCTTCCGCGCCAACATCGTCGACGTGGGCAAAAACACGCTCACCATCGAGGCGACCGGAACCGCCAGCAAACTCGATGCCATGGAGGACCTCTTCCGAAGCTACGGCATCAAGCAGCTCACCCGAACCGGCAAGATCGCCATGTCGCGCGGCGCGCACGATCAGTAAGCGCCCTCACCAACCGTCTCACCAAGCGCGCCCGCGCTTATGAGAAATAGGCTTAACGCAAGCCATGCACACACAAACACCAGCAGGCACGTATGTAAGGAGAACAAGGAAATGGCAGTTACCGTTTACTACGACCAGGATTGCAAGCCCGAGGTCATCCAGGGAAAGAAAATCGCCATCATCGGCTACGGCTCTCAAGGCCACGCCCACGCGCTCAATCTCATGGACTCCGGCTGCGACGTCCGCGTCGGCTTGCGCGAGGGCTCCTCGTCCGCTCAGAAGGCTGCCGAGGCCGGCCTCAAGGTCATGGGCATGGCAGAGGCCGCGGCCGAGGCCGACGTCATCATGATCCTCACCCCCGATGAGACCCAGCCCAAGGTCTACGAAGAGTTCATCGCTCCCAACCTCAAGGCCGGCGATACCCTGGCCTTCGCCCATGGTTTCAACATCCACTACGGCTACATCAAGGCTCCCGAGGACGTCAACGTCATCATGTGCGCCCCCAAGGGACCCGGACATATCGTTCGCCGTCAGTTCACCGAGGGCTCCGGCGTGCCCGATCTGGCCTGCGTGGCCCAAGACGCTACCGGCGATGCCTGGGATATCGCCCTGGCCTATTGCTGGGGTGTCGGCGGCGGCCGTTCCGGAATCCTCAAGGCGACCTTTGCCCAGGAGACCGAAGAGGACCTCTTTGGCGAGCAGGCTGTTCTCTGCGGCGGCCTGGTCGAGCTGGTCAAGGCTGGATTCGAGACCCTTACCGAGGCCGGTTACCCCAAGGAGCTCGCCTACTTCGAGTGCTATCACGAGATGAAGATGATCGTCGACCTCATGTATGAGAGCGGCATCCACTTCATGAACTACTCCATCTCCAACACCGCCGAGTACGGTGAGTACTACGCCGGCCCCAAGGTCATCAACGATGAGAGCCGCGCCGCTATGAAGCAGATCCTGGCCCGCATCCAGGATGGCAGCTTTGCCCAGGAATTTGTGGACGATTGCAACAACAACCACAAGTGGCTCCTTGAGCAGCGCGAAGCCATCAACACGCACCCCATCGAGACCACCGGTGAGAAGATCCGTTCCATGTTCAGCTGGATCAAGAAATAGAAGCTCGAATCCGCATCTCCTGCTTGATGCCTTCTATCTTCTTGCAAAGGCTTCTATTCAACAGATCGACGCACCTTCCCCATCTTATCTGTACCGAACACCGGGCGCCCGCAGCCATCAAATTGGCAGCGGGCGCCCCGCTTTTGTTAGCAGAGTGATTTTGATTGCAGCAGCTCTTGCATCATGCATGCAGCGTATCCAAGGTCGCGGCCGACACGGATCAGATCGATGCCGGCTCGAAACACCTCATCGACAAACAATCTGAACGAGCGCCAAATAATCGCCTGGTGCAGCAACGGAGCCGTGCCAAATAATCGCTTAGTGCGGAGATTTGGACAAATATTGAGTTAGTGCGGTTTGAAGGCGCTTCTGGTCGTCGCTCTTATGCATCATACAAGTCGACGCAACTCATTTACCTCGTATGACGCAAACTCAATATTCACATGGCACCGTGACGAACCATCATCATCCCGCACTAAACCATTATTTGTCACGCTAGAGACCGCACTAACGCATTATTTGGCCAAACCTCCGCACTAACTCACTTTTTGTCCCAACTGGATACTGCCAGGGAACCCCCGAAGCGCTGCGCCAGGTCACGTGTTGGCCCAATCCAGCAGAGGAACAATGAAAACCGGTAAGCTCAGTCATCGCGAGCTTACGCGCACGAAAAAGGGGCGACGCTCTCGCGCCGCCCCGTTACTATGCCCTTTGGTATCACCCTAACTATCGATCTGAGGGACAGATACGATGCGGTTGTTCTTGCGGACCCGCCGGTGATTCCTTCTTAAGCCTGACCCCGATACCATGTCGGGAAAAGGTGGCGTTCTCGAAACGCCTGAATCGCTACTCGGCCTCGGTTTCACGAACGGCGGGTCCGAAGTTTGCTATCTCATCGTTGTACATCGGAACCACCTCCCGTTTCGGTCGCTTAACTTTGGAGCGACTGCCTTTACTCATTGCTATATGTTCCCGCACTCCACCGGACTAAACATCCAACATGAAACCGTGCGCGAACGGCAGGAAAACGCCCGCGAACGGCGCGTTCACAAACGTTGAAATTCGTTAGCGAGCGCTCAGAACCATTCGCGGGCAAGAAAGCCTCGACTACTAGGCGATATGGCCCAAGAAATCCTTTGTGCGCTCAGACTTCGGATGGTCGAAAACCTCTTCGGGCGTACCCTGCTCCACGATCACGCCGCCATCCATAAAGATCACGCGGTCAGCCACGTCGCGCGCGAAACCCATCTCATGCGTCACCACGATCATGGTCATTCCACCGCGCGCAAGATCGCGCATAACGCCCAAAACGTCGCGGACCAACTCGGGGTCGAGCGCGCTGGTCGCCTCGTCAAACAGCATGACGTGCGGATTCATGGCAAGCGCGCGGGCGATGGCGACGCGCTGCTGCTGGCCGCCGGATAGCTGCGAGGGCATAAAGTCCACGCGGTCGGCAAGGCCAACCTTTGCAAGCTCCATCTCGGCGATGCGCTCGGCCTCCTCCTTGGAACGCTTGAGCACCTTTTGCTGCGCGATCATAACGTTGCGCTTGGCGGAGAGGTGTGGGAACAAGTTGAACTGCTGGAACACCATGCCCAAGGTAGAGCGCACCTTGTTGATGTCGACGCCCTTCTTGGTAATGTCGACGCCCTCGACCACAATCGATCCGCTCGTAGGCGTTTCAAGCAGGTTGACGCAACGCAACATGGTCGACTTACCGGAGCCGGACGGACCCAGAACAACCACTACTTCGCCGCGGTGCACGTCCAGGTCGATACCGCGCAGAACCACGTTGTCGCCGTAGGCCTTATGCAAGCCATGAATTTGGACGACGGGCCCCTCGATTGCGTCAGCAGCCCCGCCATTTGGATTATTGCTAGTCATTTCACTCATCGATCTCACTCCCTACAGGCCTGCGATGTGATCGGGCGGGGTGGGCACAACGGTACCGGCGCTCTTCTGGGGCTTCTTGCCGGTGGGACCGGCGTTGGTCCCGGCGGTAGCACCTGTGAGGCGCGCTTCAAGCATGCTGACCACGCGTGCAAGGGGCAACGTGACCACCAGATAGAATAGGGCGGCGACCACGTACGGGGTAATGGAGCCGGTAGTCGCCACAATGGTTTTCGCATACATGACAATTTCCATAACGCCCACCGCGGCAAGCAGCGAGGTGTCCTTATACAGCAAAATGAACTCGCTGGTAAGAGTGGGAATAACGTTGCGGAACGTCTGGGGAATGATGATCGACACCATGGTTTGCGTGGCGCTCATGCCAAGTGAGCGCGCGGCTTCAGACTGGCCCTTGGGGATGGACTGGATGCCGGCACGGAAAATCTCGCACAGGTACGCAGCGGAGTTCATGGCCATGACAATGACGCCCAGCGCGTAGTTATCGATATTGATGCCAGCCAAGGGCAAGCCAAAGAACGCGATGTATATCTGCAGGAACGCCGGCGTGCCGCGGATGAGGTTTACATACACCCCGGCGATGGCGCGCAGGATCCTTGATTTAGAGATGCGCATGAGGGCGAAGATGAAGCCGAACGGAATCGCCAGCGGAAACGCCACCAGTACAATCGCAAGCGACATCAAGAAACCGGTAAAGATGATGGGCAGGCTGCTAACGATCAACACCGGATTGAAGAACAGGCGTAAAAACGTATTGGAATTCCACGCCTGAACCCACGCCTGTTCCTCAAGGAAGGTCTTGAACTGGTCAAAGGGGGTAACGCCCTTTACGGTAACTGCGGGAATGCCCTCAACATCATGCTCGGAGCCATCCTCTAGCGTATAGGTGCCCGCGCATTGCATATCGCCGCCGGCAGCGGGAAACACCACGCCGTAAAGTTCAAGACGGAAGAACCTGCCCGCGGGCGCCGCCTGGGGAAAGGTAAGGCGCAAGGTCTCGCCGTCCTCCTCCATCTTGGGCTCGATAAACTCGCGATCCATAAGGTCTTCGCCGGAAAGCATGGTCACGCGCAGGTCCTCAGTGGTGTAGGTGGTGCCCGCGGGCACGGTGATGGAAAGGCCCTTCAACGCCTCGTCCGCATCCGCTTGGACTTCCCAGGTGATACGCGTCTCGGATCCGCCTAGCACGTCGCTGCCGGAATCCCCGTTGGGTCGGCAGGTGAGCTTCTCAACCTCGAGCGCTTGAGCCTGGATGGGCGCGACCGTCACGGCAAGGCACGCCGCCAGCGCGACGCATGCAAGCACGGTGGTGCCCAGCGAGCGCATACGGACGAGGATGCCCTTACGACGCGCATCTTTGCTACAAGCACCCCTGCAGGCTGAACCGCGGCGAATCGCATCGAATCTCGACGTTCCCCTGATCTCCATCGTCTTTCCCTTCTTACCAAAAACCATAACCGGGGCGCCGCGAAACCCGGCACCCCTTATGCCGCGAAAGCCCTCCTCGCTCGCAGGCGGGGAGGGCCGTGTTTCTGCGGTGATAAAGACCTTTACTTGATGTTGTACTTGGTCATCAGTTCGTCCACGGTGCCGTCCTCGGTGAGCTTGGCAATGGAATCGTTCAAAGCGTCAAGCAAGGCGGTGTTGTCCTTGTTGACGGCGATAGCGTATTCCTCGCCTGTAGAGATCTGCTTGATAACCTGCTCGTTGCTAAAGGAGGTCGCGACCAGCTGGGCGGCGACGGAACGGTTGGTCACCAAGGCGTTCGCCTGGCTGGACTGGACGGCGGCGAAGCAGTCGGTAGCGTTCTTAAAGGGAACCAGCTCGGCGTTGGGGAAATTCTCCTTGGCAAAAGCCTCGGCGGTGGAACCGGACTGGACGGCGATCTTCACGCCCTCGGCGTTCAGTGCATCAGCGTAGTTGTCGCCGGTGATCTCGGTGTTGTCAGCCATGGTGACGATGGCCTGGTCATCCATGTAGTAGGAGTCGGTAAAGCCAACCTCCTTCTCGCGCTCGGGAGTAGCGGTAATGGCGGCGATGCCCATGTCGTACTTGGTGCCGGAAGCGACGCCGGGGACGATGGTGTCGAAGTCGACGTTCTCAATCTTGAGCTCGAGACCCAGGTCGTCGGCGATGGCCTGCGCGAGTTCCAGGTCAAAACCCTTGTACTCGCCATCCTCCATATACTCAAAGGGCTCGTACTCAGCAGAGGTGCCAATGGTCAGCGTGCCGTCGGTCACCAGCTGCATGGTATCGGAACCGGAGGCGTCCGCGCTGCCCGCGGAATCCGCGGGGGCGTCGGAGTTGCCGCAGCCGGTCAGGGCCAACGCACCGGCAAATGCGAGGGATGCGGCGACGGCACCCAGCTTCTTCATCTTGAACATATGCAATCACTCCCAAAAGCGAAAAGTAGAAGCTGCTTTCCCTTCACGCAGTTTCTTTCGCTGCAGTATACGCTTTCTTGCATATGCGGCACCTAAAGATGCTTGTATGTTTCCCCTTTGTTTCATCAATGATGAATCGTTATGCACGCAGTATGCACGAACAAGAAACGGCTCCACCCAAGTACGAGAGGAGCCGTATTCAGAACGGGGGCGATTGGATGCGCTTTCATCCCATGCAGCCAGCACGCATGGGAGCGACGGCCTAACCCGCCAGGCCGCGCAGCAGCTCGATCTCGCGCGCGTAACCGGGAAGCTCGTTGGGGGTTTCCAAAATGAACGGCAAGTCGCGCAGAACGGGATGAGTCACGATGCGTTTGAACACGTCCATGCCGCCACCAAGGTCCTCGCTGCCAAGGTAGCCCTGACCGATGACCTCGTGGCGGTCCTTATGAGCGCCGCAAGGGTTCTTGGAATCGTTGAGGTGCATGGCGCGCAGGCGGTCAAGGCCGACCACGCGGTCGAACTCGTCCAAAACGCCGTCCAAATCACGGATGATGTCATAGCCCGCGTCGCTTACATGGCAAGAATCCATGCAAACGCCCAAGCAGCCATCGAGCTCCGGACGGCGAGACACAACGCCCTGGATAATAGCCGCGACCTCCTCAAAGCTACGACCGACTTCTGTACCCTTGCCCGCCATGGTCTCAAGCAAGACGCAGGTAGACTGACCCTCAAACATCACCTGGCACAAGGCCTCGACAATGAGCTCGATGCCGCGCTGGGCGCCCTGGCCAACATGCGAACCGGGATGGAAGTTGTAGTACTGACCGGGCAGCATCTCCATGCGCTGCAGGTCCTCCGCCATGGCGCCTAGCGCGAACTCACGAGCGCTCTCCTTTGCCGAGCAAGGGTTATAGGTGTAGGGCGCGTGCGCGACCAGCGTGGCGAACCCGTGTTGGTCCAAAATCTCGCGCAAGCCGGCGACGTCCGCTGGGTCAAGCGCCTTGGCGTTGCCGCCACGAGGGTTACGGGTAAAGAAGGCGAACGTGTTGGCGCCTATGGACAGTGCCGTCTCCCCCATCGCCGTATAGCCCTTGGTGGTAGACAGATGGCATCCTATCGAAAGCATGGGTTGGTTCCTTTCTTGTAAACGCCCATATGTGAGCTGATTTTCATGCATACATAGATAATGAATATTACTTGAAGTTATATACATATCGTATGCATTCGCATCCAGATAACGGACTTGCTCGCAAGCCCTGCTCGTCCAAACGCTACTCGTCCGCAACCTCTACGCCCAAGAGGCTGGTGAGCTCGAGCGCCTGGGAGGGCGAGACGCGCGCGCCACGAAGCTCGCGGTAATCGGACGAGAGCACGGGCGCCGAGAACTCGCAGCTGCTCACATCGATACCCTTGAGCGGCGTACGGAACACGTCCAGGCGCACCAGGTCGCTTTGCTTGAATTCGCAGCGCTTGAGTTGAACGCTTTGCAACGCGGCCTCGCGCAGGCGAGAAGAGGTTACGCGCAACTGATCGATCGAGGTCTCGGATAGGTTCGCGAGCGAGAAATCCGAATCCGCGATGAGCACGCCCGCCAAACGGGAGGACAGCAGGTTGAGCCCCGGCGCGGAGCACGAGATGAAGTCGCAGCGGTTAAGCCACGCGCGTTCCATAGAGACCCGGGTAAAGCGGCAGCTCTCAAAACGCACGTCGCGAAACGTGCAACCGGAAAAGTCGACGCCATCGAACTGGCAGGAGCGGAAGAGAACGGTATCAAACGTCGCCTCGCCCGCATCCTCACAGGCGAGCTCGACCCCGTGGACAGACGTGTTCGCAACCAGCGCCTCGCCCTCTGCAAACGCGTCGAGCAGCTGGTCGAAGCCGACGTGCTCCCCTATCGAATTTGGCACGCGGGCAAAACAGCGCGCGCGTGAAGACCTATCCATATATGCACCCTCCAATCCGCATCCTCCATTCGCTGCGCATCATCATACCCGCCCGACTGCCGCGAGCGTCCGCGGGTATTATGTAGAGCAACAAAAACGGGTGCGCACGAGAGGAGCCAACGTGATCAACACCTTTTGCAAGACGCCGCTTTGGGAATGCAGCCGCACGCTTATCGCCGTGGCGCAAGGACAACAGCCTGCCGAGACCGTCATTCGCGACGCAAGACTGGTCAACGTCAACACGCGCGAGGTCCTGGACCATATGGACGTCGCCGTAAGCTGCGGACGCATCGCATACGTGGGTGACGCCAAGCACTGTATAGGACCCGACACCAAGGTGATCGACGCCGCCGGCCGCTATCTGGCTCCGGGCTTTTTGGACGGGCACATTCACGTGGAATCGTCGATGATGGGCGCCGCCCAGTACGCGCGCGCCGTGGTTCCGCACGGCACCGTGGGCATCTACTGGGACCCGCACGAGGTCGCCAACGTAGTCGGGCTCGACGGCGTCAAGGTTATGGTCGAGGACGCGCGCCGCACCCCGCTCAAGGCCATGGTGACCACGCCCTCGTGCGTGCCAGCGGTTCCCGGTTTTGAGGATACGGGCGCTGCGATAGGCCCCGATGACGTTGAAAAGACCATGTCCTGGGACGCGGTGGTAGGCCTGGGCGAGATGATGAACTTCCCCGGCGTTCTGGCGGGAGCCGAGCACCCCTTGGGCGAGATCGTCGCGACGCTTAGGGCGGACGAATGCGTCACCGGCCATTACTCCATTCCCGAAACCGACCGCGGCCTCAACGCCTACGTGGCAAGCGGCGTGCGCTGCGACCATGAATCGACCCGCGCGGAAGACGTGCTCGCCAAGGTGCGCCTGGGCCAGTACGCGCAGCTGCGCGAAGGTTCTGCATGGCGCGACCTGGCCCATCTGGCGCCGGCGATCACTTCCGGTGCCATCGACACGCGGTACATGAACCTCATCTCGGACGACACGCACCCCAACACGCTGGTCGAGAACGGCCACCTGGACCACATCTTGCGCCGCGCCGTGCAAGAGGGCGTCGACCCCGTTATCGCCTTGCAGATGGTGACCATCAACACGGCCACTTGCTTCCACATGGACCACGAGCTTGGCAGCATCGCCCCGGGCAAGTGCGCGGACATGGTATTGATGCGCAGCCTTGTGGACTTTGACGTGCAGATGACCCTGATCGACGGCGACGTGGTGGCTGAAGACGGCCGCGCGCTCTTCGAGGTCGAGGGCACGTCCTATCCGGAATGGATTCTCAACACCATGCACTTGGGTCGAGAGATCACGCCGGAAACCTTCCGTATCCCCGCGATAGATTCGGACGGTGAACCCCTTACCGGCCCCACCGCCCTCGTCCGTGTTGTCGAGGCGATTCCAGGCCGCGTGAGCAACATCGAGCGCCATATGGCCGTGCCCGTGGCCAATGGCCAGCTGCTCTGCGACACCGGCCAAGACGTGCTCAAGGCCTTTGTCTTCGAACGCCATCACGAGACGGGAACCTTTGGGTACGGTTTCACCAGCAGCTACGGAATCCACGGCGCCCTGGCGCAGACCGTGGCTCACGACGCCCACAACCTGTTGGTCGTCGGCGACAACGATGAGGACATGGCCATAGCGGCGAACGCCCTGGTGAATTGCGGCGGCGGAGCCGTCGCCGTGCAGGACGGACGCGTCCTGGGGCTGGTGGAGCTGCCGGTGGCAGGCCTTATGAGCACCAAGCCGTTGGAAGAAGTCGCGAGCGAGGTGGCCGGCCTGGAGCGAGCCTGGGCCGACATGGGCTGCTCCATGCCCTCGCCCTTCATGACCATGGGCCTAACCTCGCTCGCATGCCTGCCCGACCTGCGCATCACCAATCGCGGCCTGGTCGACTGCAACGCGTTCAAGTTCGTTCCTCTTGTTGTGGACGAGGAATAGCGCGAGTTTCCAGCTAACATAAACCCCTGCTTGCATTACCCCACCATCTTGATAGGGAGTGTCAAAAAACGCGTTAGTGCGGAGGTTTTGTCAAATAGTGCGTTAGTGCGGTTTGGATCAGGCCTAACACGAATTGCTTATACATCGAGCAGAATCACCCGGGCCATCTAGCTCGGGTGATTCGTTCACGTTATTCATAAGGCACCCTTGCTATTCCTCTCCCATTCCGCACTAACGTATTATTTGACACTCTAGGGACCGCACTAACGCATTATTTGTCCTAACCTCCGCACTAACTCGCTTTTTGTCCCAGCCCGCGCGTGGCGTCCAAATAGCTCGCAACCATAAACCCGGCGCCAAGGACAAAAAACAAGCGCCCTGCCCAAAGAAATCGCATGCCGCGCTTCCATATCAGCACAATAGGCGAGATGACGCATATCGCAAAAGCTACCAGTCTGCCGTCGAATCCCAAAAAGCCAAAGGAGACCGGGACGCCGGGCAGCAAGAGGAACGCCGGAAACACCATTAACAGAATCGCGACCGTGAGCGCGACCTTGATAAAGAACCTACCGCTTCCCTTGCTTGTCGCGGCGTTCCATGACGTCCTCCATAAGCACCGGGGCGCATTGCAAAACCCGTAGCGTTATGCAATTCGTACCCGAGGACGCGCGGAAAGAGAGAAATAGAAGCCGCGTAAAGGGCGAAGGTCCGTTTTGCGCGGCAAACGGCAACAGGTATGCATAAGTATGTGGACGATGCAACGCGTCCGCTACCGCTTGGTTGCAGCGAGCAAATCCTCTGCCTGCATGGCAATGCGGGTCTTATCCCATTCGGGGATATCATAGACGCCCTCGGTCCAAGCAGCGGCGGGCAGCACAAAGCCCTCGCCCTCGCCGCCGACAACGGTCGCCTCTACGTAGTTCAACAGGTCGACCAGCTGGCGGCGCACGTTGGCGCACGCGTTCTTACCGCCGGCGCCGCTTATGGCCACGGGCATGTCGGTAAGCGGCACCGCCGCATCATGGTCGCCAGCAACCTGGGGCCGGCTCAGCCAGTCGAGCACGTTCTTCAGCGCGGCGGGATAGCTGAAGTTGTACTCGGGCGTGAAGATCCAAACCCCGTCCGCCTCATCCACCTGCCGGCGCACCCGCTCCACGGACGCTGGGGCGGGAAACTCGATATCCTCGTCCATAAACGGCACGTCCGAGTAGTCAAGATAGTCGACCTGGGCTCGATCGCCCACCACATGCGCGGCATAATCCGCAAGCGCGCGGTTAAACGATCCCGCTCGCAGCGAACCAACTATGAACAGAAGCTTTTTCCGAGCGACCGTCGCCCCCTCATCCGTCTTGGTCGCATTGGCCTCTTTGGTCCCATTGGCTTTACACATAATCCCTCCAGGGTGATATATCCTACTATTTTCATAGACTTTCTTTTGATACCCCGCAGCCCTCATCCCAATACGGCGAATTCCACATCCATCCATCGATATGTGGTGCTAACCTATCTACAACGCATGGAAAGCTCCGATTATCAACGCGAGGAGGGGCTATGCGACGCCCGAACACCGGCGGATTGCCATGCAAAACAGCTGCCCGGCGCGGTGGCGCACGCGTCTACAGCCCCGGGGGCTGCGGTTGCGCGCTGCTGATGTTTCCCGTCGTAGCTGCCGGCGCGGGAATCGCGCTCGCCTTATCCGGCGTGGCACTTATGGCTGCTGTCTGCCTAATAATCGCCGTAGGCATTACCGTCTATTTTGCAGCGACAGCGAATAGGCGTCGCGAACAGGGCAAGACACTGGGCGGATGGATCATCATCCCCGTGGCGCTATATGCGGTCTCAATCCCCTATCTTCTCTTCTTTTGGTGGTTCATGAGCCGCTAGCGCTCATACACCGGAAAGGCAACTCATGGAGCAAATCGAATCGCGCGGACACACCCGCGCAAGCCAAAGTACCCCGCAGGAGACGCCCGCACTTGAAGTAGAGAACCTCTCTTACGGCTACACCGCACGCGACCTAGTATTCGATTCGGTCGATTTCGAGCTCTACGCCGGCGAGGTCGCATTTCTCACTGGCCCCAACGGGGCGGGAAAATCCACCCTCTTTCGATGCGTCGCGGGTTGGATGCCCCCAAGACGCGGCAAGATCCGCCTTTTTGGACAAGAAGCGGCAGCGGGCAGACGAGCGCATCGCGACGGCAGGCCCGACCTCCTACTTATCAACGACGTGCCCTCCTTTTATGATGACATGACCGCCCGCGAGCACATCGACTTGGTCATACGCGCCAACAACGCCGCCGAGGATACTCAAAAGCGAGTCGAGGCCCTTGTCGAAGACCTCGGCATAGCGCGCCAGCTCGACCGCCTGCCCTCCTCCTACTCGAGGGGCATGCGGCAAAAACTCGCCCTCTCAATAGCATTGGCCGCAAGGCCGCGCGTTATGCTTTTGGACGAACCCTACGGACCGCTCGACCCGGATTCGAGCGATGTGCTGAGCGGCGCCCTGCGAGAAGCGGCTACGGATGGCTGCGCCATGCTCATCAGCAGCCACCATGAGATCGCGGAACTCGCCCCGGACATCACTTTCCACCTACAGAACGGCGCTCTTGGGATAAGGGAGCTGTAGCATGACGAGTCCGACCCTCATTTTGCTGAGGCTCGACGTACGCCACGCTGCCGACGAGCTGCGTTGGGCGTTTTGGGCCGCCGGTACCGATCTTGCGGACGAGCGCGATGCGATTGACCGCATCTATCAGCTCTATATCGTCCTTATAATGATGGGAGCCATCGCATCCTGCTGGATGTTCGCCCTCGATACCGCTCGAAGCGCGGGGGCGGGCCTTACCGGCATCAGCACATCCATCTGCATGCTCGCTCTTCACCTGGCGCCTCTTGTCGCCCTCGCCCTTAAAGCGGACGAGGCGCTGAGAGGATGCCCCGTGCATATGACGGCTGCAGATATCGCCTGGCTGAGCCGCTCGATTCCCAAGGGGCTGTGGGTGGCCTCGAGCGTGACGAAGAATTTGGTTTCATATGCCGCGGTTGCGGCCTGCTGCGGGTACCTGCTGGGCACCTTTGGAGGGAGCGCGATTGGAACGCAAGCAGCGATCGTGGTCGCCGCTCTGATGTGCTTGGGGACACCGATAGGCGCCGCCCTGGGCAACGCCGCCGGTCTGGCACGCATGATCGCGCCCCGCAGGCGCCGCCTTGCCGCTGGCGCGATCCTTGCTATAGGCGCAGCCGGTTGCTGGGGTCTGGGTGGACTGATGGGAACGATCCTCCGCGCCAATACGCTCGCTCCAATAACGCTTCCTCCCCAAACAGGGGTATTGTGCGCATCCGCCTGCGCGATGGGCATCGCGCCCCTTGTCACCGCCGCGCGCGCCGCACGCATGGACAGGATCATCGACGCCAACAGCCTCTACGCGGACATGCATTCGCTTCGCCACCTGCGCATCGCCCCGGGAGGCGGTGCGCTCTATCGCAAGCTCCTCCGCATCAGGCGTCTTGAGGCGCGTCGATTCAGATCGGTCATCAACATTGGATCCGGGATGCTTGCCCCGGTATCCCGCGCGTTCATATCGCACGTGCGCCAGCCGGTAGCGCTGCTAAGCGCCGCCCTGTTCTGGGGCGTCATCATTATCCCGTGGTATGCTGTGCTCGCCACTACCCCACACCACTTTATGATGAACCTGGTCTGGCTGGTGTTCGCCGTCCAGGGCATGGAATCAGCGCGCGAGGTCACCAGGGTCTTCACGGAGGATTGCCGCAACCGGATCATACGCGATGCGCTGCCATTTGGCAGAATCCGCCTGCTCCTCGCAGACTCCGCGCTCGCTGCCAGCATGCTCGTAGCCTGCGCGGGAGCCTCAACCCTTTTGATCGGCGCGGGCGAGGCGGTGCCCACCATCGCCGCGCGGCTCCTGATGTGTGCGGGCATGACGCTTTCGCTAGTTGCTACGGCGATCTACGACGACCCCTCGTACAAACCCGGCGCGAAGAGACCCGGTCCGGACGTCGCGTTCATCTGCCTTTGCGCGGCGGCGCTGCTCGCATGCGGCATCGATGCGATACTGGGGGCTGCGGTGATGATTATCGCCCCCGCCTCCATGCTCTATCTAGCGCGCCGCTAGCGATTGCCTTTATCCGCGTTTCCCTTTGACGCCATCGCCTTGAGCACCGCGCCCACCGGGCCGGGGGTCAAGCGCCTGCCCACGTCTTGAAGACGGGCCGGGATATCGATGCCCTGGGGACAGTGGCGGGTGCACGCACCGCAATGGACGCAATTGCTCACAAGCTTAGGGGCGGACGTACGAATGGCGCTCGCCGTGAAATACTGCTGCACGCCCGTGAACCACCCATGGGCAAAACTCGCGTTGTAGGCAGAGAAGCACCCGGGGATGTTGATGCCGCGCGGGCACGGCATGCAGTAGTTGCACCCGGTACACGGCACGCGGTTTGCCGCTTCGAAGATCTCCTGCACGCGAGCGATCGCGCGCATCCTCTTCTCGTCCATACAACCGGGGTTGGCGAGGTTGGCGACGCGGACGTTTTGATCAACCTGCTCGGGCGCGGCCATGCCGGAGAGAAGCATGGTGATCTGCGGATGGCTCCAAACCCAGGCAAGAGCCCAGTCCACGGGCGACTTAAGCTCTGCGTCGCCCGCCTGTTCAAACACCTTAAACGCTTCTGTCGGCAGCTTGCCGGCCAAGCAACCTCCCAGCAACGGCTCCATCACAAAGACGGCAAGGCCTCGCTCGGCCGCGGAAAGCACGCCCGCGGTACCCGCTTGGTAGTACTCGTTAGCATAGTTGTACTGGACTTGGCAGAAATCCCACGCGAAGGCATCCAGCATCACGGGAAAGTCCCCGGCGCTTCCGTGAAACGAAAAACCTATCTGGCGAATGCGGCCGGAGCGCTTCTGTCGCGCGATCCAATCCTCTATCCCTAAGGCGCAGACGCGCTCCCACTGCGAGGGGCTGGTAACGTTGTGGATAAGGTAGTAGTCGATATGATCGGTGCGCAGGCGGCGCAGCTGCTCGTCAAAAAAGCGATCGAAATCTTCGGCCCGCTTACAAGACGCATGCGGAAGCTTGGTTGCAAGGAACACGCTCTCTCTCGCGCCCAGCTCGTCCAAAACGGCGCCCACAACCTCCTCGTTTCCAGGATAGAGATAGGCGGTGTCAAGGTAGTTGACACCTCGCTCGAGGGCGCGGGAGATAATGCGCCTTGCCGACGCGACGTCCGGTCGACCCACCTGGTAACCTGGAAACCTCATGCATCCCAACCCCAGGGCTGAGACTTTGTTGCCGCTTTTAGGATCGATCCTGTACTGCATGCGCTCCCCTTCCTCGTCCCCTCGGGCAACGGCGGCGCCTCTCGGCGTTCGCTGCTAGCGATAACCGTAGCACACGCGCGCTTTCGCTGCGCACTTGACCTTGAGCGAGGTTCAGGGGATAACCTAAGAGGGAAAAACGTGGACGAGGAGATCTGCATGTCGCAAAGAAACGTAACCAAGCTTGAAAAGCCCGCCGTACGCAGAACGCTCAGGCGCTTTTGGGAGGTCACCCGCATGAAGCCGGGCGCGGCGGTGCTCGCGGTATTCACATCGGTCGCCTACATCGCGTTATTGGTCTTTGTGAACACCTGGGTGATGGGCCTCATCGTGGACCGCGTGCAGGCCGCCCCCGTCGCGGCAGACGACGTATGGACGGTCTTTGGCCCCTACATCCTGGCGCTTCTGGCCGTGAACCTCATTGGCCAGGCATGCTCAAAGCTGCAGGATTACGCCGTCTACAAGCTGCAGATCAACGGCAACTACCACCTGGCCCGCCTATGCTTCGACACGTTGTCCAACCAATCCATGACGTTTCACACCAGCCGGTTTGGCGGCGCGCTAGTTAGCCAAACCAGCAAGTTCATGAGCGGCTACACCCAGATGGTGGACGTAGTGGTCTACTCGCTCATCCCCACCATCGCGAGCACGGCCTGCACGTTCATCGCGCTCGCTCCGGCGGTTCCCGCCTACGCGGCAGCGCTCGCGGTGATGCTGGTGGTCTATGTGATCGTGGCGACGCGCATGTACCAGCGAATCCTTCCGCTTTCCGCGGAAACGGCAAAAGCGCAAAACCGCCTCTCCGGCGTGCTGTCAGACGCCGTCACAAACATCTTGGCCGTCAAGACCTGCGGACGAGAAGACTTTGAAAAGGACCTCTTCAACCAAGCGGACCTTGACGCCATGCGCGCCGAGAGCCGCTCGATGCGAGCCACCATGCAGCGCGGCTTCACCACCAGCGGCATCATCACCGTGATCATGCTGGTTGTATCGATTTTCGTCGCCGGCGGCAACGCGTGGTTTGGCATCTCAAGCGGCATGCTGGTGATGATGTTCTCCTACACCTACCAGCTTTCCATGCGGTTCAACTACATCAACTCCATGATGCAGCGCATGAACCGCGCCATAGGCGACGCGAGCGAGATGGCGCGCATTTTGAACGAGCCGCGTCTGGTAGAAGACGCCCCCGGCGCACCAGACCTTGCGGTTAGCCGCGGGGCTATCGATTTCGAGCACATTGGATTCGCCTACGCGGACGCCGCGCAGGGCGACCGCGTGTTTAGCGACCTTAACCTGCACATCGAACCCGGTCAGCGCGTGGGCTTGGTGGGACGCTCGGGCTCGGGCAAGACCACCCTCACCAAGTTGCTGCTCCGTCTCTCCGACGTGCAAGACGGCCACGTCTACGTTGACGGGCAGGACATCTCCGCGTGCACGCAGCAGAGCCTTCGTCGCCAGATAGCCTACGTTCCGCAGGAAGCGCTGTTATTTCATCGCTCTATCCGCGAAAACATTTCTTACGGGCGCCCCGATGCGACCGAGGCGGAGATTCGCCGCGCAGCGCAACTCGCCAACGCGCTCGAATTCATCGACCGCTTGCCCGCAGGGCTGGATACCCTGGTGGGAGAACGCGGCGTCAAGCTGTCCGGCGGGCAGCGCCAGCGCGTAGCGATCGCGCGCGCCATCCTCGCGGACGCGCCCATCTTGGTGCTGGACGAGGCGACCAGCGCGCTCGACTCCGAAAGCGAGGCGCTGGTGCAAGACGCCCTTGAGAATCTTATGCAGGGACGTACCTCGATTGTGGTAGCGCACCGCTTGTCGACCGTCGCCGCACTCGACCGCATCGTGGTGCTAGCGGACGGCGAGATCGTAGAAGACGGCACGCACGCCGAGCTTGCGGCGGCCGGCGGAGAGTATGCCGCGCTTTGGAGCCGCCAGACCGGCGCGTTTTTGGATAGCGAGTAAACGGTGGGCTTCCTGGTATGCCAGGTGCCCTTTACGCTTGATGCAGTACAGGGCGAGGACCCCATGCCGCGCGGATGGCATCGATGATCTGCGCCGTGCGAACCGTGGATGCAAGCGGCATGACGGGACTCTCGCTTTTGCCCGAGCGCATGAGCCCGCAGAAATGCGCAATCTCGCCGTAGAAGTCATCGACCACAAGCGGCATGTCCTCAATCATGGGTCCACCATTCCCCCGCGTCACCACCAAAGATGAAGGACGGTGAAACATGGGGACAAGGATAGTACCGCGCTCGCAATCAATACGGCATTCGACCTTATACGTCTGGCTATCACCCGAGAAATCGAGGCGCACGGGAACGTCGCCGATGCGAAGGCGGACCTCATC
This sequence comes from Collinsella sp. UBA1693, assembly GCF_002320115.1. Classification (NCBI taxonomy): domain Bacteria; kingdom Bacillati; phylum Actinomycetota; class Coriobacteriia; order Coriobacteriales; family Coriobacteriaceae; genus Collinsella; species Collinsella sp. UBA1693. The sequence continues at coordinate 59,405 of NZ_DCJT01000005.1, forward strand.
CGCGATGTCGACGGATACTCCACCGCGCCCCTCGATCCAACGCACCTCCGCCCGCTCGACGGCAACATCGCCGGCCAGGATATCCTCCGTCCACGCGACCCCGTAGCAGCCAAGGTCATACAACGTTCCTCCCTGATCGGGATCGAGCAGGTAGCTATCGCGAAGCTCTCCGTAATCGAGTAAATGGGCCACGTCCACGCTTGCAACCGCCCCCAGCTCACCGCTATCGAGCAGCTCGTGAACACGCGAGCGAACAGGTGTAAAGCGCGGCTTCATCGCTTCCATGAACAGCGCGCCGGATTCACGAGCCGCGCGGGCGACCTCATCCGCCTGCGCCCCGGCGAGAACCGCCGGCTTCTCGCACAGCACTGCCTTGCCGGCCGACAGCGCCCGGCAGCTCCAAGTAGCATGCAAGCCGTGAGGCAGAGCTATGTACACGGCGTCCACGTCGTCATCCAACAGCAAGCGCTCATGCGCTTTCCATCCATTATCGCTTGCACTCGCATAGCACTTGCCCATGTCAACGCGATGCTTTTCAGCGTAAGCGGAGAGTCGCTCCGCGTTCCTACCAGAGATCGCCACAAGCTCGGCGCCCTCGACGCGCTCGAGCGCCGCGGCAAAGCGATGCGCGATCGAGCCCGCGCCCAGAATACCCCAGCGAATGCATTCCATAAGGCCTCCCACCTGTTAAAAGCGTACGCTTGTCATGATACTCACCCACGACGGCCTCGCGGGCGAAGGCACTCTCGATCAGTATGGTCAATGAGGGCCACGAGGTGGGTAACTCCAAGCTTATACATGAGCAAATGCCGCACGATATGCCGTTGTCGCCCATCTGAAACCGGCATCGGAAGGGATTTCACGCAGCTACGATAGTTATATATCTAACGTTTAGATATAGTTTGTCTCCAACATTACGAAGAATAGCAAGTCAAATAGTCCCAGGCGCGGCCTCGCCATCTCACTCGGAAGAACTATCAAGTCTATGGAAATAATCCCATGCCCACCTGAAGCGTTTCAATTGCCACACCAAACGCTGACGGCTTTATTTCATGAACTCCGCCTGTATGAAAGAATTAGAATCGGCAGTTCGCAAATTGCCCGCGTGCATAATGACGTCGCGCACCGCCTCCGACAAAACCCGCAGCCCTCCCCATTGCAACATGGAGAGGGCTGCGGGCCTCAAAAATCCGTGTGTTTCCGCGCGAAGGCGTGCTTCATCTACGCCGTGGCGGCGGCGTCGGAGGCATCAGCCTCGGGCGACGCCTCATCGGAATCCTTGCCCTGCGTGGTCGCTCGGGTGGCTCCGAACTTGGTAACCTGACGCGTCGCCGCGTCGTCGGTTTCCGCATCATCGCCCTCGACGGGCTTGGCATACGAGAACTCGATGGCATCGCCAACGTGGTAGCGAACAATATCCAACATATCGGGCAGAGCGAAGTCGTAGATGGCATCATCGCCCTCAAGTGTCACGTAGAAATGGGAGTTACCGTCGATGACGGCCTGCGCGATGCTTGCGATCTTGCCGGAGGCCTTCTCTTCAGCACCGGATGCGGCGGCCTCATCCTCGCTTAAGGTGCCATCGGCAGCAAGCATAGACAGATAGCTCTCTTGGGTCGCCGCAACGGTGGAGCCGGTCGCGACGCTTTGGTAGTGCTGCACGTTGATCATGGCATACATCTTGACCAAACCGGCGTTGTCCTTCAGCGCCATAAAGTAGGTGGGCTGTCCGGAGACGTTCAGCAGCAACGGATAGGTCGCCTGGTACTTAAGGTTTTGTACCTGGCCCTCGGCAGAAGCCATGGCGGAATCCTCGGTCGCGCCCGGCACGGAATAGAAATGCGACTCGCCGGTACGCTGGTTCACCAAGATAAAGCCAACGCTGGAGTTATCAGCGGTAACGGAGGTCACGCCGGAATATAGGTAGATATCCTCGCCCTGCGCAAGGTAGTTGTAGCCAAGCTGGCCGTCAGTGCCCGGCGTTGTGCGCACCACGCCCTGCTGTCCCAACCAGGAGTTGAGCCAGCCCTTAGCGTAGGCGCCGCTCCAGTTGTACTGCTGGATCAGCAGGTCGCTGGGGTAGGCACGGTCAACCCAGCTAGGCACGTCTTCAACGGCGTAGTCCTCGGTCTCGCCCGTGCACGCGTTAACGAGCACCACACGGCTCACGGTTGTTCCTTCAAACAATCCGATGGTGCGCTTCTGCACGGGGAACACCCACCAGGGCGTCCCCTCCTCATCCAGCTCGAAGGACTTCTGGTCAAACATGTAGGTGGGATACTTCAGCTGCGCGTAGCGGTCGATATTGCGCGCCAGGGGCTCGGACTCGCTGTACCTGATGGCGTCCTTCAAACGGACTACCTCTGCCTCCTGGGTCACCATGTCAACCAGCACGTATGCGGGAATGCCCTGGCTGCGGTTGGAAAACCACTTGAACAGGTCCGCGTACGTAAGCGGGCTCACGCGCACCGGGCGTCCTTGGTAGTTGATCATGCTGTAGGCGGGGCTGATCTCGAACTGGCTCACGTACTCAGGAATAGATCCCATGGCGCGGTTGCCAAGCAGCACGGCGGAATCGCGGTCGATAACCGGGACCTCGGAATAATCCACCTGTTCGATGTCCTTGGCGAAGTCTCCGTCCGTGGTGTTAAGCACGGTCGCGTAGCGCTCGGCGTTACCCGGCATGAACGGCTCGCCCCACAGCACGCCAAGGAAGAATAGGACGATGACGGCGGCGGGAACAAAGACCAAGCGGTTGAAGAGCTTCTCATGCTTCTCGGATCTCAGCGCGGCGATCTTGAAGCCGAAGATAGCGGCCATGGCGATAACCAGAACCCACATCCAAACACCGGGGCTTTGTAAGTTGAGGGCGGGATGGAACCACCAGTAACCCGCAACCAAAGCCACGACCAGCAAGATGACAAGCGCTATAAACGCGCGGCGGCTCCATTGCGCTATACGCTGGGCGATGGGACTGGGCGCACGGCGCCCGCGGTGCCTTCCACCGTGACGGGAGGAACCGGAACCGCCCTTGCTGGAACCCTTGCCAGCAGCAGAGCCACCGGACCCAGCGCGGCGCTCCTCCCCATCGATAACCGCATCAACGGGAATGGGTCCGTCATGAGCATCAGATGAGGACGAGCCGCCAAAGCCCGATCCAAATCCATTTTCAGAAAAACCAAACATGCTATGGAGCATGTCTTGGAAATCGTCATTGTTGAAATCGTCGTTACCCTGGGCCACCGTCGGTCCACTCCTTCATCCGTTTTAGGACAGATTGATACATAGCGTCCAATATACCCACGGAAAAAGGCGCTCAACCCTATCAACGTAGCCTCGCGCGCCAACAGCTATCAAGAAATCCAGGCGTCCCAAAAGCCCAAATTCGGCCAAAGAGGGGCCGGTAGGCGCTATTCCGCTCCGTGACCCCCCCCTCTACGCTACCGCGGCCACCATCTTTTTGATGAGCTTTTTGCGCGAATCGCAGGCCACCAGCTTCCCGTTGATGCGTGCATAGGCCTTGCCTTCGAGCTCGGGATTCTTCTTTAGGCATTTACCAAAGCAACCGCATGAATAATCATCTTTAGTCAAAACCTCTTTAAGGTGCTTACCCTTGATACCAGAGCACTTGGGGCAGATCTTGATGGCGGTCTTCGACATGAGGGCCTCCCGTTAAAGCAAGCTCGATGCGCCGCGGCGAACGAGTCGCAGTCCGACGCAACGGCGTTTCATTATATGCATCGAGATTACCATCATTTTTACCCAAATAGTTGCACAAAGGAAACTATTCTAAAGATTTCCGATGACCCGCTGTATGCGCGGCTGATTGGAAAAGACGTTTTAGCACCGAACGCATACGCAAGGGGTAGAATGGTTGACCTTGAACACGGCAACTAAGGAGGAACTGGTGAGGGTTATCGTCTACACGGACGGCGCGGCGCGAGGCAACCCGGGGCGCGGCGGCTACGGAGCGGTTTTAAGCTGCGTCACCCCATCCGGCAAAGAGCACGTGCTGGAGCTCTCGCGCGGCTACGAGCGCACCACCAACAACCGCATGGAGCTACTCGCCGTAATCGTAGCACTGGAGGCCCTCAAGCGCCCATGCGAGGTAGAGCTGCACTCAGACTCGCAGTACGTGGTCAACGCCTTCAACAAGCATTGGGTCGAAGGCTGGCAGCGCCGCGGCTGGCAGACCTCGCAAAAAAAGCCGGTGAAGAACATCGATTTGTGGAAGCGCCTGCTTGCCGCAAAGGAGCCCCATCGGGTCACGTTCATGTGGGTCAAGGGCCATGCGGGCCACCCGCTCAACGAGCGCTGCGACCAGCTGGCAACCAGCGCGGCAGACTCGGGTACACTTGACATCGACACGGGATTTGTCGAGGGAGACGCCGACTAGACCCAACCAGACCAAAGGAGCCGCCATGATTCGCATCGCCACCATCGGCACCAGCATGATAACCAGCAGTCTGTTGGAGGTGCTCAAACCAAACCCGCGCGCCGTCTTTGTGGGCGCCTGCTCGCGCGACGCCCAGCGCGCGGAGGCCTTCACGCAGGCACACGGTGGCGATCGCGGGTTCTCTTCCGTTGAAGATCTCGCGGCATCATCTGACGTCGACGCCGTATACATAGGCTCCCCCAACGCCATTCACTACAGCCAGGCGCTCGCTTGCGTTCGCGCGGGCAAGCACGTGCTGGTCGAAAAGCCAGTCTGCGCAAACCAACACCAAGCCTCCGAGCTCTTTGACGAGGCGACAAAACACAACGTGGTCGCACTCGAAGCCATGCGCCCCCTTCACGACCCGGCCCTGCGCCAGATCCGCGACGCCCTGCCGCGCCTGGGCACCATCCGCCGCACCACCTTGCGCTTTGGCAAATACTCCTCGCGCTATACGGACGTGCTGGCGGGCCGCCGCACCAACATCTTCGATTGCGCCATGGCATCCGGCGCGCTTATGGACATCGGCGTCTACTGCGTGGAACCACTGGTCGCCCTGTTTGGTAAGCCCCAAACCGTGCAGTGCACAGCGGCCCTTTTGGACGATGACACACGAGGCATCACGGGAGGCGCCATAGACGGCGCGGGCGTGATCTGCGCAAGCTACCCCGGTCACATAGCGACGCTTCACTACTCCAAGATCACCTCTGATTTGGCCGAAAACCAAATAGAGGGCGAACTGGGCACGCTCACGTTCAGCGGGGTGTCGATGCCCTCGAACGCGCGCATCGACCTTCGCGAAACCAAGGCGGCCGACAGCGTTGGGTATTCCAGCACCTCGACCACCGCAAGTGCGCTTGAGCTGCCCGGTTGCCCCAACACCATGGCCTATGAGCTGGATGATTTCATCGACGCCGTGCTGGCTACGCAAGCAGGCGCCCACGCCGCCGACGCACCCGCCGGTTGGCTGGGTAGCGTGGGCGACCTGCAAGCCATAAGCCTGGAGTCGCTTGAGATCATGGACGCCGCACGCCGCCAGGCGGGCGTGGTCTTCCCCAGCGACAAACAAGACCAGTAAGACGCAGGGAGGCGCCGCATGGGATTTATCGACCGAATCGTATCCCGCTCATCCAAATATGACCTGGGTGACGAGGACCGCCCCAGCAAAGCGGACCAGCGCAGTCCTGTAGAGGAAAGTCTCCTTGCACGGCTGCACCAGGCGTCAGACCAAAGCTGCGACACCGGCGAGGCCCAAAGCGAACCCGCTCAGCTACGCCTGCACCTGCGCTTTATAGGCACCGTCCAGGGCGTGGGCTTCCGTTGGACCAATCAAGGCATCGCCAACCAACTTAACCTCACCGGATGGGTACGCAACAACAGCGACGGATCGGTTGAGATGGAGATCCAGGGGCCGCCCGCCGCCATTGCCGCGCACCTAGATGCCGTCCATGCCTACTACCGCCGCTTTAACAACCGCATCTGGTTGGACGAGGAGCAGGACCGCACGCCGCAGACGGACAGCAAGGGGTTCGAGGTCCGCTATTGACCCAGCACGTCGAGCATCTGGCTTAGGTTCTTCTTGCCAAATGACACGCGTTCGGCACCGCCGCGCTCGACCACCACGCACGGCACGCTCATGGCGTTATACCGCTCGCGGAGCCGCGGGAAGTGCGCGACGTCGAACACGTGCGCCGTTACGCGTGGATTGTCTGCAGCGATGCGCTGTGCGGACACGACCGTCTCCGGGCACATGGTGCAAGAAAGCGACACAAGTACCTTGATGGAAACCTCGTCCACCAGCCCTGAGATCCGCGCTTCGTCATCCTGGGCGATAGGCTGACCGGGCCCTGCGGCGTTATAGAGGCCCAGCACAAAGCTGGTGAACTCGTGGCCGCCCGGAACTCCATGAAACGCTAAACCCAGCGGGTTCCCCTCGGCGTCGCATACCTCAACGTAGGGAAGCCCCTCGCCCGCCGGCGAGTCCGTAGCCGCCTCCGCCTCCTCCAGATGCAATTTGTCCGTAAGGCCGCAAATCTCGTCCATATACGCGCGAAGCTCGGAAGACAGATCGGATCCGTCTGTATGCAGCCGCAACACCAAAGAGCGCTCCATACGGGAGAATACGGTATTTAGCTGCGCAAGCATGGAGTCGTCAAACAAGGACGAGGAGCCGGCGACAGCGCCTGCCCGCGAACCCGCCGCGCCGGGCTCTGCGCCCGCGCCCGCACCAGCACCGGATGCACTCCCGGTAGCAGCCACGGGGCGTCCCGCCGGCGCCGCGGGCACAAGACCGGTACGTTCCTGCGCGGCCTTGAGATAGCGCTCCATATCCGTTGCGGTCTGCGCCGCCTGCCCTACCGCTGTGGCAACCTGGCGAAGGCTCTTCACGCACACGTCTCCCGCCGCAAATAGTCCGTCTGCAGAGGTCATCTGGTGCTCGTCGGTCAGCACGTAGCCAAAGGGATCAAGCTCGGCGATGCCTTTGACCAGCTGGGTCGCGGGTGCGTAGCCAACAAAGACAAAGATGCCAAAGGTGTCGCCGTCATCTGCGCGGTAGACGCCCTCCTCGCCGGTCTTGATATTGCGGTAGCGCAGGGTACGCAACGCGGAATCACCCGTCGCCTCAACCACCTCGGTGTTGTAGAGCACGGTGATCTTCTTGTTGCGCTTCGCCTCCTCGGCGGCAGCGGGCGCGCAGGTAAAATCATCCTCGCGCACCAAAACGGTGACGTGGCGCGCGTACTTGGTGAGAAAGACGCTCTCCTCCGCCGCGGCGAAACCGCCGCCAACAACAAAGACGTCCTTGCCGGTGAAGAACTCGCCATCGCACGTGGCGCAATAGGCGACGCCGTGGCCGCGAAACTCATCTTCGCCCGCAAAACCAACGCTGCGAGGACTGGCGCCCGTAGCGAGCAGGGCTGCGAAACAGGGGATATCGCCCTTAGAGGTCTTCACCCGCTTGACATCGCCATCCAGATCAAAGCCCGTCACTTCCGCGAGCATGAACTCGGCACCAAAGGCCTGGGCCTGGCGTCTCATGGTCTCCGTGAGCTGCGAGCCGCTGGCGGCGTACACACCGGGATAGTTCACCACCTCATCGGTAATGGTGATCTGGCCTCCAAAATGATCCCTCTCAACAACCAGCACGCGGTAACGTGCGCGGGCGAGATAGATTGCAGCGGTGAGGCCGGCAGGCCCTCCACCAATGATGACGGCATCATAGAGCTTATCGATGTCCATAGATTGGTCCTCCAACGTTATAAGCCGGGAAAGCAGCCATAACGGCGCCCGCCCGGCAAAGGGGCCGCGGCGAGGGATCTCTTCCCCACCGCGGCCCCTCTTAGGATCGTGTATTTGCCCCAAGGGGGCTCATGTGCGAAATCGCGTCGAGCAAGCGCATCGCGAATACCCTCGAAGAAGGCTCTCCTTACAGCTGACCCACCAGGTCAAGCGAGGGCTTAAGGGTCTCGGCGCCGGGCTGCCACTTAGCCGGGCACACCTCGTCACCGTGCTCGGCGACAAACTGGGCTGCCTGAAGCAGGCGGAACAGCTCGTCCGCATTACGGCCGATACCGCCGGCGTTCACCTGGTACACCTGGATCTTGCCCTGGGGATCGACGATGAAGGCGCCGCGCTCGGCCAAGCCGTTCTCCTCAATGAGCACCTCGAAGTCACGGGAAAGCGCGTGGGTGGGGTCGGCAAGCATAGGATAGGCTACCTTGCCGATGCGCTCAGAGGTCTCATGCCAGGCCTTGTGGGTAAAGTGCGTGTCCGTGGAAACGGAGTACACCTCGCAACCGGCAGCGGAGAATTCCGCATACTTGTTCGCCAGGTCCTCAAGCTCCGTGGGGCACACAAAGGTGAAGTCAGCGGGATAGAAGAAGAACAGCGACCACTTGCCCAGGACGTCGTCCTTGGTGACGGTGCGGAACTCGTTGTTCTGATAGGCCTGGACGGAAAAATCAGCGATCTCTTTTCCGATAAGCGACATAATTAGTCTCCTCTCATCACAGCTGTTTGCTGTCATTATTAGTACTGAGTCTTATTATGAGTAGGCACAAGGAGATGTCAAGCAGAAACTTGAGATACGGACCGAATTCTGTTGAAATATACAAGTGAGGTTATGACATTTATTATTTGCATCGCACTGCCCGCGCGTCGCGCTACGACGCACGCTTATGCTACCGGGGCGGTATAGATGCATCGAAAGGGGTCACCATGGGTGTGCAGAGACGCAACACGCGCCAGCGCGCGCTTGTGCTCGACGCCGTTCGCGCGCACGATGATCATCCGACAGCGGACGATATCTATTTGGACGTACGCCAGCAGGACGAGAAAATCAGCCGCGGCACCGTGTACCGCAATCTCAACCTTCTTGAAGAAGCGGGGATCATCAGCTCGGTCAAAACGCCGGGCGGCAACCGCTTTGATTGGAGGTCGGACGGGCACGCGCACATTCTTTGCAGAAAATGCGGACGAGTGCAAGACGTTCCGCTCGCCTATGACCTTGGCCTTGATGAGGCATGCGGTGCGCAAACGGGCTTTGCCGGCATCGATCACAGTACCCTGTTCACCGGCATATGCCCGGACTGCCTTGGGGACTCCCCTGTCACTGACGCAGCTCTATAGGACCGCCAAGCCGACTAATGCGCAGAGCCTGGATGAGAACGGACGTGAATCTACCAACCGCGCAAAATATGGCCCCGTGCACGCTTTCATGCACGGGGCCTTTGCATACGCAAGTTTACTCGTCCACCGGGGTGTAATACGTATCTAGCACGGTCTGGTAAACCGCATCCTGATTAAGATGGAACTCCGCATAGGTTTCGCCCTCGCCCATCTCGCCAGCCAGGGTGACCACGTCAAAGGAAGTCATGCCTTTCGCCAGCATAGTGTTTGCCAAATAGGAGAACTGATCAAAGCCAAGGTTGGTCCAGGTGTAGTCCTGTGCTGTCTGGTACAGGCTCAGCAGGGCCGCGGGGTCGCCCGTTGCATTCTGGAGCACCTTGTTGGTAAACGCCTTAAGGTAGGAAACCTGGCGACGCTGGCTGTCAAGCGAGGAGGTCAGCGTAGAGGTGTCGCAGAACTGAACGTAGCGCTCAGCCGTTCTCCGAAGAGGAACATGGGCGAAATGAGGCCGATGGGCTACAGAAGGCCAAAGTGCTCGCATGCCTTCCAAATACCGTCATCGTCCACCGAGGTTGTAACGTAATCCGCGCGCTCCTTCACCGTGTCCCAGGCGTTTCCCATGGCAACTCCGGTACCGACGGCCTCAAACATAGAGAGGTCGTTCTCGCCGTCGCCAAACGCGATCGCTTCTTGCGGCGAGATGCCGTAGCGCTCAAACGCCGCCCGGACACCATGAATCTTGCCGCCGTCTGCGGGCATGATGTCGCAGAACAGATGCGTCCAGCGCGTGGTGGCGACATCCGGAATGGCGTCGGTGATGATATGCTCGCGGTCCTGTCCCAAAAACGCACAGAACTGATACACCGGGGCATCGAAGGTGCGATCGATGTCATCGGGCTCGTACTCAAGGCCGGCAGCGCGCGCCACCTCCGCCACGTCATCGGTGAGCTTGCTGCAAAACGCCCTGTCGCCCTGCAGCACAAGGGCCTCGTAGCAACCGCTTTTGACCTGCTCCACCACGCTGGCCACGCCAGTTTTGGAAATGGGGTTGGAGCGAAAGACGCCGTCTGCGTCATAGCACAGCTGGCCGCTCAAGGTGATGTAGGAGTCGAACCCGGTCTTGATGCACGGGGGCAGCTGGTAGGTGGGGCGACCAGAGGAGACTATGGTCAAAATCCCTTTTTCGCGCAGCGTCGCCAACGCCCGCTTGGTCGATTCCGGCATCTTATGCGTCTTAAAGCTAAGCAGCGTGCCGTCGATGTCAAAAAACGCGGCCTTGATCATGGTTCCCCCTTCATCCCTGCAAAAGACCCCACCATGCTAGCGCATGCAAAAGCACGGGGATGCCTTGGTAGATGATACCGAAGAATCCCCGTGCGGGCTCGCATTCGCCGGAAACAAGGCTATTCGCTTAAGGCAACACGCTACGACACGGTTCCCCGACAGGTTCTATGCCTTCTTGAAAAACGCCAGCGCGATGGCGCCGGGCCCCACATGCGTACCGATGGTCGCGCCCACGGAGTGGACGGGCAGCTCCTCCCCGGGATACTCCTCCCACAGCGCGCGGCTGTCCGCGATGTATTTGCGCAACAGCTTATCGTCCAAACCGGCGTAACCAAGCTCGATAGGCATGGAGAAGTCAGCGCCGCCCACTTCCTCGATCTTCTTAGTCAGCAGGTTGCGCCCGTTCTTGGATCCGCGCGCCTTGCCCATCAAGTGGACCTCGCCGTCCTCAACGGTGACCACGGGCTTGATGGAAAGCATCTCGCCCACCGCGCCCATCGCGCCGGAAATTCGGCCGCCGCGACGCAGGTACTCAAGGGTATCGAGCAGGCCGATGACAACCACGCGGTCGCGCGCGGCTTCAACGGCGTCGGCGATCTGCTGGGCATCAAGCCCCCGGTCCACCAGCTGCAGCGCGTACTTCACCAAAATGTGCTCGCCAACCGTAACGCTTTGCGTGTCCACAATGCGCACGGACGCATCGATCTGCGCGGCGGCGGTCACGGCGCTTTGATGCGTGCCGGAGAGTTTGGACGAGAGGGCTATGACCACAATGTCCTCTCCCGCAGCGACGGCCTCCTCGTACGCCTGCGTATAGGCATACGGGTTCACCTGGCCGGTGCTGGGCAGCTCGTCGCCCTCGATAAGCAGCTCGTAGAAGCGCTCATGGCTCAAATCGACGCCGTCTTGGTACACGGTGGTGCCAAAGGCAACGGTCAGCGGCAAAACGGTGAGCTGCGGATGATCGGCGCTCGCCATGTCGCAGGCGGAATCAGCAATGATACGTACGGGCATGGATGTACCTCCTGGGTTCATTGCGCGCGAGCGCTAGTCGCGCGAGATCTTTTTGAGTTGGTCGAGAATGGTCGAAAGTGACGAGTACATGATCGAGCGGTTGCGCTCGGACACCGCATCGCCGGACTCGCTGACCACGAGGTCGATGATCTGAGTTGCGGACTCCATAGCGGCGGCACCGCGAGCGGAGAGCATCACCGCCGCGCGATACCTGCCGGTCCCTGGATCCGGCTGCACCGTGACAAACCCCTTATCCTCTAGGGTGGCCAGCGCGCGGGAGACGGCGGCGCGCGTCACGCCGCATCGCCGGGCGAGCTCCGCGCTGGTAAGCCCCTGCGGGTGGCGTGCCAGCTGGTAGAGCAGCATCACGTCAGCGCCCTTGATGCCAAGCTTTGCCGCCTCGACCATCTTGATGCGCTGGATCTCCTTCGACAGGGCGGAAATCACGCCTACGAAGTCCTCGAACCTCTCCTGCTCCTTCTCGTCCCCTTGATCCACCGCCGCCTCCTTTCATCTACTTGTTAACACATTAACATCTTACGGGTTGTTGTTAACAGGTTAACATCTTTTGAATCGCCATCCTCCACCTGCGCAAGGTCACCACATATGAGAAAACCCCGCCGGCGCCCAAGGGGAAGCCGACGGGGTTTTGAGAGCCTTGATATTTATTTAGAACTAGATGCAGGCAGCTTGGATTCAAGATCAAATGAGACGGGAACCGCTAGGCGCCAATAAAGGCAAGCGCGCTCATACCAACCAGAAACGCCAGGGCGTACGGCAGAACGGCCTTGAGAAGCTCGGCATCCTTGCCGGTGACGCGCACGGCGGCAAGACCAATAGCCAGCGTCTGCGGCGAGAGCATCTTGCCGGCGGCGACGCCCAGCGAGTTCAAGGCCACCATCCAGTAGGGGTCGGCGGAAAGCGCTTGGGCCGCCTCGCTTTGCACCTGGCCAAACAACATACCGGAACTGGTGCCGGAGCCGGTGACAAAAGTGCCGACCATACCAATCCAAGGAGCGACCAGCGGGAAGAACGCACCGGCCACGCCAATGCAGAATGAAGAGATGGAAGAGATCATGCCGGAGTAACCCATCACCTTGGCGCAACCCAAAACGGAAAGCATGGTAATCACGGTGGGCATCATCTGCTTGACGGTGGCAACCAGCACCCCGCCCATGGTGCGCAGGCTCGCGCCCTGGATAAGACCGCCGGCAAACGCGGCCAGGAATATCCACACACCCGGGGTGTTGATCCAAGAGAAGGTAAGCGACCCGGGGTTATCGCCGTTAAACACAGTGACGGTGGTGGCGAACTGCGCCAGGAAACCGTTCACGGGCGGCACCAGCTTAGAGGTGCCCAGCAGCAGGATGAAGATAAAGATAAAGCACGACCACGCCTTGAATGCGGAGCGCGCATCCAGCTCCTGCCCGGCGGAAGCCTCCATATGAAAGGCGCTGTCCAGCTTACCGGAGCGCTCCGTGCGCATAGCCATAAGGGCGGTGACCGCCAGCGAGCAGATGCTGCCCACAACCACGCAGAGCTCGGGACCAACAAACGTGGCGACCGCATAGGTGGGCAAGACAAACGCCACGGCAGAGGCCAGGGTAAGCGGCAAAACGCCCTTAAAGCGATCGGCAAAGCCCACCTTGGCGCCAGAAGCGTCGCCGGAAAGCGAAGAGCCACCCGCCACGTACACAATCAAGAACGGGGCGATCAGGAAAAATGGCGAAAGCTGCAGCATCTGAGTAGACGCCAGCTGCGCGGAATCAAGCCCCACCAAGTTGGCAAGCGACACCGTGGGGATGCCAATGGAGCCGTACGGGGTGGGAACGCCGTTAGCGAGCAGGCACATCAGCACCGCGGGGATAGGCGAGAAGCCAAGCGCGGCAAGCATGCCGGCGGGAATGGCGACGGCGGTGCCAAAGCCAGCCATGCCCTCCATAAAGCCGCCAAAGCACCATGCCACCAACAGCGCCAAAATCCTACGATCGCTAGAGATAGAGGTGATCATCTGGCTGATAACGTCCATAGCGCCGGTCTTGACGCACAGGTTATACGTAAACACCGCGGCGATAATAACCAGCACAATCGGCCACAGCGCCATGAGAAAACCCTCAAGGCTTGCGGTGGCCGCCTGGTCAACCGGCATATGCCAGTACGCCACGGCGAGCAGAAACGACGCCACAAAAGAGCCGATAGCGGCCTTCCACGTGGGCCACTTGAATACCAAGAGCATGACAACGAGCCACAAAATGGGCACAAGGGCCAAAACAAACGAGACAAAATCCATACAGAGTCCCCAACACTGTCCGGCGACGCGGCTAACTCGCAGCTTGTCGCGCCGGTACCGTATAAAACGTGCAAAAGGATAGCGCACTCCGCGCGGCCTTGGGACGAGCAACATTTGTTGTTACCCAATAGTATTGTCGCGCGCCACATTTCTGGCGAAACTATAATGATTTGCCAAACATCTCAGCAAGCAAGTAACGTACAAGCCGGCGTGATGAGATCGATAAGAACAAAGTGACGAGGACAAGGCGGGCTAGCGTGGCAAACACTCCTTTGGACATCATCCGCGAACGCATGGCGAGGCGCGGCGATATAGTTGTGGGCAGCCCGCAAAGCAGGCGCGCCACCGTCACAAAGGGGTCCCGCCCCTCCACCGCATCAAGGCGCGGCACGGGACGCGACCAGCGCCGGCGGCCGGACCGCGAGCAAACCTTTGTGGCGCGCATGGTCAACCAGTGGTGGAACCGCCTGCTGCAATCAATCTACGAGGGTTCGCTCAGTGAGCAGGAAGCCGAGTACGAATCGCACAGCACCAAGCGCGACTACCTGTGGAACACGGTGGGCATAGGCGTATGGGGCATGGTGTTTCCCCTGCTCACGGTTGTAAGCACGCAGTTGGTGGGCACCGAGCAGGCGGGCATGTTCTCCATGGCGTTTGTCACCGGCACGCTGCTTATGATCGCCGCCAACTACGGCGTGCGCAACTACCAGGTGTCGGACATAGACGAGGTCAACTCGTTCTCGTCCTATCAAATCAATCGCTGGATCACCAGCATGCTGGCGCTGGTCACCGGTATTTTGTACTGCACGCTGCGCGGATACGAGCCCTACATGATGACCGTCTCCGTGGGCGTCTACATATATAAGATGGTCGACGGCCTAGCGGATGTGTACGAGGGGCGCCTACAGCAAGCGGACAAGCTCTATCTTGCCGGCATCAGCCAGGCGCTGCGCTCGGTCGCGGTGGCGGCCGTGTTCTCCGTGGCGCTCTTTATCACGCGCAACTTGGCGGTGGCGTCCGTCGCGATGGCCGTGGTCGCCTGCGCGTCGCTGGTCTTGGTCTCCGCTCCCCTGGCCCTGCTCGAGACGGAAAAGTCGCACCGTTGGAATATGGGCGAGGTGGGTTCCCTGCTTCGCCAATGCTTCCCGCTGTTTGCGGCGTTGTTTTTATTCAACCTTATCGAGAGCATGCCCAAGTTTGTGATGGAGGGCATGCTGCCCTATGAAAACCAGCTCTATTTCAACGCGCTGTACTTCCCTGCGCAGGGTATTTTGCTGGCGATTGGCTTTGTCTACAAACCTCAGATGCTGCGCTTGGCAAGCATTTGGTCCAACCCGCGCAAGCGCCGTCGCTTTGACATGGTGGTGTTTGCCGTCATGGCGGTCATCCTGGGAATCACGGTAGCGACCGCGCTATTCATGGGGTCCATCGGCATTCCCATCATGAGCTTCATGTACGGCGTGAACTTCGAGCGATTCCGCAACCATGCCCTGCTTATGATCGCCGCCGGCGGCATCACCGCGGCCATCGACTTTCTCTACGCCATCATTACCGTGCTGCGTCGCCAGGACGATGTCATGAAGCTCTACCTCATCGCCTTTGCCGCCAGCGTTGTGGCGCCGCTCATCTTGGTGGCGACGCTCAAGCTGATGGGCGCCGTGTTGAGCTACCTTCTGGTGATGCTGCTGTTGCTGGTGCTGATCGTGCTGGAATACATCAACATCCGCCGCGCCATCACCCGCGAGCGCAATCCGTTTGGTTGATCGACTCACCGGGCAAAGCGGCATGCTGCGAAAAGCCACCGCTGGGCCGGGGCCCTATACGCAAACGCGCCCGGCATCGCTACTATAGAACAATGATGCTCCCGCCGGCCGCAGCGCCGCATAACCCGTAAGGCGAGAAGCCATGAACCAACCAGGTAAGACATCCGCAGATAGAAACCCTTGGAACACCGTTGGCAGCGTATCGGCAAAAAGCGGCTTGCCACCAAAGGCAAGCGATGGCGCCCCGACAAACCGTGCGCCCCAGGCCCCCGTGCCGACGGCGCCCGCGCCAGCCGCTCCCTTGCCGGGTCCCGAGCCCGGGCCCGCGCCAGCCGCGCCCCAAACGTTCCCGCCCGCCCCGCAGCAGCCGGTGCCCGCGGCAAAAAGCACCGGTGTTCCGGCGCTCATCTTTGGCATCGCTTCTATCCTTCTGTGCTTTTTGCCCATCATCAGCACCATCATGGGTATTGCGGCAATAGCCCTGGCAATCCGGTCGGCCCGTCGCGCAGAATACAGCGGAGCCCTTACCGCCGGCAAGATTACCGGCATCATCGGCACCGTTTTGTCCCTCCTCGTCCTAATACTCATAATCCTCAGCATAACCGTCGCATCGCGCATGTACGGCTCGCTTGGCTCACCCGCCAGCAACATCGGCGTAGACCAGGGCTACACGCCCGATCAGCAGCGGGCGTGGACCGCGGTCGAGGACAAGATGGACGCCCTTGCAAGCCAAAACGAGCAGGACGCCGCCGCGATCGCAGATCTATTCACCCAGTATGTCAACGATGACGCCGAGCTTGCCCCATACATGCAGGGCTGCGATCCCGCGCTTTACGCAACATGGTCCGTTCTGGGGCTTGAATATGAGGACGATGGCGTGTTTATCGCGGACCAAGAGGGCTACGCCTACGTCAACGTCACCGCAAGGGATGGCTTTGAGCTTGTCGGCCTTTGGTCTGATTTGCTGGACCAGGCGGCGGCGGACCCTGGTCTGGCAGACACTACGGACGAGGAATTTGCCCAGATCTTCACAGACACCTATCTGCAGGCCCTTGCCGCCAGCAACGAAATGTATGAAACCACCATCGTGCTCGACCTCCAACAGGATGCCGACGGCACATGGTCCGTTGTGGAAGAGAGCTGGGATGAGGCGTTAGCCTATCTTTTTGGCCTGTAAGGGCAGGTCAAGGAAACCTTACCCCGGCATCAGCAACTCGATTGAGATAAGCGGCGCCGCCTGTTCTGCCGCGGGCCCCTACTCGCCCTCGCGAACCTCCGCATACCACACGCGGCGGTCCTCAAGACGCATCACGCCCACGCGGCCAGAAGGATAGCCCGTCGCCGCAGCGCAATCCACGCAGATGCGGTCCGCCTCGCCAAAGGTGCTTGCGGTGGCGCCAACCTCCACCATGCATCCGTACATACCTTCATGTGCGCCGGTGCCGCCCATCAACGTTGCGTAGCGACGCAGCAAGATCGATGGCGTGTGCCCCGCCACAACAACCGGTCCGCGCCCGTCCGGACCCACAAGGCCCGTAGGCGCTCCCCAAAACTCGGAACGTATCCACAGCAGGTCGTCGGCAGACTGCCTCGCCATCATATCGCGCAGCGTCGCCACGTCTGCGCCCGATGCAACGCTGGAACCCGCGGCGTCTGAAAAAGCCCCCGCGGATCCAGCCGTGCCGGCCATCGCAAGATACGCCCGCGCCGCAAGCGCGTCTATGCCGGCGTGGGTCAACAGGTAGGTACGACGAGCATCGCAGCCCAGCACACCCGCGCGCGCCGCGGCGCCCGGACGGCGATCGTCCACCTCGACCACATCGAAAAGCGGCAGTTGCGCGATCCAGTCGATAAGGTCGGCCGCCTCATCAGACGCCAGCGAATCCAAGCCGCGCGCGGTAGTGGACCCGCCGTTCATCTCCCAAATAAAGACCTCGCGCTCGTCCTCGCTCATCAAGGTATCCAGCAGCATGCGCTCGTGGTTGCCCATGAGCACGCGAGCGTTGGGAAGGGAGCGCACCAGACGCAGCACGCCAACGGGGTCCGGCCCGCGATCAACCATATCGCCCAACACGTAGACGACGTCGCCGCTACCGGGTCCTGCAAGCTCGAGCGCGCGATCAAGCGCCCGAACATGACCGTGAGCATCCGAGGTTACATACGTCGCCATATCTCCCCCCCTCAGGAGTAAACCTTCAACCTTCAAGTGATAGTTTACACTTTCTGGTTCCCGGTATCGCAAAAAAGACGATATGCCCCATTCGCCATCAACCTACCATGAATGCGGTTATTAAAAGAAGACGTCCCCGCATCGCGCGCCGAGACCTTCCCGGCGCCGTCTGCTATGTTAGGTAACGTTTTCATTACATGGAACATACTCCACTATAGTAGAGTACTAAGGCAAAATTCCTGGACCCCGCAAGGGAGGTCATTTGACGATGACACGCGTGCACAACTTCTCCGCCGGCCCGGCCGCCCTGCCCTTGAGCGTGCTGGAGGAAATCAAAAACGAGCTGCCGGAATACGGCGACTCCGGCATGTCCGTAATGGAGATGAGTCATCGCTCCCCCGCGTACCAGGCTATTATCGACGATGCTGAGGCCGCGCTTCGACGCGTCATGGGCATACCCTCAAACTACCGCGTCCTGTTTTTGCAGGGCGGCGCCACCCTGCAGTTCGCCGGCATCCCCATGAACCTCATGCGGCGCGGCCGGTGCGGACACGTAGTCACGGGCAACTTCGCAAAGAAGGCTTGGCAAGAGGCCGCTCGCTACGGCGATGCCCGCGTGCTCGCCTCAAGCGAGGACACGCATTTCGACAGGATTCCCGCACTCGACGCCGTTGAGCGGGCGTGTGTGGACGATGACCTGGATTACGTCTACATTTGCCAGAACAACACCATCTTTGGCACGCAGTTCCACACGCTTCCCAACTGCGGCGATACTCCGCTGGTGGCAGACGTCTCAAGTTGCTTTTTGTCGCTCCCCATCGACGTGGAGCGCTACGGCCTTATCTACGCCGGCGCGCAGAAGAACGCGGGCACCGCGGGCGTAACCGTGGTCATTGTCCGCGACGACCTCATTGGGCAGAGCCCTGCCAACCCCTATTGCCCCACGTACATGGATTATCGCATCCAGGCAGACAAGGGCTCCATGTACAACACGCCCAACACCTTTGGTATCTACGTATGCGGCAAGATCTTCCGCTGGATCGAAGAAACCGGCGGTCTTGTCGCCATGGAACAGCGCAACCGCGCCAAGGCGAACCTGCTCTACAACCTGCTCGACAACAGCAAGCTGTTCTGCGGCACCGCCCAAAAGGACAGCCGCTCCATCGCCAACGTCACCTTCCGCACGCCCAGCAAAGAGCTTGACGCGGAATTCATCGCGGGCGCGGCCCAACGCGGCATTGCCAACATCAAGGGACACCGCGTTGCCGGCGGCATGCGCGCCAGCATCTACAACGCCGTCACACTTGAAAGCGTCCGGGCGCTGGCGGCATGGATGGACGAGTTTGAATCGCTGCATTGTATGGGACAGCAATCTTTGTAGCCCGCATCGACCCTGCGCGCATCGATTCCGCGCGCAGCGGTGCCGGCGGGCCCACCCAGAAGCTTCCATCTCATCCATGCAACCAAAAGGAGACTTGCAACCATGCGTCACATCAAGACTATCGACGACATCACCAAAGACGGCGACGTGGAATTTGGAGAGGGCTATGACTTTGTAGCCACGGCGGAAGAAGCCGACGCCATCCTTATGCGCTCGACCGACCTGCACGGCTACGACCTACCCGAGGGCATCCGCGCCATCGCCCGCTGCGGCGCCGGCGTGAACAACATTCCCGTCGAGGAATACGCCCGTCGCGGCGTGGTGGTTTTCAACTCGCCCGGCGCCAACTCCAACGCCGTTAAAGAGCTGGTGCTCGCCATGATGATTCTGTCCAGCCGCGGCGTGGTGCAGTCCATGAACTGGGTGCGCGCCAACGCGGACGATCCCAACATTCTCGCGGATGCTGAAAAGGCCAAGAAGGCCTTTGTTGGCCGAGAGCTCAAGGGCAAGCGCGTTGGCGTAGTTGGCCTGGGCAACGTGGGCTCCAAGGTGGCGAACGCCCTCGTCGACCTGGGTATGGATGTCTACGGCTACGATCCCTTCATCTCTGTCGAGCACGCATGGGCGCTGTCTCAAAACGTCCAGCGCGTGGGAACGCTCGAGGACCTGTGCCGCGGCTGCGACTACCTAACCCTGCACGTTCCGTCCAAGGCGGACACCAAGGGCATGATCAGTACGGAACAGCTCGCCCTTCTGGCTCCGGGCGCGGTACTCATCAACTATGCGCGCGAAACCATCATCGACGAGGACGCCGTGCACGCAGCGCTTGAATCCGGCAAGCTTTCCTGGTTCGCCGGCGACTTCGCCACCCCCAAGACCGTGCTGATGCCCAACACCTACATCACCACCCACTCCGGCGCCGGCACCGGCGAGGCAGAGGCCAACTGCGCGGACATGGCCATCTCCGAGCTCAAGGACTATCTGGAAAACGGCAACATCGCCAACTCCGTCAACTACCCCGCCTGCAACATGGGTAAGGCGCGCGCCGCGAGCCGCATCGCCTGCCTGCACGCCAATGTACCCAATATGATCGGCCAGATCACCGCCATCCTGGCAAAGGATAACGCCAACGTGCAGCGCATGGTTAACGAAAGCGCCGGCGAAAACGCCTACACCATGTTCGACACGGACGAGCATCTGGATTCCTCTACCATCGAGGCGCTCAAGCAGATTCCCGCGATCTACCGCGTCCGCGTCATCAAGTAGCGCTTCCTGGATTTGCTTTTTCGTTTCCAGGCTTGCTATCGGCTTCTCCAATTCGCCACTTTCACACGGCCCGGCCCATTAACGTTTACTACGGCGTTGGGTCGGGCCGTACTTCATGCTCCGCACCCGCCCTTGGCCCTGTGGCCCCGCGTCGAAAACGTCGATATGTATCAATGACCGCCGACCCTTCTAAAAACGTTCTATTTGCAACGCTCCCGTACATCATCTCGCAAAAAGGAGTAAGGTAAGCACTGGGAGGCAAATCATAAGAGGCGAGCCACGTGCACGCCTCTTGTTTTGCTACCGAAGGGAAGCCGATGAATGCATGGCGACTGGCGCAACAATTGGTGCGTATAGATAGCTCTAATCCTGGAGCGCAAGAAGATACGATCGAACGCTATATCAAACTACTGGTAGAGCAGCGCGTTTCAAGCATGCCCGCATGCCTTGTAAAGCATATCTCCATCAAGGAGCTCGAGGTCTTCCCCACTCGGCGCAATCTCAACGTCACCGTAGCGGGATATGGCAGCGCGCCCAATCTGGTCTACATCTGCCACATGGATACCGTCACCTTAGGCGAGGGCTGGAGCACGGACACGCCCGCGCTAGGAGCAACCGTCCGCGAGAACCGCCTCTACGGGCGAGGCGCATGCGACATGAAAGGCGGACTTGCCTGCGCTCTCTCCGCTCTATTCTCGCTAATGGACGCCATGGAGCATACCGGCACTCAACCAGAGCGTGGGTTCTCGCTCATCTGTACCGTGGACGAAGAAGCCAACATGCGCGGCGTTGAAGCCGCTATCGATGCGGGCTGGGTCGGCACGGACGAGTGGGTGCTGGACACCGAGCCCACCGACAACCAGATCCAGGTTGCGCATAAGGGGCGCACATGGTTCGAGCTCGATATCAAGGGCGTCACCGCGCACGCAAGCCAGCCTTGGGAAGGAGCAGATGCCGTCGCAGCAACGGCGGAGGCAATCAGCCACATTCGCCGCAGCATCGAGGCGCTGCCGCACCATGCAGAGCTGGGCGCCTCGACCGTTACCTTTGGCATGGTTCAAGGCGGATACCAACCCTACGTTGTCCCGGATGCATGCACCACGTGGATCGACATGCGATTGGTACCTCCGGCAACCACGGCGAAGGCGGAAACGATAGTTCAGGATGCAATCGAGAGGGCGCAGCGAGAGGTTGCGGGCATCCAAGGCGCCTACCGCATCACGGGCGATCGTCCTCCCATCGAGCGCGACTCCAGCTCTCCCCTGCTGGCGGCCCTTAGCAAAACGGTCGAGCAAACCACGGGGGCGCCCGCGCAGGTGAGCTATTTCACCGGCTACACGGATACCGCCGTCATAGCGGGAACCCGCTCAAACCATAACTGCATGAGCTACGGCCCCGGATCGCTCGCGCTGGCGCACAAGCCTAACGAGTGGGTGCCGCGCGATGATATCCAGCGCGTCGAGGCGGTGCTTACAGACCTGCTGCTATCACAATCGGGCCTCGCATAGGCAAAACCGCAACGCGTCAAACGCCGTTCATCTAGCCCATCGCCGCACTATCCCAAGGAACGATCTTATCAAGATCATCGGAAAGTCGACGACGAGCAAGTTGAGTGTCGTAAGCCGCTTGAGCACGAAGCCAATATCCATCCGTTAAACCAAAAAAACGGCACAAGCGAAGATCGGTATCCGCCGTAACAGAACGGCGGCCAAGCACAATTTGCCCAATGCGCTGTGCCGGAATACCGGTCTCTTTCGCTAGACGATACTGAGAAATACCCATAGGAACAAGGAACTCTTCCTTAAGCAGCTCCCCTGGAGAGACGGGGTCAATGTATTCAATCATCCGACATCACCACTTTAATGATAATCAACTATCTCAACATCTTGAGGACCCGCTGATGTCCATCGAAAACAGATTCGAAAGCAATCGTTTATTCTGATGCTATGCTGACCAAAGCGATCACCCTGAAGGATTTCCAACCGATTACCCGGAGGAATCCTCAGATCATTAATGCTTGCGGCTAATTCAAGTTGTCGCAGCTTACGCAAAGCGACGCGCTCGAATGGCAAAAAGCGTCTCACCCTTTCTCCTCGTGCCAATCTTTCGGTCTCTTTATCGGCATAGGATAGAATCATAGTATCGCCTCGCATTACTATTGTAAATCCCCTTGTATCATTATAGAACATGTGTTCGTTCTGAACAACTTCATGAGATTCGAAAGTAAAAATCGTTTGAATGCCAAAGGACCAGGGCTCAGCCCAATGTCCTTGTTGCTTCTGCTTCCTTTTTAACGCGCGCCACGCCAACGTTACCCTTCCAATAACCCTCTCAGCGGCGCGTGCGCGCCCGTCGCGCAGCACGTACAATGAGAAAACGGCATAACGCCACCAACAAGGAGGATCCCCCATGAAGGCATTGCCCTTTCCCTGCATACGACCCCTGCCGCAGCACGCCGCGCAGGCGGCCTCGCTTCCCTACGACGTCTTCGACCGCAAAGAGGCCGCCGACTACGTAGTCGACCGCCCGCTGTCGTTCCTCAATATCGACCGTCCGGAGACGCAGTTCCCCGCGGACCAGGACATGTACACGCCGGAGGTCTACCAGCGCGCCGCCCAGCTCATGCAGGACCGCATCGACTCCCGCATCTACATGCGCGACCCAAACCGCTGCTACTACATCTACGAGCTCGAGATGGATGGTCGCGTGCAAACCGGCCTGGTCGCCGTATGTTCCGTAGACGAGTACGAAGACGGCACCATCAAGCGCCACGAGCTCACCCGCGAGGACAAGGAACGCGACCGCATAGAGCACATCCGCGCGCTGGGCTGCCAAACCGGCCCCATCTTCCTGGCGTATCGCGACCAGCCCGTACTCGACATGATCCTGGGCGCTGCCAAAATGGCGACCCCGCTCTATGATTTTGTGGACGAGGAAAACGTGCGCCAAACCGTGTGGGAGGTCAAGCGCTCAGACACGGTCGAGGCCATCGCGGCCATGTTCCAGCACATCCCCTGCGCCTACATCGCAGATGGCCATCATCGAACCGCAAGCGCCGTCAAGGTCGCCCAGCAAATGCGCGAAGAGGCGAAAGCGGCGGGCACCTACACCGGACGTGAGCCGTTCAACTACTTCCTCTCCGTGCTGTTCCCAGCAAGCCAACTCACCATCCTGCCCTATAACCGCGTGGTCCAAGACCGCTGCGGCCTCAGTGCCGATCAGCTGGTCGAGCGCGTTCGCCAAGCGGGCTTCACGGTCGAGCCGGCGAATGCACCCGTAACTCCACAGGAAGCCGGGCGCATGGGCATGTTCGCAGATGGTCAATGGTGGAACCTGTCGCTTGGCCAGGAGCTTGCGCAGCGGGTCGCAGCGGCGGACCCCGTCTCCGCGTTGGATGTCTCCATCCTGCAAGAGCAGGTGCTCTCGCCCATTTTGGGCATTGGCGACCCCCGTCTGGACCCGCGCATCAGCTTTGTTGGCGGCATTCGCGGTACGGACGAGCTCGAGCGTCGCGCCGGCACCGAGGGCGTCGCGTTCTCCATGTGCGCCACGGGAATCGACCAGCTGCTCGCCGTGGCAGATGCAGGGCTGCTCATGCCGCCCAAATCCACTTGGTTTGAACCCAAGCTTCGCAGCGGCCTGTTCATCCACCAAATCCGCAAGTAAGCAACCAGCGCTTAGCCAATCACAACGCAAGACGCCGATTCCACAACAAGCGGAATCGGCGTCTTTTTTTCTAGGACAATATCAGCGGCCACCGGTGAGCAGCATCAATAAACAGCAATCAAATATGCTCATTGTTATAGCGTTTAGATAAAAGGCATATGCAGTATGAGGACAGATCCGGCGGAGTCCGCGTGCGGGCGGCGCTTCTCAAGAGAGGAGCAAAGCCTATAGATACAATCCTGCAAGTCATTCGCGCCCTTGGAGCGCTTTCAAGCATCGCAAGGCTGCTCTTGGAGCTGTCCGAACGATGGAATCGACGTAAGCACATCGCGGAAGACGAAAGGCAAAAGTAAGGACTCGGGTACCACCGAGTCCTTAAAGTAAACCCCTTGCGTCGCCCGCGCCAATTTCACGAGAGACGGGCTCCGCTGGTTCTATTGCGATTGCACCCCAAACTGTGTTGTGGCACTCATAAATCAAAGAGAACACAATTGCGGTCAACTGAGAAACGATTACAGAAGGCATCGATTGTCTGCCGAGGCCGCGAAGCGCTAAAGCCGCGACTCTGCAAACGGGCTGCGCACCACAACAGCACCACGCGCCCTACTCGCCCAACACCGCGCGCATCTCGTCCTGTTCCACAACGCGAACCAGCTCAAAGCGCTCGCCGTCGAAGGCGTAGCGCATAACAGAGCAGTTGCCGGGAACATCCGGATAACCCAGGTCCTGACCCTCGCGCCACTCCAGCATAAACTCGCGGCAGGCGGACCCATGGCTCACCACCAGCACGCTCTCATGTCCGGGCCGCGCCATGATCTCGCGAAGCGTAGAGCAGATGCGCGCATGGAACTCCCGCTCGCCCTCGCCCCCAAACTGAACAAAGTAATCGCCCCAGGGGCGCGCAGGCATAAGATCGACGCGCTCTCCCTCATAGGCGCCAAAGAACCACTCGCGCAGGCCCGGTTCACGCCCGTAGGGCATATCGGTTATCGCCTCTATGGTCTGATGCGTGCGCGCCAACGTTGAGGCATATGCATGGTCGAAAAAGACGCCCTCGTGGGCGAAATAGCGGCCGACGCGGGCAGCCTGCTCCTCGCCCTCGCGGGTCAGCGGCGAATCGCACCAGCCCTGGATAACGCGCTTCTCGTTAAACATGGTCCTGCCGTGGCGAACCAGGTACAGCGTTGCCGGCATTGCATCCCCCTTGGTCTCATGTCCCGTCGCAGGCGATTGTAGCATTGGTGGACGCAATCATTTGTTAGCACGCTCTTAAATGGGTATACCACACTTGAGGATTATTACACACCTGTACAATTGGAGGTCCTCATCATGACGTTCTTCGACAAGCACTCGCTAGACCACGCGGATCCTTTTTATTTTGACGAGTACAACATGATAGACCACGTCATCACCACCGTGCGCCGCCTGTACGGCATCACGGGAGCCGTGGGCCTGCTCGCCGGCCTGGCGCTGCTGTTCTGGCCGGTAAAGACCCTAGTGGTGCTCACCGTGGTGCTGGGCATCTACTTTATAGTGGCGGGCATCATCCGCCTTGCCACCGCCATTTGGACGCCGCTGCTGCCGGGCGGCTGGCGAGCGCTCAACATCATCACCAGCCTGCTTCTAATCTTTGGCGGACTCATAATGGTGCGCAACCAAGCGCTCTCCGCGGCAACGCTCGCAACCTTTGTAGTGATGGCTACCGGCTTTGGCTGGATCATCGAAGGCGTCATGACGCTGGTCGAATCCGCCGCCGTCCACAACCGCGGCTTCGCCATCTTCTCCGGCGTGCTGTCGATTTTGGCAGGCATCGTGGTGCTCATGTTCCCGCTTGAATCCACGGACATGCTTGTGCTGTTCGCTGGAGCCGCGCTCACCGTGCTGGGCATCACCCTGCTGGTCCGCGCGTTCACGTTTGGCAAGATCGCCTAGCAGCCCAACATCGCGTTCGGCGTCATCCTTAAACGCACCCCATCCTCATTCGCATCCCATCCGCACATGCATCACCAAATCATCGCGCCCTTCCAGCACGTCCTCCTCATAGGATAGCTGGGAGGGCGCGTTATGGTGGATAAGGTAGGGCACGCCGTTCTCGTTTCGCCGATCGGACACTATGCCAATATGCGAATCAAAAATCGCAATGTCGCCGCCCTGCCACTCATCGATCGCGTGAACGTCGCGCGTTAGTTGGGCAGCATGCCTGGCAAAGAACACCTTGAGGTTGCGCACGCGTCTAAAGTCGATCGCGGGATCCGGTGCGTCCAGTCCGTAGTCATCCGGGTGCTCGGTGATATCGGTCGCCACCAGCGCCTGCAGATCGTAGCCCGCATCGCGCAGGGCAAACGCCACCACGTCGGTGCACACGCCGCAGCCGTCATCCGGATACCCGCCCGAATAGTACTCGCTGCGATACACGGGTTTGGTCTGCACATAGCGCAGCGCCGCAGACAAGATATCGGTCTGGTCATCCACCCCGTCGCCATCTGCATCGGACGCGCACGCATACGGCGCCAGCACGCCCGTATATTTGTTTTCCGGCCTAGAAGCAGATGTCACGTTGACGTTGCCCGTAGCCACCAAACCTGCAAGCCCTGCAACGCCCGTACCCAGAATCAGCAGCGCTGCCAGCACAGCAAGCACAACACGCTTAGAAGAACGCGCGCCTTTCGGTGATTTTGGACGATGACGGCGCCCGCCACCTGCCATGCGCCCCGCAACGGCCCCGCGCCTGCCACCGGCCATATGCCTGCCACCAGCCGGGCGCCTGCCGGCAGGCGCTCCTCGCCCCGTAGCCCTAACCCTACGCGTGCGATCGACCATGGTAGACCCCCATCCAACGGAGCCAACGCAAAGACACAACGGAATGCCAGCGGACGCCCAAGACGGACATTCAGCGCAAGCAAGCGCGACCAACCGCAAGCCTCGCTAGAAGCCCAGCAACATCAGCACCAAGCCCCAAAGAACGGCGACCAGATACAGCAAGATCAGAATCGCTACGTTCTCGCGCATACTGCGGTTGGTGCGGAACAGCACCAGATAGCCCACGCCGGCGGACACTAAAAGGCCTGCCATAGCGGGTGCCAGCGACAGCACGCCCTCAAGGTAAAGCTGCGTGATAACCACGCTGGCAGAGCAATTGGGAATGATGCCCACCAACGTGGAACCCAAAATGGCAAAGGCGCGGTTGGAAGAGAGGAACGCCTCCATAGCGGGCTCGCCCACGGTCTCCAGAACCGCCACCAGCACGAAGGTGACAATGAAGATGAAGACCGTCACCTGCACGGTATGCGAAAGCGCGCTCAAGACAATGGACTTGATCGCACCGGCGCCATGCGCGTGATCGTGATCATGTCCATGGCCGTGGTCATGCCCATGGTTGCAAGCGCACGCAGCGGAAGCGCCATGGGAGCCACTACCGAGTACGCCATCTTGGTGGGCGTACTCGCGGTGATCGTCATCGTCGCCATGCCCATGATGGCCATCGTCCCCATGGTGATGGGCGTGAGACTCCTCGCAGCCGCAGTGGTCGCGCTCGCACAAACGGTGAATGTGCTCGGCGCTCTCCCCCGCTTCCGAGAGGCTGTCGATGATATCGGCCGCCCTCGACCCGTCCTCACCCGCAAAGGACTTAGGACCCAAAACCGTACGGCGAATCGCCGCATGGACGCGGGCGTTACGGCGCAGCGCGCGCAAGGCGGCATCCACTACAACGCCAGAGATCAGCGCAATCGCAGCCTTGACGGCAAGCAGCGTCGCCACGGAAGACGCGTCCACCCGCTCGGCCAGCAACATGGGCAGCATCTCGTCTGACGTAGAGAGAAACACGGCCACCAGCGTGCCCAGGGTGACAACGCGCCCTGCGTACAGGGTCGCCGCCATGGCGGAAAAGCCGCACTGGGGCAAAACGCCCAGCGCAGCGCCCACCACGGGACCAGCGGCGCCCGCGCGGCGCACGGTGGCGTTGACGCGGTTGCCCGCCGCATGCTCAAGCGCCTCGAGCACCAGGTAGGTTACGAACAGGAACGGAACGAGCGACAGCGTGTCTTCCAACGCGTGCTCAACAAAATGCAGCAATAAGTCCATAGAGTCGGGTCTCCTAATGCCATCCACTATTTAAAACTCGTCATGAGGGGAAGACTGATAAAACGACTTTGGCGATAGGGTGGACGATTTTTGTATAAGTCATTTGTTACCCCGCTTGCGGTTTTCCTAACGCCCCATCTAAGGTAGGCTATTGTAGCGTCAGAGTTTCACAAGGGAAACTATTATTTTCCGATCGTTACAATCAGTTTGGAAGGCACACATATATGAATGCACAGCAAGCGCTTGAGTATTACCGCCAGCCGTTTATCCCCATGTTCATCTACGGCGACTACGACGCCATGGAGTCCGAGCGCCAGCGCGGCGAGGAGGCCCTGAAAGCCCTGGTGGACGAATGGCGCGCAAACGATGAACCAGGATTCGACTTCGATGTCATCCTGGACCTGGCGGATCGCAACCGCGAGCTCTGCGACCAGATCGGCGAGGCGCGTCTGCGCAACCTCTCCAGCCCGTTGCTCGCCCGCAACCTCTCCGACGCGGACCTGTGCGCCGCCATCGGCAAGATGCAGGGCCGCGCCGCCAGCGCCGTCGCGCGCGAGGTCCGCGGCGACCGCGACGCGTACTCCGTCGCCTACGTGCGCAAGCCCATCAAGGGCACCGTCCTGGGCATCGACATCGAGACCACCGGACGCGCGCCGGAGCGCGGCTACATCATCAACGTGGGCTGGGAGATCATGGAGCTCACCAGCGACGCCGTCCCGCACGATCCCCAGGCCTTCTACTGCGGCATCCCCGACCTGTACCGAGAGACCGGCGTGCCGCTGGCCGACATCCACCACATCCAGTGGAGCGACCTTGAGGGCAAGACGCCCTTCCGCCTGGACACCAAGCTGCAAAAAGAGCTGCTGAAGCTGATGAAGAAGTATCCCATCATGGCGCACAACGCCGCGTTCGAGGACAGCTGGTTCATGCTGCACCTGCCCGGCTACGCCGAGGCGCGCCGCGCGGGTAAGATCATCGTCATCGACTCGCGCCACATCTGCCGCTCCGTTGACGGCGAGGTGCGCACCCTGCCGCGCGAGAGCGCTCCCGCGAGCCTGCAGAACTGGGCGCGCCGCCGCGGCACCCTTGCCGCAGACGAGAACGAGCTGCACCTTGGCCTGGACGATACCGATCTTATGCTGCGCACCGTGCAGGCGGAGTTTAACGGCAAGGGCATGTTCTTGAAGTAACGCATGTGTAGCGAGCGAGCGCCCTGCCCGCAGAATACGGCGAGCGTCCCGGTGGCTTTCACCGAGAGGGTTAACAACCGAGTTGATAGGATTCGTCCAAATGACCGCTATGGCGGCTTTGGGCGAATCTTTTATTATGCGCGTGAGCTACGGCATTTGTAGCCCTCATCGTCGACCGCCGCAGACATCCCGCCCTAAGCCCTGGGTCGTCCAGGCTTTCTATCCGATGCCAGCAGGCGGTTCACGCTCTCGATCGTCACCATGCGCCTTCCGTTCACAAGTCTAACGTCAAGCGCGCCAGACTTCACAAGAGCGGTCACGCGCGGGCTGCTTACCCCAATGCGTTCCGCCGCCCCCGTAAGGGTGACGCAGCGAGCCGCCTCGACATCGTCATCGCTCACATCAACGCTCACAACGTGAACCTCTGCCACATGGGCCTGCCTTGGTGCGGAGGCACCATCGGTCATCAGGTCCACCGCCTCCAAGGTGAGCACCTCGCGTGCGGCCTTCAGAGCATCGGTCCTGGTCTTGCCGCTTGTCGCAACACCGCCGAATTGTGGGAATTCCGCCACCCACGAATCACCGTCGCGAGTCAAAACGCACTCAGCGGACAAAAGCATGTAAACCCTCCGTTGATTCTATGCAGGCGCGATGACGCGCTATCACCGCGCCCTTGTGCATTAAGACCACCCTGCCTGCCTCTTGATGCTCTGCCACTCTCTCCAAGTAGCATGCTTGCCGCCCTGGTCCCTCACGGTAACCTTGTAGCCGTTTTTAGAGAAACGGCGATGATCGCCTGCGGACGCTCGTTCGACGAAGCCCTCACGAAGCAGTTGTTGGATGATCTCGCGGTAAGTCGGTGGTTGCACGTATGCTCCCTTCTACAAACCGCTAAATTAACTATATAGAAATTAATAGTTATTTACAACACTATTTAACCTTTTTTAGCATACATCGCACGGCGAACACGCCATTACATGAAGCAGGGTTTTCCATAGCGCCCCGTCCAGACAGGTTTTCTTGTCCGGACGGGGCGCTATCATTATGCGACGTCGCTATCCCCCAACCCAAAGGCTCGTCATGTTGAACCGCACGGAGGCCCCGCGCCGCGGGACCAATGCCCCGCACATCCTCATCGTACTCATCCTTGCCCTGGTGCTTGCCATGGGTGGAAGCGCGGGCTGCTCCAGCGCCGGCGCCGCGACCGGAAGCGCCGCACAGGCGGTCGCGGGATCGAGCGCGATTGGAAATGCCGACGCCGGAACCGGCGCGGAAAACGCAGCTGCAAACAACACCCCTAACGACTATCAAACGCCGGGAACAAGCAGCGACTTTGATTATTCGCAGGTCCCCGCCTACTCCGGCAGCCCGTACACCGCGATCAACGACAACGCGCCCAACCTCAACGCCGCCGACGCTGAAGCCCTGCTGGCGCAGGCAAGCTCCCCCGCGGAAGCAGAAGAGTTTTCACCACTCGACAACCTCGGTCGCTGCGGCGCCGCCATGGCAGTGGTAAGCCCTGACACGCAGCCCACCGAACCGCGCGGCAGCATCGGCATGATCAAGCCCTCCGGCTGGCACACCGTACGATATGACGACCTGGTCGATGGCAGATACCTCTACAATCGCTGCCATCTCATTGGCTACCAGCTCACCGGCGAGGGCGCCAACGAGCTCAACCTCATCACCGGCACGCGCTACATGAACACCCAGGGCATGCTTCCCTTCGAGAACTGGATCGATAACTGCGTGGACGCCGGCGGACGCGTGCTGCTGCGCGTTGAGCCCGTGTTTGCGGACGATGAACTTGTTGCGCGCGGCGTGCACATGGAGGCGCTCTCGCTTGACGACGGCGGAGCGTCCGTGAGCTTCAACGTGTTTTGCTATAACGTGCAACCAGGCGTTGGCATCGACTACGCCACGGGCGACAGCTGGCGCGAGCAGGATGCTGAAGCGAACGCGGAGCCCGCCGGCACCGCCGCTCAGAGCAGCGACGAGCAGGCGCGCAGCTACGTGCTCAACACCAATACGCGCAAATTCCACCTGCCCGGGTGCAGATCCGTTAGCCGCATGAAGGCGCGCAACAAACAAGAGGTCACCATGACCAGAAGCGAGGTCATGACCCAGGGCTACGAGCCATGCGCGCAATGCAATCCCTAGCGAGCCGCTCGCCAAACGCATCCAACCATTGGCAGAGGCTCTTTTATTCCACGGCTCGATGGGAATAAGTACGCTAACCGGCAGCAATTACCGAGCACTCCTAGAGATGCGGAGGCGACCATGGACGCTATCAAGCGGTACTGGACGGCATTGGACCAGGCATCGCGCCGTGCGTTAAGGCGGGCATTCATCATCCCCCTCGTCATAGGCACCGTCTTGATCATTGCAGCCGCCGCCCTCTACATGGCGACGGTCGGCAACATAGAAACTTCGGCGGATCTTGCACGGGAATTTGGCATGCTCCAGGCGCTTATGGCGGCGACCGTGATCGCGGGAATCTACTCGTACTTCTTGGTTTACAAGGCGCACAAAGCCATCAAGGAGAATCTCTTCGCCCACCCGGCGGACGGACGCCCCACGCCCGAGACCTGGAACCGCAAAGACGGCGTTATCCTAGCTCTCGCCCTTCTGGGCGTTGTCAGTATTCCGGGTGCCGTAGTTGGACTTGTTGCGATGGCGGCCTTACCCATCGACCTTGAACCGTCTAACTTCACGCCCCTTATCTGGCCCATCATCGGCCTGGCGCTAGGACCCTACACTGCAAAGCGCTATATACCTGTTGAGCAATAAGGATGGACGGGGCCCTAGCGCTGGCATTTGCGCTGCTAACGCGATTTAGCATCTAGCTGGTCCTCGCCCAAAAACGCTGGAACACAACGGTTATCGCGCTGAAAAGCGGACGTTGCACAAGGTATTTGGCAGCGTTAAAGGCACGAAGATTCTATAGTTCCCTTAAGGGATCTCGCGGGATTCCCTTAAGGGTTCTTTGGTGTACAGGCGTGTGGATAAGAGGCGCGGGAGCGCAATCGCACCGCCGACGGAAAGGGGCGGCAATGATTCTCTCCGAGCAGATCAGGCACGGACGCAAGCAGCTTGGCATGTCGCAGGCAGACCTTGCCGATGCCATCTGGGTGTCCCGAAACACCATCAGTAACTGGGAAAGCGGTGCCACCACGCCGGATATACAGAGCCTTGTGCTTATGAGCGCGCTGTTTGGCGTCACGCTGGACCAGATGGTGAAGGACGACGACCAGGTGATGGCGCAGGCATTCGCTCGCGACAAGAACCACATTCTGCTGGCGAGCTCCGCGATTAACGCCAGCGGCACAAACGAAAGCAAGACCGACGGATCCGATGAGGAGGACCTGAGCCTTTTTGGCCTGCGGTCGCTGGGAAACCCGTTGTATGGCAAGTTTGAAAACGCTGATATCACCGACACGTGCGGGCTTGCATACCGCTTGGTGCGCGCGGCATCGTTCTTTAGCCGAGCGCTCTATTTCATCATCGACGAGAAGAGCGGGCGCGTGGGCAGCATCGCCCGCAAGCACGCTTTGCATCATCCCGTGTTCCAGGTGCGCATGGATGGATTTGACCGCGTGCAGCTGCGCCGCGAGATTCGCTTTGACACCGGCTACCGCGACGTGATCCGCATCGACGGCGAGGGCGTGGGCGTTGAGGGCAACCTCATGGGCGACGATTTCGCCGTGACGCGCAACGGCTCCGTGACGGCCCGCGTACATGTGCAGCCCGCGCTGAACCGCGTGGCATACGGGATTGAACTGGTGGACCAAAAGACCGCTCCCCTTTCTCTTGGCGTGGTGCTCACCATCATGATGCTGCGCGATTACGACCGCGTGTGGGTAAGAGGCGCGGGAGCGCGGACGGATTTGAAATAACCCATTTGAAATGAGCCTTGATGCGCGGCGAGATTGCGTCGCGCATTTTTTTGCCTGTGATTGCCAAGTTTTGGAACGCGAATCGTATTGTTGGTAGAGGGAGATATCGAAACCGGTCCCTCGTCCAAAAACAACGACGACCGAAGCGAGGTGAAATCATGGCGAAGCAACAATGCGTGAAGGCCGCATGCCCCAACCGCACCTACGCGACCGAACCCGAGCGTCTGGTGGACACCTATGCGAACGCCATCTTGCGCGTGTGCTACACATACCTGCGCAGCACGCAGGACGCGGAGGATATATGCCAGGACGTTCTGCTCAAGGTTCTGCAGCGCCCGCAGCGATTTTTCTCGGCAGACCACGAGCGCGCATGGATCATCCGCGTGGCGGCAAACGCATGCAAGGACCTGCTGAAGAGCCGCGGAGCCCGGGCCACTGTCGCACTTGATGATGCGTCCGAGCCCGCAAGCGCGCCATATGCGACCGAAGCGCAGCTGGCGGCGCGTTCGCAGAGCGTGCTGCAAAGCGTCATGAACCTGCCCGCGAATTATCGCGAGGCAATCTACCTGCACTATTACGAGGGGTACTCGATCAAGCAGATCGCGGAGCTGGTAGGTGCGAGCGAATCCGCCATAGCGACCCGACTGAGCCGCGGGCGCACCATGCTACGCCCCGTTTTGAAGGGAGCCGACCGTGACAACCTTTGATAGCGATACGTATCGCACCGAGCTGGACCAGCTCTGCTTCTCCGATGAGCAGAAGGTCCGCATGGCGCAACGGCTTAAAGCCGCCGCGAGGTCGAACAAGGTGCTGGAGCTGCACGGAACGCAGCCGGCGACGGGTGCTCGCAGCGACGAGCGCCGCGGCAGTAGCCGCACCGACAGGTCGCAGCGCGTACGCCGTCGCAGCCCGCACAGGATCGCCGCCGCCATAGGTATCGCCGCCGTGCTGGCGCTGGGCGGAGGGACCGCCTACGCCACGGGCACGCTCGCCCGCGCGGCGGACTCGCTCGCCGCCGTCTTTGGCGCCGGCCCAGCGCAGACCGAGCTTATCGACCAGATTGGACGGCCCATAGGCGCCAGCTGCACAAGCAACGGCATCACCATCACGGCCGACGCCATCATAGGCATGCGCAACGCCTACGCGGTGGTCTACACCATCGAGAAGGACGACGGAACGGCGTTCGACGAGCTCGATATGAACCAGAACGGCACCTATAACCGCGTCCTCGATGGCGGCGGAAGCATCAACGCGCTAACCGCGCTGCGCCTTGGCATTGATGCGAGCGGAGGTACGCGCTACACCTTTGATGCCGACCCCACGGACAACGCCATTCAGCTTGTTGAGATGATGAGCTTCGGCGGGTCCGGCGTCTCCCTCGTTGGCGAGACACTGCACTTCAACGCTACCGAAATTGGCTTTACCCGCGTTGGAAAAGATGGGCGCAACCTGCCTTCGCAGGCAATTGCCACCGGAGACTGGAACATGTCCTTCAAGATCGACTATGAGGACCTCTCCGTCGACCTGCCTGCGGGCCAGACGTTCACCATCAATGGCAGCAGCGCCGTTGTGGACGAGCTTGTCGTCTCCCCGCTTGGCGCCACCATCACCTATACGGTTGATGCTACGGACGAAGCATCGGGACCAACCGGCCTTGAAACAGATGCCGAAAAACGCGTAGGACATGGCGACTTCACCGTCACCTTTGCCGATGGCACCACGCAAGAGCTTGGCAGCGGCTACACCTCTTGGCAGCAGGACGGCAAAACCGTGGTGCAGAAGACCTGGTTCTTCGACCAGATTCGCGATGTCGACGATATCACCAGCATCACCGTGGGCGACCTGACGGTTCCCGTTCAGTAGCAGCTGCATAGCATGCCGGCATCTGCTAGCAGCATTTAATAGAAGGCAGAAGGGCGTCCTTGCGGCGCCCATCTGTTGTTTGCGCTTTTCCTAGGTCAGAGCCTCGATCTTACCCGACGGTTCATAGCGCAGTAAATCGGCAGCATCAGCTCCGGTCGTCATCGAGCCACCCCATGGCCTCTTCCGCCGTTTTGAAAGAGCGCACATCATCTTCGATAATGCCAAGCTCTTTCGCTTCTGCCGCGATCAGCGCGCGGCGGGTCTCCCCAACAGGGCGATCTTCCGCGGGAAGCACTTCAAACGGAACGCGCCGCTGGATAATGAGCTGCTTTAACGCCATATAGAGATACTCATCGAGCGTAAGCCCCATGGCCTGTAAAAGATCAGCAGCAGCCCGCATGTCAACATCGTCAAAATGCAAAGTAGTAGTTGTAGCCATGGCACCTCCATGCAACGTAGGGCGCTACCGGTCTTTGTCCAGCAATAAGACCAAGCGAAAACCCACCTGCAATGATACTCCTCCCTTTCCTCGTCTAAAGAAATTCTTAACCCCGTTGACGCCTTATACTATGCGTCATATAGTATGAGTCGAAAGGAGGTATCATGGACGCACAGATGAAGCGAGGCTTCCTGGAGATCTGCGTGCTGGCGTCGTTGCGCGGCGGCGACAGCTACGGCTACCAGATAGTGAAAGACGTGCCCGACGTGCTGGGATTGACGGAATCCACGCTCTACCCGCTGCTCAAGCGCCTGGAGAAGGCCGACTGCCTAACCGCGTACTCCGTGGAGCACAACGGGCGCCTGCGCAAGTACTACCGCCTAACCCAAGAGGGCACGCAGCGCATCGACGAGTTTTTGGCCGAGCAGGCCGATATTCTTTCAATCTATGATTTTGTGAAACGAGGTGCATCGCAATGACCAAGCAGGATTTTCTCGCCGCGCTGGAACGAGCGCTCGCCAAGCTTCCGCATGCAGAGGCGCAGCAGGCCATCGCGTTTTACGACGAGGCGATCAGCGACCGCGTCGAGGACGGCATGTCGGAAGATGATGCAGTTGCAAGCCTGGGCGATGTGGACGAGATTGCGCGGCAGATAGCAAGCGAGATTCCGCCCATTCCCCGTGCGATCGCCAAGGCGAACACCGGCAGCCGCACGCTCAATATTGTGCTGCTAGCCCTGTTCTCCCCTGTTTGGGTGCCGGTTGCGGGCGCGCTGGCGCTGGCCGCGCTATGCATCTACCTGGCTATTTGGCTGATTATCGCCGCCATGTGGATGCTGGTTGTCATCCTTATTGGTATGGGGCCTTTAGGGCTGTTTGTCTTCGCCAACATCCTTGCACGCGGGTTTGCGCTCTCGAGCTTCTTTGCCTTAGGGCTCTGCCTTATGGCGTGCGGAGCGGGCCTCCTGGCAACGTTTGGCGTGATGGGCGTAAGCAAGCAGCTGGCGCTTCTCACCCGCGACTTCGCGCGCTGGGTGCGGGGGCTGTTTGTTAAGGCTAATCCCGTGCCCGCACCCGTGGATGTGGATACGCCCGCAAATACGCCCGGCGATCTCTCGGGAAACTCGTCCAGCACATCCCCCGCTTCGAAAGAAGGTGCCCTTGATGCGTAACGTTAAGAAGACCCTGCTCATAGTGTCCGTCGCGCTCATTGCGGGAGGAGCGGTGCTCGCCGGCGGCGCTTGGGCCGCAGCCGGCTTCGACCTTGCAAAGCTCTCCACCCACGTTAACAAGTTCGATAGACAGACCAAAACGCTTGAAGCGGAGTCGACGGCACCTCACAAGGCGATCCGCGTAGAGAGCGAATTTGGCAACGTGAAGCTTGTGCCCGCGGACGGCGATGCCATCGAGCTGGTGTATTGGACAAACGCCAACCGCACCGCCGACGTTAAGGATGAGAACGGCGTGCTGACGCTTTCTTTTAAAGAGACCGAATCGATTGGATCCATTGAGATCAACCTGATGGACAAGGGGCAGGATGACACCACGGTGGTGCGCGTGCCCAAGAGCTTTACGGGCGATATCAGCGTGAGCAACGACTTCGCCAGCACCACGGCGACGGATCTTGAAGGAATCTCGTCCTGCACGCTTGTGTCATCAAGCGGCGAGGTGTGGGCGAGCGACGTGAGCGCCAAGACGCTCGACGCCACCTCTAATGATGGCGTGGTCATGCTCAACAACGTCGCCGCGGACACGCTCCGTGCGCAAAGCGACAACGGAGAGGTGGGCGTTATTGGCTGCTCGTCCAAAGACGCCAGCGCAACCAGTGGAAACGGCAAGGCGACTGTAAAGGAGAGCACGTTTGATCAGGCCAGTGTCCGCGCGGACAACGGCACCATAGCGCTGGCGCATCTGGCTTGCGCAAAACTGGTTGTCGCAGCGGATAACGGCACCATCACCGGGCGCGAGCTCGATGTGGCAGACGGCGAGTACACGTCCAACAACGGCATGATCACGCTGGGATATGTGGGGTCGTCCAGCGCATACGTTATTGACGCGTCATCCGCCAACGGTACGGTCACGGCACCCGCGAGCAACCTGGGCGCCACCCGCATTGTGCGCGCGCTGAGCGACAACGGCATAATTACGATCGAGTTTGAAGAGGACAAATAGAAAGGCCGCCCATGACAGACGCCATAACACGAGACAACTACGCTGATGCCAACGCTCGAGCAATCGACGGATGGAATGCAGACGGCTGGGAATGGGGCACGTCCATAACCCATGAGGACTATCTGCGCGCATGCCAAGGCGACTGGGAAATGCTGCTCACGCCGACCAAGCCGGTTCCGCACGAATGGTATCCGGCAGACATGACGGGCCTGCGCGTGCTTGGACTCGCCTGCGGCGGCGCGCAGCAGATGCCCATCTTCGCCGCCCTTGGCGCCGTATGCACCGTACTGGACTACACCCCCAGCCAGCTTGAATCTGAGCGAATGGTCGCCCAGCGCGAGGGTTATGAGATCGAGATTGTTCGCGCCGACATGTCCAAACCCCTGCCCTTTGAGGACGCGAGCTTCGATATGATCTTTCACCCGGTCTCCAATTGCTACATTGAAGAAGTCAAGCCGCTTTGGCTCGAGTGCAACCGCATTTTGAAACCCGGCGGCAGGCTGCTTGCGGGGCTAGACAACGGCTTTGGCTACGTGTTCGACTACCCCGACGAAGAGCGCGCGATCTACAGCCTGCCGTTCAATCCGCTGGTTAATCCCGAGCACATGGCAGCGCTTGACCCGGTTGAGGACGGAATCCAGTTCTCGCACACGCT
Source organism: Collinsella sp. UBA1693 (assembly GCF_002320115.1). Classification (NCBI taxonomy): domain Bacteria; kingdom Bacillati; phylum Actinomycetota; class Coriobacteriia; order Coriobacteriales; family Coriobacteriaceae; genus Collinsella; species Collinsella sp. UBA1693. The sequence goes on from NZ_DCJT01000005.1 coordinate 97,600, forward strand.
GGAAGACCAGATTCGCGGCCAACTGCAGGCCGGGTTCCAACTGGTCGACTGCTACGAGGACACCTATGGCGAGGGACGCCTGCATGAGATGAACATCCCCACGTTTTGGGCAACGCATGCGGTAAAGCCGCTGTAGAGCGTTCGGCTTAGCGCAACCCAAAACCAAGCAAAGGGCTTGTTGAGGGTTGGCGTATAGACAAAAAGCCCAATGAAGGCCCGCGGCTCCCTGTTTTTAGGGCACCGCGGGCCAGCCGCCAGGTTCCATATCACCTTTTGAAGAACCATCCCCATTCCCGATGGCAGCTGAGGGCCACGAGGCGGAGGACGGGCGCGTGCGGAGAAACGTCCGTCCCGCCGCGCGGCCCCAAGCTGAGAAAACCGCGGATTACCGCAACGCACACCGTCTAGGCCAGGCCCATGCGGTCGTCCACCTCATCGTCTGGAATATATTCCAGCAGGTCGCCCGGCTGACAGTCGAGAGCCTGGCATATAGCATCCAGTGTCGAGAAGCGCACGGCGCTGATCTTACCCGTTTTGATGCGTGATAAGTTCACCGGCGATATTCCGATGCGCTCTGCCAGGTCTTTGCCGTTGACCTTTCGCTGCGCCAGCATGCGGTCGAGCCTCAGCACAATCACAATGCCACCGCCCTACAGCAACTCGTCATCTTGTTGCTGCAAGATAGCGCCGTATTCCAGAATGCGGGCGAACACCAACAGGAAAAATCCCATAACGCAAAGCCACGGTTGGAAATCCGGATATATGGAAAGCGACCCCGCGTAACCCATGGTCGCCAGCAACGCCTCGATTACCGCCCACACCACTAGCGAGGGTGCGATGGATGCTAGTACGGCGATCGCTCCGATACGCTTGACCCGGTGCGCCGTCACAGAGCCGAAGGGGCGCTTAGTGGAAGCGACCTCGCTGAAAAAGCGACCCGCGACCGCCAGCGCCCACGCCATAAGCAGCATAGACAGATCGCGCGCAATAGGGAAGCTGCCGTTTTGGTCGATTAGGATAACGGAAACAGCTTTATCCGGCGTGGTGAGCGCCAGCAGCTCCGGGCCCGCGGACGCGGCCGCCTGGGACAGCGCCTTGGAACCGGCTAAGATGAAACCTTTGGCAAACGATCCGTCCAGCATTCCGCCCACCGCCCACTGCAAGCAGCCAACGACGCCAAGCGCTGCGGGAACCAAGCAGGCGATGGCGCCTGCGCGGCACACAATACGGGCGGCACCAGCAATGGACGACATCTCCGACAGGGCAATCTCGCGCGCATCGGGTGCCTCATGGATCAACGCCTTTTTCATTACGGACGCCTCCTTTACCGTTGGAAGAGAGTGAACCGGATGGCCTTTATCCTCCTCTATTCAACGTATAGAATATCATAATTAATGTTTGTTATTAATTAATATCAGAGAGCATGCCGTTCGCATACTTCCTCCTATACATGCTTGACATATGAGCATACGTTCATATAATCATAAATAGTTCAATATATGAGCATGTGTTCATATGAAAGGAGGAGAATATGGCCGAGGAGAACGCCACGTCCCAACCGACGCACGCTGTCTGCGAAAGCGACGGCATGCCAGAAGAAGAACTGCTGTACGATCTCGCAGACCTCTTCAAGGTGTTCAGCGACACCACGCGCATCAAGATCCTATACGCGTTGATGTCCGACGAGCTCAGCGTCAACGACCTTGCCGAGGCCATCGGCACGTCGCAGTCGGCCGTCTCGCACCAGCTGCGCATCTTGAAGCAATCCCACCTGGTCAAATTCCGCCGCGACGGGAGAAACATCCATTACTCCCTGGCAGACGACCACGTGCTCACCATCTTGGACCAGGGTCTCACCCATATCTGCGAGTAAACCAACGTCGTAAAATACGCGCCCGCGGGCGCGACGCATTAGAAAGGAATCCAACCATGCGTAAGTCTTTCAAGCTCGATGAAATCGATTGCGCCGTCTGCGCCGGCAAGCTCGAGGACGCTATCAAGAAGCTCGACGGCGTGACCGACGCCAAGGTCAACTTCCTCACCCAAAAACTCACCCTCGAGGCGGACGATGCCTCCTTTGACCAGGTGCTTGACGCCGTTGTCAAGCTCACCGCCGACATCGAGCCCGACTGCGAGATCCTGCGCTAGACATCAGCGAACCACCACGCAACGACGGATTACCGTCGCCTTCCCCGTAAGCTCTTAGACATGCTGGCGGCATCGCCACGGGAGAAACAATGAACAAGAAGCAAAAGAAATGGCTCAAGCGCATCTTGATCGCGCTCGTCATCTTCTTCGCCATCATGGTCGCGGACCATCTGGGGCTGCTGGCGCTGGCGTTCGGCGAGCCCGGCGCGCTGTACGCGAGCTTTGTCCTATACCTTATCCCCTACCTTATCGCCGGGCACGACGTGCTCGCCAAGGCATGGCGAAACATCCGCCACGGCGAAACCTTTGACGAAAGCTTCCTCATGGCTATCGCCACCGTGGGCGCATTCGCGATGATCCTCTTTCCGGACACCGAGCCGCACATGGCCGAGGGTGCCGCGGTCATGCTCTTCTACCAGATAGGCGAGCTATTCCAGAGCTACGCCGTGGGCAAGAGCCGCAAGTCCATCGCCGCCATGATGGACATCGCGCCGGACTACGCCAACATCGAGCGCGACGGCGCGCTTGAGCAGGTCGATCCGGACGAGGTCGCCGTAGGGAGCGTCATCGTGGTCAAACCCGGCGAGCGCGTACCCATCGACGGCGTGGTGGTGGAGGGCTCCTCGCAGCTGGACACCGCCGCACTCACTGGCGAGTCCATACCCCGTCACGTGGAGGCGGGCGCAGAGGTAATCTCCGGCTGCATCAACATGACCGGACTTCTGCGCGTGCGCACCACCAAGCTCTTCGGCGCATCGACCGTGAGCCGCATCCTCGAGCTGGTCGAGAACGCGAGCGAGAAAAAGGCCAAGACCGAGAACTTCATCACCCGCTTCGCGCGCGTCTACACGCCCGCCGTCACCTTCGCCGCGCTGGCCATCGCCGTCATCCCGCCGCTTCTGGGCATGGGCGCCTGGGCGGATTGGATCTTGCGCGGCCTCACCTTCCTGGTAGTCAGCTGCCCGTGCGCCCTGGTCATCAGCGTGCCGCTCTCCTTCTTTGGCGGCATCGGCGGTGCCAGCCGCTTGGGCATCCTGGTCAAGGGCTCCAACTACCTGGAAGCGCTCTCCCGCGTCGACACCGTGGTATTCGACAAGACCGGCACCCTTACCTCCGGCACCTTCAACGTGGTGGCGATCCACCCCGAAGAGTCCATCGACCCCGACTACCTGCTCGACCTCGCCGCTCACGCAGAGGCGTTCTCAGACCATCCCATCGCCGTCTCCGTAAAGGCCGCCTATAGCGGCAAGATCGACCAGGCGCGCATCGACAAGGTCACCGAGGAATCCGGCCACGGCGTCTCCGCCCGGGTGGACGAGCACGTGGTCATGGTGGGCAACGACAAGCTCATGGCGGCGCACGGATCGAGCTGGCATGATTGCGAGCTCACGGGCACCATCCTGCACGTATCCGTAGACGGCCGCTACATTGGCCATATCGTGATCGCAGACGTGGTAAAAGACGATGCCAAGCAGGCCATCCGCGACCTGCACGCCGCCGGTGTCGAGCGCTGCATCATGCTCACCGGCGACCGCGAGGACGTCGCGGCCGCAGTTGCCAAGCAGCTTGGCCTGGACGAGTACCATGCGCAGCTGCTCCCCGGCGATAAGGTCGAGCGCGTCGAGCAAATCATGGACAGCGTGCGCGACAACCTCGCTTTTGTTGGCGACGGCATCAACGATGCCCCCGTTCTCACCCGCGCCGACGTGGGCATCGCCATGGGCGCTATGGGCTCGGACGCCGCCATCGAGGCCGCCGACATCGTCCTTATGGACGACAAGCCCTCAAACATCGCCCGCGCCATCCGCGTCGCCCGCAAAACCATGGCGATCGTGTGGCAGAACATCATCTTCGCCATCGGCGTCAAAGTCATCATCCTGGTGCTTGCCGCCTTTGGTATCGCCAACATGTGGCTGGCCGTCTTTGGCGATGTGGGCGTAGCGGTCATCGCGATCCTCAACGCCATGCGCGCCATGAACGTCAAGGAGCTCTAGGCGATCATCCGGACGCGCGCCCGGCTTGCAGGCATCGACAAAGCCCCCTTTGCATACCGCGTTCGCAGATGCAAAGGGGGCTTATTGCGTTGCGTTAAATCCAAGCCTGCGAGCCAAGAGCCGCGGCACCTCTTCTTCGCCTAGTTGGACGAGGTCTTCTTGCGCACGACCACCTTGAGCGAGGGAGAAAGGCGTACCACCGTGGAGATACCGGTGCCGGAAAGGCGCGCGGCAGGGTCGAGCGACGCCTGCTCCACAGTGGTCTGGATACCGGGAATGCTTGCAAGCAGGCGCTGCAGGGCTTCGCTGTGCGGAGCCATCAGCTCGCCCGCCTCGCCGCGAAATAGCGGAACGTGCATGTTGCCCACCTCCCAGCCGACGCGGGCTACAAGCGCGGGGTCAACCGGCTGGGACGCGGTGAAGCGGATTCGCGCCACGCGGGCGGAGCGCAACTGCACCGCGACCACCACGGGCTTGCCGCCGGATGCGGACGCGGGTGCTGTGGCGGCGCATGGCTCAACCGAAGACGCGTGGGCCGCCAACGTGTCAGGGGCGACATCGCACCCCAGCACGTCGCCGTCTTTGAGACCAATCTCCTCCACCCGCTCGCCCAGGCGAATCTCCACCACGCGACCGGCGCCGCTCTTCACCACGAGGCGGCGCGCGTGCACCTGGTCCCACTCAAGGTCAACGTAATCAACCTCAAAGGGCGCGCCCAGCCTGCGTTGCAGCGCGATGACGCTCGACGGGTCGTTGATGTTTCCCAAAACCTCGGTGCACAGCATGCAGAGAGCCTCCTTGTTGTTGCGAGCAACCGACGCCTAGCGTTCGACGCACTCTATGTAAGCTTTCAACTTGCTGAAGGAGTCGTCGGAAAGGCAGTGCTCCATATGGCATGCCTCCTCCGCCGCCACGTGCGAGTCAACACCGGCAGCCGACAGCAGATCGCGGAAGAACAGGTGCTGCTCCAGCACGTGCTCGGCACGCGCAAGGCCTTTTTCCGTTAGACGGACATCTCGCTTCGCCATCTCGACATAGCCGCGCTCCTCTAGCATCGACATGGCCTTGGAAACGCTCGCTTTGGTGACACCCAGTTGATCGGCGATATCCACGGACCTCACCACGCCGTGCGCGCGGTGCAGCATGAGAATCGCCTCCAGATAGTCCTCGCCAGATTCCCTCAGTGCCATAGCCTTCCCTGCTTTCCGTACGTTATAAAAAGCGCTCCGTCGCGCTATTCGCTAGTTAGTCATAGCTTACACTAGCGAAAACGAGACGGAGCGCAAGTCAGTTAGACAAGGTTAATCAAATTGCCAGATTTGCAAAGCCGGGTCAAGCCTACCCAGCGGCAAACCCTCGCGACTTTAACCCTAGTCCAGAACCTCGACCAGCTCGATATCGAAGTTGAGATCCTTGCCTGCCAGCTCGTGGTTGGCATCGAGCTTGACGCCCTCGGGAGTAACCTCGCATACGGAAACGGGTACAGGCATGCCACCCGGCCCCTGCAGGAACAGCTTCATGCCGACCTCGATCTTCTCGAAATCGGGCACCTGGTCGGCGGGGAAGAAGAGGATCATGTCCTCGCTGCGCTCGCCATAGGCCTCGGCAGCGGGAATGTGAACGGTCTTCTTCTCGCCCACGGCCATATCGAGCACGGCGGCGTCGAAGCCCTTGATCATCTGGCCGGCGCCGGCAACAAACTCGATGGGCTCGCCGCGGTCGTAGGAGCAGTCGAACTGGGTGCCGTCATCCAGCGTACCGCGGTAGTGCGCGCGGACCTTCTTGCCTTCATTGGACATGGAAATCCTCTTTCAGTCGAAAACACTTGCCGGCAACTCGCCGGCAACACCGCTCCACTATACCCGACTATCCAGCAACTCATGCAAGATGCGCTCACGATTATTGATAAAGAGCTCTGTTATCTGGTAGCTCTCGGTCTCCTCGTACGCCACGCGGCGCAGCTCTCCCCCATCAAAGGAAACGATCTGCGCGCCGGGAAGTCCCAGCAGGATGGGCGAATGAGTCGCAACGATCAGCTGGCTGCCGTGCCGTGCGAGCTGATCCATCTCGTAGAGTAAGGTGAGCTGACGTGAGGGCGAGAGCGCCGCCTCAGGCTCGTCCAAGAAATACAAGCCGTTTTCCTTAGAGGAATCTTGGATAAAGCCTAAGAACGCCTCGCCATGGCTCATTTCATGCAGATACGCCCTGCGCCCCGTCGCGGGGTTGTGGTATCTTACGCCGGACGTCCCCGGGAGGAGACTGCACGCCTCCGCCTCAGTCGCCACGTTGTAGAAGCTCTCCGCCCACAAAAAGAACGTGGTCCACGGTTGCAGCCGTCCACGACGCATGAAGACGCCCTCGTAGAGCGCGGAGTGGGAATCGCGCGTGGAGAAGGTGTAGTTGCGCGTGCCGCCCTCTGGGTTGAGGCCGTATGCGACCGCCATGGCCTCGATGAGCGTCGACTTACCCGATCCGTTTTCACCGACTAGAAACGTCACGTTGGAATCAAACTGCAGCGGAGTCGCGCCCAGGCTCGCCAGCGCCGGGATCTGACGAAGATAGGCATCGCCGTGGACGTGCTCCCACAGCACCTGGACCGATGATATGAACAACTCGCCTTCGAGCATGGCTATCGCCGCCTTTGTCGACATAAATCGCGCCACCTTCTGCAGCGCTCAGCCGCCTGCCGTGCGGATGTGACGGATAATTGCACAGATTTGATATTTGCCTTTGTATACCCCGGAAGCGCACTTTTTCTACCAGCACCTTCTCTTGCCTGGAAGGCCTGTCTACTTCGACTTTTTCAAAATCGATGTAATTATCCGTCGCAACTGCACATTGCGGTCGCGCCACAGCGGAGAAACACCGTCTGGAAAGCATCGTTTTTCGACATCTGCACGCCAAAAAACGCTACAGTCTACTGCCGGGGCCCATCTGGGTAAGAAGGGTCCAGCAAAAAGAAGCCCGCTCGCAGGAAAGCCCCAGGAAGAAAGGAAGGATCCATGCCCTCAAGCGCCCCGGGAAACGCCGTGCGCACAGCAGTCATCACAACAACAAGCGGCGACCGCAGCATCCAGGCAACCGTGACGCGCAAGCGCGTGAAGAACCTCAACCTGCGCGTCCACGCAGACGGCACGGTGACCATGAGCATACCCATGCGAACCAGCATCGCCCGGGCGCAGGATTTCCTTGACCGCAAGGCTCCCTGGATAGCGCAGCGGCTCGAGCGCATCGAGGCTGCGCGTAACAGCCGGGGCATCATCCATCCTGCGGCAGCGCCCGCGGGCAGCGCAGACGCCGTAACAAAGCCGCGCCTGCTTCTATGGGGTGAAGAGGTAGATGCATACAGCACCCTGCAAAAACACGGCCTTCTACCAGAAGTCTTCGGTGGCGCGGACAGCAACGCCGCCGACGCCGGCATCGACACCGCCCGGCTGCAGCGCCTGGTAGACGTCCTATACAAACAGGAAGTCGCCCGCGCGATTCCGCAAATAGCCCAACCCCTGGAGTCCGCTATGGGCGTCGCCGCGAGCCGCTGGCAGGTGCGCAGCATGAAGACGCGCTGGGGATCTTGCACGCCAAAAACGGCGGCGATCCGCATCAACTCGCAGCTCGCCGCTTATCCAATCGATTGTCTAAACTTTGTTGTCGCGCACGAGCTGGTCCACCTTATGGAACCCAGCCATAACGCGCGCTTCCACATGCTGCTCGACGCCTACTGCCCGCGAAACCGCGAGCTCGCCGCACAGCTCAAGCACGCGCCCGCCTAGCGCAGGCGCTCGATTTCAACGCCCACCGAGCGCAGCGGCAGGCCCACGGGAGCCCAGGGCTTCTCGATGCGTAGGCGCACGCCTAAAAGCTGCGCGTATCCATCCAGCAGGTGCTCGGCCAACGATTCCGCCATGCGCTCCACCAGTTTGAACGTATGATCGCGCAAAAACCCGTCTATGTCGTGGCACACCGCACCGTAATCGATCGATGCATCCAAATCGTCGGTCTGCCCCGCGCGGCGCGTGTCGCAATACAGCGTCGCGGAAACCACGAACTTCTGGCCCAGCTTATTCTCTTCCTCGTACACGCCGTGGTTGGCAAACACCTCCAGCCCGTCGATGAAGATCTTATCCGCCAGCGCGATCTGCTCCGCGCTCACGTGCGCCAGAGCGCCGCGTCGCGCAGGCAGGCCGGCACCGTCCCGGCGCGCGAGCACGCCGCGGTCGTCCTCGATGCTCTCGGTCAGTTTCTTCTCACTCATAGCAATCGCTTCCCTACCACGTAATCGCGAGATTCTTCTTCCCGTCCGGCCAATTGCACAGCTCGCGGGCCGGGCACGCATAGCAGGCGCGCGCGGCTTTGTCGGCATAGCGCAAAGCATCTGCCAGCGCACCAGCGCTGCACACGCCCTCGGCAGACGCGCCCCCAGCGCAGCCGGCGCTCGTTCTGTGATGCGCGATCGCCGCGAGAATCTGCTCGCATTCGCCAGACGAGAATCTCTTGTCCTGCTCTACCGTACCCAAAATCTCGGCCGCAATCCGCGGGCCCGCAATATCATGCGGCTCTCCGCTCTCATATTCATCGGCCCGCCCAATATCGTGCAGCAATGCCGCGGCATACACCACGTCACGCGCAACCTTTGGCCAATGCGCATCGGCCGCCGCATCGACTACCGACGCGCCGCCATCCGCCGCATCGCCACCCGACAACGCGTCGGCATACGACGCCGCAACGCCGCGCTCCAGCAAGACAGTCCAGGCGATACGCGCAACATCCAAGAAGTGCTGCAGGTCATGGCTGCAAAACGCCCTGTCGCGCTCAGCGCGTTGCAAAACTCGATATCGCTCTTGATATACCGGATGGTTCCAAACGGCATCGACCCGCGGCATGGCCCGGGAACGGTCGGTCGCCATTACCCGCGGTCCAACATGTTGAAAAAGCGCTGCTCCAGAGCCGGATCGTCCTCAAAGACGCCGCGACGCGCCAGCGTCACCGTCTTGGTCCCGGGCTTTTGCACGCCGCGCATGGTCATGCACATGTGCTCGGCCTCCATCAGCACTATTACGCCCTGCGGAGCCAAGAACTCCATCATGGCGTCCGCCACCTGCGCGCACAACTGCTCTTGCAGCTGAAGTCGACGGGCGAAGGTCTCAACCGTGCGCGCCAGCTTCGAAAGCCCCGCCACGCGGCCGTTGGGAATGTATCCAATCGCCGCCTTACCGTAAAACGGCAGCATATGGTGCTCGCACAGAGAATAGAACGTGATATCGCGCTCGATAACCAAATCATCGCTGCCAACGCTAAACGTCTTAGAAAGATGCTCGCCGCCGTCCTGGTCCATGCCCGCGGCAAGCTCGGCGTACATACGGGCGACGCGCGCCGGCGTCTCGACCAACCCCTCGCGCGACGGATCCTCGCCAATGCCCTCAAGCAACAGGCGAACCGCCTCTTCTATTTTTTGCTGGTCGACCATGGAACCTCCTGCATCTCAAACCATGCAGGTATCGTACCATCAGCGCGCGGGCGCATGGGCGTGTGTGGACGAGGATACACGAGGTTTCACGCAGCTGCTATACCGCCGCCTCCCCCGCCGCCGGGTGCAACGCTACATTCTGTGGGTCGCATACACCGGACCGTCGTCCCACAGGCAGACAGCCTCCGCCGGCGCAAATCCCGCCGCCAAGCGCTCGCGCGTGCGGTTCATATCGATCAGGCGCTGGTTGGACGACCCCCTAAAGCGCAGCGTGATGTCGTAGAGATCTTGAACAAACGGGCCGTCGACCAGCACGTCAATGCACTCAAGCAGGCGATCGGTCACGTCCGTATGGTGCCTACCGCCCTCCAAAAGTTCGGCTTCCAGCGTGTCGCCCGTGAAGCACCAAATGGTTTTCGACGCGGGGGCATCACGGGGAAACTCCTTGCGCACGCGCTCCAAAAAGTCCACCAGCCCGGCCTGGTTCTCCGGTTCCATGGGCTCACCGCCCAACAGCGTCAAGCCATCGATATAGACGGGACGCAGGCCCTCGATGATCTTATCCTCGACCTCGCGCGTGAAAGGCTTGCCCGCAGCGAAGTTCCAAGCAACCTCGTTAAAGCAATTCTTGCACCCGCGACGGCAGCCGCTCACAAACAGCGTGGTGCGCACGCCCTCGCCGTTAGCGATATCGAAGTTCTTAATCTCCGCGTAGTTCATGATGTTCCTTGATACTAGATAGAACTCTCGTGTGTAAAGCGCAGCAAATAGCCGCTGGGATCTTGGACAAGAAACTCCTGCTGAGAAACAACGCCATCATCCGTCTTGTACTCAGAGGTGCGCAAGGAGCGGAAGGGTATAACGCCATGGTCCAAGACGCGCCGATAAAGGACTCCTATGTCGTCCACTTCGAGCGAGAAGTTCACGCCACGCCCCAAGGGATAGACGAGCTCACCCACATTCCAGCCCTCGTCGTGAATCTGTTCGATCATGAGCTGAACTTCACCACGTGAGAGAAACGCAAATCGTTCCTTTGGACGCTCGTACTCGACGCAAAACCCCAGCACGCCAAGATAGAACGCCTTCGACTCCTCCAGGTCAAAGACGCTCAGCTCCGGAATGAGTGGCAAAAAGGGATTGGTCATCAAATGCTCCCGAGCAAGTAGCCGCGCAGCATGTCTACAGCAGGAAGCCCGCAAGGTCTGCCGCGAGTTCCACAGCTGCGCTACGCGCGACGAGAACTGCTTGCGCAATGGGCCTTACGGGATTCCTTTGAACCTACAGATGCAGCACGCGGTCGCGGATCTCTTCCGTGCGGCCCTGGTTCCAGAACTGGGTGCCAATGTAGCCGCAGGTACGACGAGCCACGTTCAGCTTCTCCTGGTTGCGGTTGCCGCAGTTGGGGCATTCCCAGACAAGCTTGCCGTCGTCTTCCACAATGCGGATCTCGCCGTCGTAGCCGCACTCCTGGCAATAGTCGCTCTTGGTGTTGAGCTCCGCGTACATGATGTTCTCGTAGATGTACTGCATCACGCGGATAACGGCCTTGAGGTTGTCCTGCATGTTGGGCACCTCGACGTAGGAGATGGCGCCACCCGGGGACAGGCGCTGGAACTGGCTCTCAAACTTGAGCTTGTCGAACGCATCGATCTCCTCGGACACGTGGACGTGGTAGCTGTTGGTGATATAGCCCTTGTCCGTGACGCCGGGGATGATGCCGAAACGGCGCTGCAAGCACTTAGCGAACTTGTAGGTGGTCGACTCCAGCGGCGTGCCGTAGATGGAGTAGTCGATGTTCTCCGCGGTCTTCCACTCGTTGCACTTGTCATTCATGTGCTGCATGACTTCCATGGCGAACGGGGTGCCGTTCTCGTCCGTATGGCTGTAGCCGGTCATGTACTTCACGCACTCATAGAGGCCCGCATAGCCCAGGCTGATGGTCGAGTAGCCGCCATAGAGCAGCTTGTCGATGGTCTCGCCCTTGTTAAGGCGGGCCAGCGCGCCATACTGCCACAGGATGGGCGCGGCATCGGACAGGGTGCCCAACAGGCGCTCATGACGGCAGCGCAGGGCTTTGTGGCACAGCTCCAGGCGCTCGTCGAAGATCTTCCAGAACTTCTCCTTGTCCTGATGGGAGGACAACGCGACATCCGGCAGGTTGATGGTGACCACGCCCTGGTTGAAGCGGCCGTAGTACTTGGGCTTGCCGGGCTCGTAGTTGAGCGCGCGGGCCACGTTGTCATAGCCGTTGCCGGAACGGTCCGGGGTGAGGAAACTGCGGCAGCCCATGCAGGTGTAGCAATCGCCGTTGCCCTCGGTCTCCCCCTTGGAGAGCTTGAGCTCGCGCATCTTCTTCTCAGAGATGTAGTCCGGCACCATGCGCTTGGCGGTGCACTTGGCCGCCAGCTCGGTGAGGTAGAAGTACGGCGTGCCCTCGGCAACGTTGTCCTCTTCAAGCACGTAGATGAGCTTGGGGAACGCAGGGGTGATCCACACGCCCGCCTCGTTCTTCACGCCCTCGTAGCGCTGGCGCAGCGTCTCCTCGATAATCATGGCGAGGTCGCGCTTCTCAGCCTCGGAGCGGGCCTCGTTGAGGTACATGAACACGGTGACAAACGGCGCCTGGCCGTTGGTAGTCATAAGCGTGACAACCTGGTACTGGATGGTCTGGACGCCGCGGCGGATCTCATCGCGAAGACGGCCCTCGACGACCTCGGATATTTTTTCCTCGTCCGCCTCAAAGCCAAACTGGTCAAGCTCCGCCTGCACCTGACGGCGAATCTTCTGGCGACTCACCTCGACGAAGGGCGCAAGGTGCGTCAAAGAGATGGACTGGCCGCCGTACTGGCAAGATGCCACCTGGGCGATGATCTGGGTCGCGATGTTGCAGGCGGTCGAGAAGCTATGGGGGCGCTCGATGAGCGTGCCGGAGATGACCGTGCCGTTCTGCAGCATGTCCTCAAGGTTCACAAGATCGCAATTGTGCATGTGCTGGGCAAAGTAATCCGAGTCATGGAAGTGGATGAGGCCCTCGTTATGAGCGGCGACCACGTCCTCGGGCAGCAGCACGCGCTGGGTGAGGTCTTTGGAGACCTCGCCGGCCATGTAGTCGCGCTGCACCGAGTTCACCGTGGGGTTCTTGTTGGAGTTCTCCTGCTTGACCTCTTCGTTATTGCACTCAATCAGCGACAGGATTTTATCGTCCGTAGTGTTCTTGGTGCGCTTGAGCCCCTGAACGTAGCGATAGATGATATAGCGGCGGGCGACCTCATAGCGATCGAGCGCCATGATCTCGTCCTCCACCATGTCCTGGACCTCTTCGACCGAGACGGTGTGGCCGCACTTTTCGCAGGCCTCAGCGACGTTCTGCGCGGCATAGACCACCTGGCGATCGGTCAGGCGCTCGCTGTCGCCAACCTCCGCGTTCGCAGCCTTGATGGCACTGATGATTTTCTCGATATCGAACGTTACCTCGGTGCCGCTGCGCTTGATGATCTTCATGAACGCCGCTCCCTCTTCCGTAAACCCCGCGAGGCCAAGCATCTCGCGGGGAAATCCCTACCTTGCCAAGACAGCGCAACTCCCCAGGCACGGCCGGGACCGTACCAAACGTGGCTGCGTGTCTATCGATTCCTAACTACCATATCGCGCCGCCCGGACACGGTTTTCCGTGCGCGCGCGTGGCGTTTCCTCTTTTCGTGCCTGTCTATGATACACCACCTCAACGCGCTATATCCTGATTGATTCTTAAACGGTGACACAACATATTGTGTTTTAGCAGGTCAGGGACGATACTCATGAGCGGCTCATTTTGTCAAGCCCGTTTATGTTTATAAACTGCGCGAGGACAAGCGCAGGCCCCACCTGCAGCTTTGCGCGCGGCAAACGAGAACGTGAAAATAAAATGTTCCATAACTAAGCCATAGGCGTGAAGATGAACGGCACAACCCTCCATCAAACCCAGATGTTGTGTTTTGGCCGCGACCCGATCGGAGTCGGGTGAGGCACGGGGCCCATGCCGCGCTACGGCATTGCCGGCAAAGCGATTCGACAATAAAAAAAAGACCGAGAAGGAAATCCTCCTCGGTCTTGTCATTCTTGGTGGGCGATACAAGATTTGAACTTGTGACCCCTACCGTGTCAAGGTAGTGCTCTACCCCTGAGCTAACCGCCCCAATTGGCTGCGCCTCAGCGCAAGAATTTATAATAGGGTATTGTCCGGAACATGTAAAGGACTTTTTTAAAACTTTTCTAGCGAGGTGGCATGCTGCAAGTCGGCTGTCAACAAACCGCTACCATCAAACCGGCTTCCGACAGGCGACATGGAACTAGGATGGCATGGCCCTTGGATTACCACGCAGATCACTGTGCACCCATCCTACGCGCGAACGATGAGATAAACAAAACAGGCCATGGAGACTTCCCCATGGCCTGTGTACTGATTGGTGGGCGATACAAGATTTGAACTTGTGACCCCTACCGTGTCAAGGTAGTGCTCTACCCCTGAGCTAACCGCCCCAATTGGCTGCGCTTCAGCGCGAGGAATAATATAACCGAGAGCGATGAACGTGTAAAGCGACATTTTCAAAAAAGTTTACGAGACGGGCCTTGGCGCACACTCAAGCATGTACAGCCATGCGGCCCCGCCTCGTCCACGCCTACCGCTGCGGCCCGGTGAAGGTCATGTTCTCAAAGGTGTCAGCCATGAACTCGTCGTTATAGTGGGTGTCAACGTAGACCTCGAAGGGGTTTTTGGGCGGCACGCCCTCTTGTCGCTTACCGGCGCGGTAAAAGCACATGAGCGTCATGGCTATGTCCGCGGCGACAAACACGGTCAGCAAAGTTACCACGGTCATCTGCCTTGTAGTGGTGGGTTCGCCTATGCGATAGATCAGCTCCGGCATGATCACCTTGCACCACGCGATACCGATACAACCCCATATTGCAAGGAAGCGCCAAGCCACCCATTGCGAGATATGATCGGGCAAGTGTAGATAACTCCAAGACTCCGCGTGCATGAAGTACTCCATGCACCAGCCCGTTCCCTGCTCGAGAAGGCCGCCGGTGACCGCCGACACGACGAAGATCACCCACCACGGTTTTTTACGCAGCTTCCATAAAAGCATGGTAAGCAGAACGGCGCCGAACCCGTAGAGCGGAGAAAACGGACCCCAAACCAGGCCGACGCGACTCTCGACGATGCCGAACATGACGAACATCCAGACCATCTCGAGTACCAAGCCCAAGATGGACGCGATCAGAAAGATGATGATGTATTGGTAGAACCCTGGTTGGATATCGTCCAAAAAGTCATCGCGCATCTGCGTTTTGGCGGCGCGGATGATGCGTTGCTGCTCGCGCGAGATCTTGGCCCGCAGTCGCTTTTTGCCAAAATGCTCGACCTCAGACCAAACGGCTTCCTCATACACCTGCGCATCGAGCGCGCCGCTTTTGAGCATGCGCTTAAACGAACGGCCGGCGCCGCGGGCGTCATGGTACTTCTGAACAAGAAGGATTCCCAGCCTGAACAGCAAGAACATTGCAAGGATGAGCACGGTGATTGCGAACACGTACGGTCCTCCCCTCTCATTCGAACAGCGCGACCGCATGCAGGCATGATAGCGGCCATCTATCTACAAACAGTCATCATTTTAGCTGCGGCGCATATTTTTTTAAGATTCCGCTTGCAACGACCCCAAGAATCGCGTATATTACTTTCTCGCAAGCGGACATGGCTCAGTTGG
>NZ_DCJT01000005.1:113094-113739 GCF_002320115.1 Collinsella sp. UBA1693
TTCGAATCCGGGCTTCGCCTCCAGAACTTTGTAGGGCGTCCATGTGGGCGCCCTTTTTGGTATGTACGCGGGCAGTTGGTGGGACGTTGACCTGCCCTGAACTTGCCGCTCCCCGCTATCCCCGTGCTGTAAAGACGCCCTCCCCCCTGGTATCAGCGCTGGAGTTGTCCGCCGGGATGGCGAGCCAGCGGGAGGGCCGCTGCGAAGTGGCATGATCCGATGCATGTATTACTTTGGACCATTATTTGGATCCAAAGTGGTTCCTGGTAATACGCAAAATGAGATCGGTATTATAGATAACCACTTTTTCTGATTTTTCTGGTCCGCTGTAATACCGATTTCAACAGTGGTATTACAGCGGACCATATGAAGAGGTTCAATGTGGTCCAATCTAATACATGTATCGATTGGAACCAAACCGTCGCCGCACATCCAAGCAACAATATCGCTCCATTACGCGCGGCGCTACGCCAACACCAAGCCGCCACCACCACGCGCTTGCCCGCACTACAGCAGCCACCCGTCAGGGCACCCATAAATACCTGCTCATTCCACACTGCGAACACATTCGATATTTATGCTTGCATCCACCCTGGCAATCACGTATAGTAATTCCTCGCAAAGCGGACATGGCTCAGTTGGTAG
>NZ_DCJT01000005.1:113825-136372 GCF_002320115.1 Collinsella sp. UBA1693
GCCCCGTTGTCCGCTCCATTGCATTGAGAAAGCCGGTCGCAAGATCGGCTTTTTTCTTATATCAACCATCTCTCCCCTATAGACGCAATAATAAGACGCAGGGCAAACGCGCACTCCCTCGCGCCCGCAGTTCCGCGTATACACGATCTCATGACAGCTGCCAATCGGCAACCGCACCCGCAGGCATTAAGCTGCGGCAGCACCAATCAGCTTGACAAGCCTCACGCAGGTACCGGGAACGTCGCGACGCCTAGACACGTCTACGCTATCGACCAGCATGCGCATGAGCTTGATACCGCGTCCACGCTCCTCGCTGGCCTCAATTTCTTGATCAGCGGACAACTCGAAGCCGGCACCGCCGTCGCGCACCTCAATCACAACTCGATCGGGATAAGCCTGCACCGTCATGGAACACCCCACGCCGCCGGCATGGTCAAAAGCGTTGGAAAGCGCCTCGCCGGCAGCCAGCGCCGTGTCAAAGCGAGCGTCCGCTGTCATGGGCAAGGTGGCTAGCAGCTCTGATACACGATGGCGATACGCGCCCAGGCACTCGATTCCCCCGGTGACGGATATCGTCTTGTTCCATTTGGGCAGCACCCCCGCTGAAAGAACGGGCAATGCCGTCTTTTGCGCGGGGCGAACATGCAGCACATCGATCAGTCGGGCGATTTGGATAAAGCGAATCACATTAGCCGACGCGTTGACCAACGATAACAGGCCCTCGCCGCGTGCCAGCCGGCGCGCGCATGCGAGCAAGAACGCCAGCCCGGTCGAGTCGATAAAGGCAACGTTTTGACAATTGATGATGATGCGCCGCATGCCCATGTCGATAAGACCATCGACCTGCTCGCGCAGCAGGGGGACCGACGCGATATCGATATCGCGCACGGGAACCAGTACCGCTATGTCATTCCACTCATTCATGCTGGTATGGTTCCCGCTTTAATCGCGTCTTAATCATTACTTAAGAAAGCTCTCGCTCGTCCCCGGCCCAACGCCGCGACACCCGTGTACGGCAAAGCTCCCCTACAGCGCGTCCGAACGGCCCGTGTCGAAGCGCAGAGCCACCATGGCGATGTCATCGTCCAAAACTGATCCCGTAAACTCGTCCAAAGACAAAAGAACGTTGTCGCACAAGCCCTCGATACCCTGCAGGCTCTGGGTTAGCAACAGGTCGCGAAGGCGCTGCTCGCCAAAGAAATCACCTTGGGCGTTTCTAGCCTCAATAGCCCCATCCGTGTACATAAACATGATGTCGCCCTTCTCAAACGTGAACGACCCGGTCTCATACACCATGTTCTCGAACGCACCCACCACACCGGACTGAACGCTCAGCATCTCAACCTCGGCCGCGATATTGCGCCCCTCATGGGGCACGCGGGCGATCATTGTTGGCGGGTGCCCCGCAGAGCAGTAAACCGCCGTACCCGCACGTAGGTCGATCTTGGCGATGAACATGGTCGCGAAAGTCTCTACTCGCGAGAAGCCCATGAGCATGCTGTTGAGAGAGCGCGCCAGGCCAACAGGGCTGCGGCCCTCCCATGCGTAGGCGGTCAACGCCGTCTTGACCAACGCGGACATAGATGCGGCCTCCACGCCCTTGCCGGACACATCGCCCAAGATCATGACAGCGCGATCGTCCGGAAGGCGGATCAAGGTGTAGAAGTCGCCGCCCACCAGCGCCTGCTTGGTTGCGGACGAGTACAGCGAGTCTGACGTTATGCCCGGCACGCGACCAAGCTGGCTGCGCATGCCGGCCTGCAGCGTCTGCGCGATGCGCTGCTCTTCCTTTTTGCTGCGCACACCGGTCTCAATCAACTCAAGGTCGTGGACCAAACGCAGCAGGTAGTCATACTCCATGTCATCGATGGGCTCCTGCGTACCATCGCGAAGCAGCAAGAACATGCGGACGGAAGCATCTGGCCGCTCAACAGATGCCAGCGAGGTGGACGAGGGCGCGGCAGACGAGGGGTCGCCGGTAGCTGCGCCACCGGCCTGCGGCGAGCCCTCGCCATCGGCAATGTAATGCTCGGGGCTCATCGCGTCCAGCACGGCTCCGCGCCCCATATCGATGAACACGCCCTGGCCGGGCAAACCGTGCGCATAAAGCCACTCGCCCATCTTAGTGGTCCTGTCAACACGCACCAGGCGCGCGTTCTTAAGATCCGGCTGCGTTGCGCCGGCGCCGGGCGAAAGCACATCCGCCGGCGCGCTAAGGCGCGAGGCGGGCGCTTTGGACGAGAAGAAGGCATCTTCCACAGAACAGGGTAGCGCCACGCGGCTGCCGCCCTCAAAATCGATAACGTAGCTCTTCAGCGTCGCGTCGAACACCACGGGGCATATGCGGCATGAAAGCATGCGCTTGAGTTCGGATACGATCTGCCCGCGACTTTCGCGAGGCCGGTCCTCGAGCGAGAACATGGCGTCGCGCATCTGGTTAAGCGAGCGAGTGAGCTCGGCCACGCGCTGGGAACGCATGGATCCAACCAGGCCCACCAGCTCTATGGACAGATAGTCGCAAATGACCTCCAGCACGCGCACCTCGCTCACGCGCGGCGTTGTGTGGCGCTTCCAGCCAAGCTCAATGATGCCCAGCACCTGCGTGCCAAAAAACACGGGAGCGGCGATAACGGTCTTGAACGGAGGGGTGTCCTGCACTCGGATAGGCGTGCTCACACGGGCATCGATATCGTAGAACACGGCGCTAAAGGGCCCGCGGGGCTCCGTGGTGGGAGCGATAGAGAACCTGCAAGCATGTGCCTCGCGCGTCACATAGGTGCCGATACCCGCCCCATAGGGAATAAAACCCGGAAGATACTCCCCGGCAAGGCCTTTCGAGGCGCCGCGGAGCTTGAAGCCGCCGCTCTCTGAGAAGTAGATAGTGGTGCCGTCGGCGTCCAAGGTGTCCGCAAGCTTGTTCAAGACGGTGTCGAGCAGCGCCGAGAGGTCTTCTGACCCCACGGTGGACATGATGACCGACAAGGTACCGGAAAGGCGCTTATTTGCCGCCTGAAGCTCCGAGAGCAGACGCTTGGCGCGCCGGTCCTTGGCGTATTGCTCCTCCAAGTTACGCAGTACGACCAACACGCGAGGAGGACGATGGCTAAGGCCGGTGAACTTGGGCGGAGTCATCATCAGCGAGCGAACGCTCACCGGAATGAACGAACCATCAGACAGCTTGAGCATCAAGGTGTTCTCAGACCCGTCGACGCCAAACGGCAGGCGATGGTCCTCCGAGCGCTCAAAGGCGTCGCTAAACAGCATGTCCTTGATGTCGATGCCTATAACGTTTTCGCGCATGCCCGACACAAGCGATAAGAACTGCTTGTTAACGTGCAGAACGCATCCATCAGGTTGGCAAACAACAACGGCGTCGCTGGTGATCTCCACCAAGCGGGCGAGATTGGGGAACTCCTCGTGAGCGATGGCCTCCACGTGAACCACATCCCTCTTGACAAGAGTCGATAGATAACAAAAAAGGCCTCCGAAGAGACCTCTTAAGATTTGATGGTGTCGGAGGCGGGACTTGAACCCGCATGACCGAGAAATGGTCACTAGCACCTCAAGCTAGCGCGTCTGCCAATTCCGCCACTCCGACTTCCTTGTGTTGCTCCTCGCAACGAAGAGTATATTAACCCGAACCCCGCATTGAGTGCAAGCACTTTTTTCAAAAAAGTTTGGACGAAGTTTGCCTGATCTTTTGCAGCAACGTTTATGCAGGTAGAAAGCAATCTGTATCGACAGAAAAGAAGAAAATAGCGCGCTCCCCCACCTGATCCGGATTGTCGTCCTAAGAAAAAAGGGATACCGGTTATAAACCGGCATCCCTTAGATGTGCATAATCCCTTGAGCGAACCGCATATCTTAGATGTTGATGTGCGACTCCTTGATGGGGAACGGCTTGGCAAAGTGGCAGGAGCAGAAGTGGCCGTTAGCGACCTGCTTGAACTCCGGAGCCTCCTTGCTGCAGATCTCCTGAGCAATGGGGCAACGCGTGTGGAAACGGCAGCCCGAAGGAGGATCGATGGGCGACGGAGGATCGCCGGCAAGGATGATGCGCTTGCGAGTCTTCTGAATGTCCGGATCAGGCACGGGAACAGCGGACAGCAGAGACTGCGTGTACGGATGATGGGGCTCGGTGTAGAGCGTCTTCCAGTCAGAAAGCTCGACCATCTTACCCAGGTACATAACTGCAACGCGATCGGAGATGTGCTGCACAACGGACAGGTCGTGAGCGATGAACAGATACGCGGTGCCAAATTTGTCCTGAAGCTCTTTCAGCAGGTTCAGAACCTGAGCCTGAATGGAGACGTCCAGAGCGGAAACGGGCTCATCGCAGATGATCAGCTTAGGACGAAGAATGAACGCGCGGGCGATACCGACGCGCTGACGCTGACCGCCGGAGAACTCGTGCGGATAGCGGTTGATGTGCTCCGGGTTGAGGCCTACGACGTCGAGCAGCTCGCGAACGCGCTCGATGCGCTCTTCCTTGGTGCCCACGCCGTGGATGGTCATGGGCTCGGAGACGATTTCGCCGATGGTCATACGCGGGTTGAGCGACGCGTAAGGGTCCTGGAAGATGAACTGCATCTCGCGGCGCATGTCCTTGAGTTCATGCTTGTTCATCGCGGAGACGTCGCGGCCCTCGAAGAAGACCTTGCCCGCGGTGGGGGCGCTCAGGCGCATGATGGTTCGACCGGTGGTGGACTTGCCGCAGCCGGACTCGCCTACCAAACCAAAAGTTTCGCCGGGATAGATCTCAAACGAAACATCGTTAACGGCGGAAACAACGCGCTTGGAGAAACGGCCGCCGAAGGCGCCGGAGCCAGCGGGGAATTCCTTGCTAAGATGCTCGACTTTGAGCAGGGGTTGCCTCTCGGTCATTTATGCCCTACCTCCAATCACGGAAGGGTCGAGAACGTCGGGGGTGCCAGTTGCGATCTTGCCGCGGGAACGCGACGTGTCCGGAGCGTTCTTCTTAACGAACTCGTCATCGCCGGCGAAGTGGCAAGCGGAGTAGTGTCCGGTAGAAGTGGTGTAATGCTCGGGCAGCTTCTCGTGGCAGATCTCCTTGGCATAGGGGCAGCGCGGTGCGAACGGGCATCCCTTAGGAAGGTTCATAAGCGAGGGAGGATTGCCGTCGATGGGAGTCAGCGGCTTCTTCTCGTCCACGGCCTGCTCCGGAATCGAGCGGATGAGGCCCCAAGTGTAAGGGTGACGGCTATCGTAGAAGATCTCGTCGGCGGAACCGAACTCGACGGGGCGGCCGGCGTACATGACCATGATCTTGTCGGCGATGTCCGCAACAACGCCCAGGTCATGGGTAATCATGACGATAGCGTTGCCGTTCTTCTCCTGCATCTCCTGCATGAGCTCGATGATCTGCGCCTGGATGGTAACGTCCAGGGCGGTGGTGGGCTCGTCGGCGATGAGGATGTCCGGATCGCATGCAAGGGCCATGGCGATCATGACGCGCTGGCGCATGCCGCCGGAGAACTGGTGCGGATACTCGTTGACGCGCTTCTCCGGCTCGGGAATACCGACCAGGTCGAGAAGCTCGGTAGCGCGCTTGAGAGCCTGCTCCTTGGTGTAGCCGCGATGCAGGCGAAGGCCCTCGCCCACCTGCTTGCCGATCTTGTAAACCGGGTTCAGGGAGGTCATGGGGTCCTGGAAAATCATTGCGATATCGTTACCGCGAATGTGCTGCATCTCTTCCTCGGACATATCGAGCAGCGAGTGACCGCGATACATGACGCGACCGCCCTCGATATGGCCGGGAGGCATGGAGATAAGACCCATGATGGTCATGGCGGTCACGGACTTGCCGGAACCGGACTCGCCGACGACGCCGAGGGTCTCGCCGCGATCGAGCGTGTAGGAAACGCCATCGACCGCGTGGACGATGCCGTCCTCGGTATGGAAATACATCTTGAGGTTATCGACCTCGAGCAGGTGCTGACCCTCGGGGATGGGCTGCGTCTTAAGGTCGACGTAGTTCTTATTGGACTTCTTCTTCATGAACTTACGCATCCTTCATCTTGACGTCGAGAGCATCGCGCAGGCCGTCACCAAGCAGGGTGAAGGCGAGAACGGTGGAAAGAATCGCCAGACCCGGCATGATCATCATCCACGGAGCGGTCTCAAGGTACGCCTGGCCGGCCTGAATCATGGAGCCCCAAGACGGGGTGGGCGGAACAACGCCCATGCCCAGGAAGGACAGGGAGGACTCGGTAAGGATGGCGCCGCCGATGTTCATGGTCGCGTAGACGACGATGGAAGCCACGGAGTTGGGGAAGATATGACGCGCGATGATACGAGCGTCAGATGCGCCCATAGCGCGAGCGGCGTCGACGTAGTCGTTCTCCTTGACGGTAAGGATCGCGGAGCGGAACACACGGGCGATCGACGGCCAGCCAAGGATACCGATAGCGATAAAGACGTTGGTAAGGCTCTGCCCGATAACCGCGATCATGGCAACGACGAACAGGATATAGGGGAACGCCAGGAACACGTCGGCGAGACGCATGATGATGGTGTCCCAGATACCGCCGTAGAACGCTGCGATCGCACCAAGAATCAGACCGATTGCCGTAGAGATGGCGGTGGCCATGATACCGACCGACAGCGAGACGCGCGCGCCGTAGATAACGCGGACAAGGATGTCGCGGCCCAGCGGATCGGTGCCGAACGGGTGCTCAGCCGAAGGAGGCAGCAGCGAGGTGGTCGCCATGAGCGTAGAGTCGGACGCGGTGGGCGAACCCAACCAATCCTGCGCCCATAGGTCCGCGGTGAGAGCGACCAGGGCGACGAAAATGATCCAGATCACCGCGAGGACGGCGAGCTTGTTTTTACGAAGACGCTTGAAGGCATCGCCCCAAAGCGTGCGGGACTTGGCGGCGGGCTTAACCTGACCCTTGGTCTCCGCCTTTGCGGCCATGCCGGCGCGCTGAGTAGGACTCGGTTCTTGCATGCTAACCCTCCCCTACGCCTTGTCCTTGGGCGCACCGTAACGAATGCGAGGATCAAGGAATGCGTAGCTGATATCGACCAGAAGATTGATAACCATGACCACGACGACAACCACGGTCACGCCACCCATAACAATGGGCCAGTCACGCTGCGTAATAGCGCGATAGATCTCATAGCCAACACCGGGCCAGTTGAAGACCGTCTCCGTGAGGATTGCGCCGGCGAGCATAGCGCCAAAGTCGACGCCAATATAGGTGACAACCGGGATAAGGGCGTTCTTAAGAGCGTGCTTCCAGATGATGGCGCGATTTGAAAGGCCCTTGGCCTTAGCGGTGCGGATGTAGTCCTGGTTCATAACATCCAACAGCTGCGAGCGCATGATGCGCGCGGCATAGGCGGTGGATACGGAAGCCAGGGTGATGGAAGGCAGGATATAGTGGACCCAATCCTGGTACTGGGATGCGGCACCGCCGGCACCGGAGATAGGCAGCGAGAACGCGCCGCCGGTCAAGTCCTTGATCCAGACGCCGAAAATCAGCTGGAGCAGCATGCCCA
This sequence comes from Collinsella sp. UBA1693, assembly GCF_002320115.1. Classification (NCBI taxonomy): domain Bacteria; kingdom Bacillati; phylum Actinomycetota; class Coriobacteriia; order Coriobacteriales; family Coriobacteriaceae; genus Collinsella; species Collinsella sp. UBA1693. Next base: position 121,350 of record NZ_DCJT01000005.1, read on the forward strand.
ACCAGAATGCCGGCACTGCGACCAAAACCGACGTAGAGAGGGTTACGAGGATATCCCAGAACGAGTATCGCTTCACTGCCGAGATGATTCCTGCGCCGACGCCCATGATGGCTTCCAAAACGATGGCGCAGATAGCAAGCTTGATGGTATACGGATACTTGGAACTTAAGATATCCGTGACCTCCATCTTGCGCTGGTAGGACTCACCCAGATCACCATGGAACAGGTCGCTGATGTAGGTGACGTAGCGGTCCAGCATGGGGACCGGAACGGGATCGCCGTTCTCGTCGAGAATAGCGTGGCCATTCTCATCGACCTGAACAAGATTATAGCGAATGCGCAGGTTAAGCTCCGCTTCCGGAGTCATGGCCTTACCGCCGCCGCCTATAAGCTTGATCGGATCGCCCGGGACAATGTTCTGCAACGCAAACAGAATAAGCGTTACGCCAAAGAACACCGGGATGAATTGCAGCACTCGCTTGAGGATGTACTTTCCCATAGATACGATCTCTCCCCTGTCGTCGGGACTAAATGTGAAGATGGAGACGGTCGGGGTTCCTCTCCATCAGGAAACGGGATGCCGACGCGAGCATCGGCACCCCGTTTTCGCGAACAGTTAGTATAACCTAAAAGGCAATTACTGTACGTTAATTGACATTATCTACGCGGACAGCTCAGCGCGGCCAAGGTAGGCCTTCTTCTGAGGATCGATGTAGAGGTTCTTGATGCGGCTGGAGCCGACAAGAGTGTGGGTGTAGAACATCAGCGGGATGACGGGCAGGTCGGCGCCGATGAGAGCGTCGGCCTCCTGCATCTTGGCGATACGAGCAGCGTCGTCGGTGATGCCACGGGCGTCCATGATCATCTTGTCAACCTCGGCGTTGCTGTAACCAGACTTGTTGTCGCCACCCAGGGAATCAGAGTGGAACAGCGGGTACAGGAAGTTGTCCATGATCGGGTAGTCGGCAACCCAGCCCAGACGACCGATCTGGAAGTCCATGTTGTCATACTTGGACAGAAGAGCAGACCACTCGGGGGTATCAGAGGTGACCTCGATGCCAACCTTGGCGAGGTCGCCGATGACGGACTCCATGATCTCCTTGTGGCCGCCATCCTGGTTGTAGGACAGAACCATGGAGATGCCGCGAGAATCACCGTTCATGGGAGCGACCTTGTCGAGGTACTCGTTGGCCTTGTCGACGTCATAGGCAGAGAACTCCCATGCGCCCTCCTTGTAACCGTCGATTCCCGGAGGAACGATGCCGTCGGCGGGGGTACGGGTGCCCTTGAAGATGGACTCGCAGATAGCCTCGCGGTTGATGGCCAGAGAAACGCCCTTACGGAAGTCGGCGTTGTTGAAGGGCTCGATGGTGGTGTTGCAGACCAGGTAATACGTGGAGGGCTCGGCACCAAGAAGCATACGACCCTTGTCGTTCATGGTGTAGCCGTCCTCAGACGTGCCGTACTCCTTCTTGGCGGCATCGATCTGAGCGGTGGGAACGTCGGCGACGTCGAAGTTGCCAGCCTGGAACTCCTTGTACGCGGTCTCGATGTCCTTCTGGACGCCGAAGTGAATGCCGTCGATCTTGGCCTTGTCGCCGTGATAATCATCAAAACGGACGAGGTCGATGTACTGGCCGTCCTCCCACTTGGTGTCCGGCTTCATCATGAAGGCGCCGTTGCCGATAGGAGCGAGGTAGAAGTTCTTGGCGTCGGACTCAGCGGCCTCGGGAACGGGAGCCAGAGCGGGGTGAGAGCAGACGTAGGGGAAGTCAGCGTAGGCATCGGTGAGCTCGACAACCAGCGTGTTGTCGTCGGGGCAGGTAACGCCGGCGAAATCGTCGGCGTCGCCAGCGGCGAGCTCGGAGTAGCCCTTGACCATGGACAGGTGGTAAGCGATCTGGGAGGGACCGTACTCTACCTGAACCGCGCTCTTGGGGCTGACCAGACGGGTCCAACCGCGCTTGAAGTCAGCAGCGGTAACGGGGTCGCCGTTGTGGAAGGTGGCGCCCTCGATCAGGTGGAAGGTAAAGGTCTTGGCGTCATCGGAAGCCTCATAGCTCTCGCAGGCGAGCGGCTTGAGCTCGTTGGCCTCGAAGTCGAACTTCATGAGGGAATCGAAGAGCTGGAACTCGACCTGGGTGCCCTGGTCCTCCTGGACGTTGTAGGGATCGATGCAGACCGGGTTGTTGATGTAGTAGTTCAGGGTGCCACCCTCAGCAGCGGTAGAGGTGCTGCCGCTACCGGAAGCGGTGTTCTCCTTCTTGCCGCATGCGGCGAGGAACGCCAGAGAGCTCGCAGCGAGGGTGCCGCCGACGAACGCGCGACGACCGACTACGGGCTGGTTCTTCATTTCAGTCATGCCATCCTCCTTTAAGATGAAACCTTCCGATGCACGGTGATTTCGAGCGCACTCGACCGCAGCAAAACCGCGCACCGTATCATCGTCCAGCCCATTGCCCACACTTGGGTAACAGGCTGTGATGTTGTACTACCTTAGCGCATTTAATGCATAATTAACGTCTCTTTTTGTGTAACCGCAAGGATTTTCTTTATTTGGCAAAAGTGCGATTGTGCATATTGATACTTCTTAGCGAATCGCACTATTTCTACCTGCAAACTCATGACACCGCTCACCAAACTCAAAAAAGTCAAGTTCAAGTTCGGCGAACGGTGACATGCCCAGATGGATGAAACCATTTAGAAACAATATGCGTTTACAAGCGCTTTACCTACCGTTTGAACAAGCTTAAAAACCCACGCTTGACCACATCGAAAAAGCTCAGCGACCGCACCAGATGGTCCTCTGGAATATAAGCGCGCATGGCGCGCAGGGTCTTCTTGTTGTCCTTGGTAGAGAACGAGAAGTCCCCGTCGTTCTTGGTCATGATCGCAAAGCGCGCGATCCACTTGCCACCAAACATGACGGAGCCCGCTACGTGGTCGATCTGCTCCCACGGTATCTGAATGAAATCCTCGGGGTTCTTCTCGTTATAGAACTCAAAGGCCTTGTTGCCGATCATGACGTTGCCGTAGGTGGCAAGACCATGGTAGGACGTTGCGGGAATCGTAAGGTCCACGACGCTGTTTTGCGACTGAGCCATCCCCACTCCCCTCATTAGAATTTGCAGAAACTACTTTACCGTACCACATAGGTACCAGTGAATACAGTACGCCCCGTGCACGCGACGCAAAGTCGAATACACGGGGCGCGAATGCGAGAATCAGGCTGCTACCGGATTCATCGTCCAAAAAAGCCGTACATGCACGTCGAACAACGACTTACATGATGCCAAGCAGGCGTCCACCGATACCGACGGCGAACAGGCACAGAATGATGACGATGGGGGAAACCTTCTTCTTAAGCAGCTGGCAGCACAGAAGCGTCAGGCAGACAGCGGCGAGACCCGGGATGAGGGAGTCGAGGTTGGCCTGGAGCGTGGTGGTCTTGATGACGTCAAGGCCGGTGGCGCCAAGCGAGGAGTACTGCGTAAGGGCCTCGCGGATACCATCGGTGCCGGCGGGCAGGTTAGCCCAGTCGATGTAGGCACCGGTAGGCTGGGTGACCTTGGAAACAACCGGGGTGAAGGAAATGGAAACCCAGCGCTGGACCAGCGATCCGATGATGAACATGCCGAGGATGGAAGCGCCCTCGGTGATCTTACCCATCAAGCCGCCGGAGAGGTCCTTGGTGATGGAAGTACCGACCTTGTAGCCGAACTCCTGGGTGTACCAGAGGAACAGCATGCGGATGATGTTCCAGCCGAAGAAGAACAGCAGCGGACCCAGGATGGAGCCGCCGAGCGCCAGCGAAGCGCCCAGAGCACCGAGAATGGGGCGAAGGGTGAACCAGAAGACGGGGTCGCCGACGCCGGCCAGCGGGCCCATCATACCGACCTTAACGCCCTGGATCGCGGCGTCCTCCACCTTGGCTCCGTTAGCGCGGTCCTCTTCGAGGGCCAGGGTAACGCCGATAACCGGAGCGGAGACGTACGGATGGGTGTTGTAGAACTCCATGTGGCGCTTAAGCGCGGCAACCTGGTCCTCCTTATTGGAGTACAGCTTCTTGATAGCCGGGACCATGGAATAGCACCAGCCGCCGTTCTGCATACGCTCGTAGTTCCAAGAGCCCTGCAGGAATTGGTGACGCCAGGCAACGGCCATACGGTCTTTCTTAGAGAGAGTAACCTTCTCTGCCATTATCGTTGTCCCCCTTTCCTACTCGTAATCGTTCAAGATGTCGCCGAGCGGGTCACCGGAGCCGCCGCCGTTACCGTTCTTGGCAAGGTCCTTGAGGCCAAGGTAGATAAGGGCGAGGGAGATACCGATGACGCCGAGGGCGATCAGCGTGAGCTGGCTGATGGCGGCGAGGCAGAAGCCCAGCGCGAAGAACGGCCAGACCTCCTTGGTCGCCATCATGTTGATGACCATGGCGTAACCAACGGCGGCGATCATGCCACCGCCGACGGCCATGCCGCCGGAGAGCCATGCGGGCATCATGTTCAGGACGTCGGTAACGACCTGAGCGGGAACGAAGCACAGCGCGAGCGCCGGGATGGCGATACGGACGCCCTGAAGGGCGATAGCGGCGATCTGCAGGCCGTCGATAGCTGCGAAGTTACCCTTCTCCGCCGCCGCGTCCATAGCGTGAACTATAGGAATTGCGATGGTACGGCAGATCATGGTAAGGAACAGGCCGGCGACGGACAGCGGCACGGCCAGGGCGATCGAGGCGTTGATCGCGTCGGTCGCGTTCGCGGTACCGCCGTCCAGCGCGAGCACCATGATGATCGCGGAAGCGACGGAAGCCAGGGCGGCATCCGGAGCGACGGCGGCGCCGACGTTAGCCCAACCAAGGGCAATCATCTGCAGGGAGCCACCGAGCATGATGCCCTCGGCCAAATGACCGCTCACCAAACCAATGAGCGTGCACGCCACCAGGGGCTGATGGAACTGGAACTCGTCCAGAACGCCCTCCATGCCTGCAAGGAAGGCGACGAGGACGATAAGTGCAATCGTGATAATCGACATTTCTACCTCCTTTTAGGCAAGTTCGGCCTTAGCCTTCTTCAGCATGGCGTCGATAGACTCCGGCGAATCTGCCGGAACCTTGCGGACGTCGAACTCGATGCCCTTAGCGATAAGAGTCTCGATGGTCTCGACGTCTTCCTTGCCCATAGCGACGGCGTTGGAGACAACGACCTTGCCGACGGAGTGGGCCATGGAGCCCAGGTTGACCTTCTTGATGTCAACTCCGCCCTCGATGGCACGCAGGAGATCCTGCGGGTTCTCGAACAGGAGCATCGCCTTGGTAGCGCCAAAGCGCGGATCCTTTGCAACGGCGATCATCTTGTCGATGGGCACGACGTGAGCCTTGACTCCCGGAGGAGCAGCCTGCTCGATCATGGATTTGCGCAAATCATCATGCGCGACGGCATCGGAGACCACGATGATACGGTCGGGACCGGTCATCTTGGTCCACGTGGTTGCAACCTGACCATGGAGCAAACGCGTGTCGATGCGGCAGAGCACGTACTTGATGTGACCATCACCAAGAACAGTGCCCTCGGGGATCGCACCCTTGGGAGCGACAGCGGCTGCAGCGGGCTTCTCCTCTGCGGGCTCGAGCTCCTCGGGTTTGATACGAACGCCCTCGCGGGCAGTCTTGAGAACCGCGACGGCAACTTCCTGCGCGGACTCACATGACATACGGGATGCATACGCCTCGATCAACATAGGCAGATTGAGACCGGTTACGATGGCCCAAGAATCCTCATGGCCATCGAGCACGGCGCTTGCCTGGTTGAACGGGGTACCACCCCAGAGATCGGCCAGAATCAATACCTGATCCTGGTCGTCGAACGAAGAAATGCATTCTTCGATCTTGGCACGGATATCGTCGGGACCCATGCTTGGCATCAGCGACACGGCGCCGACGTTGGGCTGGTCACCGAACACCATGCTGCCCGCCTGCTTGATACCGGGTGCGAGCTCGCCATGGCTAGCGATAACAATTCCTACCAACTCTCCAACCTCCTTTTATCCGACTCTAATCCCTTCTTGCGGATATTGGAGCGTGCAGCGGCTGGTCATACCTTTGCGCACTCCACGGCACATTATTGTAGCCGTTTAGTGGACGAGTTTTGTAGAAAAGTTGATGAACAACCGTTAATCAACTGTATACATTGCATATAGTTTTCTTTAGTTTGAATATATTCGAGTATATTCCATTATTGTTTTTAGTGCATATTGTATATGTTGAATTAGATATTCATGCACAATTATCCGTTAACAGATTTCTACTTGACAGTAAATCCCTGATTGTCAAGGCAGAATCCGCAAGCATTTTGTAACAACAATTAGTCCTCGCGCGTAAGATGATTATCGCGAAAACCACGAGACATGCCGTACGACCACACATATAAGAAAACCCGCCTCGAAACTGAGACGGGTTTAGAAAAAGTCAGCTCTCTAAATAAGAGAGCTCTCCCCTATTGCAAACAAGCGCCTTACAGGCCGACGATGCCCTGGGGGAAGAAGAACATGGCGAGAACAACGCAGACGGAGAACACAACGGCGACAGTAACCGTAAGTTTATCGAGATTCTGCTCCATAACGCCGGTAGCAGCACTGGAGTTGTATAGGGAGCTGGCGATCATGTCGGAAACGCCGGTGCCCTTACCGGAATGCATCAAAACGAGAGCGATCAGCGCGATCGCGGAAAGCGCCCAAACGGCGAAGAGAAGAATCTGGAACGGACCCACGTTGACTCCTTTGAGTGGATTACTGACAGCCCATCATGGTATCACAGCATGCGACCGTTCGGTGAAACCAAGGGAATTTGCACGTTTTCGGCAAAGTCAAAAGAGCTCGTCCTCCCCTATTTGCGTAGAGAGGAACGAGCTCTATATGATTCATGTCAAAGAATCCTCGTCCAAAAGCTTAATGAAGGTCGAGGGGCGCGTCTACTCCTCGACAGCCAGGACGCGACCGGTCATCTCGGCGCTGGGCTCAAGGCCGGCCATAGAGAGCATGGTCGGAGCGATATCGGACAGGCGACCGTCCTCGATACCGGTGAGCTTAGCGGAATCGCTTACGATGATGAAGGGGACGCGATTGGTGGTGTGCGCGGTAAACGGCTTCTTCTCGCCATCAACCTCGTCGAACATGTGGTCCGCGTTGCCGTGGTCGGCAGTGATGAGCGCGAAGCCGCCCTTGGCCTGGATGGCGGGGATGACCTGGGAAAGCGCGTTGTCAACGGCCTCGACGGCAGCCTTTGCGGCATCGAAGACGCCGGTGTGGCCCACCATGTCGCAGTTGGCGAAGTTGACGATGTAGAAGTCAGCACGGTCCTCGTTGATGGCAGCGACCAGCTTCTCGGTAACCTCCGGTGCGCTCATCTCGGGCTTGAGGTCATAGGTAGCGACCTTGGGGGAAGCGACGAGCACGCGCTCCTCGCCCTCCTTGGGCTCCTCGATGCCGCCGTTGAGGAAGAAGGTGACGTGCGCGTACTTCTCGGTCTCAGCGGTGTGCAGCTGCTTCAGGCCATTGGCAGCGATGACGTCAGCAAGAACGTTCTCGGGGAACGTCTTGGGGAAAGCGACCTCGACGTTGAAGGAGGGGTCATACTCGGTCATGGTGACAAAGTGGGACAGTGCGGGAACGACCTCGCGGTCGAAGCCGTCGAAGCCCTCCTCCGTGAACGCGCGGGTCATCTGGCGGGCGCGGTCCGGACGGAAGTTGAAGAAGATGACGGCATCGCCATCAGCGACGCCCTCGTTGTGGCAAACGAACGGATCGACGAACTCGTCACCGCGCGGGTCCTTCTCGTAGAAGGCCTTGATGCCCTCAACCGGATCGGACTCGGCATCGGACGCCTTGGTGATGGCGTCGTAGGCGAGTTGGACGCGCTCCCAGCGGTTATCGCGGTCCATTGCCCAATAGCGACCCTCGACCGTGGCGACGCGGGCGTCGCAGCCGGTCTCGGCGGAAACCTTGGCTAGGAAGTCGACAAGGTCGGCGACGTAGCCGGCGCCGGACTGGGGATCAACGTCGCGGCCGTCCATGAAGCAGTGGACGCGAACGGTCTTGACGCCGCGCTCGGCTGCCATGGAAACCAGGGCCTCGCAGTGAGACTCCATGGAGTGGACGCCACCGGGGCTCATGAGACCCATGAGGTGCAGGGTCTTACCGGAAGCGGCGACATCGTCCATGGTCTTGGTGAAGACCTCGTTGGTCTTGATGGAGCCGTCCTTGATGGCGTTGTTGATGCGGGAGAGCTCCTGAAACACGATGCGGCCGGCACCGATGTTGAGGTGGCCCACCTCGGAGTTGCCCATCTGGCCGTCGGGAAGGCCGACGTCCTCGCCGGAAGCACCCAGCGTGGTGTGGGGATACTTCTCGTACAGCGAGTCGATGAACGGGGTGCTCGCAGCGGCGACGGCGTTATCCGCGCCCTGGGGCGCCAGACCGAAGCCGTCCATAATGACGAGCAGCGCAGGAAGATGATGGTTAGCCATATCTAATTTTCCTCTTTTCAAAAGAGTGGGCCGCAGCGCGTGAACGCCACGGCCCGAATACCAAACAGGTACTACTCCGCAGACTTCACAACCATCTGGGAGAAATCAGCGGCCTTGAGGGAAGCGCCGCCGACAAGAGCGCCGTCCACATCGGGCTTGGCGGTGAGCTCGGCGATGTTGCCGGGCTTGGCGGAGCCGCCGTAAAGGACGCGGATGCCGGAAGCGAGCTCGGCGCCGAACAGATCGGCCAGTGCCTCGCGGACGGCGGCGCAGACCTCCTGGGCATCATCGGCAGTGGCGGTCATGCCGGTGCCGATAGCCCAGATGGGCTCGTAAGCGACCACGAGCTGAGCCGGGTCAGTGATCTCGAGACCCTCCAGACCAGCCTTGACCTGAGCGACGACGTGCTCGACGTAGGTGCCCGCCTCGCGGACCTCGAGGGGCTCGCCGCAGCAGAAGACCGGAACCAGGCCGGCGGCGACCAGGGCCTTGGCCTTCTTGTTCTGGTCCTCATCGGTCTCATGGAAGTAGTCGCGACGCTCGGAGTGGCCGATGATGCAGTAGGTGCAGCCAGCGGACTTCAGCATGTCGCAGGAGGACTCTCCGGTGTAGGCGCCGGCGGCCTCCCAGTAGACGTTCTGGGCGCCCAGCTTGATAGCGGAGCCATCGAGCTTGGCAGCGACCGTGGTGAGGTCGATGGTGGGCGGGCAGACAAGGACCTCGACGCCATTGTCGACGCCGTCAAGAGCGGCGACCAGCTCGTCAGCCAGGGTGGCTGCAGCCTGAACGTCGTTGTTCATCTTCCAGTTGCCTGCGATGAGCAGGGTGCGGTTATTCTGCGTCATTGAGTGCCTCCACTCCGGGAAGGGCCTTACCCTCGACGAGCTCCATGGAAGCGCCACCGCCGGTGGAAATCCAGCTCATCTTGTCGGCCAGGTTGAACTTGTTAACTGCTGCGACGGAATCGCCACCGCCGATGATGGAGGTGCAATCGGCGTCGGCGACGGCACGGCAAACAGCCTCGGTGCCGTGAGCGAAGTTATCGAACTCGAAGACGCCCATGGGGCCGTTCCAGAAGACGGTCTTGGCACCCTTGATGGCCTCTGCGTAGAGCTCCTCGGTCTTGGGGCCGATGTCCATGCCCTCGCGGTCATCCGGGATAGAGTCGGAAGAGACAACCTCGGGAACAGCGTCCTCGCCAAAGTGGTCGGCAACGCGGTTGTCGACGGGGAGCAGGATCTTGACGCCCTTCTCCTCTGCCTTCTTGAGCATCTCGCCGGCGCGCTCGACCCAATCCTCTTCCTTCAGGGAGTTGCCCACGGAAAGGCCCTGGGCCAGGAAGAAGGTGTAAGCCATACCGCCACCGATGATCAGGGTGTCGGCAGAGTCGATGAGGTGATCCAGGACACCGATCTTAGAGGAGACCTTGGAGCCACCGACGATAGCGACGAAGGGACGCTCGGGCTCGGCGAAGATACCGGTGAGGGTGTCGACCTCCTTCTCAAGCAGGAAGCCGGCGACGGCGGGCAGGTAAGCGGCGGGACCCACGACGGAACCCTGGGCGCGGTGAGCGGTGCCGAAGGCATCGAGGACGAAGACGTCGCCATAGGAGGCGAGGGTCTTGGCGATCTCGGGGTCGTTCTTCTTCTCGCGCTTGTCGAAGCGGACGTTCTCGAGAACCAGGACCTTGCCGGGCTCGACGGCGGCAACTGCCTCAGCGGCCTTCTCGCCATAGGTGTCGGCGACGAAGGAGACGTCCAGGCCGGAGAGCTCGGCAAGCTTGGCGGCGACGGGCTCGAGGGAGAACTCGGCCTGGAAGCCGGTGCCGTCGGGACGGCCGAGGTGGCTCATGAGGATAACGCGGGCGTTGTGCTCGACCAGGTAGTTGATAGTGGGAAGAGCAGCCTTGATACGGGTGGTATCGCCAACGACGCCGTCCTTGATGGGCACGTTGAAGTCAACGCGGACGAGGACGCGCTTGCCGTCGACATCGATGTCGCGAACGGTCTTCTTGGTGAAAGCCATGTGCATCTACCTTTCAAATCGAATGCGGTCGCACATACGTGCGGCCACGATATAAAAAGGGCGCGACCCCGGGCTGGAAGCCTTGAGGCCGCGCCCCTCTTAGACGCTTATCAAGCGAAAATGGAAGCCATCGGCAACTTAGGCGACGAACTTCTCGAAGTACTTGATGGTGCGGACCATCTGGGAGGTGTAGGAGTTCTCGTTGTCGTACCAAGAAACAACCTGAACCAGGGTCTGGCCGTTGCCCAGATCGTTGCACATGGTCTGGGTGGCGTCGAAGATGGAGCCGTGGGTCTCGCCGATGATGTCGGTGGAGACGATGTCGTCCTCGTTGTAAGCGAAGGTCTCGGAGATGGTCTCAGCGTAAGCCTTCATAGCAGCGTTGACCTCGTCGACGGTGACGACCTTGTCAACGACGGCGTAGAGGTTGGTGAGGGAGCCGGTGGGCGTAGGAACGCGCTGGGCGGCGCCGATCAGCTTGCCGTTGAGCTCGGGGAGAACCAGGCCGATGGCCTTAGCGGCACCGGTGGAGTTGGGGACGATGTTGACGGCGCAGGCGCGGCCGCGACGCTTGTTGCCCTTGCGCTGCGGGCCGTCGAGCGGCATCTGGTCGCCGGTCCAGGCGTGAATGGTGGTCATGATGCCGGCAACGATGGGGGCGAAGTCATTCAGACCCTTAGCCATCGGAGCGAGGCAGTTGGTGGTGCAGGAAGCCGCGGAGATGATGTTGTCCTCAGCGGTCAGCGACTCATGGTTGACGTTGTAAACGATGGTGGGCAGGTCGTTGCCAGCGGGAGCGGAGATGACGACCTTCTTGGCGCCGGCGTTGATGTGAGCCTGAGCCTTAGCCTTGGAGGTGTAGAAACCGGTGCACTCGAGAACGACGTCGACGTCGAGGTCGCCCCAGGGCAGGTTGTTAGCGTCGGCCTCGGCGTAGATCTTGATCTCCTTGCCGTCGACGATGATGGAGTCCTCGGTAGCCTCGACCTTGTGATCGCGAGAGTAGTTGCCCTGCGTGGAGTCATACTTCAGCAGGTACGCGAGCATGTCGGGAGAGGTGAGGTCGTTGATGGCGACGATCTCGGAGCCCTCGTGACCGAACATCTGACGGAAAGCCAGACGGCCGATGCGACCAAAGCCGTTAATAGCAACCTTTACTGCCATTGTGTCTCCTTTCGTTAGGCCCGGCAGGATCCCTTTGCCTGCCGCTTGGGCCCACAAACTAACCACTCACCAAATATACCTTTTTTCTTCCCTGAATATCGCGGGAATAGAAAGATTTGATACCACGCAACGATTAAAATCGCTTCAAAAAGTGCTGGTAGAAGTATTTTGAAGCGTTTCATATTAGTATTCTTGCTAAAGGTCTCAACGTCCACGGGCGCCCTCGACCATCTTCTCCAATCGCAAAACACGGTGGTACAGGGCCGATTTTGACAGGGGCGGATCGGCCAGCTGGCCCAGGTCCCTCAAAGACAAATCCGGATTCGCCTCGCGCAAAAGACAGAAGTCCTCGAGCGCCTGCGGAAGACCTTCTCGTAACCCTAAATGCTCCAATTCTCCAATTAGCTCCATCTGGCGCTGGGCTGCACCGGCGCTCCTGGTCTGATTGGCCAGTTCCGCGTTAACGCGGCGGTTCACCTCGTTCTTAACGGACTTTACCGCTCGCGCCTCCTCAATCTCCGCCACGCAACGGGTCGCCCCCGCAAGCGTGAGCAGCTTCTTGATATCGTCCGCGCTCTTTATGTACACCGCGAACGAGGCGCGCCGCGGATTCACGCGCGCGTTTATGCCCAACTCCCCTATCAGCCCGGCAAGACCGCGCGCAAACTCCTCGCCCTGCACGGCGATCTCTAGGTGAAAATCGCCCTTGGGGTCCGCCACAAAGCCGCCGGCGATAAGCGCGCCGCGGATATAGGCCAGTCGGCAGCAATCGCGTGCCACCACGTGATGAGGAACGCCGCGCACCAGCGCACCATGGCGGTCGAGGATTCCCAAAAGCACCAGCGCCTTGCCAAGATCCGGCTGGTCGGGTAACGCGATAAGGTAGTTTCTCACCTTGTGAAGCACGGACTTGCGCACGGTGAACTCGGTCTTGAGCTTCAAGATCTTATGGGTAAGGCCGATCATGGTGCGAGCGACGGCACCCGTCTCCGTGGCTATCTGCAGCCGATATCGCCCCGGGCCGGCAAAGCTCAGGGTGCCGCAAACACGCACCAGTGCGGCGAGCGTTGCCAGGTCGCAGTATTCGCACTTGGGCTCGCAGCGGGCAAGCTCGTCTCTCACCTCCGCGCTGAACGACATTGATCAAGTACCTCCTCAAGCGCGCTCGCCAGAGCCTGCACATCATGAACCGCAGGGGATTCGCTACCCGTGAAATCTCGGACGAGAACCACCGGAACGCTTTGCTCGATACGGGAGATCTCCCGCTCGCCGGCCTGAATGGGGCCAAAAGGCGCGCGCTTGGCCGAATCGATATCGCGTGCGGTCACCACATCGCCCGCCAACGCGCTCGTACGGTACGCAGGGCCGGGGGCATACGGGAAAACAAACTCCGGGGCATCCGCATGGTGGACCAAAACCGCATCGAGCAGGGGCGGGGACGCCAGCGATAGCAGCTGATCCACGTGGTCCGCCACGCTCATCCCCTGGGTCTCGCCCAATGAATCGATTTTAGGGCACACGAACACTCGAACGGCATGAGTGCCCGCAAGCGCGCGGGCGATACCCGGCACCTGCAGATTGGGCACGATCGAGGTGAACAGCGAGCCCGGGCCCAAGACCACCAGGTCGGCTGCGAGGATGGCCTCGACCGCCTGCGGGTTCGCCGCGGGATCCTGCTGGTCAAGCCATACGCGACGCATGGCGTTGCCGCCATATGAGATGCGCGCCTGCCCATGTATCTGCTGGCCGGCAACCGTAACCCCGGACATGGTTACCGGGTCGAGCGTCGAGGGATGCACATGGCCCACGCATCGCAACAACTCCTCGCATACGCGAATGGCCTGGGAAAACGAGTCCATCTCCTCTGCCAGCGCCGTAAGCACCAAGTTGCCCAGAGCGTGATCATCTATGTAGGGAAAGCGGTGCGCGAAAGCGCGCGCAAAAGCGCACTCGGGATCGCCCGCCAGCGCGGAGAGGCATTTCCTCACATCGCCGGGAGGCAGGATGCCCGCACGTTCGCGAAGAACGCCCGTCGAACCGCCGTCATCTGCCATAGCGACCACCGAATCAATCGACGCCCCCATATGGCGCAGGGCCGCGATAGCCCTGGGCTGACCGGTCCCCCCGCCTATGGACACCGCGCGAATCCTGTGTTCCATAAGGCGCTAGCTCCTGATATTCGCTTTTGCGAGGTCGCGATGGGATATGTTTACATGGTACTGCTGCTTCTCGAGGTAGCGAGAGGTGGCCTCTGCGATGGCGACGCTGCGATGCTGCCCGCCGGTGCACCCAATCGCGATGGAGAGCTGCGGCTTGCCCTCCGCCACGTAGCCGGGCATAACGGCATCGAGCAGCTGGAACCACGCCGTGAGGAACTGCTGGGTCTTAGGATGATCCAATACAAAATCAGACACCTTTTTATCAAGCCCCGTAAGCGTGCGCATCTCCGGGTCATAGAAGGGGTTTGGCAAAAAGCGGACGTCGATCATAAGGTCCGCCTCTGCGGGCAGGCCGTGCTTAAAGCCAAAGGAGAAGACGTGTACCTCCATAAGCTGCTGGTCGGACAGTTCGGAAAACGCGAACCGAAGCTTGGTGCGCAGGGCGGACGTCCTCAAGCGGCTTGTATCGATAATCATGTCAGCGTGGTCGCGAATGAAGCGAAGCTGAACGCGCTCGCGAATGATTGCGTCCGCCGTGGTCTCGCCCGGAAGCGCCAGGGGGTGCGGGCGGCGGTTCTCGCTATAACGGCGGATAAGCACCTCGTCCGAGGCCTCCAAAAACACAACCTTGCAGCTGATCTCATGCTCGCCCAGACTGCGGATAACATCGAGAAGCTCGTCGAAGAGCCCCTGGCTTCGAAGGTCGCACGTTACGGCAAGGTGCCTGCCAATACCCGCGTTAATGCCCACCACCTCGGCGATCTGCATAATGAGGCGCGGCGGCAGGTTATCGATGCAGAAGTAGCCCATGTCTTCAAACACATGCATGGCCTGCGTGCGCCCGGAGCCGGACATACCGGTGATGATTACCACGTCGGGAACGCGGTCGGCAAGCTCGGCGGCGGTGATTTCTGAGCGCTCGGACATTGAAGCCCCCTTACATAGAAACGGGGACGACGAAGCGCCCCCGCACGGTTTCTATCAAAGTATAGCCCGAAGTTGCTCACGCCATTCACCCGTGCGCGCCGCCCCGTAAAAGTTGCAACCTACGCGGCCGATCGTCTTAAGGTCGCATTCAGGTACTCACGGGTGGACGGCCGACGGGCGCTGCGCCCCCTACTCGTCCAGCGCGGCCTTGAACCAGCTGGTGAGGCTG
>NZ_DCJT01000013.1:0-201111 GCF_002320115.1 Collinsella sp. UBA1693
GGCGGTCCTGATGCGCTTCATCAAACTGATGTACGCGTAATCGCCGCAGGCCTGGAGGGCCGTGCCGGCGAGAGGCCAGACCGGCGAGAGGCCAGCTACGCCAGCCAGTTTGGCAAGGCCTAACAAGTGGCCACTACACGGGGCCGGTACCGTTACAGGTGCCGGTCCCGTTGCATGGAGCGGCGGCTTCACGCGCTTTGGCCAAGAAGGGCTTGCAGCAGGCCGGGGCGCCCACCGGCTTATCTAAGGGATGCTCTGAGGCCCGCCAGGGCCGAACGCATCCCGTGATAAGTCCGGTGGGGCCCCGACCGTACGTCAGCCCCTCCTCGTCCAAATACTCGTCCAAAACCCACCCCAGGCGAACCGCCCGTGCATTACTGGTGCACCCCGCAGACATGTGCCGCCAAACCCGCTCAGTCTGGATACAATAGGGGGAGCTGTACGCGCACGAAAGGGTACTCATGGCAAACGATTCGAAGACATGGCGTTGCGGTAAGTTCGAGCTCAAGTTCGATCGACCCCGCATCATGGGTGTTCTC
The DNA here is from genome assembly GCF_002320115.1 of Collinsella sp. UBA1693. Classification (NCBI taxonomy): domain Bacteria; kingdom Bacillati; phylum Actinomycetota; class Coriobacteriia; order Coriobacteriales; family Coriobacteriaceae; genus Collinsella; species Collinsella sp. UBA1693. The sequence continues at coordinate 540 of NZ_DCJT01000013.1, forward strand.
AACGTCACGCCCGATAGTTTTAGCGACGGCGGCGAGCACTTTGACGCCGACGCCGCCATTGCATACGGCCTGCAGATGCTGGACGAGGGCGCCGACATCATCGATGTTGGCGGGGAGTCCACGCGTCCGGGCTTTACTCCGGTGAGTGCGGACGAGGAGGCTCGTCGCGTGCTGCCGGTGGTGCGCGCGCTGGCGCAGAAGGGCGCCATCGTATCGATCGACACGCGTCACGTTGACGTGGCCAAGGCCGCGGTGCGCGTGGGCGCCTCGATTGTGAACGACGTCACCGGTTTTACCGATCCCAAGATGGTGGAGTTTGTTAAGGGCAGCAACTGCGGCGTGATCGTCATGCACGCGGGCGAGCCCACGGAGGAGGCTCCCAAGAGGCATACCGCGGTGCAGCTGGACACCAGCGCCGCCGCGTTTGTGGCCGAGAAGGCCCGCGCCGCCGCTGCCGCTGCTGAGGCTGAGGCCGCGGCAAAGGCCGCCAAGGCCGCGAAGGGTCGTCGCCCCGGCTTGAAGCTGGGCGGCCTGGTTCAGCCGCAGCTTCCCTTTGGCGACTTGCCCAATGGCAGCGAGGCTGCCGAGCAGGAGGCTGCTGCCAAGGCCGCCGCGCTGGCAGCCGCCGAGGCCGAGAAGAAGGCCGCCGAGGCCGAAGCCGCTGCCAAGGCCGCCGAGGAAGAGGCCCGTGCCGTGCCCGCTAACGACGAGCTCGCCGCCATCATGGCCCGCAGCGCCCGCCGCGATGCCGCCACGGGGTCGACATCCCAGCTGCGCCGCTTCACCCTGCCGGATTCCGCGCCCATTATGCGCCGCGTTATGGGCTTCCTTTCTGACCAGGCCCGTGCGCTGGTTCACGCCGGCGTGGCCCGCGAGCGCATCTGCATCGACCCCGGCGCGGGTTTTGGCAAAGACGCGAACGAGGACATTGTTATCCAGCGCGAGACCGCCAAGCTGGCTTCGCTGGGCTATCCGCTGCTGTGTGCCGTGAGCCGCAAGCGCTTTGTTGGCGCGGTCTCCGGCGTGGGCGATGTACACGAGCGCGACGCCGCCACCTACGGCGTGTGCCTGGGCGCCATCCAGCTAGGCGCCAACATTGTCCGCGTGCATGACGTGCGCGGCTTCTCGCAGTTCCTGAACGGCTTTTGGGCCATCGCCCGCCCGCAGCCCCGCCGTGCCTTTGTGGCCCTGGGTTCCAACCTGGGCAAGCGCGCGGAGAACATCCGCGCAGCCAAGGCCCTGATCGCGGAGATCCCCATGACCTGCGTTAGCAGCTGCTCGCGCATTTACGAGAGCGAGCCTGCCTACGAGAACCGCCAGGACCCGTTCGCCAACGCGGTGATTGAGATCAAGACCGAGCTGGCCCCGCTGATCTTGCTGGACGAGCTGATGAAGATCGAGAACACCATGGGACGCAACCGTACCAAGAGCGCCCGCCCCAACGGTCCGCGCATCATCGATTTGGACCTGCTGTGGATGGACGGCGAGGTGCACGGCGGCGACAAGCTGCGCCTGCCCCACCCGTACCTTGGCGAGCGCGACTTTGTGCTGGTGCCGCTCGAGGACCTTATGCATGACCCTGCGCGCTTCTTCCGCTACGAGGGCGTGGACGTGAAGGAGCCCGAGGACCGCGTGGGACACGTGGTTGGCGAGCTGGGCTCGCTGTAGGCGTCGCGGGTGCTGCCGCGGGCGGCGTGGCGGCGCGGGCGACGTGGGTGCCGTGGCGGCGCGGGCGACGTTTCGGGCGTTGGCTTGATGTGCTGATGCGGGGCGGCTCGACGGGTTCGGGTCGCCCTGATTTGTTGGACGGGGATAGCCCTCCGGAAAGGTTGGTGTGCTGTGGCCGAGGTCGACCAGCTGTGCTGCGAGCTTGAGCTTACGCCCAAGGTGAAGATGATGGAGTTTATCGCCCTGCCGCAGGTGTGCGCCATGGGTGTGGTCGAGTGCCTGCGCCAGCTGGGCCTGGGCGAGCAGGTGGGCATTGGCTGGCCTGCGGACCTGGTGGCGCGCCGCGAGCATCCCGCGGTGCCGGGTGGCGCCAAGCCGCGCGAGGCCATGAGCGCGGATACCTCGTCCTTTGACTTTGACCTGTTTATGGGCAAGGTGGGCGTGCATGCCCACGCGGGCGAAAACGGGCCGGCTGCGAGCGTGACCGTGACGGTCGACATGCCTGTGCTCGAGGGGGCGGCTGCTCGCTGCGGTGCTGCGTTGCCCGCGCGCGAGGAGTTGCGCCGCGCCCTTGCCGCCGCCGTTGAAGCCAAGGTGGACCAGTGGGCGCAGATGCTGGCGACCCGCCCCAGCCCCGGGCCCATGGCTCCTGTGCTTTCCGACTACTTTGACATGGTGCCGCTGCTGGGCCACCAGGTTGCCGCACTGTCTCCCAACGGGCTGCCCATGGCGATCGGCGCGTTCTCCGGCCTGGATATTTGGGGTCGCGCGTGCGTGACGGCGGCCGACGGCTCCGAGAAGGAGCTGCCCTGCGAGGCCGTGATCATTCGAGCCGTGTAGCGTTGGGCTATGCGCCTAGTGCGCGGATGGGGATGACGTAGACGCCGTCACTGCGGCGATAAGCCACCTCGCCCATGCCCGTAATCACTGCGAGGAACGATGGCTTGCGTACCTGCGACTTATCATTGCCGCAAACTTTGTTGGACAGCCTTATGAGGTTGGCGGCTGCTTGATCCGCCTTTTCAAGACTCACCTTGATTTCGAACGCGGCCCATCGTCCATCTGCGCGCTCTACAATCGCATCGGCTTCGAGGCCGGAATCATCATGGTAATAGCGCACGGGGTTTGAGACCGCGTAGTCAAGCGCGCGTGCGTAGACGTCCAAGTCGCGCATGACAAGATTCTCGAAGACCAGGCCAAACGTTTGCCAGTCTTGCAGCAGCGCGTCCGGAGAGAGGCCCAGCAGTGCCGCGGCGAGCGAGGGGTCAGCAAAGTAGCGCTTGGGTTTGACGCGCATGCGCTTGGGGGAGCGCGACGCCGGCACCCAGCCGGGGACCTCATCGATAAGGTACGTGCTGCGGAGGACGTCGACGCATTGGGACACCGCCTTACGATCGCCTTCCGTTGCCATGTCCTCGGATTCATATGCGTAAACGTCGCGGACAAGCGTGTCCACTTTGGTTGATTGTCCTACATTGCGCGCGATGGAGGCGGCGGCGCGGCGCGTGAGCTCCTCATTGCCGCCAAGCTGGGGAACACTTTGCGTGAATACGGATTCCAGGTATTCGCGAACAACTATCTGCGCATTGGCCGCGGTCTGCAGACGTTCTTCTGGCCAGCCTCCGCGAACGGCCACGCGAGCAAGGTCCTCAATGCCGGAGTCACACGCGCACGGCGTGAACTCGTCTTCGAACAGGCCTGCCAAACTGACCTTTGCGTTGGATTCGCCGGTTTCTGCAAGCGTCATGGGATGCATGCGAACGCGACCGATGCGCCCCGCACCGCTGTGTGCTTTTGACATGTTGCGCGGGGTTGATGAACCCGTGAGAATCCAAGCGCCCTTTTCTCCGCCAAGGTCATCGACCGCATGGCGCACGGTGTCCCAGACTACGGGCACACGCTGCCATTCATCGATGACGTGGGGGCGGTCGCCGGCGAGCACATAGGACGGGTCGGCAGAGGCGATCTGCAGGTTTGACCCGCGATCCACGTAGAGCACCGACGAGCCATGGGCTAGGGACGACCATGTTTTGCCGCACCATTTGGTGCCCGACACCTCAACGGCTCCAAACAGGTTGAGATATGCCTCTATTTGGGTGTCGACAATGCGGGGTTGATATGCTGCGGGGCATGTTGTTCGATGTGTTTGAGAAGTGGCCATGCGCTGCCTTTCGCGTCCGTGCTTTGCCAAACATTATACAAGGTAGATATACCCACATTCCAGAATCCGAATGTATGGTGTACCAAAATCCGAATGATTCCAATACCAAAATCCGAATGATTTGGGTATCAAAATCCGAATGTGAGCTGCTGCTTCAAGCTGCGGGCTGGCGGCTGTGCGGGCTGGAGACCCGGTGGGCGCAGCGTGAAAGCCACCCCTGCGGTTTTTTAGCCGGTGATCTTGTACCTTCTGTTTCTGCTGCTCGCCGATGACGTGGGCAGCACCTCGCCCATATCGATGAGGTTTCGAATGCGGTTGCGCACTTGGTTGACGTTCATGCCGGTGAGATCCTGCAGTTGCTGCGTGCTTAGCCCCTCATATTCGATGAGGCAGTCCTTGATGTACTGCTCGCCCAGCTTGGCGCTTATTCGCCGTGTACCGGGGATTGGCTTCTGGTCCACGTTATCGATGCCTTCGATTTTTGGGTTCATGCTTGCGCCCGGCCTGTGCAGAATAACCTTGAACTGGTCGAGTCCCGGGCGGAAATGAGCACCGCACCGGGCCTTTTCATGCTGATATGCCTTGCTGGATGCGTGGTAGATGGGGAGGGCGCATGCGGTTCTTACGGATAATTGCATCGATTTTAGATTTAGGCGAGTAGCCAGGATTTTTGGATGCCATTTCCGCAGGCAATGGCTAACCCACCATTCTGGTGTACAAAGGAAAACTCAGAATTGATGCAATTATCCTCAAGAACTGCGCAAGGGAGGGCTATGCCTGCAGCCTGCGGCAGATCTCGCAGATGCCCTTGAGCGTGAGCTGCTGGTCGATCACGTCGAACACGTTGGTGCAGGCCGCGACCAGCCCGGCGAGGCCGCCGGTGGCGATAGCGTGGGCGCCCGGCTCGCCCAGCTCATCTTTAATACGCGCGACCAGGCCTTCTGCCATGGCGGCGGCCCCTACCACGGTGCCGCTGCGAACCGCCTCGACGGTGTTGCGGCCAATGGTGTGCTGCGGAGCCTCGAGTGAGATGCTGGAGAGTTTCGCCGCGCGCGCGGTGAGGGCGTCCATGGAGATGCGGATGCCGGGGGCGATGGCGCCGCCGATGTAGTAGCCGCGCGGGTCAACCACGTCCACGTTGGTGGCAGTGCCAAAGTCCACCACAATAGCGGGCGCGCCGTAGAGGGCCTCCGCCGCCACGGCGTTGGCGATGCGGTCGGCGCCCACCTCTGCGGGGTTGGGGGCGTCTACCTTGGTGACCATCTGCGTGTCCGGGCCCACCTGGATCATGCGCACGCCCAGCTGGGCGGCCACGGCGCGCCACTCGCGCGTGAGCTGCGGAACCACGCCGGCAAAGCAGATGGTGTCCACGCAAGAAAGCGTGAGGCCGCTCATCTGGAAGTAGCCCAGCAAGCGGACCAGGATCTCGTCCTTAGTAAAGGTGCGGTCCGTGGGCATGCGCCAAGATTGGAGCAGCTGGTCTTGTTCAAAAAGGCCCAGGGCGGTCTGCGTGTTTCCCATGTCGATAGCGAGCAGCATATGTGTCTCCAGCCTGTGGCTAAGCTATGCCCGTGACCGTGAATCACGAGCGTGTGATAACGTGACTTGCAGCGCTCATTGTATACTGAGACATTGCATATACTGCCAGATAACTGCATGTGGAGAGACAATATGAACAAGTCTGCAAAGCGTCGCCTTGTGGTGGTTGGCGGCATTGTGGTCATTGCCATGCTGGTGATCGTTGCGATCGCCGGGTCGGGTGGCTCTGCCAGCTCGCTTTCTATCGCCGACGTGCTAGGCGGCAACTATGACGGCAAGAAGGTCCAGGTTTCCGGCGCCGTGGTGGCCGACTCGCTAGCCAGCGAGGGTTCCACCGCGGTGTTCAAGATCGCGCCCGAGGGCGTTGACGCGGCCGATTCCGAGCAGGCGCTTACCGTTCAATACAACGGCGCCCTGCCCGCGACCTTTGGTACCGGCGTGGTGGCCATCTGCACCGGCACTGTGGACGGTAAGACCCTTGAGGCGTCTGAGATGGTGACCAAGTGCCCGTCCAAGTACGAGAGCGCCGAGGGCTCGTTGACCGTCAAGGGACTTCTTGACCAGCAGGATTCCATGATGTTCAAGGACACCAAGGTGTGCGGCTACGTCAAGGGCGAGATCAACGACGCTCAGGCGGACTTCCGTTTCAACATCGAGTCTCAGGGTGAGACCCTAAAGGTTGTGTACGACGGCGGCCTGGACGAGGCCATCGCCGACGGCACCGCCCTGGTGATCTCCGGTCACCTGGATTCCGACGGCGTCTTTGTTGCGACCGAGCAACCGTCCATCGACTCGTCCATTAAGGCGTAACGCCATCCCATACCGTTTTGGCGCCCCGTGTCGCGTGTGCGAGCGGGGCGCATCTACGTGCATGCTAGTGTGCACGCCAACGTATTAGCAATCCCAAAGGAGATACGCGTATGATTCCAACCCTTGGCAACGGGCTGCAAGTCTTTGCGATGGTGCTGTCGCTGCTAAGCGCTGCGGTGCTGATTGGCGCCACCAAGGCTCGCGGGCTTGAGAGCGGCCGCCGCGAGTCGCTGATCAACGCCGGCTACCTTATGGTGTTTGGCACCACCATCGCCCTCACGCTGTGCATCGTCATCATCTTGGTGTGCTTTGTGACCAGCAACTTTAGCCTGGCGTACGTGGTGAGCAACTATCCCAATACGGATAGCGCACTCAAGCCCCTGTACGAGGTATCCGCCGTGTGGGCGGGTCGCCAGGGATCGCTTCTGCTGTGGACCTGGCTCATCTCCGTCTTTACCAGCGTGGTCGCATGGCGTCGCATGCGCGTGACGGACGACCTCTCCAACGCCGCCCTGGGCGTGGCACAGATCATCGTGGCTCTGTTCGCGGCGACCCTGGTGTTCTCCGAGTCCAACAATCCCTTTATGGCGACCGCGCCGGAGTTCCTCAACGCCGACGGCACCCTTGCCGGCACCATCGGCGGCATGAACCCGCTGCTGATGCATTGGGCCATGATCTTGCATCCGCCCGCGACCTTTATAGGCTACGCCGGCATGACCCTGCCGTTCGCCTACGCCATGGCGGCCCTTATTTGCGGCGACATGTCCGCACGCTGGGTCGAGCTGTGCGACCGCATCGCCGTGTTCAGCTTCATCTTCCTCACCATTGGCATGGCGCTGGGCGCCGTGTGGGCCTACGTGGTGCTGGGTTGGGGCGGCTTCTGGGCGTGGGACGCCGTGGAGAACGCGAGCCTTATGAGCTGGCTCACCGGCGTGGCCATGATCCACAGCTTCACCCTGTACCGTAAGCGCGGCTGCTTCAAGCGCTGGAGCATGTTCAGCGCCACCATCACGTTTATCTTTGTTGTTCTGGGCACCTTCATCACCCGTTCTGGCCTGGTGCAGTCCGTCCATGCCTTTGCGGAGGACCCCGTCTCCACGTATTTCTTCCTCGCCATCATGGTCGCGGCGGGCATGGCGTTCCTTATCGGCATCCTGTATCGCCACGGTCAGATCGTGGAGGACGATGAGATCGAGTCGCTGCTCTCCAAGAACGGCTCGTATTACATCACCAATCTGGTGATGTGCGTATCCGCGGTGCTGGTGGCCTACCTTACGGTCTCCAGCGCGCTGCCTACGTGGATGCCCCTGGGCGGCAGCGTGATCGCGGCGGGCGCCTTCAACGCGGTCGCCCGTCCGGTGGGAACGCTGTTCTGCCTGCTTATGGCCGTGTGCCCCATGCTTGGCTGGCGCAAGACCGATGGCGCCGCCTTCGCTCGCAACATGCGCGTGCCTGCAATCGCGGGCGCGGTGGTGTTCGCGGGGCTGATGTTCTTGTTCGTCACCAAGTTTGTCCCTGAGTACGACGCCATCGTTGCCGCGGGCGGTGCTGCCGCCACCGCGCTGACCGAGCAGGGCCCTAAGGTGTACTACTTCGCCCTCACCGTGCTCGCGTTCGCGACGGCGTCGCTGTTGCTTGCCAGCAGCGGCTACCTGCTTGTTCGTGGCGTCTCCGCCCGCATGCGCAACAAGGGCGAGAACCCCGCTGTGGCGCTAGCCCAGCTGTTCCGCCACTCGCCCGCGCAGGCCGGCGGGTATCTGACCCATCTGGGCGTCGCGGTTGTGCTGGTTGGCCTGGTGGGATCTTCCATGTACGTGCAGGAGCAGACGCTTAATCTGTCCGCGGACCAGGGCCAGGGCGGCCAGGTGGGCTCCTACGTGCTCACCGTGACGGGCACGCGCGAGTACACGGATTCCGCGTCCGACATGTTTAAGGAAGTACAGCTCTCTGTGACCGATGCCGCGACCGGCCGCGAGCTGGGCACGCTTGCGCCCTCCATGGAAGTGAGCGCCACCAACTCCGGCCAGCAGACCCTGCACGCCGGCGTGCTGAGCTTTCCGCTGGAAGACCTGTTTGTGGCGTTTCAGGGCCTTAACGCGGACGGCACGCTTTCCATCAACGTGAAGATCAACCCGTTGATCATGCTCAACTGGATTGGCGCCGGCATCTCTATCGTGGGCATTATCCTGGCGTTCGCTCCGCGCCGCGCCACACCGCTGCTGGCTGCGGATGAACGCGCCGCCGCGGAGGCAGCCGCGGGCCGCGCGGGCAAAGCTGGCCGCGCGGGCAAGGCGGGCCGTAGCGGGTCCTCGTCCAAAAAGGCGAAGGGGGCGAAGCGCCGTGGCTAGCGCCGTGCCTGGTGCTGTGGCTGGGACCGGGGCCTCCGGTGGTGGCGAGTTGGCGATCGACGCGCGCGGGCTAGTGAAGCAGTTTGGGTCGCGTCGAGGCCTGGACGGCGTTGATTTTCAGCTGCCTGCGGGGGCGTTCTTGTCGATCTTTGGCCCCAACGGCGCGGGCAAGACCACGCTGCTGCGCATGCTGGCGCTGCTCTCCCGGCCAACGCGCGGGTCGCTCGCCATGCTGGGAGTCGACGCTTTGGAGGAGCCGGATGCGCTGCGCTCGCGCGTGGGGTTGATCTCGCACAAGTCCATGCTGTACGGGGATTTGACCGCGCGGGAGAACCTGGAGTTCTTCAGCTCGCTGTACCCGGGCGGGCCGGACCGTGCGCGAATCGACGAGCTGCTGCGCTTGGTTGAGCTGGACCATCGCCGCAACGACCCCGTGCGCACCTTTTCGCGCGGCATGCAGCAGAGGCTGTCCATCGCCCGTGCGCTGGTGAACGATCCCGACCTTGTGCTTTTGGACGAGCCGTACTCTGGCTTGGATCCTCACGCCGCGGAGCTGTTCGACCAGCTTATCGACCGCGTTCGCGACGGGCGCACCTTTGTGATGGTGAGCCATGACCTGCAGAAGGGCTACCAGATGTGCACCCATGCGCTCATCTTGGCCCGCGGTCAGGTGGTGGTATGCGCCGAGCGCGCGCAGATCGACGCCGCGGCGTTTCGCGACCTGTATCTGGCGACTGTTGGCGTGGGGGTGGCGTGATGGCGCGCGTGCAGAAAAAACTCGTCCAGAAAAAGCAGGCGCAAAGCAAGTTTGTTCAATACAAGGCCCTGCTCATGAAAGACGTGAGGCAGGAACTGCGCACGCGCGAGATGCTTACGTCCATGGTGGTCTACGCGCTGCTGGTATTGACCATCTACGGCGCGGCGCTGGCGCAGGTGGGCGATAAGCTGCAGGTGGTCTCCTTTGCCGGGGGCCTGCTGTGGGCGCTCATCATCTTCACCAGCTTGCTGGGGTTGAATCGCAGCTTTAGCCATGAGACGGAATCGGGCTGCCTGGAGGGCATTTTGCTGGCGCCCGTGGACCGTGCGGTGGTGTTTCTGGCCAAGGCGACCAGCAACCTGCTGTTTTTGGTCGCGGTCGAGGTTGTGGTAATCCCGCTGTTCTTCTTGTTCTTCTTGTCCGGTGCGCAGCTGGCGGCAACTACGCCCATGATCGCGCTGCCGCTGCTGGTGGGCACGGTGGGCGTGGCCGGCGTGGGCACGCTGCTCTCGACCATGACCATCGATACGCGTGGGCGCGACGTGCTGCTGGCGATTTTGTTCATTCCCGTGGCGTTTCCGCTGCTCTATGCTTGCGTCTCTGCGACTACCGTGGCGTTTATGGGGGTCGAGGGCACGTTTGGAACGTTTTGGAGCTCGTGCGGCATGGCCGCGGCGTACGACGTGATCATGATCGCGGCGGCTTGGGGCCTGTACGAGTTCGCGTTGGACGCGTAAGGGCATTACGGGTGCTGCGGGCGTGCGGGCGCGAGGACTGTTGGTGCGGTTGGCGCTCTGTTGTGCTTGGTTTGATACGGCGTTGTCCCTTTCGGGCGGCGCCGTTTTTCTAGCGCTTCTCGTCCCGGGCCTCTTCTGTTTCCGAGGCATTCGCGCTCTCATTAGAGGGCTTCTCGTCCGTAGAGTTCTCGTCCGCCGCTTTGGCTGCCGGAGGCTTAGGGAAGAGGGCGTTCCACAGGCTGGTTCGGCGCGCTTCGAAATCATCGATTTGGATATGAATGGGGCGCCCTTGGATCCGTGCCAAGCGCATCATCGCGATATGGAAGAGCTTGGGGTCTCTCAGCTCTTTGCTTGTGATGTTGACCACGCTGACGCCAAGGGCCTCGAGCTCGTTGGTTCGTCGGGAGTCTTCCTGCATCGCTTTTGCGGAGGCGTGGTGGAGCGTGCTGCCATATTCAACGTCTACTTTTCCAATCTCAAGGTACACGTCGCAACGGCGCAGGCCGCTTGTTCCGTCTACAAGGTAATCCATGTGTAGGGGGCCTCGATTGTATCCTCCCAAGCGATAGGGGAGGCGCATGACGATTGCCATCTTTGCCTCCTCGGGAGATCGGGCGTTGTCAGCGACGTACCGGAGTGCCTTGAGCGCGATGCTCGCCCCGCGGATGTGACGGTTTGCCTGGGCAAAGTTGGTGAGCTTTTCGACCGTGGTCAGCGGAGATCTAGGTGCTGCGACGGTCTTGAAGGCCGTTTTTCCCTGCTGTACCTCGTCCTCATATTCTGGATTTGGAACAATGGCGTACCAGCCGCAAAGCTCAAATCCCAACTGCAATCGTTGGATGAACGTAAGCCTGCTGCATATGGAGACGTAGAAGTGCTCTATGGAAAGCCCTGTTACGCCCGCACCGAAATCGATGAATTGCTCAACCCCTTTGGGTTCGACGTATCGATGGAACACGATATTTTTGATATGCGGCCGCTTTGCATCCTTTGGAAGAACGATATGCAGGCGGGGCGATGTGGCACCGCAGCTCCTGATTCGCTTGATTGCCGTGGGTCCGTACGTGTTGCCAGCGGGTATGGACAGCTGAGTCTCCTTTGATTGGGCAGACCCGGCTGTTCCTGGCGCGGCGAGGGCGCGAAGGCATTCAAGTTCCGTTATGTCGCTTACACAAATATCCATGCACATACCGTAGCGCATGCAAGTGGGTGGGTAGGGGGCCAGAAGAAGAAAAGTAGAACGCTGTCTTTCAAAAGTATTACAGGAATCTATCAAGCGCTGGTAGGGGCGCGAGTGCTGCGAGTTGCGCTGGGGGTTGCCCGGTTTTTTTAAGGGCGGTGGCCGGGTCCGTGCGGCTTGGTAGGGCTTGCCGCGTGGTTTTACTTGCGTTTTGGTGCGGTCCTGTCTGCGGTCTTGCCCGCGCGCTGTTTTTGGCCTCCGGTTTGACTTGGGGTCTCTGCTGAAAACAGGCTCCGTTTGCATCTGTCATCTACTTTTTGGGTCCAGTTGGACTTGACGATGCTGAAAATGCGGTCCAGTTGGACTTGGGCTCGGAAGGCCCCGAGGGGTCGTGAGAAAAAGCGCTGGATAGGAGCCCGGAGCACCAGGCCCCCGGCGGCGCCAAGTTCAACTGGAGGTCATTTTTAGCGTCGGAGGTAAACCGGAGCCCGTTTTCAGCAGAACGCCAAGTTCAACCGGAGCCCGTTTTCAGCAGTGGCCCGCGTGCGGCCGACGAGGAGCCCATACTGGGAGTGCGCGTGGACGCGAGAAGGGGCGAATAGCAGAGAAGGAGGGGTGCAAGGCCCCTCCTTCTTACGTGAAGCTATGTTCCGCGTGGCTTGAACGCGTGGTCCGGGCGCGGGGCCCGAAGTGCGTGCTAGATTAGGCCAAACTTGATCGCGCTCGAGAGTAGGGCGGCCATCATGCCGCGCGAGCAGTTGACGTCTGGTTGGATCTGGCGCTCGCCATCGACGTCGACGCCGTTGATAAGCTCTTTGTTGATGCACCAGGCGACGGACTTGCGCGCCCACGAGCTGGTCTTGTCCGCATCGGGCATGGCCTCGAACTTGGTCATGTCGACGTTTTCCACCTCGTCCTCAGAAGCGAGGATGTTGGCGAAGATGCAGCACAGTTGCTCGCGCGTAAGGGGTTGGCCAACGCCAAAGACCTCGTCCGAGAAACCATTGATGTAACCCTTGTCATACGCCCAGTTGACGCCGACGGTGTACCAGTCGTCCAGGACGTCTTTGTGAGGGGCACGGGGTGCAGAGGTGTCGCTCTTGCCCAGGTAGTTGTAGAACACGGCGGCGGCCTGCTCGCGCAGGAGGTCGTTGTTGGGACCAAAGGTGCCGGTGCCGTCGTCGTAGCCGTTCATGATGCCGCGGCGGGTGATGTCGAGCACGGCGTCGTAGAACCAGTCGCCCGGCTTGACGTCGGGGAACTGGGAAGCGTCGATGATATTTTGCAGCTCGACCAGGGCGGCCGCGACGTTGAGGGCGCCGTGGCTACCGCTCAGCTCGCTGCGGTTGTTTTCGGCGTCCACCACGGGCTCGGCGGTGGCGTAGAGGGCCTGGCACACCTGGTCAACAGTGGCGTCCGGGTTCTGGGCAAACATCAGCGCGACGGCGGCCGAGACCATGGGAGACGCCATGGACGTGCCGGTCATGCGGTTGTATTTGCCAAATTTGACGTTGCCGATGGTGGTATCGCGCAGGTAAGTGGACCAGATGGAGGCGCCGGGAGCAGAGATGTCCTTGGCCTCGTTGTAGTCAGAGAACACCACGTTGGAGCCGGTGGGGGTGAGGGCGGTAACGGCGATGCACTCCTCAAAGTCCGCGGGGTAGATGTTCTCGGTGTAGGCGGTGTCGACCTTGTTGCCGTTGCCGGCGGCGCACACGGTGGCGATGCGGTAGTCCTCGCGGGCGGTGCGGATGGTCTCTTCAAGCAGGCGGTCGTTGATGTCGCTGCCGTAGTAGCCCAGGCTCATGTTGATAACGTGCAGGTTGTCGACGGCGCCGGAGCTCACCAGCGTCATGATGTACTGGTACGCGGAGATGATCGCGGTGGTGTTGGATCTGGGCGAGGAGTCGTCGCTAAAGACCTTGACGGGCAGGATGTTCGCGTTGTACGAGCCGCCGGCGATGCCTATGGAGTTGTTGGCGGTTGCAGCGATGATGCCCGCGACGTGCGTACCGTGGCCCACGTTGTCGCCGTCACCGGTAAGGGCCTTGTTGTAGTAAGAGTCCCATGCAAGCGAGGTGAGGATGTTCGCCTTGAGGTCGTCGTGGTTCAGCATCACGCCGGAGTCCAGCACGGCGACGGTGACGTCGGCGTCTGCCTTGGCCATGTTCCATGCCTCGACAAAGTGGGACGAGTACAGGTAGTACTGGTTGGGGTCCTCGTCCGGATTAGAGTTCTTAGCCCAGGGGTCGTTGGGCATTTGGTCGACGGCCAGGGTGGACACCTCGCCGGCGGACGTCGCGGCGCGGGCGGCGTCGGTGCTTGCGGCAGAGGCCAGCGGCTCGTCGATCACGGGTTCAATCAGGTTGTACACGTAGTTAAGCTGGGCGGATTCAACGCTATCCAGCTCAAGGGCGTCTTCAAGCGCCTCCTGGTCAGAGACTCCCTGCTCTGGCTGCACTTCAAGGGCGATGTCGCCGTCGGCAGTGGTGATCTGCTGGGTCACGTCCAGGCCTGCTTGGTCAAGCTCTTGGAATGTGGACGAGGAGCCGAGCATAGAGATGTCGCCGTTTGCGCGCCCGTCGCCCAGGGACTGCAGCTCGCGTTCCGCTGTGTTTGTCAGCGTAACGATGACGCCGTCGGTCTCGGGCGAGGTGGATGCCTGGCCTGCAGCGGCTGAGGCAGCGGTTGAGGGGGCTGCGGCTGCCGCGCCGGTGCCTCCGTTGTCCGCGCGCGCGGAGAGCGGCACCAGGCCAATGCTCAGGGCGAGCGCGGCGGTCGCAAGGAGGCGGATGTGGGTGAATTGCTTCATACGGTACTCCTAAATGTGGCAAGCTCAAGGCAAGTAAAAGCAGCGTGCAATTAGGGATATTGTAGCAACATTAGACTTTTAAGCGCCCTTGCGAACAGGGATTGACGTGCGGGTGCAACCCGGCGCGACCGCACCCCGGCATGCCGCCTGCAAAGCGGGTCTTCAAAACGCTCGACACGTTTCGGTATCGCAACGCAGGACGAATCGGCTACCATAGGGAACGTTCTTATATATATGAGAGGGGAGAGATACGTGAGAGGGGAGAGAACGTTGCAATCAAAGGCAGATAGGCTCGTCCCAATGCTGCTGATACTTGGTGCGCTGCTCACCGCGGTCGACGTCGCATGGACCTTTACCCTGGCGCCGCTGGTGCAGGGCGCGGTTCTGTCCGAGCCCACCGTGATCGCGGGGCAGGTTGTCACCACCAAGCTGTTGCTGAGCCAAAAGATCTTCTATTTGCACGTGCCGGTGGCGATCGCGTCGTTTGCGATCATGTTCTTTGTGGCGTATTACGGCGTGAGGTTCTTGATGACCAAGGACCGCAAATACGACCTTCGCTCGCAGACCGCGGCGCAGGTCACGCTGGTGTTCATCATCGCCACCATGGTCTCCGGTGATCTGTGGACCCGCTTTGAGTGGGGCGTATGGTGGGTGTGGGAGCCGCGCCTTACCACGTACTTCATTTTGATGCTGCTGGTTATTGGCTACTTTATTCTGCGCAACGCCATCGAGGATCCGGAGCGCCGCGCCCGCTTCTGCGCGGTCTTTGGCATTGTGGCGTTCATCGATGCGCCCATCTCGTTCCTCATCACGCGCATGGTGCCCTCGTCGATTCACCCTGTGGTGTTCCGCACGGACAGCGGCCTGCCGCCCATGATGCTCATTCCGTTTTTGCTGGGCCTGTTTGGCATGCTCATGATCGGGTTCGCCCTGTACCGCTACGCGCTGCGCGTCCATACGGATGCCCTTGCGGTGGACGAGCTTAAAGAACAGCTGGAAGAAATGGACGCCCGCTCTACCCGCGTTGCCGCGGACGATGCCCTGGCGCGCCTGCGCGCCGCCGCCAGCTCTGTCGCCCCCGCTGTAGCCGACGCCTCGCCCGCAGCTCCCGCCGCGCCTTCCGGCTCGACTGCCGCGGTCCTTGACTCGGCGTCCGCGACCGCCAGCCCCGCCCATTCCACGTCTTTGGAGGACTAGCCATGGATTCCATCTTGTCCGAGGTCTACTCGACCGTACTGCCCGCCGCCCCCTACGTGCTGGCCGCCTACATTGGCATTTGGCTGGTTTTGTTCATCTTTGTTCTGGCGCTGTGGCGTAAATCCAAGCGAACCAGCGAAGACATCGAAGCCCTCAAACAGGCGCTCGAGGAACGCAAAGACAGTCAGCGCTAGCACTCAAGCAGCGGTTAACAACAAGCAAAGCGCCGGTCGCGCAGATCCCCGTGGGGGAGCGCGGCCGGCGCTTTTATATTAAGTGCGTGGACGATGAGCGTATCTGGACGATGAACTGCTGAGTGGAGGGTTTCCGGGCGCAAGAGCGTTTGACTAAAGCTTTTCGCCCCTCAGCGCGACTGCCGCCAGTCGCAGCCGCTACTTGGCGTTGCCGGCGGCGTCGTTTGCCGCCTTGAGCTCCTCGCCTTTCCGGTTAAGGTCCTCGATGGCGCGATCGACAAAATCGGCGAACTGCTGGATCTCCTCGTCCGAAAAATCATCAAAGCAATCAATGTCGCCGTGTCTGTCAACGCGCTCGCGTCCCGCATCCGTTATGGAAACGGAAAGCGTGTGAGCGCCGGCGCCCGTGGCTTCGCGCGTAATGTATCCGGCACGCTCGAGCTTGACCAGCATCTCGCCAAGCGATTGCGGCGTGATGCCCAGGCGCGAGCTCATGGTGCGCTGCGGCATGTCGCCGGCCTCTGCGAGCACGGAGAGCACGCGGCCCTGGCCCGTGATGGGGTTGGCTGCGATGTTGCCGGTCTGGCGGCGCAGCGCGTTGTGCCACTTCTGTATGGCTCGCTGGAGCTCCGCGAGCTTAAGGAGCAGCTCTTGGCGACTTGTTTGTTGAGTGCTCTCTGGCGTTTGCTGGGACAAGGTCGGCCTCCAGATGGATGGTTACGAATGTTGCTATTTTCTAGCAACATTATCGATAATAGCGTGGCTCGAAGCGATATGGTTTGAAAACAGGATAAAACCTGACACATTTAAGCAAATTAAGGGATATATGAAGGAAATGTAAAGACCACTCACGGGTTTTAACTCTCGCAAGATTTCTCTTGCTTTGGACGAGAAGCCTGCGTAATATACTTTCTTGCGCACACGGTGCGTCCAGACATTGCGGGGTGGAGCAGTCTGGTAGCTCGCCGGGCTCATAACCCGAAGGTCGTAGGTTCAAATCCTGCCCCCGCGACCAAGAACTTTACGCCTGAACTGGTAAAACGGTTCAGGCGTTTTCTTTTATCTGCCGTCCAAGACGGGCGACCGTGTAGGTATCCGTGTAGGTATCAGCGCAAACTATTTCTTGCCGGTAAGCAGCTAGTTTCGGGTCTTCACTGAAATCATCTCTTTGTTTTGTTGGGGACATCGCTGGGGCGGTTGGGAAGCCGAGACGATATCCGCAACGCGCGTGCTGTCGTAATAACTTGAGGAAGGAAGTTGCCTAATTGCGAGGGGAAGCCCTCATGATGCAGATGGCTAGGAGGTGCGCGGAAATAGGGGTCTTTATTCCATTGCACATTAACGGAGTAAGCCAGGCAAGACAATCCGGATCGAGACAGTAGTGTATTTCTCTGTGAGTTCGTTATGGAGATTCTAGCGGCAATTTCATCGCTCTTGTCCGGCATACGGTGGGCGTGCGTCGGTATAACACTCCCCACCAGATGTATTGATATACGTCTATCAATATGGATATTGTGGCGCGAAGCCGTCTCGGGGGGCGGCGGTGCTATCCACGTGGGGGATAGGGGTCGTTGCCATAGGAGTCACGAGCTCGAATTCTGCCATCTGGTCGATGATTGAAAATCTCGGATTTTTGATTACGTGCTATATCGCGCGCTATACGAATTGCCTCCCCTTGCGTTTTGGTCACCGCAGTCGCTCGCAAAGCTTTCTCTGCCTTAACCTGCCAATTTCCATCTGGCCGCGGGGTAACATGCTGGTTCTTGGACACCATGCTTCTCCAATCTTTTGTTGCGGGGCGGGTCGCTTCCAATCTATTCGATTTAGCTTAATCATATACATATTGTCCCAAATTGCAATCACTTGTCCCATGGTATACTTTTATCGTAAATAAGATGGGAGGTCGGTATGAAAAAACGAGACGTTGTTGAACTCATCAGATGCCATGCCGAAGGCAATGAAAAGGGTTTCCGCGATGAGTCCATACTCATCGCACGTGACTTTGCAGAATCGGGCGACCAACGCCTCGCCGAGTACATTATGGCGTTGCTATCAAATGCAAATACGCTGGCTCCTCAGTTCGATGGTCAGCCGGGTTTTCTGACCGCAGTGCCGAGCGCCACGTCGGCGCTGCCTCTTCCGGATCCGATTGCTGATGACGTTAGCGGAATCATCAACGCCCTCCGTTCGTCTGTCGGTGTCAGTAAGTTCCTCTTTTATGGACCGCCTGGCACGGGGAAGACGGAAGCAGTAAAACAGGTTGCCCGCATTCTCAATCGCGATTTGTTTATGGTGGATTTCGATGTTGTCATCGATAGCAAGCTTGGCCAGACGAGCAAGAATATCACGTCTTTGTTCAAAGAGATTTCCAGGTTCGCGCGACCGGAGCGAGTCCTCGTACTATTTGATGAAATCGATGCTCTGGCGCTTGACCGTGCAAGTAATAATGATGTGCGCGAGATGGGGCGTGCGACATCGATATTGCTTCGAGAGCTTGATCGACTTGATGACTCTATCGCGGTTTTCGCGACGACCAACCTGTACAACTCGTTTGATAAGGCCCTGTTGCGTCGCTTCGATGCGTGTATAGACTTTGGGCGCTACGCGCGTTCGGACCTCGAAGAGGTTGCCGGGTTCATCCTTGATGTGATGCTTTCGAAATACGGCAGTTCAGCGAGAGACGTGCGTACTTTCAAGAAGATTCTTTCGCTGCCAGAAACACTACCATATCCGGCGGATCTTCTGAATATCATCAAGACGAGCGTTGCTTTTTCAGAACCGGGGAGCAAATACGATTACCTGCGTCGCCTTTACCTCCAATTGGTGGAGGAGGCTTCCGCAACCCCCGAGGTGTTGAAGAGTCAGGGGTTCACGGTACGTGAGATAGAGAAGCTCACAGGCGTTTCGAAAAGTTCGGTTTCGCGTGCGTTGAATGGATAGGGCATGGGCAATAGCACACTACGGCTCCATGGAGAACTTAAGCATAGGGGAAATGACAATACGACGGTAATACCTTCGCTGCCTGCAAGCGCACGAATCACCTCTGATCGCGTCATGTTTTTGCATGATACGCTCGCCGATGTTGCGGCCTACTGGGAGCAATCGCATGCACAGCATAAACCACTTGTGGCGGTGCGCTACCAGCGCGTTGTCCCCAAGAGCGGAAGGATTCTCCGTTTGTTGAGCGAGCCGGGGATGGCCTCGTCAAACGAATCCATTGTGGGTGCGCGTTTTTACCGTAGCCCTGAGGGTAAGACTCAACACGTCATTACGCACTGCATAAGCCTTAATGCTATTCGCAAGTCGATTAGCGAGCTGGCTTCGCTCGCAAATTGCCTTGATGGGATATGTGGAGGCGAGCTCACTAACGATCGATTAAAAGAGATTAGCGAAAAAAAGCCGAGTTTCGAGGGACTTCCCTTGGCCCGGACTGCGTTTGTCAAACTCTCACTGGACGTCTGCAATGTTGAGCGATTCATGCTCAACGATGCGCCGGATGCTGTTGAGGACATGTCTCTCGTTACGCTGTTCAAGGGCGCGCTGCCAAGCAACAGGGAATTTTTGCGCTCGATCGGCATTTCGGAGTTGAACCTCACCACATACGATGATTCAACGTTTTTGCTCACGCCAGAGCAGTACAGGACGCTCTACAGTCAGGCCCCTCAGCTCATCGCGATGGCACTCAAGGATATGAATGAAATTCCGGTGGAGTCAGGGGATGAGCGGGGCTTTGGAAGAATGGAGATGCCCCTCCCCTCCAACGAGCCTTGGATTGGCGTTATCGATACTCCTTTCAATGAGGATGTATATTTTTCGGATTGGGTAAGTGCGGAGACGACGCTCCCCTCCGAGGTATTGCGCCCACAAGACTACCGGCATGGGACCTGTGTGTCGTCGATTATTGTGGACGGGCCGTCTCTTAATCCGATGCTAGATGATGGATGTGGACGTTTTCGCGTTCGCCATGTGGGTGTGGCAGCGAGCGGGCGGTTTAGCTCGTTCTCCATCATTCGAGACATCGAGCAGGCTGTAATTCGTCATCCTGAAGTGAAGGTTTGGAATCTCTCGCTAGGATCCATATTGGAGGTGCCTGAGAACTTTGTATCGCCCGAGGCGTCGGCTCTAGACAGGATTCAATCGGAATATGACGTTCTGTTTGTGATCGCGGGCACAAACGATCCAAGATGCTCCGGGGAAAAGAGGATAGGGGCTCCTGCCGACTCCATCAACTCGCTTGTGGTCAATGCGGTTCGATTCGACGGATCCCCTTGTTCCTACGCCCGCAGTGGTCCGGTTCTCTCTTTTTTTGGAAAGCCTGACGTCAGCTATTACGGTGGAGACTCTGATCAGCCGTTACAAACGTGTTGGGAACGAAGGGCCTTTCATCTGACGAAGGGCACTTCGTTTGCCGCTCCCTGGGTGGCGAGGAAGTTGGCGTATCTTATCCATATTGCTGGTTTCAGCCGTGAGGCGGCTAAGGCTCTTGTGATTGATGCTGCATGCGGATGGGGCTCTGAATCTGATTCGACAGTGATGGGCTACGGGGTCGTGCCGAAGCGCATTGAGGATATTTTGGAGACGGGCGAAGATGAGATCAAGTTCATCATCACGGGGAAATCTATGGCGTATGAGACATACACCCACAACATTCCGGTTCCCATAGATAAGGGCACACATCCGTATAAGGCGAGAGCGACACTTTGTTATTTTCCGCATTGCGAACGCAATCAGGGTGTCGACTATACGTCAACGGAACTTTCAATTTCATTTGGACGCATCAATGATGAGCACATCAAATCTATCAACCGAAATCGCCAAGATATGCCTGGCTCTTTTATCAACGAGAGGGAGGCGCGCGACCACTATCGGAAGTGGGATAACGTCAAATGCGTTTCGGAGGCGATAACACCTGGCAGTCGTGCGGTAAAGTGCTATGAGAGTGGTCTATGGGGCCTGAGCATCAAAACCAAAGAGCGTCTTGGCACTCGCTATGGGAAAGGAATCCGCTTTGCGGTCGTTGTAACACTTCACGCATTGGACGGCGTGAATCGTATCGAGGAATTTATCCAGCGCTGCTCCCTCCGCACTTGGATTGTCGAAGAGGTTTCGGTTGAAAACCAGATTGAGATTTACAATGAGGGCAATCAAGAGATTGAATGGGAATAACGGCAACGCTTAACCAGGGCAGCATTAGTTTATCGATGCCATTTTGCGCGCGAGCGAGGACGTCAGAGCGCAGTCCGTCGTTCTCGCTCGAACACGATGGCGATTGGGAAAACCGGGGAAACGGACTACGTTTTCGTTGCTGACGGCGAGGCGTAGTATGGCATAAAACCGAAAAACGATTTCACATTATTGTGGGTACCGAAGTATGCTTCTAACCACGTTGCTTTGCCAGCGCGTCTCTAAGCGCCCGAAGCACCTCGATGGCCACGGGAAGCTCGTCGGCCTCAAACGAGTCCAGAACCTCCTGCACCTCCGCCGAGAGCGCCGCCTTATCTGGTTTCGGGGCATCGGACAGAAGAGCGTCCGTGCCGACCGAAAGCTCGTCTGCTATCTTCGCCAGCACTGGCAGGCTCAACTTGGTGTTTCCGGTCTCGATGTGGCTCATGTGCGTGACGGAGATGCCGACCCTTCCCGCCAGCGCTTCCTGCGACAGCCCGCACGCCTTGCGATACCGCCGTATACGTTGGCCTATCTCGAAATACCTCATATCGTCACCGCCCATCAAAATCAAGTTTCCTTGAATCGTATGGGCGAATCATCTCAAGTATAATAGCCTGTGTAGGCTAAAGTATGCCTTTGTAGTTCAATTCTTGTTAAGCGCATCGAAGATACGCCGAACGAGGATTGGGCTGGGCGCGACGAAAGACCGAGAAGTATGGAGGGGCGGTGCTTCATGCGAGTGCCCGCAGACCCGCCTTCCGCGGACGGAGGTTGCGCCGGGCTGTCGAAGGATCATGACAAGGAGGAATGCAGACATGAAAAGGAAGATGACGGTTGTCGCGGGGGCGCTCGCCGCTGCGGTCCTCGCGGTGTCACTCGCCGGCTGCTCCGGTGGGGAGGATGTGAAAAAGGCGGAGGAGCCCGTCTCCGCTTCGCAGGCGTTCAACGCGAAGGGGGTGTGGTTCCGCTCGTCGGACGCGCCCGAGAAGGACGAGAAGGTGTCCGAGGTGTTCGTGTTCGATGGGGCGGGCAACGTCACCGTGTACAAGACCGACCTCACCTACGGGGACCTGAAAGGCAAGTCCGAAGACGAGATCGTCGACACCGCCAAGCAGCAGGACGAGGAGGTCTTCAACGCCACCCGCGATAGCAGGATGGACGAACTCAACGCCGAGATCACGAACCGCACGAGGGACAACGCCGACCCTCAAGAGGGCCTGAACATGCTGGAGGAGCAGAAGGAGCGCTACGCGGACGATCCCGAGGCCCTTGCGGCGATGCAAGCTGAGAGGGAGGAGCTCCAGGCGGAAATCAACGAGAACGATGAGGCGATTCAGAGGATGAAGGACGAAATCGCCGAGTTGGAGGCGGGCTACACCGCTCCCGAGGCTCAGCCCTTCACGCTTCGCGTGGAGACCGACGGCACGGGCAACAACGCCGAGAGCGAGGACCTCGGATACGGGACCGAGTCCATCGAGCTCACGACGCAGAGCATGGGATGGACGGTCTATGACTTCCATTTCCTCGGATACAAAGGCCTGTACACCATCATCGAGCAGGGGCATCACGGGTTCATTCTCGATACGCCCGGAACCGAAGGGGTGGAGGTCGATTAGGGATGGAGCGGCTGAAAGGATGGCTCGCCTCCCATAGGGTACAAGCGGTCGCCGCGGCGATCATCCTCGCCCTGTGCCTAGGGGCCTTCTTCGTCGGCGGGTCTTCCCCGGACGGAAAGGTGGACGCCGCAGGTTCCGATGCCTCCGTCGCCGCCTCCGGCGGGGACGGTGCCGATGCAAGAGAGGGAAGCACTTCTGTCGACGGCAAAGAAGGCGGCCCGTCTGCCGAGGCTTCCGAGGGCGAATCCTCCTCTTCCGATTCCAAATCCGGAAGCAAGGGTCCCTCCAGCCCAAACTCAGAAAATTCCAATTCTGGAAACTCCGGAAACAGCGGTTCCAACTCTGGCTCTTCCGGCAACACTGGAAGCTCTGGCGGTTCCGACAAGCCGAGCAAACCTGCTCACCAGCATTCGTGGAAACAGCACGCCGCACAGAAGTGGGTGTCCAATATGGTGACGGTTCCCGACTATGAAATCCAGAAGGTCGCTGTTGGAACTCGCTACATCTTCGCCTATGACGGTTACACCACTACGAGTGACACCGACGCTGAAAACCACGCTATGGAACTCATCTTCGCAGGTCTCCCAGACAACTACCGTATGGAAACCATCTACGAGGAGAGACAGGTTCAGGTCGGTTCCCATCGGGAAGACCACGGTCACTACGAGACCTATGTCGACTACGAATACTGCGGCTGCGGTGCAACCCGCTAATCGCAATCGTCCATACCACGGCTATGCCGTTCCCCTCACGGGGAACGGCATAGCCGTATTTTTTCAATTCTCCGCCACAGGCGGTACGGCAGATACCCGCCGGACAACCTTGCCCCGAACGTCAGCGCAGCCTCTGGCGCGCATGATTCCCACTGCCCCCGCATCTCTCGCAAAGTCATGAAGATGCCTTCGGCATCGGGAGAATGCGCGAAGGGAGGTGCTGTTCATGGGAGAAGAGAAGAAAATCGAGCACAGCATCGAAGAGGAGATGGAGTGGCGGATACAGGTGCTCAAGCGAACCGCAAGGACGTGCGCCGCGGAGGCGAAGAGGCTGGGGCGAGAAAAAGACGCCATGGCGCGGATGGATCCGCTCGGAGACAGAAAAGAGCTTGAGGAAGTCCTGCGAAGCATCGACGAGCTGATGGAATGGCGGTTTGTGGATGCGCTGGGGCGCGTCGTGCTTGATTCGGACATGCTTGCACAGGGCATCACGGCTGGGAAGCTTCGAATTATCCGCGCCTGCGTCGTGCGAGCTATAGAGGCGACGGAAGGGGGTGCAAGGTGAGCGACTTCGGGATTGGAACCTACGCCGATCTCGCGGAGACCTGCGGGGGCATGGTTCTCGCCAACGAGATGGGCAAGCGCCCATTGATGCTTGTGAGCGGCGAGCTTCTGCCATGGGACGAGGTGTTCCAGTGGTACGTCGTGCAAGACCCGAGCTTCATCATGGCGCATACCGACGAGCCGATGTTCTATGACGAAGAGCTTGGGCTGTACGTGCTCGGGGTGAGGCATTTCGGAACGGCGTGGAGCCTCGTTCCCGCCCCAGGTATTCACTAGTCATGCGTGCCTTATGGGTGCGGCGAGAAATCGCCGCACCCTTCCTTTTTTCGGGTATGTAAAACTACTGGTTGAATACGTTGAATAAATGGTTGGACGATACCGTTCGTCGATTTTGTTAAACGACTGGATGGAAACCGCTCGAACTCAAGCGATTCTTCCAACCAGTCGTTTAACAACTCCCAACCAATTGTTTCACATAACCGCAATATGGCGCTTCGAAAGGATGGTCGGGAGGCGATCGCATGAAAAACACGCTTGACGAAGAATATGAAGTGCGAAACGTTTCGTTCGAGCCGTTCGCCGCCGACGATGCAGAGGATGCCGAGCGGCTGTTCCATGAAACAGTCCACGCCGTTAATGCGCGCGACTACTCGCTGCCGCAGCTTGACGCTTGGGCGCCGTGCGAAGAGACGCAACGGCAAAAAATCATCGAGAGGCTCCGCCGGCAAGAGAGCATCGCCGCAAGGGAGTGCGGGATTCTTGTAGGCTTTGAAACCTTGTGCGAAGACGGCGTGGATATGCTGTACGTCCACAAAGATCGACAGGGTCAGGGCATTGCGCGACGCATCCTTCTGGAGTTGGAGCGCATGGCGGCCGAACGGGGCGGGGCCGACATTGTCGTGTTCGCCTCGATTACGGCCCGCCCTTTCTTCGGGAAGATGGGATATAACCTCGACTGCATGAATGCGGCGGTCAGGAATGGGGTTATTCTGGCGAACTGCCTCATGTCGAGACGGCTTGCGCCTGGTTCCGCCATGAGGAAGATCAGTGGGAATAGCGGCTCGTAAAACGACTTTGCAGAGAATGGCATGGGCGACGGCGGAAGTAGGGTGAAGTCAGGGTCGGTTGCGCGTCGGAACAGGGGTGAGTGGAGGCGAACACGCCGACGTTCGAAGCCGGGCGCCTGATTCTCGGGAGAATCGTCGAACGGAACTTGAAGGCGCCGTTTCGTGCCCTCCGAGACGGAAAGCCCGACAGGCACTTGCCATAGCCATTTCCGAAAGCATTGAAGAGACGAGGCGATTCTGCAAATATGGCATTTGATTCTAGGGAGGTTGACGGAACGGAATTTGGGACATTTTCCATATCGGCAATTCTGGGGGAATGTAATGAGCGAATTAAAACGAAATTACTATGGCAGCTTGTGTACCGAAATGTACGAAATCCTACATGAAGAAGCGCCGCAGGATGAATTGGACTTCTATCTTTCCTATGCAGAAGAGGGGAAGAAAATACTGGAACCTCTGTGTGGCAGCGGACGGTTTCTGGTTCCGTTTTTGGAACGTGGCTTTGACATCTGCGGGATGGATTCGTCAGGAGAGATGCTTGCGAAATTGAAACAGAAAGCACCGGACGCAAAAGTGGTGCAGGCGGACATCGTCAGCTATGTCGCGCAGGAGCGGTTTGATTTCATTTTCATTCCGTCTGGCTCTGTCTCCCTGTTTACAGACATGAGAATGTGCCAGCGAATTTTGCGGACGATGAAAGAATTGCTGACTCCCGGCGGGAAATTTGTGTTTGCAGTTGATACCGTCTTTAACCGATGCGAAGAGGACGATGATTACAAAGTAAATGTCACTGTGAAAACAAAAGGGGGATACGACTTAGTCCTTAAAGCGAAAAACCACTACGACGAGACAAGCCAGACGCAGTTTTCTCCGTCCATTTACGAGCTTTATCACGGAACGGAGTTGCTGCGAAGTGAAGCCATGGACTTTCAGACGCACCTGTACCGATATGGGGAGATGGACGAATATCTTCAGGGATGCGGTTTTAAGAGCGTGTCCGTCTATTCGAATTACGAGAAGGAAATAGCTGTCAACGACCGGTGCGAAATGCTTATCTATGAGTGTGGCGTATAGCGGAGTCTGCCGCCCGAGCGAGTCCGGCGGTGGCGTTCGCAAAACTTTGCGCAGGTATACGTTAAATAAATAGTTGGACGATACAGTTCGTCGATTTTGTTAAACGGCTGGCTGGAAACCGCTCGAACTCAAGCGATTCTTCCAACCGGTCATTTTGACAACTCCCAGCCGCTTATTTTTCTACCCCTTTTTTCGCGCGCTGCACCTGGCGCGGAGGTTTCGCAGCAGCGTCATGCGGGGCGGATCTCGTGCGAAAAACAGCATATGAAAACCGCCCATATGCGAGGCGATTCGAGGGCGTTTGCGCAACTTGCTGCAATCTGCGATGCGTCCAAGGCCTCGAACAGGGTTTTCTTCGCCGCCGTTTCACGGCATATATCAGGCGAATCGCCCCGCCCCTCTCCGCTGTACGCTCCGAGGGGCAAGGGGCAAAAAGGGCATAAGGGGGGCTGGCGCAGCTTGCGCTGTGGTCGGCATAGCCGACAGCCCCCATGCCCTTATGCCAGCGTGCTCGGAAAAGAACGGACGGGCATCGATCAGAGCGAGATGCTCATAGGTGCAATCACTCTATGTGAAGACTTTATGGACGGCACGAAATAACACGCTCGAGCTTCCTTTCATTTATGAACAGATTTTGAGATGACAGGCCTCTGAGCTGGTGTTTCATGAGTTTGCCATTACGAGAAGGCGCAGATACCCTGACATCGAACGTTCATTCGGCGGCGGAAATGTCGCCGCACGGTACCGCAAATAAACGAAGGATGCATCCATCCTGCTAGATGTTTAGAAAGGTAAAGCTATGAAAGATAGAATTGGGAAATATAAGTTGTTCGAAGTCGGCGACCCCGCCGATGGAGGGCGGCGCTTTCTTTACAATTGCGAAAACGACCACATCGCAGAATTGAGCAAGGTCGTTGACGAGACCGCCGGTCGCGAAGCGATTGTCCTCAATCGCAACATCCCTTATGACGTGCGCCGGCGTTTGTTCGGTTTCTGCACCGATGACTATATGGTCGACCATGATGCTTTGGTGCCGTCGCCGATTTGGAATTACCATTCCCTTGAGCGCGATCCGAACTATACCGTTGTCGAGCTTCGAAAGTTGCCCGATTCGTTTATCAAGAACAGCCTCTTCAGGCTGCTGTAGAGGATGCCACTTTCGACCGCCCTCCGGCATTGCTGGAGGGCGGTCTGGCCGTTTGAGGCCATAACAGCGATGTTCGCTGTCTTTATTCCATGATGCTTGTGGTGTCGCCCATGGCACCTTAAGAGATTGCCCGAGGAAACAGAGCCTCCTCATGCCGCGTCCGACGCATCAAACCTCTGCGCGGGCTAGGCGGGGTCAACTGGCCGCTACAGGTCGGCTCGCGGGACTTGCGGTTCCGCATGCTGGTGGGCGCGGGTGCGCGTATCGCATCCGATGGGCGCACCTCCCAGCCAAGTTGCGCACCGTCGCCATCGGTGCGCCCTATGCTGGGAGGCCATTTCATGAATTCCAACAACGCGTCTTTTGAAAAACGCGCGGTGGTCGGCTCTGCTGAGGCTGCGCGGATGCTGGGCATCAGCCCCCGCACGCTCGCTAACTGGCGGGCGCAGGGGCGAGGCCCTGCATACGTGCGCCTCGGGAAGAGCCGCTCGCCCGTTCTGTATCGAGTGGGAGATATCGAATCGTGGCTCGAATCGCGTTTGGTCGGCAGCGGTCAAAGGGCGAATACGAGCGGATCCGCTCGTCGGTAGGCAACGTGCAAATCGTTAGAAAGGAGGTTCATCATGCCGCGCGTTGCCCTCGGACTCGGCGAAAGCAGCATCGACCGAGCACGCATCGCCAAGGAGGAGAACGGAAGCCTCTCCATGCAGTGGTTTGTGCGCCTTCCCAACGGACAGCTCGTGCGCCGCACCACGCGGGGAAAGTGCAGCAAGGGCGAGCTGCGCCGCAGGGCGCACGCCAAAGCAGATGAGCTTATCGCCCTGAGCGGCCAGAGCGGCGCATGGAAAGGCTCGTCGTCCATGAGCGACTACATAACACGGGAGGCCATCCCGAGCGTCGAGACCGCCGACGACTCCGTGTTGCGCCCGCGCACGAAGAAGAGCTATCTGAGGGTTCTTTCCCTCGTCGCCGACGCGCTCAAGGGGTTTCGCATCGCGGATGCCGTTCGGCCGCGCACTCTCGAAGAGGCGTTGGCGAGCATAGCGTTGAGCAGCGGAACAGCCACGGCGCGTCAATGTGCCAAGACCATGAGCAAATATGTTTTGGAGCCGCTGGTGCGCGACGAGGTGATAGCCCACAATCCGCTCAGGAGCTTCAAGCCGCGTTTGCCAGAGCATCGCGGTACGAGCAAGGCCGTAGGCGGTCAGGCTCTTGCCCCCGATGAACGGGAGCGCGTGATCGGCTATTTGCTCTCTATCGACCCGAACGATGTGGAGCCGCCGAAGCGCGGGCGCTACACGGTGAAGGACAGGCGTAGCCTGCGCCGCTCCGTGGTCGAGATCACGTTGCTTCAGGCGGCGACGGGTCTTCGCATCAGCGAGGCGCGTTTGCTCACCCGTGGCAGCATGGGAGAAGAGGGGGGTGTGCTATCCGTGACCGTGACGGCGGAGGTGTCCAAGACGCATCGCGGGCGCACCATCCCCGTCACGGATGAAAGAGTCGCCGACCGGATGCGCCGCCGGATGGAGGAGGCGGGCGACGATGCGGAAGCGCTGCTGTTCCCAGCTCCCGCCGCGTCTGGAAGCGTATGGGATCTGAACAATGCCGAGCACGCCATCAAGAAGCTGTACCGAGAGCTGGCGGACGAGCTGGATATTCCGCTTCTGCGCGAGGTGTCAACGCATGTGTGGCGCGCCACGCTTAACACCGAGTGGATGCAGAGGGGCATTCCCGAGGTGATCCGCTCAGCGTATTTCGGACACAGCCCAGAGGTCAACCGCAACTACTATACGGACACGACGAACGTGTCGGTTCTGGTCGGCATGCTACGGCAAGGCAACGGTGAAAGCGTGTAGGTATCCGTGTATGTATCAGCGTGATATAGCGTGCTTTTGCGTGATACCCAGTGATACGCTTGCTGTCAGAATATGGCATTTGAACTGGTAAAATGCCATTCCGGCCTTGGAGAACGGCAAAACGTTCGGTTTGCCCGAAGGTCGTAGGTTCAAATCCTGCCCCCGCGACCAAGAACTTGCAGCTCGTCGGCTTGGTCGGCGAGCTTTTTTCATGCGTATTGATTGGGTGCCTTTTGGGTGTTAAGGCCATGGGCGCTCGAACTACCCGATTTCGTTTTACGAGAGCCGGCTCGGGACGGCGCTTTCTCCGGTGCGTGGCGTGACTTGTTGGGTCACTTGGGTGATGAATCATGCTGTAAAGCGACAATGTCGCGACAGGAAAACGACGCTGTCGCATTGAGGATTGCGATGGCATCTCGCCGTACTCATAACGTGGAGGTTGCAGGCTCAAATCCTGCTCCTTCGATCAAGAACTTGCAGCTCGGAGATCTAACAGTCTCCGAGCTTTTTCGCATTCGTGCTACACGCGGGGCCATATCCCTTTCAATGATCTTTTCAGCAGATGGGGCACTCTCAAGAAGGGTGTTGCTATTAGAGGAATGTGGCCATGAAACTACAAAGAGCGATGCGTAATGGCCGGAGCCTCATGAAAATAGCGGTCATCTATGCGTGGCAAAGCGCAGGTTGGGCGTGCGAGCCATGCCGCAACGAGGCTCCCGGCCAAGGCCATCATGCCTCGCGGTTCGGGAGGGCTTGCGGTTGGGAGGCCCCGTCGGTCGCCGCGTACACCGCATCGCGCAGAAAGCGAGCGGCGCCTTCTCCGCAAGGTCCGTCATAGTAGGCGGTAAAGCGCTCGTCCGCTATGTACATGTCCGCCATGTTGCGGTGCGCCTGCGCAGAGTAGATGCCGTCCGGCCAAAACGCGCGCAGCCAGGTCGCGTGCATCTGCGCCAGGCGCCGAGCCGCGGCATCGGTCGGGTCGCCCTGCTCCATCGCGCGAGAGAGCTGTTTTAAAATCTCCTCGCCCAGTTCATTGACGTTGTCCCATTCCTGCTGATCCATCTGGAGCAGCTTCTCATTGGCGGCATTCACGGTTTTGTCGCCGTACTTAGCACGAATCTCCTGGCCGTACACGTGCTCGTTCTCGTCCACGGCTTGCCGCTTCAAGGCCTCAAACTTCTGCCTGTCATTCTGCTGCCCGCCCAACTTGTTCTGGTTCTTCATGTCACAGTGCCCTTCCAAGCGGTCAATGGTTTTTTCCACGGTGAGGATAAGCTGGTCTAACTCATGGCGCCTGCGGTGCAGGGCGGAGAGGTGTGCGCGCATAGCGGATGCCTGATCGCGGTCGTCCGCATCCAGCAGCGTCGCGATGCTCGCCAGCTCAATGCCAAGGCCTCGGAAGATCAGGATCTGCTGCAGGCGCTCGACGTCTGCTGGGCGATATACGCGGTAGCCGTTTTCACGCCGCGCCGGCACTAGCAGGCCAATCTGGTCGTAATGGTGGAGCGTCCGCACGCTCACTCCGCTGATGCGCGCCAGCTGCGCGGGCGTGTAGCCGCCGCCGTGAAGCTCGCCGCCCCCGCCAACGTTGCTGCCGTTATGGCGAGCGGCGTCGTAAACCTCAAAGCTCCCAATCATGGCGTTACCTCCTTGCTATGGCAGTATGCGCTATGACGCGGCGAAAGGGTCAAGGCTTGCGCAAAAGTTTGTCCGCACGAATAGCTACCATATAAGTAAGTTATATCCGCACGCGCCACATTGGTGCGGGCAAGCGCGTTCGAGAAGCTTCAAGGGGGCGTCTTATGGGTTTGGGGGACGATATTTCCAAGCGCACGTTCGACAACTTTTTTTACGAGGAACAAGAGCGCGATACGCATGCAGCGGGCGGCAGCAACAGCGATCTTGGTTGCGGCAGCGTTCTCATGGCGATGGTGCTGATCATAGGTGCCATCGTGATCGGGTTCATGCTGATCATCTGGTTCCTGGAGAGCAGGGGCTAGGGGGTCCGCGCCCAACAGCCCCCATCTTTCCATGCACAAGTCCATCCGTGGTTCCATCTGCGACCTTGCCCACGTGCCCGTCCGCGTGTTCGCCCGCGAGTCTGCGTCTGCGGGCTGGAGACCGCCGGCGGCAAATGCGTTGCAATAAACCCCTATTCCAGAGGATAGAATGAAGCAAGTGTGCACACGCCGCGGCGGGTCCTCCGCTGTGGACTTCGGGAAGGAATCAACATGAAGCGCGTTTTTGGTGTCGACCTGGGCGGCACAACCATCAAGTTCTCCATCATTGACCAAGCTGGCAATTTCATCGACCGTTGGGCCATCCCTACCAATACGGAGAATGGCGGCGCGAGCATTCCGGGCGACATCATCGAGTCCCTTAAGAGCAAGATGGCGACCCTGTTCGAGCGCGGCGAGACCATCGAAGCCATTGGCGTGGGTGTCCCCGGCCCCCGTGAATGGCGACGTCGTGGAAGTCGCCGTCAACCTTGGTTGGAACAACATGCCCCTGGGCCACCTGCTGCAGGAGGGCACGGGCCTGCCCGTCACCCTGCTCAACGACGCTAACGCAGCGGCGCTGGGTGAGGCCTGGATGGGCGGCGACTCCGCGTTCCGTGCCAGCACGGTTGTCTTTGTGACGCTGGGCACCGGCGTGGGCGGTGGCGTTATCGTGGACGGTAAGGTTCTCAACGGCCAGCACGGCTGCGCGGGCGAGGTTGGCCACATGCCCGTTATGGCGGCGGATACCCGCCAGTGCGGTTGCGGAAAAACCAACTGCCTTGAGTGCTACTGCTCTGCCACCGGTTTTGTGAAGACCGCCAATGATCTCTATGAGGCGGCCGGCGACACGCGCGTTTATACCGAGGGCAAGGATGTTTTTGACCAGGTGGCTGCGGGCGATGAGATCGCCATCCAAGCGCGCGATATCACGGTTGATTATCTTGCGCGCGGCTTGGCGGCGATCATGAGCACCGTCGACCCGCAGGAGGTCATTGTGGGCGGCGGCCTCTCGCATGCGGGGGAGCTGCTGATGGGTCCCTTGGCAGAGAAGCTGGACGAGTACGTGTTCCCCGGCACGCGTGGCAAGTACGTGCTGCGCCGCGCCACGCTCGGCAACGATGCCGGCGCTCTGGGCGCTGCCTATCAAGCGTTCCAGATGCTCGCCGAAGGCGCGGGGGAGCAGATGATCTAGTCGCGCGCCCGCGCCGCCGTAGGGTTTTGCATGGCGCTGGGTACGACAATTGATCCGTGGCGATTCCGTCGCGACTCTTTATATGAAACGGCCCGCGGGCGCAGCTCATCGCGCTTGCGGGCCGTTGCTTAGCTACGCGTTCATGGCTCCGCTGCGGTAGAGGCGCGCCGTGGGATCGATCGAGGCTACGGGCGAGGCATCGTCCAAAGACGCAACCGCTTCAAGCTGGGCGAGCACTTGGGTGGGAAGCGAGACGCCATTGTCCTTACGTGCGCCGCCAAGGCTAGCGAGCAGGTCAAGGTCATGCTCGCAGGCGTCGATGCGCAGCGAGGCCCCGTCGACGCGGGCGCGAACCTGGATGAGCCCAAGGCTGGACAGCAGGTCCTCGCAGCGGCGGATGGTGCGCAGCAGCTCTGGCGTAAGTGCCTGCCCGCAGGCGACGCGCGTGGCAAGGCACGCTCCGGCGGGGAGGTTCCATACGGGGTAGCCCCATTCGCGCAGCATCTGGCGCTCCTGGTCTTTGTGCCACCCGGTTTCTAGCAGGGGCGAGCGCACGCCCAGCTGGGTGATGGCGCGCATGCCGGGACGAAAATCCTGAGCGTCGTCGGCGTTGCTGCCTTCGACCACGGTGGTGGCGCCTAGTTGGCGGGCGGTCTGGACAATGCTTGTGAACCCGGCGAGCTTGCAGTGGTAGCAGCGGTCTTGCGGGTTGGCGGCAACCTGGGGGTTTGCGAGGGGGTCCAGCTTGACAACGGTTACGGGCAGCCCCAGCCGGGCGACGGCGGCGTTGAAAGACTCGCGCTCCGGCGTGCCCAAAAAGGGCGTATCAAGGTGGATGAGCAGTGTGCTGGCAGGGATGTATCGGGCGCAAGCGGCGGCGAGAAACGTGCTATCGACTCCGCCGGAGAACCCGACGGCGACGGTTCCCATGCTTTGCAGCAAGTCTTTGAGTGCATCAAGTTTATCTTGCAAGGTGGGCCCCCATTCATGAGGTGGACGATGATCGCGGTGTACGGCGCGCGGATCAGGCGGCGCGGCAGCGTGCAGGCCGGGCGGAGCGGGCGGCGTGCAGGCCGGGCGGCGCGACGGTGCGAATGCTGTAACGGATTGGATGCTACCCAATTGCTCGCGCGCATTATGGCACAATGAGCGATAACGTGTGGATAATGCGAAACGGGGTAAAGAGGGGTGCTCTCACGTGGTGAAAGCGGTCATTTTCGATATGGACGGAACGCTGGTCGATAGCGAGCGCCTGGGCCGCAGGGCGTGGGCGATGGCCGCGGAGCGTCTTGGGTTCGAGGGCGTGACAGAGCAGGTCATCTACTCTTTTATTGGCAAGACCAGGCCGGATGTTCTGGCTGCGTTGACGGATGTGCTGGGAAACGCCCAGGATGCGCAGCGCGTGTTCTTCTTGTCGCGCGACATTCGCCATGGCGAGCTGGGCGACCAGCTTGAGCTTAAGCCCGGCGCCATCGAGTGCCTTGAGGCCCTGCGCGCGGCGGGCGTGCCCTGCGGCGTAGCGACGTCGACCTTTAGGGATTTGGCCGAGCCCACGTTGGAGCGCATGGGGCTTCTTGGCTACTTTAACCACGTGACCTGCGGCGGAGATGTTAAAAACGGCAAGCCCGCGCCAGACATCTTCTTGCGTGCCATGGAGCTTGAAGGGGTCGACCCCGCGGAGTGCGCGGTGGTGGAGGACTCGCCCAACGGCGTCCGCGCGGGCTTTGCGTCGGGCGCGAGCGTGTATTTGGTGCCCGACCTGATCGAGCCCAGCCAGGAGATTCTTGGCATGTGCTGCCGGGTTTTGGGCAGCCTGGCAGAGCTGCCCGCCGCCCTGGCGATCTAGCTGCGGCGCGGACAGGCGCGGGACAGCGTCTGCAATGGCCGCGAACCCGGTATCGAGCTTAGGCTGAAGCGCCGGCAGCAGCCGGTCGCGTTGCTACAGGTACGTGCCCAGGTTGAGTGCCGCCTCTGCCGACTGCTGGTGCGTGGTCTTTGCCACGGTGCTTTGGCGGGCAAGCAAAAACGGGCGGATCATGGTTTGATGGCACGGATCCTCGTCCGCAAAATCTTCTGGCTTCGCCTCGCCGGATGCCAAGGCGCGCCTGCGTTCGATTTGGTCGATAAGGAATTGCACGCCGCGGCGGCCGATCTCATAGCCCGGAGGAGCGCAGGTGGTAAGCGGCACGCTGCCGCTCCAGGCCAGCGGGTTGCCGTCGCAGCCAGCTACCGCAATGTCGTTGGGAACGCTAAGGCCCGCGTCCTGCACGCCTGCGATAACGCCGGTTGCCAGCACGTCGGTAAGGGCGAGGATAAAGTCTGGGCGACGGTCTGCGGGCTGATTGGCCAGGCGCTGGGCGATCATGAAGCCGTCGCGCGCAAGGTTCCATTCGCCCTCGTCCAAAAACTCAAAGGAAACCCGATGATTGGCGGCGGCAACGCGCTTGATGCCCTTGACGCGAAGTGCTAGCTGCATGTATTCGCTTGTGCCTATGACCGCGATGCGCTGCGATCCGCATGAGATGGCGTGCTCGGCGATGAGCTGCCCTTGCGCCAGGTTGTCCGCCGCTACAAAGTAGCCGGGCTGGTCGCTGTGGATGTCCAGATAGACCGTTGGCACGGGGAAGGCCTCGCTGTAGGGGCGCCAGTCGCCAATTGCCATGGGCTGCACCAGCACGCCGGACATCTGCGTGCCCATGAAATAGCGAAGGTAGTTGTTTTCCAAGATCTCGTCGTTATCCGCGTTGGCAATCAGCAGGCCGTATCCGTGGCGGCGGGCCTCGCTGTGGGCGCCGTTGGCGATTTGCAGGCTAAAGCCGTGGTCCAGACGCGGCAGCACCAGGCCAAACGAGGCGTTGCGGCCACCAGCGAGCATGCGCGCGCTTTGGTTGGGCATGAATCCCAGGCGGCTCATGGCCTGGCGCACCGCGTCGAGCGTGCTGGGTTTGAGCTTGTCGGGGTGGTTGAGCGCGTTGGAGACGGTTCCCAGCGAGACGCCTGCCTCGTTGGCGACATCTTGGATAGTGACTTTAGCCATGGCGGTCCTTGTGCAGAGGCGCGCGCCGGCTTGGATGTGCCTTCGCGCGCGGGTTGAGGCGAATATGCGTGACAGTTGTTGTTGATGCGTAGTTGATGCGCTTCAATCTTGCTTGCAAGTCTATCACGTTTGCCTGGGGAGCTGGTGCGCGGGAGCGCATGTTACATGGATGGGGGCGGCGCTGGGCGCTTGGCGTGAGGCCTGGCACGGGTTGGGCGCGGGTTGGGCGCGGGATTGGGAACGGGTTGGGAACGGGTTGGGCGCGGGTTGGGCGCTGGTGCTGTTTTTGGCCTCCGGTTGGACTTGGGCTTCTGCTGAAAATGGCCTCCGGTTGCGCTCGACTTCTACTTTTTGGGTTCAGTTGGACTTGGCAATGCTGAAAACGCGGTTCAGTTGGACTTGGGCGTGGAGGCCTTAAGGGACTGTGCAGGGAAACGCGAGGTAGGGGCCTTGTTCGCCCGGAGGGCTGACCGCGCCAAGTCCAACTGGAGCTTATTTTCAGCATCCAGCGTGAACTGGACCTCATTTTTAGCAGAGCGCCAACTCCAACTGGAGGGCGTTTTTAGCAGTTGCCCCGCAAGAACCTGAACGTGGCTTCGTATTGGGAGGGTGCACGGAGGCAAGAGGGGCGGATGGCGCAGAAGGAGTCGGAAACCGCTGCCGCGCACTACTGGTATTTAATATGTGTAACCAGACGTTAATAAAAGCGCGCAGCTTTCTTTTTACAATAATACGCCGGCATTGAAAAAGCGCGCGGGCCCTCGCCCGGTCAGCCTTCCAGAAGCACGCGGTCGCCACTCTCCAAAGGGGCGCGGCGGTGCCGGGGCGGCCTTGGCGGCGATGGCCGGCGCGCCTTCTATTGTTGGAGAGAACGCTATGTGTGGAATTGTGGGCTATACCGGAGCTGCCGGCGCAGCTGCCATTTTGACCAGCGGGTTGTCTAAGCTGGAGTACCGTGGGTATGACTCGGCGGGCGTTGCGCTTGAGCGGCCGGACGGATCTGGCCTTGAGGTGGTGCGCCGCGTTGGAAAGGTCGCCATGCTGGGGCAGGCGCTGGAGGCGGCGGGCGAGATCGACCAAGCGGGTGTTGCTGTTCCCGGCTGCGCTACCTGCGGCATCGGCCACACTCGCTGGGCTACGCACGGTCGTCCTACAGAGGAGAACGCGCATCCGCACACCAGCTGCGACGGGCGCATCGCCATTGTGCACAACGGCATTATCGAGAACTTTGCAGAGCTGCGCGAGGAACTTGTCGCCCGCGGCCACGTCTTTAAGAGCGAGACGGATACCGAGGTTTTGGCCCACCTGCTTGAGGAGGCCTACTATGGCCGCAGCGGCAAGCCGGGCTCGCATGATTTGGTTTCTGCGCTGCGCCGGGCGTGCGAGCGCCTGGTGGGCGCCTATGGCGTGGCGGCTGTGTGCGAGGACGAGCCGGGCGTGATCGCCGTGGCGCGCAAGGACTCGCCCATTGTGATCGGTTGCTGCGAGCAGGGCAGCTACGTGGCATCGGACGCCATCGCGATCATGGACGCCACGCGCGACGTGGTGGTGTTGGAGGACGGCGTGTTCGCGCGACTCACCCCGCAGGGTGCAACCTTCACCAACGCCGCGGGCGAGGTCGTTGAGCCGCCGGTGACGCACATCGACTGGAGTGCGGATGCCGCAGAGAAGGGCGGCTATCCGGACTTTATGCTCAAGGAGATTTACGAGCAGCCGCGCGTGGTGCGCGATACGCTGGCGGGCCGTCTTACCGGCGGCGCGCTGTCCATTGACGAGCTGGGCCTGACGCTTGAGGAGCTCAACCTAATCGACCGCGTGTACGTGATCGCATGCGGCACCAGCTACCACGCGGGCCTTGTTGCGAAGAACCTTATCGAGGGCTGGGCGCGCATTCCTTGCGAGGTGGAGGCTGCCAGCGAGTTCCGCTACCGCAACCCCATTATCACCACGTCTACCCTGGTGGTTGCGGTAAGTCAGTCCGGTGAGACCGCCGACACCCTGGCCGCCATTCGCGACGCGCGCATCAAGGGCGCCAAGGTCTTTGGTATCACCAACGTGGTGGGCAGCCCCGTGGCGCGCGAAAGCGACGGCGTCATCTATACCAAGGCAAACAAAGAGGTGGCCGTTGCGTCTACCAAGAGCTTCATTGGCCAGGTGGTGTCTTTGACGCTGCTGGCCATGCTGCTGGGCCAGGTAAAGGGTCGTTTGAGCCAGGCGCAGGTACGCCTGCTGTTCCGCGAGCTGGGCGATACCGCGCAGCAGATCCAGCGTATTTTGGACCAGCAGCGGCCGGCGATCCACGATGCCGCGTTGGCTTGCAAGGATGCCTCGTCCGCTTTATTTGTTGGACGAGGAATGGGCGCCGCAATTAGCTATGAGGGCGCGCTCAAACTCAAAGAGGTGAGCTACCTGCATGCAGAGGCCTACGCCGCCGGCGAGATGAAGCACGGTCCTATCGCTTTGATTGAGCCCGGGTTCCCCGTGATCGCCGTGGCGACCAAGAGCCCCACATATGACAAGACCGTCTCCAACCTTAAGGAGTGCGAGGCTCGCGGCGCGTCTCTTATTGTGGTCGCCACGGAAGGGGACAAGGACATTTGCGCGATCGCCGACCACGTGATCTACGTGCCCGCCGTACGCGATGCATTTAGCCCCATTACCGCGACGGTCCCGTTGCAGCTGCTGGCGCGCGAGGTCGCCTTACTGCGCGGGTGCGATGTGGACCAGCCGCGCAACCTTGCCAAGAGCGTGACGGTGGAGTAGGGGGAGCGCCTCAGCGGTTGCGCAGCTGCTGCAGCGCGCACAATAAGTCTTGGTTTTGGATTTGTCATAATGAGAAACGTAAAGGGGAGGGGCTGCATCTGCCACCTCCCCTCTTTTATAGCATGACCCAGGGTAAACGAGACCCGGGCTCGATAATCGCGAGAAGCGTGATAAGCAAGAAGGCAAGGACGACGCCAAGGACGAATTGCAAAGTAACCAGCTTAGGGCTTTTCCCTGCCTTACGCTTTAGCACAAAGGCCGAATGAGAGCCGTCTGCCGCTTCAAGCGCCTCTCGATATGCCTTTGCCCTAAGAGAAGTCTTACTCCTTCTAGAAGCCACGAGTACCAAGAAAATGGCGAGCAGCAGAGCTTTGACCACGTTTGCCGCGGCGGGAACGCTATCGGGAGAGAGCTGCGAGGTTGCGACGAGGCCCGCGGTGCAAACAAGTGCGAGAGCGGTAAGTGTTGCCATGCAGAGGGTCTCCCGTGTCTCTGCGACATGGATCGCCGCCATCATTGCATCGATATCTTTGTCGATAATGGAGGAGATTTTAACCCGCAGTGCAGTGGCGACTGCTGTGAGATGAAATTTGCTCGGGTAGTCCGAGCAGGATTCCCAGCTCAATATGTCCTCGGGGGAGACGCCAATCGTGCTGGCGAGCTCTTCCTGCGTCATACCTCGGTCCAATCTGAACTCAGCTAGTTTCCGACCGTATTCCATGATGCCTCCGTAAGCTAACGATTTGATTCATACATTTTGAGCCATACATGTGAAGAAATAGTGGAGAAATAAGTGGATTAGTGTAAGAAATATACAAAAGATAGCGAAAAATATACATAATGAAATTACCCCAACAATAAGGGATTAACTAAGTGAAATAAGCTGTTTCAAAATACGTAATAAAAGAAGATACAGATATATATAGCTATACTACCTGCGTAAATAAGAAAAAACTTGTAGGAATAGCAGGTTTAATAGCAAAGTCTCTATCTATGTAATCGAGACAAAATAGGCGATTTATAATATGTAGAAACAGTGCAAATAGTCCTAAGTTGGAAAACAAAAAAATACGTATTAATATCTGCGGCGTACAGACGATAAGCGTCGAAAGGAAGATATCAATGAGCGGGCTGCTACTTCCAAAAGTTACCGTCATTTTGAGGGGATACGAGACAGAGCAGGTTCTGTGCGTTGTGGAGCAGCTGGTTGGGACAAAGGTGAACTCCATTGAGGTGGCAAGCAATTCTCCGCATGCCATGCAATCTATTGCTGCGGCTCGCAAAGAGTTTGGAGCAGAGGTTCGCGTAGGAGCAGGCACTGTTACCAATCTTGATTTGGCAAAGCAGGCGGTTGATGCTGGAGCCGAATTCATGCTGTCTCCCGTCATGTTTACTAAAGAGATGTTTGACTTTGCTAAGAAGAATGAGGTTATTACGGTGCCCGCCGCGTTCAGTCCCAGCGAGATCAAGATGATGTTCGATATGGGTGCCGACATTGTTAAGGTGTTCCCGGCGGGGCAGCTGGGTCCCGATTATGTCAAAGCTGTGCAGGCGCCCCTTGGGAAGCTTCCGCTTATGGTTGTGGGTGGCGTCGGAACGGGCAACGTCCAGAGCTTTTTCGACAAGGGCGCCACATACGCTGGTATCGGTTCGGGCATTTTTGATCCGGAAGATATCAAGACATGCAATAGCAAGAATCTTGCAGCCGCTATCAAGCGACTTGAAGAAAACGTTTGTTGGTAAGCCGCGTGCGGCCTGAAGAAGGGAAAAGAATGGCGGATCTGAGTCTCGATAGTTCATTGGTATTGCGTATCAAGGGAGACGACCTGACGACTGAGGACGTGGAGCGTGCCATGGCGGCGGAGCTCGAGCGTCAAGGCTATGCCAAGGACACGTTTACCAACGCGATTTTGGAGCGCGAAAAGATATTTCCGACCGCTTTGGACATGGGCGGCATCAACGTTGCTATGCCTCACTGCGATGTTGCGAACGTGAATAAGGCGGCGATCTGCATTGGTGTTCTCGAGCATCCGGTGGCGTGGTATCGCATGGATGATCCTGAGACGACGTGTGAGGTATCGCTTGTGACCATGCTTGCCCTTACCGAGGCGCACGCTCACTTGGAAATGCTTCAGAAGGTCATTGCGCTTGTGCAAAACCAAGAGCTCATCGAAAAGGTTGTAAAGGCTGAGAGCGAAGAAGAGATTTTCGATTTGGTTCGCGATCAGCTCATCTAATTCGAGTTTGGAATCATGCGCCCAAAGGGGGCGTTGAGAGAAAGATGGAAAGGAAACTCTCATGGCTACGAAACGTGTTCTGATTGCATGCGGCAACGGCGTTGCGACTTCTACCGTGGTTGCATCCAAGGTTAAGGACTACTGCGCTGACCATGGCGTTGATATTCAGGTCACTCAGTGCAAGATGCTTGAGCTTCACAGCA
Organism: Collinsella sp. UBA1693; assembly: GCF_002320115.1. NCBI lineage: Bacteria > Bacillati > Actinomycetota > Coriobacteriia > Coriobacteriales > Coriobacteriaceae > Collinsella > Collinsella sp. UBA1693. The sequence goes on from NZ_DCJT01000013.1 coordinate 40,578, forward strand.
AGGCGAACGACTACGACCTGGTTGTTACCTCCGGTAAGTTCAAGGATCCCGATGTCACCACTCCGTGCATCATGGCCATTGCGTTGCTCACTGGCATTAACGAGGAGGCGACTCTCCAGAAGATCGTTGAGGCTCTTAAAGAGTAGAGAAGTCTAAATCTAGACACCCTCACTATTAGCCCCCAAAAGAGTAATTTCTATTTGGAAGGAGCGCTATGGACGCATTCCTTAATGGCGCATATGCAGTATTCCAGGCATTTATTGGTGCAGGTGCGTATGTAATGCTTCCCTTCATCATCATGGTGATCGGTTTGATTTTCCGCCTCCCCATTGCGAAGGCCTTCAAGAGCGGCATTACTATTACTTGCGGCTTTGTTGGCATTAACTTGCTGGTGAACCTGCTTAAGTCCGCTGTTAGCCCTGCGGCAGCAGCCATGGTCGCCAACTTTGGTCTCAACCTCGACGTTACCGATGTCGGCTGGGGTGCAATTTCTTCGGTGACGTGGGCGTCCCCAATCGTTGCTTTCCTGGTTTTCGAGATCCTCGGCATCAACATTTTGCTTCTGGTTCTCAAGAAGACGAATACTATGGACGTCGATATCTGGAACTACCATCATATGATGATCGTGGGCATCCTGGTTTTCTTTGTGACCCAGAATATCATTTGGGCAATAGTTGCTACCGCCATCACTGCGGTCATGACGTTCAAGTTCGCCGACTGGACCCAGCCTCTTATCGAGCATTTCTTCGGTATTCCCGATGTGACGCTTCCCACTATTTCCTATACTTCTTCAATTATTATCGCTGCTCCGCTGAACTGGCTTATCGACCGTATTCCGGGTCTCAACAAGGTCAACTTCTCCATCAAGGGGGTTCAAAAGTATCTTGGTGTTTTTGGCGACCCCATGATGCTGGGCTTCATCCTCGGTTGCGCGATGGGCGCTCTTGCACTGTTCCCGTTTGACCAGATTTTCCTTACTGGTATCAACGTAGCTGCCGTTATGGTTCTCATGCCCAAGATGACTGCTATGTTTGTTGAGGGTCTCATGCCCATCTCTTCTGCCGCTCAGAAGTTCACGAGCGAGAAGTTTGGCGGCCGCGCCCTTTCCATTGGTCTGGATGCTGCCGTTGTTGTCGGCAACCCCGAGGTCATCACCACCGCACTCATCATGATTCCGGTGACCATCCTGCTGGCCTTCATCCTTCCCGGCAATCGTATGATGCCCTTGGCGGACCTCGCAGTTGTGACCTTCCGTGTCGCTCTTGTTGTGGCCCTGTGCCGTGGTAACGTGTTCCGTTCCATTCTCATTTCCATTCCCGTTATGGCTGCGATTCTTTATGCCGGCACGTTCGCCGCTCCGTTCATGACCGAGATCGCGCAGTCCGCTGGTCTGGCATTTGATGGCCAGATTGCTTCCATGGCGGGCCCCTCGCTTACCCAGACTGCCATCATCTTCTGGAGCTGCATCTCTGAGAACGCGATTATCGTCGTTCCAGCTCTGGTTATCGCCTTCATCGCCATCTGGTATGTGGTCGAGAAGAAGATCACCATGGAGAAGATTGAAGCTTACGCTGCCGAATACGACGAGATGTAAGAAGAGTACATACCTATAAGGGACGAAGGGCGGTTTGCTCTTCGTCCCATTACAAAGAAAGGAGGTGTCCTATATGGAGCGTGCAATTGATAAGCTCGAGCCGTTTCAGCGAGCGATTTCCAAAGCGCATCTTGCATCGGCGGGTATATCCATCGATTCTCTTCAGGACACCAACAAGCCTTTGATTGCAATTGCCAACAGCTGGAATGAGGTTTGCCCCGGACACGAGCCGTTGCGTCAACTCGCGGCCGAGGTAAAGAAAGGCGTTCTCGAGGCGGGTGGAGAACCGATCGAGTTCAACACCATTGCAATGTGCGATGGAATCGCTCAGGGGCATGCTGGAATGCGCTACTGTCTTCCTCATCGCGAAATCATTGCTGATTCGTGCGAAGCTATGATTGTGGGAGAGGGGTGTTTCGATGGTGTTGTTTACCTAGGAAGCTGCGACAAGATTATTCCGGCAATGCTTATGGCTGCGGCGCGCATCAACCTTCCGTCTGCCCTGGTGACCTGTGGGCCTTGCTATGACGAAATTAAGCCTTCTGAGTCCAAAGCGCTCCGCGCGCGATTCCTTGCTGGCGAGGCAACTGAGCGTGAGGTTATCGAAGGCACGCTAAAATACTACACTGGTCCGGGCGTGTGCCCGTTCCTCGGAACCGCGAATACCATGGGCTGCCTAACCGAGGGCCTCGGCATGATGCTTCCCATGGGGGCTCTCTGGCCCTCCTCTACGAGTCAGAGGCGATTCAGTGCGCGCCGTACCGGTGCCGCCGTGGTGGATATGGTTCGCCGCAACATCAGGCCCTCCGATATTATGACCCAGGCCGCCCTTGACAATACGGTCAAGCTGCTTGCTTCCATCGGCGGTTCTCTCAACGCTTTGATTCACCTGCCCGCTTTGGCCAAAGAACTTGGTTTGAGCTGCACGTGGTCGCAGGTTGCTGAGATTACCTCCAGGACCCCGGTGATATGCAATGTGGTGCCGAACGGCGATATCTCTTGCATTAATCTATACAAAGCAGGAGGAATCCCCGCCGTTCTTAAGACCATCGAGGGCGACCTGGACACCTCAGTGATGACGGTGACGGGTAAGACTCTGGGAGAAAATCTTGAGGGCGACATCCTAATCGACCGCTCTGTTATTCGAACCCAAGATGATCCTAATTCTGTTGCGAAGGGCATTCAGGTGCTTTACGGCAACCTTGCACCGGAGGGCGCACTGGTTAAAACGAGCGCTGTGCCCGCTGACCAGCATGTGTGGTCTGGCGTCGCACAGGTCTTCAATTCAGAAGAGGAAGCTTTCGTCGCATATAATGCTGGGGATATTAGGCCTGGAACTGGTGTGGTAATTCGCTATGAGGGTCCCAAGGGTGGTCCGGGAATGAAGGAGCTTCATCGCGTTACCGAGATTATGAAGGGCATCCCTAACTCCGCTGTCATAACTGATGGCCGCTTCTCTGGAGCGTCTGGAGGTCTTTCAGTCGGATACCTTTGTCCCGAGGCGTACGAGGGGTCACCCATTGCTTTGGTGGAGAATGGCGACGTGCTCAACATTGATCTTACCCGCGACTTGATTGAGGTTGAGGTAAGCGATGAGGAGCTTGCCAAGCGTAGAGAGAAATGGGCGCCGGTCGTTCATGAGAACAACGGTGGGCTGCTCGAGCGCTACGCTAAGTCTGTAGGCTCTGCGAAAACGGGTGCCGTTGTTCGTTAATTACATTTAGGAATAAATATGGTCAAGATGGTCTTTTCCGATTTGGATGGAACGTTTTTAACGCCCGATAAGATCATTACGGCCGAAAACAGGAACATGCTGGACGTCGTGTATGCTCGTGGCGTCCAGTTTGTTCCTTGTACAGGCCGCAATCTAAGCGATATTCCTTCGGAGCTGCTGGCTCATCCAAGTGTTTCGTATGCGGTTTGTTGCAATGGCTCTCTCGTGGTGAATGCGAAAACTGGTCGCGTCTTGCAAGAGACTCCCATTGAAAAGCGCACAGTTTTGGGGCTGTACAACGAGCTGTCTAGCCTCCAAATAACTTTCGATGTTTTTGCGGATAGGCGCGTTTATACCGAACGTAGTCGTTTCGGGTACATTGATACAGTGGAATTGTCGGGACCTACAAGGGACTTCATTAAAGCTGGTAGAACATTGTTCGATTGTTCAATGGAAGAGCTGATGACGCAGACGGGCCCCGTTTGTCGTCTCAATATTTTTTACCATACCAAAGAAGATTGCGATCTTGTGTGGGATGCTATTGACAGGCGTACTGAACTCAGGAGGAGCACGTCTCTCCCTTGCAACGTTGAGATAACTGACGCATGTGCTCACAAAGGAGCCGCCCTTGAATGGCTTTGTGGATTCTTAGGCGTTTCCACGGCTGATGTGGTGGCATTCGGTGACAATGAAAATGATACGACCATGTTGCGCGCTGCTGGAGACGGTGTGGCGATGGAGAATGCCGTTCATGCCTGCAAACTTGCTGCCGACCACCTCTGTGCGAGCTGCACGGAGTCCGGAGTGTCGCGATATCTAATGGGTCGTTTGGGCTGTTTAACGTAGGGAGGATTCGGGGTTGTCCTGCGGTTTGATCGTTGCGTCTTGCGCCGTTACGTTTGGTATTTTTAACAAGGTTCCTGTGGAGCGTCTTGAGGACGCAGGGTGTGAGGTCCGTTTGAATCCTTATGGACGCCCTTTGACTCCCGCCGAGATCGTTGAGCATGCTAAGGATGCCGACGTTATTATTTTGGGTAACGACCGCCTCGACTCTGCCGCTATTGGCAAGCTTTCCAATCTCAAGCTTGTCGTTCGCCATGGAGCGGGTTTAGATAATATCGACTTCTCTGAGCTTGGCAAGCGGGATATTACTGTGGCAAACACCCCTGGTGCCAACAAAGAGGAAACTGCTGACCTCACCTTTGCCCTCATTCTTGATTTAGCTCGCATGGTGACTCAGAGCATTAATCAGCTCAAGGGTGGCGTATGGAATAAAATTCCAGGCAGAACTCTTTATGGTAAGACAATTGGCATTATTGGTGTAGGCGCTATAGGCATGGCGGTTGCCAGCCGTGCCATGGGGTTCGGGATGGATATCTTGGGCAACGACATCGTCCAACGTGATGAGGCCGCACGCTTCGGGCTTCTATACACGAGCCTCAATGAGCTTCTCTCCGCTTCGGATGTTGTGACAATTCATGTGCCTCTGACTTCGGCGACCAAGAATTTGATCGGAGCTCGGGAGCTGAAAAGAATGAAGCCGGGTGCGCTTCTGATTAACACGGCCCGTGCGGGGGTCGTTCGTGAGGCGGCTCTTGAGAAGGCTCTGATGTCTGGACATCTTGGCGGATACGCGGTCGATGTTTACGCTAAGGAGCCGCCAGATCCTACTTCCTATATGAGCCTTCCAAATGTGCTCACTACTCCACATATTGGATCATCGACGATGGAGGCGAACCTTCGAATGGGCGACATGGCGGTCGACAATATTTTGGCATTCATGAACGGGGCCGTACTTCCCAATAAAGTTACGGTGGTTGATAGACTGAGGTTCTCTTAGGCGGTCGGCTGAATCGCTCGCGCAGCTATTGAGCCCAGGAGCGGGAGAGTTCCTGGTAGCGGCGCGCAGCCAGGCTGCCGCGCTGCCAGATCAGGCGAAAGTCATGTTCTACAAAGAAGTCCGCAGGGGTGATGTCGCGCAGCTCGCCCTGGTTAAGCTCGCGCTGCACGGCCGCGCGATACATAAACGTAATGCCAGCCCCTGCCTGAACGCAGAGTTTGATGGCGGGGATGCTGGCGACCTCGAGCGTGCCGGCAAAGTCGCCTACGGCGAGGTCGCGCGCTGCCAGGTGCTTTTCGAGAATCTCGCGCGTGCCGGATCCCTCTTCGCGAAGAATGAGCCTGCGATCAAGCAGGTCCGTCAGGGACGCGGGGCCGCCCGGCGCGTCAAACTCGTCCACGCATCCAACGGCAACATAGCGCTCTCGAGACACGGTGGCGAAGTCAAAGCGTTCCCGGTCAAAAGATCCCTCTACCAGGGCAAAATCTATGTCGCCAGCCTCTAGGCGCATCACAAGGTCATGCGTGTTGCCCACGCTCATCCGCACCAGCTCGTCGGGGTGCTTCGCCATGTGGCGGGCCAGCACGCGCGGCATCCAATAGTCGCAAATGGTGCGCGTGCATCCAAAACGCAGCGGCGCTTTGGCAGGTTGCTCTTGTGACAGGGCTTCTGCTTGCGTTTTGAGGCGTCCTTCGTCGTTTTCCATGGTTTCCAGCGCGCGAAACAGCATGGCTCCCGCCGGCGTAAGTTCGCCGCGCCGGCCTCCCCTGTAGAACAGGTCGCATCCGTAATGCGCTTCAAGCTGGCGGATGTGCTGCGATACGGCGGGCTGGGTGATGTGCAGCTCCGCCGCCGCCCGCGTAAAGCTGCCCAGCTTGCACACGGCCAGGAACGTGTGGGTTCGGTAGTCCAGCATGGCGTCTCCTATGCTCAAGCATCGTCCACGGCATCATCCGCAGCCCTGTACATCGCATCGTCCATTGGCATCATCCATATATAACAAGTAATTATGGAGTGATAACCAAATGGGTGAAAAGAATTATAAACCAAGGTAGTACCATCTCTTTGCACATTCACCCGGCGGCGGACTGGGAACAGCTGCGCCGCATACGATGGCCGGCGGCCCGGCACGCGGGGCAGCGCCTAGGGAAAGGACGATGACATGGCGGGAAGAACGTGGGACAAGGTTCAAGATAGCTGGAGGGGCGTGGCGCTATGCCTGCTTATCGCTTTGCCGGCATGGTTTTTGGGCAAGCGCTTTGACGTGATCGGCGGGCCGGTTTTCGCCATCCTCATCGGTATGGTGCTGGCGCTGTTTATTAAGGACGATGCGGCGCTGCCGTTTGCGCCCGGTGTCAAGTTCACTTCTAAGAAGATCTTGCAGTACGCGGTTATCCTGCTGGGATTTGGCCTCAACCTTTCCCAGATTGCGCGCGTGGGCGCCCGTTCGCTGCCCATTATTGTGGCAACCATCACCACGTCACTGGTGATTTCTTTCGCCCTGCATCGCGCCCTCAAGATCCCCACCAAGATTTCCACTCTGGTGGGCGTGGGGTCGTCAATTTGCGGCGGCTCGGCAATCGCGGCGACCGCTCCGGTTATCGATGCGGACGATGAGGAGATAGCGCAGGCCATCAGCGTCATCTTCTTGTTCAACATCATCGCCGCGCTTATTTTCCCGGCTCTTGGAGGCATGCTGGGCCTTTCAAACGAGGGCTTTGGCCTGTTTGCCGGCACCGCCGTCAACGACACCTCGTCCGTAACCGCCGCTGCTGCCGCGTGGGACGGCATGCACTCTGGCGCCAATACGTTGGACGAGGCGACCATTGTGAAGCTCACTCGCACGCTCGCCATCATCCCCATCACGCTGGCGCTGGCATTTTGGCAGGTCCACAAGGCCAAGCGCGCCGCCGCGAACGGCGAGGGCGGCGAGGCCGCGGGCACGTTCGATATCAAGAAGATCTTCCCCTTCTTTATCCTCTTCTTTGTGCTTGCCAGCGTGATCACCACGGTCTTCGCGCTGCCTGCGGGCGTGACCGCGCCCATCAAGGAGCTGTCCAAGTTCTTCATTGTGATGGCTATGGCGGCGATTGGTTTCAACACCAATATAGTCAAGCTGGTCAAGACGGGCGGCAAGCCCATCTTTATGGGTCTGTGCTGCTGGATTGGCATCGCTCTGGTGAGCCTGGGCATGCAGCATATGCTTGGCATTTGGTAGGCTGACCTTATTGGCGCCGGCACTCGATGATGGGTGCCGGCGCCTTTTTCTATGTCCACGTTTCGTTAGCATTCCGTACAAATTTCGTGGGCGGGCGCCCCTGCATATATGATGTAGCGCGCAGCAAATATGAAAGGTTCGGTTATGCAAGAGGCATTCTTCTCGTTCATCAGCCAGTTTGGCTACTTTGCCGTCGCGGCGCTCATCTTGCTTGAGAACGTGTTCCCGCCCATTCCCAGCGAGGTCATCCTGCCGCTTTCCGGCGCCCTGGTTACCCAGACTGACATGCAGTTGCCCGGTGTCATTGCGTTCGCGACCGTCGGCTCCGTTGTCGGTGCCTTCTTCCTATATGGTATTGGCCGCCTGTTGTCGCAGGAGCGCCTGGAGGGCTTTTTCGACACCAAACCCATGCGCATGCTGGGATTCCACTCCGGCGACGTGGCTAAGGCTATTGGTTGGTTTGATAAGCGCGGCCAGATCACCGTGCTCATCTGCCGCTGCATCCCCGTGGTCCGCAGCCTGATCTCTATTCCGGCGGGCACCGCCAAGATGGGCATCATTCGCTTTACGCTGTACACCCTTGTGGGTTCGCTGGTGTGGAATGCCGTGCTATGCACGCTGGGCTTCTATGCCGGCAATGCGTGGGAGACCGTGTCTCAGCAGGTCGAGGGCTTCTCCGACATCGTGAAGATCGTCATCATCGTGGTTGCCGTCGCCGTCATCGCTTGGTGGGTTGTCAAGCGCATTATCCCCGCCATGAAGAAGGACCGCGCTGAGTAAACCGAGCAATGACGCTCGAGCGCCCTGCGTATGGGCCGGCGGCAGGCTGCCGATCGCTCGCGTTTGCGCCTCCGGGCCCCTTTCCAATCGATGAAACCAAAAGAAAGGCCGCTTTTCCCGTTACGCACAGCGGGAAAAGCGGCCTTTTTGTTGGTTTCGTCAAAGATGCTTTTACAACTTTTGCTCTCTTACGTGACGCTTGGGCGGTGGCGCCGGTGGCGGATGTTCGAGGCGGCGCGCGGCAGCAAGGCCCCATGGATTGGGGGCTGCTTGGTCGCATGGCAAGCTGTATCAAAAAAGTTTGGCATCTGCATAAATGAGATCGAGACAAGAATAAATAGCGGCAACGTGTTTATGTGCTCCGTATCAACACGCAATCGTCACGCTTCTGGTCCAATCCATACCGCTGCTCGAACAAGTTGCCCGTCCACCTATTTATTCGATTGGCGAACGGTATTTGGGGGTTTAACTAAGGGTAGCTATTACATCCGAGCGCCCGGCGGGGCGCGCGACGCCGAGGAGGCAGCCATGGGACTGAAGGCAGACGACACTCTCACGTTTTCGTTTGAGGAGCTGCTGGCTTACCTGCGCTCCAAGACCCGTGTGTTCATGGATGTGGACGACCACGAGTACTACATCACCCACACCGACGGCTACTGGCGCGTGCAGGATTGCGAGAAGCTCAACCCCAAGGGTCGTTTCTCCGACTGCTCCGAGCTTGTTACCACCATGTCCGAGCTCGTCGAGCTTCCGTGGCTGGATGGTAAGAGCCTGCACGATCTGTTTGAAAACGCCACGTTCTACGAGTCGGTGCAGGAGGGTTGGGTCCGCCCCGAGTAGGCTAACCAACGGGGCGCGTGGCGCCCGTAGGCATTCGCACGCAATCAAATGAACGCTTCATGGTTGGGGCGCTCCGTACGGGGCGCCCCTTCGTCATTTACTATGCGCGGCAGATCTTTTTCCTTGCGAGCATCAATGCGTAGCCCAGCAGGTTTTGCCCGCGCCATAGCGCGGGGTCGAGTCGGGCGGGATCTTTCATGGACAGCCCTATGCCCCAGATGCGGTCTTTGACCGCGCGCTCAGCCAGCATGGCGTTGCCGGTTTCGTTAAGCTGCGCGCAAAGGTCCGGGTTCTGCTCGAACTTGGCAACCAGCCCCTCGTACACCTCAATCTGCCGCATGCCGCTCCATATGTGCTCGTTATAGTTTGCGACGAGTCGTCCCAGTCGCTTGATTTCCCCAACATCGTCAATCTCGAGTATACGCGTGGCGATCCCTTCGTCGTTAAAGCACATTGCCTTGCGGTACATCATGTATTGCTCCATTGAAGAGAACGCTATCCCGCGTACCGTGAAGCGCGATGGATACCAGTTGCTTAGGTAGCCGTTTTCCTCATTTGGGTTATGGAAGCAGATAATCTCATTCATTGCCTGCCCACCTTCTGTACGGCAAGATCCAAGTCCAGATCATGGAGGCCAAAATATGCCTTCTTGAGGAAGTTGAGCGGCACCTTATCGATGACTTCGGCGCTGGGAATGTTGTAGAACCACTGGTAGTAGGCGTAGAACTCACCAATCCAGTCGGGCATAAATCCCTCAAGCGCCTTTCCGTCCTTCAGCTTGTAGCGCTCGGTCTCTGTGAAATACTCCCATAGCTCCTCTGCGCTCATCGTGTTTACGTAGGCCTGGCATTCATCGATGTATTTGCGAGTCTTGCTGGTCATATATGCAGTGATGAAGTCCTCTGTGCTCTTATGGGGAAAGGCCTGCGCTACAAAATCGAAGAGCTTGCCTTGGTTTTCCACCACATCGTCTAGGTAGTCTTCTGGATATGACGTCATTGCCGCGGCTCCTTACAGCAGCGTGCTGAATACATTGGTTACCTTATTAGCATCGGAATCGATGAGGCGCCGCATGTTTGCGCGTGCTTCGATATCTCTCCGATTGTATTTCTCGTTGAACTCATCGTAGCTTACGGCCGTAAGGCCGCTCTCAACCTCTTGAAGGCGCGAGTATGCTACATCAGATTTGATGCAGTATTGGATTCCCAGGCCACCCAACGACAGAAGCTCCTCCAAGATGTCAACGTCCACGTTGTCTCGGACGAATTCCTTGGCGATGTAGAAGTATGACGCGTTTGCGCGCCAGCCTTTGATAACGTCATATCCGCTGGTGTCGATGCCGTAGGCTTCGATGAATTTAGCTGCGAGCATTCGATAGCGCTTGGAATCGGCGGCGCTGCGATGCTTCATCAGTTCGGCTAGCCAGGCTAGGACGTTGTACTGCTGGAAGTCTAGGATGCGCAGATCCTCGAGGTCCAATTCGTAACGGTGGACCCAACCGTTCGATTCATCCGGCCTGCATACGGCCCACTCCTTGGCAAGCCCTACGCTCTCGGTTAAGTAGAAACCACGGCCGTAGTCATGCTTGTCATTTCCTAAACCGAACGCGGGCGTTACCTCCTCATGGGGGGCCGTGAAAGAGCGTAATCGTTGTCATGAGCATCCCCCTCGCATATGTCTATTCGAGTGTGACCTCCTGCAAATGTACAGCATTTGCAGCGATGCTAGGCGGCTCTTTGCATTCTTGCGATCCATTTTGCAACCACATTGCCAGTCGGGTAGCGTCGGCTTTACATGTCGCTGCGCAGTTCTCAAGGATAATTGCGTCAATATCGGGAAAGTGCTTTGTATACAAAATGAGTAGCAAATCATTTTCCCAGCTCACGGAAGGGCTGCGGATGGGGCTACTCGGCCTTTTTCAAAATCGATGCAATTATCCTTGAGAACTGCGCGGTGAAGCTACCGCAGGAGGGATTGACTTGGCCACTAAAGGGCTGTTAATCTCTGAGTTTGTCCGAAATCGGACATAATAGCACCGTGAAAGGCATATCTCGCGCGAACGCGAGTGATTGGGCGGGACACGAAGAGGGGGTTTCAATGTCGGGTACCTGCAATCTGCCGATAGAGCTCGAGTACCTCTATAAAGCAGCAGATCGGCTGTACGTGGATTTCGCGCGCAGCTGCGGCATCTCGAACTGCGCTTACTGGATGCTTTACGAGCTGGAACGCGCCGGGGGCGAGGCATCGTTGCGCGCCCTCAACGTGGATTGGGGCTATAGCAAGCAGACTATGAGCTCGGCACTCAAGACCATGGAGTCGCGCGGGCTTATCGAGCTTTCGTTTGAAGAGGGGAGCCGCAAAAGCAAACGCGCTTCGTTGACGGGCACGGGCCGCGCATTCGTGGATAAGAACATCGTCCCCGCCATGCGCGCGGAGGAACGGGCGTTCTTCAGCCTTGATCAGGAAGAGCGTGAGACGCTTATGGCCTTGGCGCGACGCTACGCAGAGGCGCTCACAAGGGAATTCGAAAACATGAACGGTTCGCGCTCGGAAGACGGGCAGCGCGAGAACGGTGCCAAGGGCGCGGCGAATGCCACGGACGCCGCAGAAGGGCAGGGGACTGCATGAAGCTGCTGCTAAAGTACATGAAGCCCTATCGGGGGCTTGCCATCGTCACCGTGCTGGTGCTGATGGTCGACATCGCCGGCACGCTGTTGGTGCCAACACTGCTGGCTAACATGGTTAACATCGGCGTGGCCACCAAGAACTTCAACTACATCTTGCAAAACGGATTGGCCATGCTGGGCGCTACGGCGCTGGCGAGCGGCGGCGCGCTGCTGGGCAGCTATCTGTCCGCCAAGTTGGCTGCCAGCGTGGGCCGTGACATTCGCAACGCCGTGTACGATAGCTCGCTGGCGTTTTCCGGCAGCGACTTCGAGCGCTTCGGCACCGGCTCCATGATCACCCGCACCCTCAACGACATCAATGTCATTCAGCAGTCCATCATCATGACCATCCAGATGGTGCTGCCCGTGCCCATCATGTGCGTCATGGGAATCGCGCTGGCAACTTCCATCGACTATCAAATGGGCATCCTGCTTGCGATCGTGGTTGCCGTAGTGCTGGTCATCGCGGCGATTACGGTGGCAAACGCCGCGCCCATCTTCACGCGGCTGCAGCGCTTCATCGACCGCATGAACGTGGTGCTGCGTGAAAACATCACCGGCGTCCGCGTTATCCGCGCCTTCAACAAAGAGGAGCATGAAAACGAGCGCCTGGACGACGTCTTCTCTCGCTACGCCAAGGCCGCCATCAAGGTGAATTGGCTGTTCGCCGGACTGGACTGCTCGGCGTTCTTCCTTATGAACATCGCAGAGGTCGCCGTGCTGTGGTTTGGCGGCAACCGCGTGGGAGCGCACGCCATGGAGATCGGCAGCATCTCGGCGGTGCTGGAATACGCCATGCTCATCCTGTTTTTCATCATGATGGCGCAGATCGTGGCGTTGACCCTGCCGCGCGCCAAGGCGTGCCTGGATCGCGCGGGCGAGGTCATCAACCTGGTGCCTGAGATTCGCGATTGCGTGCGACCCGCTCACGACCCGCTTGATGCCAAAGACGCCGCCCCGGCGTTCGATGCCGCCGTGGTCGCCGATGCGGCGGAGCCGGGCGATGATACCGACGTGGTGGCCGCCTTCCGCCACGTGACCTTCCGTTTTTCAGATGCGGACGAGGACACGCTGCACAACCTCAATTTCCGTTGCCGCCGCGGCCAGACCACGGCTATCATCGGCTCCACGGGCTCGGGCAAGTCCACCGTGGCCAAGCTGCTGCTGCGCTTCCATGACGTTACGGGCGGCGCCATCCAGTTCAACGGTGTGGACGTGCGAGGCATGACGCAGGAGTCGCTTCGAGATGCGATCGCCTACGTGCCGCAAAAGGCGTGGTTGTTCAGCGGCACCATTGCGGACAACCTGCGTTTTGGCAATGAGGCTGCCACGGAGAAGCAGATGCGCCATGCGCTTGACGTCGCCCAAAGCCAGTTTGTCTACGACCTGCCGGATGGGCTCGATTCGCGTGTGGCCCAGGGTGGAACCAACTTTTCCGGCGGCCAGCGCCAGCGTCTTTCCATCGCCCGCGCTCTCATGAAGCACGCCGACCTCTACATCTTCGATGACAGCTTCTCTGCCTTGGACTTCAAGACGGACGCCGCGCTGCGCCGCGCCCTGGTCCCGGAGACGCGAGACGCCGCGACGCTGATCATCGCCCAGAGAATCAGCACCATTTTGCATGCGGACCAAATCATCGTTCTTAAAGACGGCGAGATGGCCGGCATAGGCACGCACGAGGAGCTCATGGAAACCTGCGAGGTGTATCGCGCCATCGCGGAGTCGCAGATGAAAGGAGGTGACGGCAATGGCCGATAAGGACAATGCCAAGGACAACACCGCAGATGGCACTACAGATATCGCCACGGAGGAGCTCGAGATCCCGCGCGATACATGGGCGACCATCCGCCGCCTATGGGATGCCGCGCGCAGCCAGCACTGGCATTTCTACCTGGTCATGGTGTCAATCATCTTCTACACGGGGTTTAGCCTCGCCGCGCCGGCATACAGCGCGCGCGTGATCGACGTGCTGTGGAACGGCATCAGCGAGGCGTTTGCCCAGGGCCGCGACTTTACCGTCACGTGGGATAACGCCGGGCGCGATATCATTATCTACCTGGGTATTTGGACGGCTGCCTGCGGTTTTTATAGCCTGCAGAGCTTCACCATGGCGGGCTTTGCGGAAAAGCTCAACCTGGAGCTGCGCAACCGCATCGCCCATAAACTCAACCGCCTGCCCCTGGCGTTCTTCGATAGCCATAAACCCGGCGAGGTGGTAAGCCGCGCTACCAACGACCTGGACAAGATGTCGGAGGTGCTGCAGACCGGCTTGCTCCGCCTGCTCACCGCGGTGGGCGCCATCACCGGATCGGTCATCATGATGTTTCGCTACAGCCCGCTGCTGGCGACCATCTTCATCTGCTTCGCCGTGCTCTCCACCGTGGTGACCAAGCTTGTCGCTAAGCGCAACCTCGCCCTGGCGGCGGAGCGCCAAAAGTGGGTGGGTCATCTCACCGGAGCAGTGGAGGAGGCGTACAGCGGGCGCGTGATCATTCGTTCCTTCAACCGCGAGCAGGCAAGCTCCGCTGACATCCATCGCATCTCGGATAAGTTGGCAGAGGCCTCCCGCCGTGCTGATTTCATGACCAACGCCATCTCGCCCGCCATCCGCATGATCATTCGCATCGCGCAGGTCATCATCGCGGTGGTCGCCGGCGGCATGCTGGTGGCCGGACAGCTTACCGTGGGCGTGTTCCAGGCGTTCTTCCAATACATCTACCACGCATCCGAGCCGCTGACCCAGATGAGCTTCACCATCAACACGCTGCAAAGTGCGCTTGCCTCCGTTGAGCGCGTCTTCGATATTTTGGACGAGGCCGAGGTGGAGCCGGATCCCGCCCCCGCCGCTGCCGCCCGCGTGGACCAGCCCACGCAGGGCCACGTGGCCTTCGAGCACGTTCGTTTTGGCTACAGCCCGGATAAGCCGCTGATGCGCGACGTCAGCTTTGAGGCGCGCCCCGGGCAAAAAATCGCCATTGTGGGCGCGACCGGCGCGGGCAAGACCACGCTGATCAACCTGCTGATGCGCTTCTACGAGATTGACGGCGGCCGTATCACGCTGGACGGCGTGGACACCCGCGCGATGGATCGCGGCGAGCTGCGCCAGAACTTTGGCATGGTGCTGCAAGACGCCTGGCTCTTCGACGGCACCATCGCGGATAACATTGCCTACGGATGCCCGGGGGCCACGCGCGAGCAAATCGTCGAGGCGGCGCGCATGGCGCACGTGGACTTCTTTGTACGCACCATGCCGCAGGGCTATGACACCCACGTGGCCAATGACGCGGAGAACATCAGCCAGGGCCAGCGCCAGCTGCTTACCATCGCCCGCGTAATCCTCTGCGATCCCAAGATCCTTATTTTGGACGAGGCGACCTCCAGCGTTGACACCCGCACGGAGCAGGCTATTGTCCATGCGATGGAAACGCTTATGCGGGGCAGGACCAGCTTTGTCATCGCGCATCGCCTCTCCACCATTGTGGATGCGGATCTGATTTTGGTAATGCAGGCCGGTACCATCATCGAGCAGGGCACGCACCAGGATCTGCTCGCCGCGGGCGGTTCATATGCGGAGCTGTATCGGTCGCAGTTCATGTAGCGGGCGCGTATGGGCGCGGGGCCGTCCCCGCGCCCCGCTGCTATTTTTGACCTTCAGTTGGAGTTGCCTTGCTAAAAACGACCTCCAGTTGGACTTCGCTCTACTAAAATCGAGCTTCATGTACGCTCTTTTGCTATTTTTGGCCTCCAGTTGGACTTCGCCCTACTGAAATCGACCTTCAGTTGGAGTTTGCCTTGGCTATCAAAAAGACTCTCGTGAAAGAATAGCAGGTAGAGAGCTTGCGCGACTGGACGATGAATACTAGCAAGTCCAACTGAAGGTCGATTTTAGCAATTTGGCCAACATGAAGGCTGATTTCAGCACGCTCCAAGTCCAACTGGAGGCTAAAAATAGCTGCGGTTGCTTCCGGGTGTTCATTCATGCGCCGCGCGAGGTGTGGGCGGCGGCCGCCTTCGGTCGCGTGCGATCGCGACCGCGGCGGCCCGCAACCGCGGGGGCCCGCGACCGCGCGGCACGTGCCATGTGCGCCTATGCGGTCTCGGCAGACACAAAGACGTTGCTGTTGGGGTAGTACGTGAGGTCGATAGCAAACGCGTTTTCGCGAAATACCTGGTCAAGAACTACATCTACGTCGCCGGAGGCAATATAGACCACTGGGTTGGGCATGGTGCCGTCCCCGCTCACATTGGTAAAAGCGAGTTGGAGCTTGGTAGGGTGAAGCCCCGCGTAGCGACCGGTGGGCCTGTCGATGTCGTAGTCGCGATAGAAGCATCGCACCGTAGCGGGGCCGCTTGCCGCATCGACCGCAGCCCTCCATGCGATATCCCAGCCAATGAGCGCGCCGCCAACGGCAAAGGCAAGGCAGAATGCGATGAGCCCCGCATTGCCAAGGTGCTTGTACGACACGCCCCTGCGCTTGCGCCTGCGGTGCACAAGGGCGGCCAGCGCAACCGCGCCGCCCGCGAACGCCAGCATGATGATGAGGTTGAGTGCGGTCTCGTCTTCAAGAAAGGAAACGCCGGTTAAATAGAGCAGCGCACAGCCTGCGTACGCGGCGACGGCGGGTGCAAGCATGACGAGCTCTTGGACGTATTCGCGGCGCAGCGCGTCGCGAGTCCGCTCGTTCGGCGCGGCAGGGGTCCCCGTGGTCTTCGTGCGGTGCTGCAGATGCAGAAGGCGCGCGGTCATGGCTAGGCTGATGCCAAACGTAATCAGCCCCACTCCCTGGCATGCCTGCATGGCAAGGCCGGCGGCTCCGGTGCTGGGTCCCCACTCGCCCCCAAAGATGAGCGCGAAACCGCCAAACAGCAAGATGAGAAGGACGATGATCCAGACGCGGCTCGCGGGCTTGGCTCTACGGCCCTCGCGGCTGCCGCGCGCCTCTTCGATAGGGCCTTGGACGTCGTCCGCGCCGTCGCGCCTCTGGGGCTTTACAAAAGGGACGATGTTGGAGGGGATGGCCATACGAGCTCCAAGTAAAGGCGCCAAAACGTGCCGCGAGCCAGGCGGGCGACGCGAGAACGCGGTTTATTGTAGCGTGACGCTGCGCCTGCGGCGCCGCTAGGGCCGGGTATTGTCCGCGGACGGAGCGTTCGGGGGCATGGACGAGTCGCGCTCCTGGTCGGCTCCTTGCGTCGCGAGCGCCTCGACCAGCGCGGCCAGTTCTGCCACGCGCTGCTCAAGCTCCTCGATGCGGCGCTGGTTGCCCACAATGCCCTCGCGGTTAAGCAGCGACTGCTCCTGCACGGGGTCGGGCATGCTCTCGCGATGCTCGCGGCGGTCCATGTTCTCGTTCAGTACGCGGCAGCCGGCGCGGCGGACCACGCGACCGGGCACGCCCACCACGGTGGAGTTGCTCGGCACGTCCTTAACCACCACGGAGTTTCCGCCAATCTTGACGTCGTCGCCAATGCGGATGTTGCCCAGCACCTTGGCGCCGGTGCCCACGGTCACGCGGTTGCCCAGCGTGGGGTGGCGCTTTCCGCACTCCTTGCCGGTGCCGCCCAGGGTGACGCCCTGGTACAGCACGCAGTCGTCGCCCACAATGGTGGTCTCGCCAATCACCACGCCCATGGCATGGTCAATAAAAAGGCGGCGCCCAATCTGAGCTGCAGGATGAATTTCGACGCCGGTCATAAAGCGGGTGAACTGGGACATCACGCGCGCAATGCTGTGAAGGCCGTGGTTCCATAGCCAATGCTCCGGCGTGTGGGCCCACTTGGCGTGCAGGCCGGGGTAGGACAAAAAGATGACCAAGCCGTTTTGCGCGGCGGGGTCGTGCGTCTGCACGGTGTTGATGTCTTCGCGTATGGTGGTGATGAAGCTCATCCGCTCTCCCGCCGGATAGGTTGCCGCGGCGCGCTGCAGGTGCCCGGCGTAATCGGTAATGCTGTCATAGTAGCCATCGTCCGTGGTTAAGTCTAGAGAAACGCTAGGGTTTAACGTGGCGCCGTGCAACGTAGTGCCGCCTAACGCGGGGCGGCCGGGACGCGGGGCACCCCGTAGCGCGGGGTTGCGCCCGGGTCGTGCGAGCGACGCGCAAAGCGGTCCCGGCACGGGCACAACTGTGAATCTAATTGTTACGCGATGGCAAATTGCTTTACTTAACAAAAGAAAGCTTTTACGCGCGAGCGGGGTGCGGAGTAGAATCACATCCAGTCAATCAGGGCGAGCGCTTGCCCGCACGCGTCGATGGGAGTAATGCCATGGCAGTTGAGAAAAAGGACCTGGACTGGGGCAGCCTGGACTTTGGCTACCGCAAGACGGACGTTAGCTACGTCTCCAATTGGAAGGATGGCGCGTGGGACGAGGGCGGCCTTACCGCCGACCACAGCCTCAACCTGTCCGAGTGCGCGGGCATTTTCCATTATTGCCAGGCGTGCTTCGAAGGCCTCAAGGCCTATACCACCGAAGACGGCAAGATCGTCTGCTTCCGTCCTGACCTCAACGCACAGCGCATGTACGAGTCTGCCGAGCGCCTGGAGATGCCGCCCTTCCCGGTCGATCGCTTTGTCGACGCGGTCAAGCAAGTTGTTGCCGCCAACGCCGCATGGGTTCCGCCCTTTGGTTCTGGCGCCACGCTGTACGTGCGCCCGCTTATGATCGCCACCGGCGACGTCATTGGCGTTGCTCCTGCGGACGAGTATCAGTTCCGCATTCTGGTCACCCCCGTGGGCCCGTACTTCAAGGGCGGCCTCAAGCCCATCAAGCTGCGCATCTCCGAGTACGATCGCGCTGCACCGCACGGCACCGGCAACATCAAGGCCGGCCTTAACTACGCCATGAGCCTCAAGCCCACCATGGATGCCCACCGCGCCGGCTTTGCCGAGAACCTCTATCTGGATTCCCAGAGCCGCACCTACGTTGAGGAGACCGGCGGCGCCAACGTGCTGTTTGTCACCAAGGACGGCACCCTGGTTGTTCCCCAGTCCCACACCGATTCGATCCTGCCCTCCATCACCCGCCGTTCGCTGGTTCAGGTGGCCGAGGACCTGGGCATCACCGTTGTCCAGCGTCCGGTCGAGTGGGCAGAGGTCAAGTCCGGCGCCTTTGTAGAGTGCGGCCTGTGCGGTACCGCCGCCGTTATCAGCCCCGTGGGCGAGATCCACGAGGATGAGACCGTGGTCTCCTTCCCGGCGGGCCATGATGAGATTGGCCCCGTCATGAAGAAGCTCCGCGAGACCCTTACCGGCATCCAGGACGGCGCCGTTGAGGACAAGCACAACTGGGTCTTCGAGATCTGCTAGCACCAATGTTGCCGGCATCGTTTTACATCACGCGATAGCTTGCATATACGGCACGCATCTCCGCAGCGGGGTGCGTGCTTTTTTGTGGACGAGACGACGGCGGCGGGTCGGCGATGTTGCGCGCCGGCCCATCCTCGTTCATACTGGGCAGGTACCTTGCTATATCGCAAACGCACATGTAAACGCACCACCCCGTAAGGGGGCGACAACCAAGGAGGACGAATGGCCAAGCCTCGTCACCGCGCCCTGACAATAGGGCTTGTTTCCGTGCTGGCTACCGGGTCCGTTTTAGCGCCCGTGTCAGCATCCGCTTCCATCTCTGCATCCGTTGAGGCTTCTGCACCTGCCGCCAGTGATGCCATCGCGATCGATCGCGGTGCAGATTACCAGGAGCTTTCCGCAGACGAGCTCGCTGCGCTCGCCGCCGCAGCCGACGACACGGCCGATGCGGTCTCGCTGCTTTCGACCGCTCGCCTCTCTCCCGTGAAGCTTTCTGATGAGATGCTGTATTTCGCCATCTATGAAAGCGGTCACAATTACGACCAGGGCCTCTCTTACGGTGACGGCTACAATGCGATGGGCTATTACCAGTTTGACCGCCGCTACGCGCTGGTGCCCTTTATCACTGCGGTCTACAACTACAATCCCACCAAATATGCCATGTTCAAAGAGGTCATCGCCCAGGGCGACACCATCATCAACGGCGCCCAGGACCCCAACTATCCGGACGATCCCTCCAAGAAGGTCAATCCGTTTCGCGACTCCTCGTCCCAAGACGGCTTGAGCGACCTTGGCAGGCTGGTCAACAGCGCGTGGCACGCCGCATACAAAGCGGACTCCGCGGAGTTTTCCGCGCTTCAGGATTCTTATGCGTACGAGAACTACTACAAGCAGGCCGAGCGCATCTTCCGTAACTATTATGGCATCACCATCGACAACCGCGCGGACGCCGTGCGCGGCCTGGCGTGGGGCATGTGCAACCTGTTTGGCTCGGGCGGTATGCAGAAGTTCATCAAGGCGGCCAACATCAACAACGCCATGACGGACCGCGAGATCGCCACGCGCCTTACCAACGCGATCGTCACCTACTACTCCACCGGCGACGGCAAAGACCATACCTATGCTGCCGGCTACATCAACCGTTACCGCAAAGAGCAAAAGGTTGTTTTGGGGTATGTGGCCGAGGACGAGCGCCAGTACCTGAGCTCTCGCTATAGCGACATCGATTACGGCCAGTGGTACGTGGAGTCGATTGCATGGGTGGCGCAGCGCGGCTTTATGTCCGGCTTGAGCGGCACCACCCAGATGGCTCCGTACGGCACCACGTCGCGCGCCATGGTGGTGACCATGCTGTGCCGCGTATCCGGTGGTGCGACCGGTAACGTGGGCTCGCTCGCTTTCCCGGATGTATCCCGTAACGAGTGGTATTCCGGCACAATCGCCTGGGGCGTGCAGAACGGTCTTGTCTCCGGCTACGGCGACGGCACGTTCCGCCCCGATCAGGACGTGACGCGCGAGGAGGCGGCGATTTTCTTGATGCGCTACGCCCAGATGCGCGGTCTTGACACTTCTGCCCGCGCTAACCTCTCCGCGTATCCCGACGACGATGAAGTGAGCCCGTGGGGCGCCCAGGCCATGTCTTGGGCCGTGGCGACCGGCATCATCAACGGCGAGAACGGTCGGCTGAACCCCCAGGGCACGGCATATCGCTGCGAATTCGCCGCCATGCTGCGAAGCCTCTGTAACATCGCGAATATCTAACGGCGACCGAGTCTCCGTTACCTTTGGCGCGGGGCGGTATTCGACCCCAGGCCAATTCAAGACAGCTTGCTTTTAGGGCTCCGCGTTTTGGCGCGGGGCCTTTTTGGTGCCAGGGTGCACGGGCGGTCCGCTGCGTCAAGACGGCAGGGGGTTTGTTGCGCGGGCATTACGGAGGGCTTGTCCAAATGAATAAAGGTTGCCCCTGACACTGCATCATAGTAAAGTACTAGCTCGTTGTAAGGCGATTATGCAAGCTCGGATCTCTTGCCATGGCGCGCGCGACGCATGGGTGCATGGCGGCGCGGGTGGACGAGGATTTGTGACATGGGGAAGGAAACTGATATGAAGAAGCGCATCTTTGTTCCCGTTGCCGCGGCGGTGGCGCTGGTCGCCGCGCTGGCCCTGTCAGCGTGCGGCGCCTCGCCCGCTGCCAGCGACCAGGGCTCTGCCGGATCCTCGTCCGCTGATGCCAGCGGCGAGATCACCACGCTTACGGTTGGCTTTGACCAGGCCTACCCGCCCTATGGCTACGTGGGCGATGACGGCGAGTTCACCGGTCTTGATCTGGAGCTTGCGGCCGAGGTCGCCAAACGCAACGACTGGGGGCTCAAGCTTGAGCCCATCGACTGGGACGCCAAGGACACGCTGCTTAACTCTGGCGCCATCACCTGCATTTGGAACGGCTTCACCATGGAGGGCCGCGAGGACGATTACACGTTCTCCGACCCCTATATGCTGAACGCCCAGGTTGTGGTGGTCCGCGCCGATAGCGGCATCGAGAGCTTTGAGGATCTGGCGGGCAAGACCGTGATCACCCAGGTTGACTCCGCTGCGGAGGAAGTGCTTAACGGCGATATGGCCGACCTTACCGCCACGTTTGCCTCGCTGGAGACCATTGGCGACTACAACACCGCGTTTATGCAGCTTGAAAGCGGTGCCGTCGATGCGGTTGCCTGCGACCTCTCCATCGCACAGTACCAGCTGGCCGGCAAGGACACCTATAAGCAGTTGGACGAGCAACTCTCTACCGAGCACTACGCCGTTGGCTTTAAGAAAGGCGATACCGCGCTTGCCGAGAAGGTGACCGAGACCTTGAAAGAGATGGATGAGGACGGCTTTGTTAAAGAGCTGTGCGACAAGTACGCGGACGACGGCGTGAGCTACGACAACTGGCTGATCAAGTAAGACGCCGAACAGGATAGATGAGGTGCCCTCGGTTCGTGTTTGCGGGCCGGGGGCTTTACGCTCTTGCCCGCGGCGCCATATGGCTGCGGGCGCGTCGGTGGAATGCGGACGGCGCGTTCGCGCGGGCGAGAGCGCAAGGTGGTTGGAAAGGAGGCGCGGCATGGATATCTCGACCATGGCGGGCATGCTGTTGGAGGGGTTTGGCGTAAGCGCCCAGGTGTTCGCGCTCACCCTGCTAGGGTCGATTCCGCTGGGAATTCCCGTGGCGCTGGCGCGTTTGTCGCGCTTTAAGCCGTTGCAGTTGCTGGCCCGCGCGTTTATCTCCGTTATGCGCGGCACGCCGTTGATGCTGCAGATGTTCGCCGTGTACTTTGCGCCCTACTACGTGTTTGGTATCCAGCTCACCACGCAGTCCAAATGGCAGGCGTGCATCATCGCGTTCATCATCAACTACGCGGCGTACTTTGCAGAGATCTACCGCTCTGGTATTCAGTCGATACCGCGCGGCCAGTACGAGGCGGCCGAGGTGCTAGGCTACTCGCGCATGCAGACGTTTGCGCGCATCGTGATGCCCCAGGTGGCCAAACGCATTTTGCCCGCTATGGGCAACGAGATCATCACCCTGGTCAAGGACACCTCGCTTGCCTTTGCCATCGGCGTGGCCGAGATGTTCTCTACCGCCAAAGCGTTGGTGGCCTCGCAGCGCAGCATGATGCCCTTCGCCATCTCCGCGCTGTTCTACTGGGGTTTCAATTTCTTGGTCGAGATTATTCTTGGCCGCATTGAGAAGAAGATGGACTACTACCACGACTAGGAGGCGAACATGGAGCGTATGAATACAGGGGTTCGGCCCGCGGCAAAGGCGTCGGCTGCGTCGATGCACCCGGTGGTGCGCCTGGAGCACGCGCGTAAGGCGTTTGGCGGCAACCAGGTGCTGAATGACATCTCGCTTTCCGTTTCCCCGGGCGAGGTCGTGGCGATCATTGGGCCCTCGGGCGGGGGCAAGTCCACGCTGCTGCGCTGCATGACGCTGCTGGAGCGCCTGGACGGCGGCGGCCTGTGGTACGGCGGCTTTTCTGCGGGCGAGGACGGCGAGCTCGTGGTGGCGCGCCCTGCCGGCGGCGATCCACGGGGCCGCGCGGTGTACGGCGACAAGGGCACGCTTGCCCAGGCGCGCCAGCGCTTTGGCCTGGTGTTTCAGAGTTTCAACCTGTTTCCCCATATGAGCGTGATGCGCAATATCATGGACGCTCCGCTGGTGGTGCAAAAGCGCGATCGCGCGGAGGTTGAGCGGCAGGCGCGGGGCCTCGTCCAAAAAATGGGTCTGGCGGGCTGCGAGGACAAGGTGCCCTGCCAGCTTTCCGGCGGCCAGCAGCAGCGTGCGAGCATTGCCCGTGCGCTTGCCATGAACCCGCAGCTGCTGTATTTTGACGAGCCCACCTCTGCGCTGGACCCCGAGCTCACCGGCGAGGTCTTGAAGGTGTTAAAGCAGCTGGCGGCCGAGGACACCACCATGATCGTGGTGACGCATGAGATGGCGTTTGCCCGCGACGTCGCCGACCGCGTGGTCTTTATGGACGGCGGCGTTATTGTGGAAGAGGGCCCCGCCGAGCAGGTGATGGACGCTCCGGCGCACGAGCGCACACGAGAGTTCCTGTCGCGCTTTAGCGGCTAGGCGGTCGGCGATTGCATTACACTAAAAGCGATCTGTGTCGAGGCGGCGCGCGGCCCTGTCCGCACCGCGACCGCGCGCGTCTGCGCGCCCCCAGCGAAAGGAATGCACATGGAGGCTTACAAGTCCGAGTTCATCGAGTTCATGGTCGAGTCCGACGTGTTGAAGTTTGGCGACTTCACCTTGAAGAGCGGGCGCAAGTCCCCCTTCTTCATGAATGCGGGCGCGTACGTGACGGGCGAGCAGCTCAAGCGCCTGGGCGAGTACTACGCCCGCGCCATCCATGATAACTTTGGCCTGGATTTCGACGTTGTCTTTGGTCCCGCGTACAAGGGCATCCCGCTGTCCGTGGTGACCGCTATCGCCCTGTCCGAGCTGTACGGCAAGGAGGTTTGCTACTGCTCCGATCGCAAGGAGGTCAAGGACCACGGCGCCGACAAGGGCGGCATGCTGGGCTACGAGCTCAAGGATGGCGACCGCGTGATCATGGTGGAGGACGTCACCACCTCTGGCAAGTCGATCGATGAGACCTATCCCAAGCTCAAGGCCGCGGCGGACGTCGAGGTCAAGGGCCTTATCGTCTCGCTCAACCGCATGGAGGTCGGCAAGGGCGGCGTGACCACCGCCCAGAAGGAAGTCGAGGCCAAATACGGCTTCCCCGTTGCCTCCATCGTGAGCATGGCCGAGGTCACCGAGTGCCTCTACAACCGCGAGGTTCAGGGTCGCGTGGTGATCGATGATCAGATCAAGGCGGCTATCGACGCGTACTACGAGCAGTACGGCGCGCGCGAGTAGGCGGGGCGCTTGCGGGGACGGGCGCTTGCATCGTCCAAAAAAGCAAGCGAATTGCCGCTCACTGGAGCCATTGGTTGAATAAGGGGTGCCGCTTGGCGATGGGTCGGGCGGCATCTTTTTGTCTCGCGTACACTGAGCGGAAAGACGCGCCCGCGGGCGTATCTCAAGCGCGCGACGGCGCGTGGCGCTGGACCCATGAGCCCCTTGGAGGTTGTTATGAAGAAGAGGCTCCCGCTGCTTGCTCTGATGGCCGTTATGGTCGCCTCGCTGTTTGGCCTGTACGGCTGCGGCGGCGGTCCGTCCGTTGAAGAGCAGATCAAAACGGATTTGACCTCGCAGTTTGACCGCGTGAATGCGGATGATAGCGAATTGATGGACAGCCTGGACGAGGTTGCGGGCGAGGAGATCGAGCAACTGGGAATATCGTCCAAAGATTATATGGCGTCGTACCTGGACGGCTTTGCCTATGAGGTAGGCGAGATCACGGTGGACGAAGAGGCCGGCACGGCCGTGGCGAAGGTGTCCATCACCATCAAGTCGATGACCGATATCATGACCAACTTCCAGACGGCCTTTACGGAGCGCCTGGGATCCATGGATCTTGCGTCTATGACCGAGGCCGAGCTCTACAAGGAGGGCGGCAAGATCCTGCTTGAGGTAACGGATGCCGCCGAGCCCAAGGACTCTGAGATCGAGATGGGCTACACCAAGAACGAGGACGGCGAGTGGGAGGTCGACGACTCCGCCGAGGCAGCGCTGATGGGCGCGATGATGGCGTAGGCCGCTTTGCCGAAGATGATTTTGAAAGGGCGTCTCGCATGTGCGGGGCGCCCTTCATTTTGCATCTAGCCTTGGACGATGCGCAGCAGGTCGTCTGGCGTGTGGGCGATAAAGTCCGCGCCCTCGCGCTCAAGCTCCTCCGTTCCGCGGAAGCCCCATGCCACGCCGGCGGCGCGCATGCCGGCATTGTGCCCGCACTGGATGTCGACGTTGGAATCGCCCACGTAGAGCGTGGACGAGGGGTCGGCCCCAAGCTGCTCCAGAACATGGAGGGTGACGGGCGCGGCGGGTTTAGGTGGATAGGCGTCTATGCGTCCCTGGACCACGGCGAAGCGGTCCGGTCCAAAATAGCGCTCGATCAGCGGGACGGCGGCGGCGTGGTCCTTGTTGGTGAGGACGGCGAGCGTGATGCCCGTCTTGCGCATGGCGTCGAGCATGTCGATGATGCCGGGGTAGGGCGCGGTATGGTCCTCTTTGTGCTCGCCATAGTAGGAGCGAAACTCTGCCAGGGCGGTTTGGAACATCATTCCGTCGCCGGCGTACTCCGCGGGCATGAAGCGCTCGACCAACTTGAGCATACCGTTGCCGACCTTGTAGCGGTATTGGTCGACGGCGAAGGTGGGCCATCCGTGCAGATCGCAGGTATGGTTGCCGGCAAGGGCGAGATCCTCCAGCGTGTCGAGGATGGTGCCGTCCAGGTCAAAGATTACGTGCTTGAATTCCATAGTACCCCCGTGGGTTATTTGAGACGCATCGCGCGGGGCGGTGCGGGGGACAGCGGGCCGGCGCCGTTTGCCGGGTTCGCCGCGGCATGATGGATACTGCTTTGGCAACCATACCATAGGGCGGGTGGGTATATTTGCGCTTATCGTGTGTTTGCGGTCGCGGGGGTGGGCAGCGAGGCGAGTTTTCGCGATACTGTGTCACCCAAATTTGAACGGCCGCCTGCGCACCGCGCCCGGCCGCGTCGTCCCGACGGCCCTGCGACCCGACTGCCCGACTGCCCGGCGGCAGGGCGGGCCTGTCATGACGGCGTGGGGGAACCAGTACATCAGAGCAGATGAGAAGGAGTCCGGCATGCCCCAAGGCAAGCAGGTTGCTACCGCACGCGCAAACAAGCCCCATCGTGACCATAGGGCCAATCGGCTTCCTGGATTCTACGGCATGCTGCAGCTGAGCGTGCGCGACCTCAAGGGTCTGCGCGAGTCCGCTGGCTGCCGGGCGTGCCGCGCCACGGTCAACGCCGCCCTGCTGGTGCGCGCCGCCCTTATTGTGGCGTCTGCGGTGCTGTTTATCTCCGCCTTTGGCGCCGCGTTTGGACCGCAGAGCTCCATTCCGGCCGTCGCGGTCTTTGTCTTCATCCTGTGCGTGCGCTTTGTGGGCTTCAACTACGCTCCGCGCCAGAACCTGCTGGCCCTGCTGGTTGTGTTCGCCGTTCTCACGGCGGTGCCGCTGCTGGGGCAGGGGGCGGGCCCGCTTGCGCGGCTGGCGCTCAACATCGCCGGCCTCGCGGTGGTTATGGTGGTGGGCGTCGACGACCCGCGCATGGGAAACGGCAGCACATACGGCTTTGGCTACGCCCTGCTGGTGGGTGCTTCCTACGACGCCCCGCTTTCTGTCGGGCAGGTTCCCGCTCGACTGGCAACCATGGCCGCGGGCTTTGCGCTGTGCGCGGCGGTCTATTGGCGCTGCCGCAACCGCACGGCCGAGGCCCAGGCGGCAGCGGCAGCGCGCGAGCGCGGCGAGGAGCGCCCGTATAGAACCATCGTCCAAGCCTTGGACGAGGCATCGCTGCAAAATCCCAAGACCCGCTACCATATCAGGGCGGCGCTGGGTATCTCCCTTGCATTTTTTGCGGGCGACGTGTTGGGCGTGGAGCGCCTTATGTGGATGGGCCTGGTGGGATCGAGCCTGCTGACCCCGTACGCGACGGCCGTGCGCGACCGCATCTGGTGGCGCGTGGGGTTCAGCGCGGTGGGCGTGGGGCTGTTCTGCTTGGTCTACCCGGCAGCCCCGCCCCTGGTTCAAGCCGTGTTTGGCATGGTGGTGGGTATGTGCTGCGGGCTATCCGGCAAATACCACTGGACGCAGGCGTTCAATACCATGGGGGCGATGCTATTGGCGCAGACCATGTTTGGCATGGGCGGGGCGGCGTTTTGGCGCATCGCGGACAGCCTGATCGCCGCCGCGGTGGTGGCGGCGTTCTCGGTGGCGTTCAATCGCGGCATGAGCCGCCTTGCGTCCGATGGCGAGACCGCCGTATAGGCTTGTTTTGAGGAGCTGGGCGGTTGCGGCCGCGATTCGCGCTAGCAGATGCGGGGGAGCTGCTCGCCAACCAGCATATCGAGCACGCGCGTGGAGCCCCAACCGCAGCGGACGCGAACCGTGGGGCGTGCGTCTCGCCCGGTAGATGCCGCCTCGCAAACCTCGCCTATGATGGCGGCGCTCTCGCCGTAGCGGCTGGAGCGCATGGCGGCAAGCGCGGCGTCGGCCTCGTCCGCGGGGACAACGGCGACCATCTTTCCCTCGTTGGCAACCTGCAGCACGTCGTATCCCAGCATCTCGCAGGCGCCGCGGACTTCTGGGCGCACGGGGATGGAGTCCTCGTCCACATAGATATCCACGCCCGATGCGGCGGCGAATTCGTTGAGGGTGCTGGCAAGGCCGCCGCGCGTGGGGTCGCGGAAGCAGCGCGCATGCGGTGCGGCGTCGAGCACGTTGTAGATGAGATGATTGAGCGGCGCGGCGTCGGACTCGATGGCGGTGGAGAACGCCAGGCCCTCGCGTTGGCTCATGATGGCGATGCCGTGATCTCCCAATGTGCCGCTGACCAGCACCTTGTCACCGGGTCGGCAGGCCGCTCCGGAGAGCTCAACGCCCGCGGGCACCTCGCCCACGCCTGCGGTGTTGATGTAGACGCCGTCCGCGCCGCCGCGTTCGACCACCTTGGTGTCGCCGGTGATGATGGCGACGCCCGCCTCGCGCGCGGTCTGCGCCATGGTGTGGACGATCGCTCGCAGGTCCGCCATGGGATACCCCTCTTCCAGGATGAAGCCGCAGGAGAGGTAGCGCACGCGCGCGCCGGAGGTGGCGACGTCGTTGACGGTGCCGCATGCGGCGAGCCTGCCGATGTTTCCGCCGGGGAAGAATTGCGGCGTGACTACAAAGCTATCCGTTGACATGGCGATGCGACCGGTGGGGGCAAGCTGAGCGACGCCGGCGTCGTTGCCGGCGAGGAGCTCTGGCGAGCCGAGCTCGTCCAAAAACAGCTCATCGATGATGCGTTTCATCATCTGCCCGCCCGACCCGTGGCCAAGAAGGACGGTTGCGTCTGTTGAGGTATCCATGGTGAAGGTCACCCTTTCTTGGTTGCGATGGCGCCGGGGCGGCAGGGCCGCCGGGGCGGGGTTGATGCGGACGAGGACGGGCGCCGGCGTGGTTTTTGCGTCTTGCCGGGTCTTTGCGCCTTGCCGGCTTGCCTATGCCTCGCGATAGCGATAGTAGGCAGCGCAGCTGCCCTCGCTTGAGACCATGCAAGGGCCCACGGGCTTTTCCGGCGTGCAGGCGCGCCCAAACAGCGGGCAGCCGCCGGGGGTGATGACGCCGCGTAGCACGTCGCCGCAGCGGCAGCCGGCGGCCTCACGTGTGGGTTCGATGTCGACGTCAAAGCGACGGCTTGCATCCAGGTGCGCGAACTCGTCTCGAATGCGCAGGCCGGAGGCGGGGATGGCACCCAGTCCGCGCCATGTGGCGTCGACGGGCTCGAAGACCTGCTGCACCAGCTGGCGCGCGACGGCGTTGCCGCCCTGGTTCACGCCGCGGCGGTAGGCGTTTTGGATGTCCGGCGCGCCTTCGGCAACCATGCGGACCAGCATGGCGATGCCCTCGAGCACGTCGACGGGCTCGAAGCCGGTGACAACGCCCGGGGTAGAGAACTCGTCCACCAAAAAGCGGTAGGTCTCCACGCCCGTGATGGTGGAGACATGGCCCGGCAGGATGAAGCCGTCGATACGCGTCTGCGGATCGCTGGCGATGGCGCGAAGCGCAGGCGGCGTGGTCTTGTGGGCGCAGAAGACGGAGAAGTTCTCTATGCCGCGGTCGTGCGCGTCGAGGATGGTCGCCGCGATCGCGGGGGTGGTGGTCTCGAAGCCCACGCCCATAAAGATGACCTGCAGGTGCGGATTTGCCTGGGCGAGCTCCACGGCGTCTAGGGGGGAGTAGACGATGCGCACGTCGCGGCCGGCGGCCTTTTGGCGCGATAGCGACGTGGTCGATCCGGGTACGCGCATCATGTCGCCAAAGGTGGCGATGACCACGCCGTCTAGGCGCGAGAGCGCGATAGCGTGGTCTATGTCGCGGTTGGAGGTGACGCAGACCGGGCAGCCGGGGCCGGAGAGCAGGTGCACGCCGGCGGGCATGATGGAGCGAAAGCCATAGCGCCCGATGCTCACCGTGTGGGTGCCGCAGACTTCCATAAGGTTGATCTGCCGATCGCCCGCCATGGCATGGATGGAGTCGATGAGCCGGCGGGCAAGCGCGGCGTCGCGGAAGGCGCCGAAGTCGATATCGCTCATGCGGCACCGCCGTCGTCGAGCGAGGGCTCCGCGTGCGCGGCGGCTGTTTGCGCGGTGGCTGTCTGCATGGCGCCCGCCTGCGCCAGGTCCTCGTCAAAAAGGTCGGGAAGTTCGCGCACCAGGCGCAGTGTCTCCTCCGCCTCTGCAGGGTCGATGACCTGGATGCCAAAGCCGGCGTGCACCAGCACGTAATCGTCCACCTGCGCGGTGGGTACCAGGCGCAGCGACACCTCGCGCTGGACGCCCAGCATGTCGACCGTCGCGCGGCCAAGGGGGTTTATCTGCAGGATCTTACCGGGAACTGCAAGGCACATAAGACCTCTTTTACGGGTAGGGGCGTCCGCCGCGCACGGTGTTGGGCGGAGCGGGCGCGCGAATTGTTTTCTTGCTAGATGGTACCCCGCTGGCGCGGCATCGCCAATGACAAGCGTTGGTTTGGACGCGGATTGGGGAGCGACAGATCCGGGGTGCGGGGGTGGTCCTGGGGAGTGGGGGCCGAGCGAGAGGGGCGGGCCGCCCCAAGCGGGCTCCGAGCCAAATAGCGCCTTACTGCGAAATGGAGGGTGTGCCAAATAATCGCTTAGTGCGGAGGTTAGGACAAATAATCGCTTAGTGCGGTTCGGATTGTGTCAAATAGTACGTTAGTGTGGTGAAAAAGGGTGATAGATTGGTACCTTATGAATACGGTATCTGTATCGGTCGAGGTAGATGGCTTGGACGGTGGGGCTTGATGCATAATGAATTCGCTTCGAGATCTCTCCGGACCGCACTAAGGCACTATTTGTCCTAACCTCCACACTAAAGGCTTTTTTGACACGCGCCGCTGGCTGACACGCGCCGCTGGCTGACACGCGCCGCTGGCTGACACGCGCCGCCGGCTGGCGTGGGTATGATGGGTGCGGAACGCAAGAGCGCGCGGGTGCGCTCGCTGCAGAAGAAGAGGGGTGCCATGACCTGGGAAGATTATGTTGTAAGCGATGTGTGGGTTGACTGTGACCCCGGCATCGATGACGCCGTGATGCTGGCCGCCCTTTCCGGCGCGGTTGGGCGGGGGCGCGTGCGTCTGCATGGGCTTTCGAGCGTTGCGGGCAACATGTCGCTTGACGTGACGACGGCGAATCTGCTGGCACTAGCCTCTTATTTGGCGCTTCCACACGTGCCGGTTGCCCGCGGGTCGAACCGCCCCTTGGTGCGCGCCGCGTGCGATGCCGCCCACGTGCACGGGGCGAACGGCCTGGGCGAGGTCGAGGTCCCCGCGGGCGACCGAGCTCTTGCCAACGATTCTGCAGTGCTGGCAATGCACAAGGCCATTTGCTTGCTGGCGCCCGCGCGCCGCATAAGGCTGGTGGCTACGGGGCCGCTCACCAACATCGCCCTGCTGCTGCGCGCGTTTCCAGATGATGTTGCCCGCATTCAAGACGTGGTCATTATGGGTGGGTCTACCTGCGGCGGCAATGTGACCCCGCGGGCGGAGTACAACATTTGGGCGGATCCTGAGGCGGCGCACATGGTCTTTGCGTCGGGCGTGCCCGTGGTGATGTGCGGGCTGGACGTCACGCTCAGAAGCGGGCTGTCCGCAGAGCAGCTGACATCGATGCGCGATGGCGATAGCGAACGCCTTTGCGCGCTGGCTCGTATGCTGTCCTTTTACAAGGGCGATCCCGCCTCGTGGCCGCATGGCGTGTGCGTGGTGCACGATGCGGTGCCGCTGCTCTACGTGCTTGCGCCCGACCTGTTTCAAGGAGTGCGCGGCGTTGTTGAGATTGGCTTGGGCCAGGACGACCGTGGCGAGACGCGGCTTGTCGCTGCGGACGACGGCGCGGATGCTGGCGCCGCGAAGGTCTCGGGGGATGTGACACCGTCTAATGCGTTGGTTTTGAGCCTGGTGGACGCGCTGGGATTCCAGAAGGTCCTGGGCAACTTGCTCCAAGCGGTTCGCTAACGGCTTTTGGATGCCTGCGCGGCGGCTTGGGGTGTATGGCCTAGCGCCCGGCTTGGGACAGAAGGCGCCGCTCCAGGCCCCTTGCCGCGCTTCGCTGCCGTGCAAATGCAGCCCGCGGCGTCCCTGCCCGTGCGATAATCCCAAAGAGAAATCCCATCCAAGCGACCATAGATTGCGCTGGCCGCGGCGCCCGGGAGGCATCATGAGCATCTTGTGCTTTGGATCTGCAAACATCGACGACACGTATCGCGTGCCTCATATGGTTGCGCGCGGCGAGACGCTGGCGGCGACCAGCGTGGTTCGTCGCGCCGGCGGCAAGGGTCTAAACCAGGCGATAGCGCTCGCGCGCGCCGCGGCGGGGCGCCTGGACGTGGCGTTCGCCGGCTGCGTGGGGGCGGACGGCGCGTTTTTGCTGGGCGAGCTTGAGGCGGCGGGCATCGACGTGACCCGCGTGGAGGTACTTGAGGACGAGCGAACCGGGCTCGCCGTTATCCAAAATGATGACGCGGGCGACAACTGCATCATCTTGTACGGCGGCGCCAACCGCCGTGTGACGCCCGAGCTGGTTCGTCGGGCGCTGGCGTTTTATGGGCCCGGCGACATGGTGGTGCTGCAAAACGAGGTTAATTTGGTGGACGAGGTTATCGACCAGGCGGCGGACCGCGGCATGCAGGTCGCGCTCAACCCCTCGCCCTTCGATGCGTCGATTATGGACCTGCCTTTGGATAAGGTCGACTACCTGCTGGTGAATGAAATCGAAGCGATGCAGCTGCTCAAAGCGTTGAGCGCCGCTTCTGTGGGCGGTGCCGATATCGGGGCTGGAGAGGCCACCGCGACCGCGGGGGCTGACGCGACCGCGGGTGATTGGGCAGCGGTGGCCCGCGCGCTGGGCGAGCGCTTCCGCTCCACGTGCATCGTCATGACGCTGGGGGCGCAGGGAGCCTATCTTATTGACGGCGCCGCGTGCACGCACGTGCCGGCATGCCCTTGCAAGGCGGTGGACACCACGGCAGCTGGCGACACGTTCACGGGTTATTTCTTGGCGGGAATCGCGTTGGGTGACAGCGCGCTTACGGCCATGGCTACGGCTGCACGCGCGGCGTCGATCGCTGTCTCGCGCCCGGGCGCTGCCGCTTCGATTCCGTCTGCGGACGAGGTTGCCGCTGCGGACGAGGATGTTGCGGACGGGGCTGTTGTTGCGGACGAGGGTGCTGCGGACTTGATCGTCGTAGACGGAACTGCCGAGCAGCTGGTTTAGGCCAGGCTCAAGCGCTGCCGAGCGACCGCTGCTTGCCCGTAAGCGATGCACCCATCGTTGACGGGGGCGCTGTGCGGGATAAGCACTTCAAGCCCCGCGCGCTCAAGCCCATCACGGATAAACTGCAGCAGCAAGCGGTTCATGAAGACGCCGCCGGAGAGGGCGACGGCATGGATGCCGGCATCGCGGCAGATGTCTTCCGCGGCGGCGCAAGCAGAGCGGGCGACGGATTGGTGGAACGCTAAGGCCAGCGCATCCGTAGGCGCGCCGGCGTGAAGTCCATCGAGAACGCCTTGCAGCGCAGGTGCGGGATCGAGCGTCAGACGGCGTTTCGGAAGCTCCTCGTCCACACGCGCCATATGCGAGCGGGTCTGGAAGTCTGGTTCTGCGGGGCCTTGACAGGACAGCGCGAAGGGGGGCAGGTCGATGGCGGGCGCGTTGCGGTCGTGGGCTCGCCATGCGGCGGCCTCCAAGAGGGTTGCGGGTTCTCCCTCGTAGGTGGCGGTGCCGCAGATGCCCAGCAGGGCCGAGGCAGCGTCGAAGAGGCGGCCCATGCTGCTGGTAAGCGGGCTGTTGATGCCGCGCTCGACCATCTGCAGCGTGACCTCGCGCATCGTTGGATCAAGTTTGCCGAGCGCTGCCGCCGCACCGGGGTGGTCCAGCAAGTCGGCAGCGTAAAGGAGGGACAGGGCGTTTCTGCGGGCGTCGCGCACCGATGCCGCCGCGCCCGGCAGGCGCCACGGCGCGAGCGATCCCGCCCGAGCGTAGCCGCCAAAGCCGCAGAGCAGCAGCTCGCCGCCCCACACGGTGCCGTCCGTGCCCGCGCCGGTACCGTCGAACGCCAAGCCCAGGACGCGGTCGTTGCGGGAGTGCTCGGCCATGACGGCGGCGATGTGGGCGTGGTGGTGCTGGACTTCTACGAGCGGGGCTTGGTGCTGCGCTGCCTGCTGGCGCGCCCACTGACTTGAAAGGTAGGTGGGGTGCAGGTCGCACGCGATGGTGGTTTGCCGCAGGTCGAAGAGGCCGGTGAGGCGCTCGCGCGCGGCGTGCCACGCGTCGAGGGTTTCGGCGTTCTCTATGTCGCCGATATGCTGGGACAAGAAGCAGCTGGCCGAGCCGTCCGCGTTCTCGCGCGTGAGGGCGAGCGTGGCCTTCTGCTCGCTTCCGCACGCCAGGATGCAGGCGTCCTGCGCGATGGGGGCGTTTTGGGTGGCGGGCGGCAATGGGCGTACGGGCAGCGGAAGGGGCTGCGGAGCGTACCCGCGGGCGCGGCGCACGGGCATGGCGGTACCGTCGACGATGCGCACCACGGAATCGTCGTAGCGCGAGAGGATGTCGCGGTCGTTGCCCAGCAGGGCGTCGGCGATGCCGGCGGCGACCAGGTGCTCCCAGGCAAGCTCGTCGTCTGTTTCGATGGGTTCTTCGCTGACGTTGCCGCTGGTCATGACTAGCGCGGTGACGCCGGTCTTCTCGCAGGCCGCCAGCAGCAGGTGCTGCAGGGGCGTATAGGGCAGCATGACGCCCAGCTCCGGCAGGTCGAACGCGACTGCCGGCGCGACCGCGGGCGCTGCTGCCGGGCGGGCGCCGGGCGCGGGCTTGCGGCGTCGCAGCAGGACGATGGGCCGTACCGATCCTGTGAGCAGCTGCTGCTCGTCCTCGTCCACATGGCAAAGGGCGCGGGCGCGGTCGATGTCGCGCACCATGATGGCGAGCGGCTTGTTAGAGCGGCGCTTGCGGCGGCGGAGTTCGAGCACCGCGGCCTGATTGGCGGCGTCGCAGGCGAGGTGAAAGCCGCCCAAGCCCTTGATGGCGACGATGCTCCCTGCGGCGATGAGTTCGCGGCAGCGCTCGATGATGGCGTCGCTTTCTTGGCGGGTGCGCCCAATGGCGGGGACTGGTCCGGCGTCGGGCGCGGTGCCGGGCTGAGGATCGCGCCCGCGCCACGTGATGTGCGGGCCGCACTCAAAGCAGGCGTCCGGCTGGGCGTGGAAACGCCGGTCGAGCGGATCGGCGTATTCGGCAGCGCAGGCGGGGCACATGGGGAAGCGGTCCATGGAGGTCATGGCGCGGTCATAGGGCAGGTCGCGGATGATGGTGAAGCGCGGTCCGCAGTTGGTGCAGTTGATGAAGGGGTAGTGGTAGCGCCGGTCTGTGGGGTCGAAGAGCTCGCGGACGCAGTCCGGGCAGGTGGCGATGTCGGGCGAGACCAGCGTGGTGTGCGCTGTCTCATCCTCTGACGCGCGGATGATGAACGCGGGTGCGCCGGGGGCGGAAGCCGCGTCGCCGCTGCGGGATGGATGGTTGTCGAGCGGGGTTACCGCCACGCGCTCGATGCGGGATGCGGCGGGCGCGTGGGCGGAAAGCGCGCGCACGAACTTGCGCATATCCTCGTCCGCGCCATGGGCCTCGATGTGTACGCCGTCGCCGGCGTTGAGCACCCAGCCGGATATGCGGTTGGCAACGGCCTCGCGAAAGACAAAGGGGCGCATGCCGACGCCCTGGACAATGCCGGTGATATGGATGAGGGCGTCGGTCATACATGTTCCTAACTTTTGGGGTGCCGTCGCGCGGCGCGGCGCGGTGCGGGCTGCGCCGCAGCGGGCGTTGCGCGACGGATGCCGCTACAGCTCGAGGCTGGAGTCGGTCGCCGCGCAGGTGAGCTCGCCATGGGAGACGCCGCGCAGGCCCAGTAGCTTGTCGGCGAGCTCGTAGACGCGCTCGCCGCGGCCCTTGAGGGCGAGAATCTCAAGGCAGTTGTGGTGGTCCAGGTGCACGTGCATGGTCGAGACTATCTCGTCCGTGTAGTCGTGCTGGACCTCGTCCAAACGACGGGTGAGGTCGCCGGTGTGGTGATCGTAGATCATGGTGAGCGAGCCTATGACCTGCGCGTCTGGCGTGCGTTGCGCATCCTCGACCAGCGAGGCGCGGATGAGGTCGCGGATAGCCTCCGAGCGGTTGGCGTTGTCGCCGCGGCGCTTGATCTGCTCGTCGAACGCGCGGAGCAGGTCCTCCGGAACGGCGATGGAGAAGCGGGCGAGCTCGGCGGCTGCGCCCGGGGTGGTGGCCACCGCCTACACCAGCTTTACGGAGCCAACGGAGTTGTGGTCGGCCTCTATGGCGTCCTCGTAGCCCTCGAGTGCATCGTGGGCTTCGTGCAGGGCGGCCATGGCGGCTTCGAGTTTGGCGCCGATGCGTTCCATGTCGAAGTTCTCGGTGGCGTGCAGCAGCTGGTGGCTCCATTCATGGGCAAGCTGGATGGTGTCGTCGACCTGCTTGACGCTCATGGCGAGCTGGCTCATGTTCATTCCCACGTCATGCATGGCTTCCTCCTGGGGTAGGTCCAAAAAACGGACGGTTGTGTCGCTGTTGGTTCAGTGTACTACGGCGGGGCTTTCACGGTTCTTACGGATAATTGCACTACTTTTGAGATTTGATTTGTATACCAAATCAATAACATATCGAAATTCGAGGTAGCGGCGTTAGGTTACTGGGGTCTACTCAGCATTTTTTAAAATCGATGCAATTATCCTCAAGAACTGCGCAGCGGGACGGCTGCGCCTGTCTTCATGCGTGTTGTTATTGGACAGGCGGGGCAAAAAAGAAACCCCGGCGCCAGAAGGGGAGGGCGCCGGGGCGGAAGGGGGCTGTTGGTTTGCCCTCGCGGGAGGGGCGGGGTTTACAGGTGCGCCTGCAGCTCCGCCATGAGCTTGGCCTTGGGCATGGCGCCCACGGTGCGGGCGATTTCCTGACCACCCTTGAGCAGAACCAGGGTGGGGATGGACATGACGCCGTACTTCATGGCGATATCCTGGTTCTCGTCCACGTTGCACTTGGCGACCTTGATCTGGCCGGCAAGGTCATCGGCGATCTCGTCGACGATGGGGGAGAGCGTACGGCAGGGGCCGCACCACGGTGCCCAGAAGTCGACCAGGACGGGGGCGTCCTCGTTCAGCAGATCGTTAAAATTGGCCATGGTGACCTCGGTGATGTTTGCCATGGTTCCTCCTATTGGCGTGCCCGCGACGCTACGGCGCGCGGTGGTTTATCTCATCGACAAGCGTTATACCCAAGTTGCGCCAATGCTTGCAACGGTTTATGTGACAAGGTTACCGACATTGCGAGACGCCGTCCGCGCGGTAGAATGGTGCGGCATAAGAGAAAGAGGGAATCCCATGAACATCTCTACCGCCGATCGCAAATCCGCCCTGCATAATCAAGCGAACCAGGAGCTTGAGTCTCTGGTGTCGCGCGGCCTGCGCGCCGTGGGCAACGGGTTTTCGCCCGTTTTGCTGGTAAAGGGCGATCTTAACGCGGCCGAGATCGCGGGCGGCGAGCTCTTGGCGGGCGCTGACGGCAACGCGTTGCGTTCCGCCCTTTCCGCGGTGGGGTTTGCGCCCGAGGATTTCTGCGGTATGGCTGCCGTGTATGGTGAGGGCACAGACGCGTCTGCCGGCGCCTCGGGCGGCCCGCTTTCGGTTGAGTTTTTCCGCGAGGCCGTAGAGGCGTTCGATCCGGAGGCCGTGATTTTGCTGGACGATGCCGCGACGGCGCTTATGCGCGAGGCGTATGCGGACGCCCTTGCCGCTATCGAGGACTTTAACACGGCGATGCTTATGCCGGGTCTGGTGGCCCCCGTGCTGGGTCGCCGCGTGCTGGCGCTCGACGGATTCGAAGCGGCGCTTGCGGATCGCGCGGCCAAGCAGCGCATGTGGGCGTACCTCAAGCAGATTCGTCCCGCCGCCGCTCCGTACTAGAGATTCGCTCCCGGCCGCCTCACGGCAAGTCTGCGCCATGTTCTGGGCGAGCCCGTCCGCGCCGCGGGTCGGTGGCGCCTCATGTGCATGAAACGTTAACAGTCTTTACACCTGTCTTGTCAGGTGTATGGTCTGGTGCCATACTTTCCCCAACGATTGAGAGCGCGTCCGCGCGGGCGCGTCAAACAGGGGGAGACAATAATGAATCGACAATTGAATGGCGATCTCGCTAAGGACGCCGATGCGCAGAATCTGCTTGAGCGCATCGCCCGGCTTAAGCAGGATCGCGACGCCGTGATCCTGGCGCACTATTACGTGGCGCCGGAGGTCCAGGCTGCGGCAGATTACGTGGGCGACTCGTTTTACCTGGCCAAGCTCGCCGTCAGCCTGCCGCAGCAGACCATTGTGCTGTGCGGCGTGGAGTTTATGGGCGAGAGCGCCAAGCTGCTCAATCCGTCCAAGACCGTGCTGCTGCCCGAGCCCGCGGCGGACTGCCCCATGGCTCACATGGTCAAGCGCGAAACGGTGGAGGCCGCGCGCGAGCAATACGGCGACGACCTCGCGGTCGCCTGCTACGTCAACTCCACGGTAGAGGTCAAATCTTGGAGCGACGTCTGCGTGACCTCGTCCAACGCCGTCAAGATTGTCTCCGAGCTGCCGCAGCATCACGTGTTGTTTATTCCCGACCGTAACCTTGGCCGCTATGTGGCCGAGCGGGTTCCGGGCAAGCACATCATCCTCAACCAGGGCTGCTGCCCGCGCCATGAAGAGGTGTCTTTGGACGAGCTTCGCGACCTCAAGGCCCAGCATCCCGCCGCGCGAGTGCTGGCGCATCCAGAATGCACCGAGCAGGTCCTGGCGGAGGCCGACTACATAGGCGCGACCTCCGGCATCATTGCGGCCGCGGAGGCGAGCGACGCGGACGAGTTCATCGTGGTCACGGTTCGCGGCGTCCTCTATGAGCTGCAGCGACGCTGCCCCTCCAAGCGATTCTATTTCACTCATACGCCTCCCACCTGCCGCGATATGGACATGGTCACCCTGGAAAAGGTGGCGGCGTGCCTGGAGACGGGTTTGGGCGAGGTCGCGGTCGACCCCGCCGCGGCGCCCCAGGCAAAGCTGACGCTCGACCGCATGCTTGAGTACGCGGCCCGCTAGAAAGGGGAGCAGATGGACTGCGATGTTGTCATTGTGGGCTGCGGCGTGGCCGGCCTGTATGCCGCGCTGAACCTGCCCGCCACCTCGCGCGTGGTCATGCTTTCAAAGGGAGAGCTGGACGAGTGCGACTC
This sequence comes from Collinsella sp. UBA1693, assembly GCF_002320115.1. Classification (NCBI taxonomy): domain Bacteria; kingdom Bacillati; phylum Actinomycetota; class Coriobacteriia; order Coriobacteriales; family Coriobacteriaceae; genus Collinsella; species Collinsella sp. UBA1693. The sequence goes on from NZ_DCJT01000013.1 coordinate 79,545, forward strand.
CATGCTTGCCCAGGGCGGCATCTGCGTGCTGCCGGAGGGCGACGATTACGATTCCTTTTTTGAGGACACCATGCGCGCGGGGCATTACGAGAACCGCCGCGAGAGCGTGGACATCATGATTCGCTCCAGCCGTTCGGTCATCAACGACCTGGTGGCGTTGGGCGTGGAGTTCAATCGCGAGGCGGACGGCTCGCTGGCGTTTACCCGCGAGGGCGCGCATGCCCGTCCGCGCATCGCCTTTTACAGGGACGTTACGGGCAAGGCGATTACGTCCAAGCTGCTAGAGCGCGTGCAGCAGCTGCCCAACGTGGAGATTCTGGACCACACGGCCATGATCGATCTGCTGGTTGAGGAGGGAGAGTGCCGCGGCGTTGTGGCCTGCCCGGTGACGGAGGAGCAGTCCGTCCAGACCATCGACGAGCTTATGCCAGAGGACGCGACCGCCCCCGCTGCCGGCGACCCCGCGGCCGGCGACCCCGCTGCCGGCGAGCCCGCTGCCGGCGCCCGTCCCGCCCCCGCCTTTGAGATCCATGCGGGCGCCACGCTGCTGGCGACGGGCGGCATTGGCGGCGTCTACCAGCATTCCACCAACTTTCCCCAGCTCACGGGCGACGCAGTGTATCTGGCGACCAAGTATGGCCTTGAGACGGAGCATTTGGACTACGTGCAGATTCACCCCACCGGCCTGTATTCGCAGCGACCGGGGCGCACGTTTCTTATCTCTGAGAGCTGCCGCGGCGAGGGCGCGGTGCTGCTCAACCAGGCAGGCGAGCGCTTTGTCGACGAGCTCCAGCCGCGCGACGTGGTGGCCGCTGCCATTCGCGAGCAGATGCGCGCAGACGGCTCGGAGCACGAGTGGCTGAGCTTCGCCTCCGTGGACCCTGCGGTGGTGCGCGAGCACTTTGTGAACATTCGCCAGCGCTGCTTGGAAGAGGGCCGCGATATTTTGGACGAGTCCATCCCCGTGGTGCCCACGCAGCATTACTTCATGGGTGGCGTGCGGGTGGACTGCGATTCCGCAACTGCCATGCCCCGCCTGTACGCTGCGGGCGAAACCAGCTGCAACGGCGTACATGGACGCAATCGACTGGCAAGCAACAGCCTGCTGGAGGCTTTGGTGTTCGCGCGCCGCGCAGCGTACAACATCGCCACGGGCCGCTCGCTTGAAGTTGAGGCTACGGGGGAGCCGGCGCTAGACGGGGCGCACCGCGCAACCGGCATCGACGCATCGATCGACCGCCTGTGCGCGGCGCCCGCGAGTTCCGCGCCCAACGCATCTGATCCCGCGAGTCCGGTGCGTGGCGAATCCTCGTCCAAATTATCTCAGGCCAACTAGGAGGACCCATGAACCCCATTACCATGAACCTTGTGGCGGACGAGTATATTCGCCGCGCCCTGCAAGAGGACATTACCAGCGAGGACATCAGCACCATGTCCGTGTGCCCCGCCCGCCGCGAGGCGCAAGTGCAGCTGATTGCCAAGGCGGATGGCGTCATTGCCGGCCTGGGTGTATTTGAGCGCGCGTTTACGCTGCTTGATCCCTCGACGCGCGTGAATGCCCGCGTGCAAGACGGCGACCGCGTCGAGAACGGCCAGCTACTTGCCATGGTCTATGGCGACGCGCGCGTGCTGCTGTCCGGCGAGCGCGTGGCGCTGAACTACCTGCAGCGCATGAGCGGCATCGCCACCTACACGCGTCGCATGGCGGACGCGCTGGCGGGTACCAAGACCGTGCTGGCAGACACGCGCAAGACCACGCCCGGCATGCGCATCTTCGAGAAGGAAGCCGTGCGCCTGGGCGGCGGCGCCAACCATCGCTACAACCTTTCGAGCGCGGTCATGCTCAAGGACAACCACATCGACGCGGCGGGCGGCATTGCGCAGGCGGTCGCGGCGGCGCGCGCTCACGCGTCGTTTACGTGCACAATCGAGGTGGAGTGCGAGACGCTCGACATGGTGCGCGAGGCCGTGGACGCCGGCGCGGACATCATCATGCTGGACAACATGGATCACGACCACATGGCCCGGGCGATCGCGCTTATCGACGGGCGCGCCGTGGTGGAGGCGTCCGGCAACGTGGACCTGGATAGCATCCGCGAGCTGGCGGACCTGGGCGTCGACGTGATCTCTTCCGGCGCGCTTACTCATTCGGCCGGCATTTTGGATCTGTCTCTCAAGCACCTGCGCATGATCGAGGACGAGGACGAAGGCGTGGCGGCGGGCGCTGCCGATATCGCGCTGCATGCGGGTGAGGACAAGTGATGAAAGGTCGCGAACGCAGGCTCGAGCTTATGGGCGAGCTGCAGCGTGCCGCCTCGCCCGTCTCCGGCAGCGCGCTGGCGCGGGCCCTGGGCGTGAGCCGGCAGGTCATCGTCCAAGACATCGCCTTGCTGCGCGCCAACGGCCATGACGTGGTCGCCACGGCGCGCGGCTACGTTCTGCGCGAGGGCGCGGTCGCCGAGCTGCCCACGCGCCTGGTGAAGGTGCATCACACGGTGGACGATGTTGAGGACGAGCTCAATACCATTGTCGACTTGGGCGGCGCGGTCACCAACGTGATGGTCAACCACCGCGTTTACGGCAAGATCACCGCGGATCTGGACGTGCGCAACCGACGCGACGTCGCCCGCTATATCAAGGGTATCGAGACGGGCAAGAGCTTTCCTCTTATGACCGTTACCAGCGGCTATCATTTCCACCGCATCGTGGCGGATTCTGAGGAGGAGCTGGACGAGATAGAGGCATCGCTTGCAGAGAAGGGCTACCTGGCAGAGGTTATGCCCTATGAGGATGATTTGGCGTAGCGGCTTTGGCGTGGCGGCGCGGCGTTGAGCCCGATGTCGCGGCGGGGCTTCATGCGATGGCGGAGGGACCCGGCGGGTAAGCCCGTGGGGCCGCTTCGCCGGGGTTGCCTGCAGCATCCCGCTGCGGCTTACCCGCTGCGGCTTCGTTGTCTAGGGGTGAAATAAAAAAGAACCCGGCTCGGCGGATTATCCGCTTCGAGTCGGGTTCTCTTTAGCACGCGGGTGCGCGTACGATGTTACTCGTCGACGATCTCGGTGATCGCGCCAGCGGGGCAAGCGTCCTGGCAGGCGCCGCAGGCAACGCAGGAATCCTCGTCAGCGACGGTAGCGACGTCGTTGAGCTCCAGAACACCAGCGGGGCAAGCGTCAACGCAAACGCCACAAGCGATGCACTCGTCGGCATCAATTACGGGATGAGCCATGGTAGTTTCCTCTCTATAGTCCGATGCGCTTAGGCGACAGGCATCGGTCGGTCGGGTCAAATATACCGCGAGTAAAGGGGTTTGCAAGTCCTCGCGGTGAGCTTCTTCATACCGTTCACCGAGTCAGCTATGGCTTACTAGAGATTGCTTTTGCTATGGGTTGAAAACATGCAGGTAGAGGGCTTGCCTGCGCCCATACTCTCACTTCTAATAATTGGGATGCATTCCTAGGAAAAGTATCTTTAATAAAGAGCGGCACCGGTTTGGGCAGCGGCTGATTGCTCGAGCGCCGGCTTTGAGGCGCCCACGTGGCTGGGCGTGATGCGGTTGCTGTTTTTTGCCTTCAGTTGAACTTGCGCTCTGCTGAAAAATGCCTCCGTGCGCGCTCGACTGCTGAAAACGGCCTTCAGTTGGAGTTGCGCCAGCGAGGAGATTGTGGCTGCGGCGCCATTACCTGCAGTTTCCCTGGAGAGATCTGTTGTGCCTAAGCGCCCAACTCCAACTGGAGGTCATTTCCAGCAGCGCCAAGTCCAACTGAACCGCATTTTCAGCAAACGGGCGCGACCGGAGCTCGTTTTCAGCGGACGCGCAAGTCCAACTGGAGCGCGATTTCAGCAGACGCGCCAAAGCGCGGCGTCATGAAGCCCACTTGCATGATTGTGGAGCAATGTGAAGATGACGGAGGTCCGCCGATGTGGCCAAAACAAGAGCACCGGCTAGAGAATCCCATGCTCAGCGCACGTGGCGTGCTCACTTAAGTAACTTTAGGGCGGACGAAATAAGAAATCTTATATGAATTGACTTAGATTTTGTATATCGCGATACTTAAGGGGATATAGTACTACCGAACGAAAAAGGCACCGCTGCTTCACGGCGACTCGGGGAGCGCGGTCCAACCCCAAGAAGGGATGATTACTATGAGCAAGATCCTCGGCATCGACCTCGGTACCACCAACTCCGCCATGGCGGTCCTGGAGGGCGGCACCCCCACTACCATCGTGAACGCAGAGGGCGACCGCACCACCCCGTCCGTCGTGGGCTTCCGCGCCGACGGCGACCGCATCGTGGGCAAGGCCGCTAAGAACCAGGCCGTCACCAACCCCAAGAACACCGTGTTCTCCATCAAGCGTTTCATGGGCCGCAAGTTCTCCGAGGTCCAGGACGAGCTGAAGACCGTTCCCTACGAGGTCAAGGAAGGCGCAAACGGCCGCTGCGTCGTCATGATCGAGGGTAAGGAGTACACCCCCGAGCAGATTTCCGCGATGACCCTGTCCAAGATGAAGGCCGACGCCGAGAAGTATCTGGGCGAGACCATCACCGACGCCGTCATCACCGTCCCCGCCTACTTCAACGACGCCCAGCGCCAGGCCACCAAGGATGCCGGCCGCATCGCTGGCCTCAACGTCAAGCGCATCGTCAACGAGCCCACCGCCTCCGCTCTGGCCTACGGTCTGGACAAGAAGACCCAGGAGCAGAAGGTCCTGGTCTTCGACCTGGGCGGCGGCACCTTCGACGTGTCCCTGCTCGACCTCGCCGACGGCGTCTTCGAGGTTCTCGCTACCAACGGCGACAACCACCTGGGCGGCGATGACTGGGATCAGCGCGTCATCGACTGGATGGCAGACAAGTTCAAGCAGGACAACGGTATCGACCTGCGCGGCGATGCCATGGCTCTGCAGCGCTTGAAGGAGGCGGCCGAGAACGCCAAGAAGGAGCTCTCCTCCGCTCAGCAGGCCCAGATCAACCTGCCCTTCATCACCGCTGACGCCACCGGCCCCAAGCACCTTGATTACACCCTGACCCGCGCCGAGTTCGAGCGCATCACCCGCGACCTGCTCGAGCGCTGCAAGCAGCCCGTTACCAAGGCCCTGCGCGACGCCGGCGTTTCGCTGAACGAGGTGGACGAGGTCATTCTGGTCGGCGGTTCCACCCGTATGCCCGCCGTTCAGGATCTGGTCAAGAACATGACCGGCAAGCAGCCCAACATGTCCGTGAACCCGGACGAGGTCGTCTGCAACGGCGCTGCCGTTCAGGGCGGCGTTCTCACCGGCGACGTCGAGGGCATCCTGCTGCTCGACGTGACCCCGCTGTCCCTGGGCGTTGAGACCATGGGCGGCATCATGACCAAGATGATCGACCGCAACACCACCATCCCCACCAGCAAGACCGAGGTCTACTCCACCGCTGCCGACAACCAGACCAGCGTCGAGATCAACGTTCTGCAGGGCGAGCGCGAGCTTGCACGCGACAACAAGTCCCTGGGCAAGTTCCAGCTCTCCGGCATCCCGGCTGCCCGCCGCGGTGTGCCTCAGATCGAGGTTACCTTCGACATCGACGCCAACGGCATCGTGAAGGTTTCCGCTAAGGACAAGGGCACCGGCAAGGAGCAGTCCATCACCATTTCCGGTTCCACTGCCCTTTCGGACGAGGAAGTCGATCGCATGGTCAAGGATGCCGAGTCCCATGCCGAGGAGGACAAGAAGCAGAAGGAAGAGGTCGAGGCCCGCAACCAGACCGACTCCCTGTGCTACTCCACCGAGCAGACTCTGAACGAGCTGGGCGACAAGGTTTCCGGCGACCTCAAGAGCAAGGCTGAGAGCGCTATCGCCGACGCCAAGAAGGCACTCGAGGGCTCCGATATCGACGCCATCAAGTCCGCTGGCGACAATCTGCAGTCCGTTGCCTACGAACTCGCTCAGATGGTTTACGCTGACGCTCAGCAGGCTTCCGCTGCCGATGGTTCCTCCTCTGACGACGACGTGGTCGATGCCGACTACGAGGTCGTTGACGACGATTCCAACAACTAACGATGTCCCCGCGTAAGGAGAAGGACGTGAAGATCCCTGTTGAGTCGGTTGAGGAAGTTGATGCACCCGAGACCGAAGAAGAGACCGTAGCGCCCGAGGTTGTCGAGGAAGTTGTCGACGCCGAGGCGGAGGCTCCGGCCATGACTGAGGAGGAAATGGTCGAGGCCGCCATCCGCGCCGGTGAAGAGGCTGCCGAGAACGACTTTAAGTTCAAGTACGAAAAGGCCGTCAAAGAGCTGGAGCAGGTTCGTCACGAGTTGGGGGAAGCTGCCGAGGCCGCCTCGTCCGCCGAAGAAAAGGCGAAGGACGCCGTCGAGCGCCACGCCCGCCTGCAGGCGGACTGGGAGAACTATCGTCGCCGCACCGCCCGCGAGCGCAACGAGGAGCGCGATCGCGCGACCGAGAAGCTTGTGATGGCGCTGCTGCCTGCGATCGATGACATGGAGCGCGCGCTTGACCACGCTCGCGCCCAGGAGCTTTCTGAGAGCTTTAGCCAGTTTGTCGATGGCGTGGATGCCGTCCGCGTCAAGATCATGGGCGTGCTGGAGCATGAGGGCGCCGAGGTCATTGATCCTGCCGGCGAGGCGTTCGATCCCAACGTCCACCAGGCGGTGGGCCGTGTTGAGGACGCCAGCCAGTACGACGAGACGGTGAACGACGTGTACCAGAAGGGCTATCGCATGGGCGGCAAGGTCCTGCGTCCCGCGATGGTGACGGTCACCTACGGTGGCGAGAAGCGCCCCGCGCCGGAGCCCGAGGCCGATGAGGCCCAGGACGCCAACGAGTAAGTAGACAGGGCTTCGGAAGCTGATCGCGACCGGAGCCCTTTGCGGGACCAGAGCCGTTGTCGTGGACCCACTTGGGGTTCTTGGCGACGCGCTCTGGTTTCGTTTTGAAGAAAGGAGGCAGACGATGCCACAGGGTAAGAACTTCTACGACGTCCTCGGCGTATCACGCGACGCCTCCGACAAGGACATCAAGACGGCGTTTCGCAAGCTCGCCCAGAAATATCACCCGGATGCGGGCGGCGACGAGGCGAAGTTCAAAGAGATCAGCGAAGCGTACGAGACCCTGTCTGACGCGAAGAAGCGCAAAGAATACGACCAGCTGCTGATGTTTGGCGGCATGCCCGGCGCCGGCGGTGCCGGCGGCTATACCTACACGGGAGGCGCCGGTGCGGGCTGGGGTGATATTTTCGACAGCATCCTGCGTGGCGAGGGCGCCTTCGGCTCTGATTGGGGCCAGGGGTTTGGCGGCGGCATGGGTGGCATGGGCGGCGCCGCGGGGGCGCGTGCGCGCAGCCGCAAGGGCAGCGATCTGTCCCTGACCGTGGACGTTACGGCGGAGGACGCGTTTCGCGGCGTGACGCATAAGGTGACCTACCGCATTCCTTCCACCGGCGAACAGCAGACCATAACGGTCTCCGTGCCCGCCGGCGCGGTGGATGGCGGCAAGCTGCGCTACAAGCGGCGCGGTGAGTACGGCACCGGCGGCGGCGAGCGCGGCGACTTGGTGGTTACCACGCACGTCGAGGAGCACCCGCTGTTCAAGCGCAAGGGTGCAGACGTGAATATGGACCTGCCCATCTCCATCTACGAGGCGGCGCTGGGCTGCCAGGTGGACGTTCCCACCCCGGGCGGCGCCACGGTTCGCCTTAAGGTTCCGGCGGGTACGCAGACGGGTAAGACCTTCCGTTTCAAGGATATGGGCGCGCCGGACGTAAAGCATCGCGGTCGCAACGGCGCGCTGCTGGTCAAGATCGTGGTGCAGACGCCCTCGCGTCTTTCCGACCAAGAGCGCGAAAGCCTTGAGTCCCTGTTGGAAGCCGACCAGCGCGACTATCGCGAGAAGGTCGACCGTTTCCGCGCTAAGATGTAAGAGCTGCCAGCACGCCTAGGGTGAGGAGTTAACAATGTCCCAAGATGGACGCGACAAGCCGCTGTATATGATCAGTGTGGCCGCTGAGCTCACGGGCATGCACCCGCAGACCCTGCGCGTCTACGAGTCCAAGGGCCTGGTCAATCCCAAGCGCTCGGGCGGCAACACCCGCCTGTACTCGCAAAGCGATATCGAGCGCCTGGAGCTTATCAACCAGCTTACGGACGAGGGCATCAACCTTGCCGGCGTGGTCCGCATCCTCGATATGAAGGAGCGGGCTGAGGAGCGCGAGCGCGAGAACGAGAAGCTGCGCGAGCAGCTGCGCCGCGCGCAGGACGAGCTGCATGAGCTGAAGATGCAGAAGCGCATCACGGCCTTGGCTCCGCGCGACGGCAGCGCGAATCCGGAGCAGGTGCTGCGCGGCCTTCTGGGCGGCGGCTCGCTGTAGGCGCTTGCTTGCCGCAAATATGGCCGCCTTTACGGGTGGCGGCAACTGAACAACAAAGGGCGCTTGGCTGCATGCCAGGCGCCCTTTCGCGTTTTGAGGGTTCTCGTCCAGATTTTATCGTCCACATCTGCATGTGCTAGATTGGAGGCGACTGTTTGCTAATACTTGCTAAAAGAAACTAAAACTTGCTAAAAGGATCCAAGCGGACGGGGGCGAGAACGAACGAACAAAGGTGAGCGATAGAAGGAGCTGGTTGCGTTGAAGAACCCCCTTTACTCCAAGTTTTGGCAGCGAGCCGCTTGTTCTTGCTGGTCGCCGAGACATCATCGAGGGCATGCGGCGCGGCTATGAAAACGGAACGGGCGATCCGCGCTTGAATTTAATTGTTGTCGGTGCACGAGGCACGGGTAAAACCGCGCTGCTCAATATCATTCCAGGTATTGCGCAGGAACGCGGGTGGGCGTGCGTTAGCGTAACGGCTCTTCCGGGGATGCTTGAAGATATATACCAACGCGCTGTTGCGCAGGCCTCGGATATTCTGGACGATGGCAAAGGCGCTGGGCTGACCGGGCTGACAATAGGAAGCGCGGTTGGAGCCACATGGGAGCTGCCGGACGAGCCCGAGGGTAGCTGGCGAACAAGGATGTATCGTGTTTTGGATACCTTGGAGTCGCAGGGCACGGGCTTGTTGATTACCGTGGACGAGGTCACGTCCGATCTTGATGAGATGATTCAGTTTGCAGCTGTATACCAGCACTTTGTGAGGGAGGGACGCAGCGTCGCCCTACTGATGGCTGGGTTGCCAAACAACGTATCGAGCTTGCTGTCTAACAAATCTGCCTCCTTCTTGCGCAGGGCAAAGCAGTATCGCTTGGGATGCATCTCTGATGCCGACATGGCGTTTGCGATTCGGCAGACGGTAGAAGGCGGTGGCAGGAGCATCGAGCGGGAAGCGCTTGATCTTGCTGAAAAAGCGTCCAGCGGCTTTCCCTACATGATGCAGCTGGTGGGTTTTCATGCCTGGGAGTCCAGCGAGGATGGCGGAGCTATCGATGCCGACGCCGTGGCGCGTGGAATCGAGGTTGCTGGCTACGACATGAGGGACGGCGTGTATCGCAGCACGTTGCGAGACCTTTCGGCAAAAGATATCGATTTTCTTCAGGCGACGCTGGAAGACGAAGGCGGAAGCAGGATGGCGGACGTGGCTCGGCGTATGGGCGTGAGCTCGAGCTACGCATCTCAATACCGCTTGCGCCTTATTGACCAGGGCGTGATTGGAGAGCGCGGGCGAGGTCGCGTGTGGTTCGACATTCCCGGGTTTGACAGCTATCTTCGCGAGGAGCTGTAGCTCATAGTTTTGAGCGCTGTATTTTGGCGCGTGGCGGATGCCGTGCGCCCTTTGCTACATCTTGCGCGCTCTTCTGGGCACACCGCTGGTATATCACTGCAAAAGATTGGAGAGCTTATGTCCGGCTTTGGCGTAACGGAGACCGTGTTGGTGCTGACGTGGGCGCTGCTGCTCATCGTCCCCATAGTGCTGGCGTTTGTGGTGAGTTACTTCCTCATCAAAGCGGCGGTCAAAAACGGCGTGAAGGAAGCCATGCGCGACCTTGATATGGAGCGCCGGGCATAGGGCGGTTCGGCAAATGCCGGAGTAACCTCTGTTATATAAGCGCTTAAGAAATCTTATATATGGAGACTTAGATTTGTGTTTAGAAACCAGTCTGGTCGGAAACAATAGCCTCGATTAAACGATGGGCCGCCCCGTAGGGTGGCCTGCGTGCGCAACGGCGCTAGGGGTCGCAAGCCCGGGGCGCCGGCGCGCGCAACCCAGGAGAGGTGATGAATATGAGGATCGACAAGCTGGCGATGACCTCCAAGGAAGCGCTGCAGACGGCAATTGGTATCGCGGGCGACGCGAACGCCGGCGCGGTGGAGCCCGTCCACCTGCTGAGCGCGCTGCTCACCAGCGGCGAGCGCAACATCTCGGTCATTATCGAGCGCATCGGCGCCGACCCCAAGCAGCTTGCTCGCGCGACGCAGCAGGCGGTAGACGGTGCCCCCAAGGTGAGCGGCGAGGCCCAGATCGGGCTTTCTAACGAGCTGACGCGCGTTCTGAACAAGGCCGAGAAGTTCGCCTCCAAGATGGAGGACAACTTTGTGGTGACCGAACACCTGCTTATGGCGCTGGCCGAGGACAAGGGCCAGGCGGGGCAGATTTTGTCGCAGGCCGGCGTGACGCGCGCCCGCATCGAGGAGGTCTACACGGAGCTGCGCGGCGACGATCGCGTGACCAGCGAAGATGACAAGATGCAGTTCGAGGCGCTGGAGCAGTACGGCCGCAACGTCTGCGATTTGGCGCGCGCCGGCAAACTCGATCCGGTCATTGGCCGTACCGAGGAAATCCGTCGCACCATCCAGGTGCTCAGCCGCCGTACCAAGAACAACCCCGTGCTCATCGGCGAGCCGGGCGTGGGCAAGACCGCCATCGTGGAGGGCATCGCCCAGCGCATCGTCGCCGGCGACGTACCCAGCACGCTGCGCGATCGCGACATCATCGAGCTCGACATGAGCGCGCTGGTGGCCGGCGCCAAGTACCGTGGCGAGTTCGAGGACCGTCTCAAGGCCGTGCTCAAGGAGGTGCAGAAGTCCGATGGCCGCGTGATTCTGTTCATCGACGAGCTGCATACTATTGTGGGCGCTGGCGCGACCGAAGGTTCCATGGACGCCGGCAACATCTTGAAGCCTGCTCTTGCCCGCGGCGACCTGCATGCCATTGGTGCCACCACGTTGGACGAGTATCGCAAGTACATCGAGAAGGACGCGGCGCTGGCCCGTCGTTTCCAGCAGGTTATGGTCAGCGAGCCTACCGTGGAGGACACCATCTCGATTCTGCGCGGCCTTAAGGAGAAGTACGAGATCTTCCACGGCGTGCACATCACGGACGGCGCCCTGGTGGCGGCGGCGGACCTTTCGGATCGCTACATCGCCGACCGCTTCCTGCCCGATAAGGCCATCGACCTGGTGGACGAGGCCGCAAGCCGCCTGCGCATGGAGCTTGATTCCATGCCGGTGGAAATCGACGCCATCACCCGTCAGCTCACCCAGATGCAGATCGAGGAGCAGGCCCTCATGAAGGAGTCCGACGACGCTTCGAAGGAGCGCCTGGAGACCCTGCGCCAGGAAATCGCCGAGGTCCAAGAGAAGCTGAACGTGCAGAAGGCCGGCTGGCTGAACCAGAAGAACGCCATCGACCACGTGCAGGATCTCAAGAGCCGCATCGATGACGCCAAGGGCGAGCTTGAGCGAGCGACGCGCGACGGCAACTTCGAGCGCGCCGGTGAGCTGCGCTACTCCGTGATCCCCTCGCTCGAGCGCGAGATCGCCGATGCGGAGGCGGCGCTCGAGGCGCAAAAGGCTTCCGGCGAGGGCTTGAACGAGCAGGTGACCTCTGACGAGATCGCCGAGGTCGTGTCCGCGTGGACCGGCGTACCTGTGTCAAAGATGATGCAGGGCGAGCTGGATAAGCTCAAGACGCTTGAGGACGAGCTGCACAAGCGCGTTATCGGCCAGGATGAGGCCGTGACCGCGGTCGCCGCCGCCGTTCGCCGTAGCCGCGCGGGCCTTTCCGACCCCGACCGCCCCATCGGCAGCTTCTTCTTCCTTGGCCCCACCGGCGTGGGCAAGACCGAGCTCGCCAAGGCGCTGGCCGAGTGCCTGTTTGACGATGAGCGCGCGCTGGTTCGCATCGATATGTCCGAGTACATGGAGAAATTCAGCGTGCAACGCCTCATCGGCGCCCCTCCGGGATACGTGGGCTACGACGAGGGCGGCCAGCTTACCGAGGCGGTGCGCCGCAGGCCCTACTCCGTCATTTTGCTGGACGAGATGGAGAAGGCGCATCCGGACGTGTTCAACGTGCTGTTGCAGGTGCTCGACGACGGTCGCTTGACCGATGGCCAGGGCCGTCAGGTGAGCTTCAAGAACACGATCATCATCATGACCAGCAACGTGGGCTCGACGGCGATCGCCGAGTACGCGGGCAGGGATGATGAGGAGATGCGCCGCCAGGTGGACGAGGCCATGAGCCATACGTTCAGGCCCGAGTTCCTGAACCGTATCGACGACATCGTGGTCTTCCATCCGCTCGGTATGGCCCAGATCGAGAAGATCGTGGACATCCAGCTTGCAGACGTTCGCCGTCGTCTTGCTAAGGAGCGCATGACGCTGGTTATCAGCCCGACGGCCAAGCAGATGCTCGCGGTGGGCGGCCTGGACCCGGTGTTCGGCGCCCGTCCGCTCAAACGCCTGATCCAGCGCGAGGTGGTCGACGCGATAGCGCGTGCTATCATCGATGGTCGCGTGCGCGAGGGTGACGAGGTCACGGTGGACGTGGATGCGGAGAACAACTTTGTTGTCGCCGACGCGGAGAACGTGACGTATGAAGTCGAGTAGCGCGCTGCCGAAGGGCATCGATAAGGGTGCTGGATAAGCAGAGACGCTAGGGGAGCTGGGGCATTGTGTCCCGGCTCCCTTTTTCTATGCTGCCGGTGCGGATGCTTCTTTAGAAAGCTTGCGTGCGCGATGAGGGCCTATGTCTGATTCGTATAATGGTGGCGAAGGAAACGGAAGGAATCGCCATGAAGAAGAGCTCTGAAGAAGAGATTAAACGCGCGCTCGAGGAGAAGCTGCGCCGCGAACGCAAGATGGCTTCTCGCGATCCGTTTGTGCGTGCGGAGAACGAAGATGACGACGGCTACGATCCCTATTCCGATCGTCGTCCCGCCAAGGAGCCTCTGTTTCAGCACGACCCGTGGGCGTAAAGGATGCTATCGCTCTCAGAAGAGGTTTCTTTGGGCCAGGCTCCTGCTTTTCACGCGGGATTCTTCCGGTCCTCGCGACGGCACCTGCGCAAAAGCGAAGGATAATCACATCGAAATCGAGAAAGCTTTTGTATACCGAAATGATAGCAATTAATCCGCTTTGGGCTTTTGGGCCGTGAAGAGGGGGTCTACTCGACATTTTCCAGAATCGATGCAATTAACCTTCGCTTTTGCACAGGCAGAGGGTTTCCGGGGCGCGCCGCGCGGGCGGATCGCTGCGAATCGAGGCATGAAAACGGGAGACGGCCCATATGAGCCACCCCCCGTTTTCAGTTTCTATGGCAACCAGAGCGCTCCGCCGCGTTAGCGGTCGAGCTCCTTGCGAACGCGGCCATCGAAAATGGCGGCGAGAGCTGCCAGAATGGCTGCAGCCGCCGTGACGATCCAGGTAAGCAGGCCGCCAGAGATCGCCAGAACAACGGATGCGATGCCGCAGACCGCGGCCAAAACGCTCGCCGGGGCGTGCCCGCCCAAAGAGCTGGGGCGGTTGGCTCCGCGGATGCCCAGCGCGGCGGAGATAAAGGTAAGAACGCCGGTGGCGATGGAGAGCCCGCCGCAGAGCATTGTCCACATGCCGCCTTCGAGCTGCATGCCAAAGACGTCGACGGTGGTGCCCGCTGCAGCTTCGGAGCTACCGATGGTTACAAAGCCCAGTACCAGGGCGAATACGGCGACAAGGACTTGGATGAGGCTGAATACCTTCAGTAGCTTTCTGTTTTGCGACATGCGTGACTCCCATAGGCGAGGTATACAAAAAGGCGACCCGCAAATCTGCGAGCCGCCTGTTACTATACCCGTTTTGCCTGGCATAACTCCAGCTCATGCCAAGCGCTCGGGCGAACGTGCGGTTGGGTATCGCCGTGGGCGCTACTCCGCGCGGGCCATTGCCTGCTCGAAGTCGCGGGTGCCGCGGAAGACCTCGTGCTTGTAGGGGTTCACACCCAGCTTCTTGGAGCGGTAGATGATGTAGCCCAGGGCGAGGATGTTGGCGACCAGCGCGATGACGGAGACAACCAGGTTGATCTGCGGGTTGTTGACGGAGTCGACGGAGAACACGCTGTAGTCCTGGAACATGGGGAATACCTGGGCGAACATGCACCACAGGGCAAGGGTGTTCGCGCGGTTCTGGATCCAGCCGCCCTTGTTCCAGAAGAAGTTGGCCACGGTGGGGGCCAGCAGCAGCGCCAGGCCGCAGTACCAGGCGTGGGTGGGCAGGCAGTTGTAGGTGTAGCAGAAGTTCCACAGGTCGTAGGCGATGATGAAGACCCAGGTCATATCCGGCCAAAGCATGTCGTCCTTCTTCTTGGAGACGTAGATGCCCCACCAACCGGTCATGCAGAAGATGTTGATCAAGCCGGCGAAGCCGTTGAAGACGTTGTGCCAACCGCCCATAAGGGTGACGCCCTCAGAGGAGACCCAGGTGGTGCCAAAGGCGCGGAAGGCGCTCTCAAAGTCGGAGACCACGGCGATCAGGATGTTGATGGCGACGATGGCGAACGGGAACGCCTTAAACCACTCGGCCTTGCCCAGCTTGCCCCAGCGGTACTTGAGCATCATGAAGCCAATGCAGCCCGCCGTGGCGGCGTAAAGCTTGGCGTAGTGGAACCAACTGTTCATGTGCACGTAAGTGGGGTTGTTAAGCGCCCACTCCATGCCCATGCCGGCGCACACGTAGATGCTGATGAAATAGACGGTCAGCGCGGCGGGCAGCGCCAGGAAGCAGAAAATGCCTCCGGCCTTAGAGCGGCGCGCGACCTCGTTGGCCAGGATCAGGCACGCGAATACCGCGACCCAACCCAGCCACTGGAACATGGCGGTCTCGCCATATACCTGGAACAACATGGACAAACTCCCTTCTTTTTGTCTTTGGACGAGGAAAGGCGATCCCTTTGATCCAAAGACGATGTCCATATATCGAGCCTTGAGCGTGGGCGATGCGCCTAGCGCTCGGGGCGACGATCTTTGTATTTCTCGGTGTATCCCTCGATGTGGAGCGTGCTGGCGACTATGTCCTTGATAAGGTCGTCCGGCGCGTCCGGGTGCGTGCGGATGTACATCACCAGGCCGGTGATGAGCACGTAAAAGGTCTCGTAGACGTGGTCGATACGCACCTCGTGGTAGCGGGCGAAGTCGACTACGGTGGAGTCGCAGATATAGCGCGCCGTACGGTCCGCCACGCGGTGCACAAACGCGGTGTAGAGCGCCGCGTTGCCGCCGGTGGCCAGCGACTTGGACGGGTCGCGTTCGTCGAGCACTATATGCTTCATGAGCGCGACCGCATCGTCCAGGGCGCCTTCGATATCGCCTTGCTCGCGATCGGAGTTCCATGCCTGCAGACGCTCGATAAAGGACTCGATGATGTCGTCCAGCGCGGCGTTGAGCGCGGCCTCCTTATCGGGGAAGTAGTGGTAGAAGAGCGAGCGGGTGCATCCCACGCGCTTGGTGATGGACGAGACTGAGAACCTGCTCACGCCCTCCTCGGCGCATGCGTCCCGAACCGCCGCGAGAATCTCCTCGCGCCTGTCGTCGTGGGCATGGCGCTCGTGACGTCTTGACTCCTCATGGGAAACTTGCTGGTCCACGTACCGCCTCCGTCAAGTTGTTGGTATCTCGCCGATATAGTCTTGATTATTGTTGATAAACCGTCAATATTAATTTTTGACGAAGCGTCAATATCAGCCGATGAACGGTTACGGCAGGGCCTAAGGGTGGTGTGGCGCAGGCGTCTTGTGCCCGACCGGCTTTGGGGAATGGGCCCCGCGGGGTTGGCGCCCCGTGCCGGCGTTGAGGATTGTACGTTGCACGCGCCGTGCAGCACCGTGCATCGCATGCTGTCGAATGCGGTGCGCTAGAGAGGGAGCCACATGATCGTAAACGGACCCGGAATCTCGCTTCGCGAGGACGATATCGGAGCGGAGTTTGTTCCGCCGCTGCCAAAAAACCCTCGTCCCAAGATCGTCGCGCTGTGCGAGCACTGCACCAACCGTATGCTCAAGCGCGATGAGCTGCTGCCGTATGAGTACTGGGCGTTCGACGCCGCCGCGACCGATGAGATGGCCGACGTGCTGCTGAAGATGAAGATGCGCAAGCCCTATACGCTTGAGGCGGCCGTCAAGGCGACCGGCATGGATGCCGAACCGCTTGAGAAGCTTTTGGACGAGATGAGCTACATCGGCCTGCTCGAGTACAACTGGGAGAATCCCACCCGCACCAAGCAGTGGGTTTTGCCCATGCTGGTGCCCGGATCCGCCGAGTTCATGAACATGCGCCAGAGCCAGCTGGACGAGCATCCCGTTATGGCCAAGTTCTTCGAGCAGTCTTCCAAGAACGCCCTGGCCAAGGCATCCGCTATGGTTCCGCTGGGAGGCGGCGGCGTCGGCCTGCACGTCATTCCCGTCGAGAAGGCTATCGAGACCGAGAACCAGTCCGTGTCCGTTGAGCATATCGAGCATTGGCTCGACAAGTACGAGGGTAAGTACGCCGCCAGCCCCTGCTCCTGCCGTATGAGCCGTGCCCGCTTGGGCCAGGGCTGCGGCGATGATCCCAGCGATTGGTGCATCGCGGTGGGCGATATGGCGGACTACATCGTAGAGACCGATCGCGGCCGCTATATCACGCGCGACGAAGTTTACGAGATCCTGCAGCGCGCCGAGGACAACGGCTTTGTACACCAGATCACCAACATCGACGGCGAGGACAAGATCTTCGCTATCTGCAACTGCAACGTGAACGTGTGCTACGCGTTGCGCACCTCGCAGCTGTTCAACACGCCCAACCTCTCCCGCTCCGCCTATGTTGCCCGCACCGAGACCGAGAAGTGCGTCGCGTGCGGTCGCTGCGTCGAGGTTTGCCCTGCCGGCGCCGTCAAGCTTGGCCAGAAGCTCTGCGCGTCGAGCACCGGCAAGGTGCCGGAGTATCCCAAGCAAGAGCTTCCGGACGAGGTCAAGTGGGGCCCGGAGAAGTGGAGCCCGGATTACCGCATCAAGAACCGCATCGAGACCTATGACACCGGCACCGCGCCCTGCAAGACGGCCTGCCCCGCGCACATTGCCGTCCAGGGCTACCTCAAGCTCGCCGCCCAGGGTCGCTACACCGACGCTCTGGCCCTGATCAAGCGCGAGAACCCGCTGCCCGCCATCTGCGGCCGCATCTGCAACCGCCGTTGCGAGGATGCCTGCACCCGCGGACGCGTCGACCAGGCGATCGCGATCGACGAGGTCAAGAAGTTCATCGCCCAGCGCGACCTGGATGCGGACACCCGCTATGTTCCGCCCGTGGTGACCCCCACCACCAGCGGTGGCTTTGATGAGAAGATCGCGATCATCGGCGCCGGTCCCGCCGGCCTGTCCTGCGCTTTTTACCTGGCCGAGAAGGGCTACAAGCCCGTGGTGTTCGAGAAGAGCAACCGCCCCGGCGGCATGCTTACCTACGGTATCCCCAGCTACAAGCTCGAGAAGGACGTCATCGAGGCCGAGGTCGACATCATCCGCGAGATGGGTGCCGAGTTCCGCTACGGCGTCGAGGTTGGCCGCGACATCACGCTGGACCAGCTGCGCGAGGAGGGCTTCAAGGCCTTCTACGTGGCCATCGGCTGCCAGGGCGGCCGCCTGCCCGGCATCCCCGGCGAGAACGCCGAGGGCGTGTCCGTGGCGGTCGACTTCCTGCGCCGCGTCGCCGAGCAACAGGAGAATGGCGGCGCCGCGGATCCCATGCATGGCCGCACCATCGTGGTGGGCGGAGGCAACGTCGCCATCGACGTCGCCCGTACCGCCGCGCGCCTGGGCTCCGAGCACGTCGAGATATTCTGCCTGGAGAGCTCCGAGGACATGCCCGCCAGCACCGAGGAGGTCATGGAGGCCAACGAGGACGGCGTGCACATCTCCTGCGGGTGGGGCCCGGTCGAGGTCCGCTGCGGCGAGGACGGTCGCGTGAGCGAGATCACCTTCAAGCGCTGCCTGCGCGTCTTCAACGATGAGGGCCGCTTCGATCCGCAGTATGACGAGAACGAGACCCGCACCGTCTCCGCGAACCGCGTGGTCTTCTCCATCGGCCAGTCCATCGTGTGGGGCGACCTGCTCGCCGGCTCCGCCGTGGAGCTCGGCCGCGGCCAGGGCGCCGTCGCCGACCCCAAGACCTATCAGACCGCCCAGCCCGACATCTTCGTGGGCGGCGACGTCTACACCGGTCCCAAGTTCGCCATCGACGCCATCGCTGCCGGCCATGAGGCCGCCGTCTCCCTGCACCGCTTTGTGCAGAACGCCACCCTCACCATCGGCCGCAACCAGCGCTCCTACCGTGAGCTCAATAAGGACGATGTCGAGTTTGGCAGCTACGACATCGCCAGCCGCGGCGACGCCGTGCGCAATTACGCCCGCGAGAAGGCCGAGCCCTTCCGCGAGTACCTCGAGACCTTTACCGAGGAGCAGGTGCGTGCGGAGACCGCTCGCTGCCTTGGCTGCGGCGCAAGCATCGTGGACGAGAACAAGTGCATCGGCTGCGGCCTGTGCACTACCAAGTGCGCATTCGATGCTATCCACCTGCATCGCGAGTACCCGGATGCAAGCCGTATGGTGAAGTACGAGAAGAAGCTGCCCACACTCGCCAAGTACGCGCTCAAGCGCGAGATCAAGATTCGCTTTGGTAAGAAGAGCAAGTAGCCAAAGCTGATCGCTGCATAGTACACAGGGCGGTTGCGGTCATCCATCCGCGGCCGCCCCTCAGCCAAAAAGGAGGCCGCTCGTGCACGAGCTGGGCATCGTCTTTCATATCATCGAGAGCGTCGAGGAGGTCGCGGCGCAAAACAACATCCATCGCGTCTCCGGCGTGACGTTGCAACTGGGCGAGGTCTCGGGCATCCTGCACGACTATCTTTCCGATTGCTGGCGCTGGGCCTGCGACAAAAACGACCTTATGCGCGGGGCGGAACTCACCATCGAGGAGATTCCCGCCATCACCTACTGCGAGGCATGCGGTCGCCAATATCCAACTGTGGAGCATGGGCGCACCTGCCCCAATTGCGGTAGCGGCGACACCTATCTTATCCAAGGCGATGAGACCATGATCAAGGAGATCGCGGTTCCAGATGAGGACGAGTGTGCTAAAATCATCTGATACGTGCCTCCGTAGCTCAGGGGATAGAGCACCGCTCTCCTAAAGCGGGTGTCGACGGTTCGAATCCGCCCGGGGGCACCATGAGAATGCAACGGGTCGAAGGGATTGTTCCTTTCGACCCGTTTTTCTTTTTTGAGCATGGCATCCACCGCATGGTCTCGATGGAAAATTGCTGCTTTGGAGCTAAAAGCGAGCAAATAGGCGGTTGCTTCCAGGCACGTGTTCAAATCCGTGATTGAGGTAAAACGCGGCGACGTCTTCATCCAACGGATCAATTGGCGGCGATCTCCAATTCTTTTAATTGATCGCAAGTCATGCGAAGGTATAGGTGCTCGCTCTGTCTTGCTGCGGTGATGCCGACCATAATCACTCCCGTCTACGGCGCATTGCTGTATAAATATTTTCCCCGCAAGCGAATCGAACACGCTGCGTTCGCATCCGTTTGTGGAATAGCGCCCTTAAGCCATAGCCGGCTCGCCCGCTGCTCTGGTAGAGCCTGCTGCAATTACTCTCCTACGGCAGCGAGGCGGTTTTGCATGGGTAGCTTTTTCGAGTCATTTTTACGCGTCGCCATGATCGTCCTGATCGTTGGGCCCGTCACGGCTTGGGTCGCACGCGTGGGCGCGAAGGAACGCGGCGATGCGAATGAAAGCACCGAGCGCTTCACGGTGCGCATGCCTCGGGCTCCTCGTCTCCTCATGGCTGGTTGCGCTGTCGCGTTCGAGGTCATCATGTTGGTCCCTTATATCTGGCAGGGCCTCTCCCTGGGTATTTGGGACCATCAGCTGGTTTGGCTGGGGCACGGCCTGGCGCTTGCGGCCCTTGCGGTGTTAGCGCTTTTCAGCATGCCCCGCATCGATGTCGATGGCGAGGGGATCTCGGCGCGTAATATAGTCGGCATGCGCAAGCGCACCACGTTTGACCACATCACCGCCGCGACGTTGCATACGCAGATGATGTCGATCGCGCTTTACACGGAGCAAGGAAAGTTCTCCTCCGTTAGCCTCGAGGGCGTATGTTCTTCCAACTTGCTGATCCGTTTGGCCGAAGAGGGGATAGAGGTCGCCGACGCCGTTCAGGCTCCCATGACCAAGGCGAGCCTGTGCTGGGCGGCTATCAAGCCGTTGACGATCGTCTTTCTCGGCATGGCGGCCGTCTTCTCGCTCGTCCTTATCTTTATGGTTGTCTTCGCGAACGTGGGCATCGCCGTGCTCGCCATGGTTCCGTTTCTATTCATCCTGCTGGGGGCTGTCTTGCCGCTTTGCATGCTCAGTATGCCGCTGCGCGGCGTGTTGCTGATCGGTAGGCAGGAGCGGGAGCTGGGCTTCTGTTTCGCACGCGAGATGGCTGCCCACGGAGCTACGGGCACGGAGCTTGAGGACGAGGACTGGTTTGTGTCTATCAGCAACGCCCGCATCGTGGCGTTTCGTCGCGACTACATCAAGAAGATATCTGCCGTAGAGGATAGCGATAGCGGCAACCGCTGCATGCTGACTGCGAAAAGCGGGCGCAAGCACAAGGTCTATGCTGCCGGATCAACGTTGGACGACCTACGCACATGGTTTAGGAGGGGAGCGAGAAAGCGGACGATGACTGAGCGCGCCCAGGATGCGCTCGAAACAATAGGGTAGCCCTACTTCTCTTCAAAAGATTCTATTGAGTCGAGGCGGACCGCCGTGAGACGCGCGCCGCCCTTCTTTTGCTCGACCTCAAAGAGCGCCCATTCATCATCTACATCGCGCAGCGTGCCGGTAAGGGTGATGCCCTCGGTTGCGATGGTCGCGTCTGCTAGGGTGACGCTGCACCGCGTTCCCATGCGACTGCTGAGAGCTCCCCTGTACTTGTTTGCCCTAGAGCCGTTTGCGGATTCTAGAAAACGTTTAAGGTCCTTCTTGGTGGGCACGGTGCAGATGAGGTAGATGAGAAGGGCGAAGCTAATCATACCGAAGGTTTCCATCGTTTAGGCTCCTTCCGTCTCGCTGGTTTTTGCCGATGGTGCCGCAGCTGGCGCCATGGTGATGCTCAGGACATCGTCCAAATCGATAAGGCGTATGACATGCTCGCGTTTGGTTTTGGGGTTGCCGAACAGCGCGGTCGAGCGTTCGACGGCGATGCGCAGCCAGCCACCGCCCGCTTCAAGAATTTTGGCGTGCTGGATGGTCGCCTCGTCACCCGAAAGGCTGATGGTCGTGTCTTTGGCTCCAACGAATGCTTCGAGTACATGGAGGTCGGATTGAGCGCGCGTTCCGGCGGAGCTCACCACGTCCACTTCATCGCTGGCAAGGTCGTTGAGGCTCACGCCGTAGAGGCGGGCGAGCTCGGCAGCCTTGTCGAGGGCGGGGGCACCTTGGTTTTGTTCCCAGTTGGAAACAGTCTGCCTGCTGACCCCTATGGCTGCCGCGACTTCTTGCTGGCTCATGCCGGCGCGGCGGCGCAGGGCAAAGAGCTTGTCAGATATCATGGTCGGTCCTTTTCTCGCGGGGCTGGTGGGCGCAACGCCAGGTTCGAGGGCGGGCCCGTTGTCGATATTATCGCCGCGCCGGTTAGCGAAGATGCGCCATTTCATTTGGCAATACGGCAAATTAGCTGGTCATGGCCACTTACCTATAGCGCGAGTGGCAGTAGACGTACCAGATGGGCCCAAATCGATAGAGTCGGCGCGCCTCGTCGCGCTTCATGAGCGAGAGGGTGACCTCGTAGCACCAGCCGATCTCACCGCTCTCGCGATCGACCGTGCGGGTGCGACCACCCACGCGAACGATATCGAATTCTCGTCCATCCGGCCATTCGATAGTCTTGGGCTGGACCGTTCCATCTGTGTCGACGCGCAGGCGTACGGCGACCGGTACCCTGTAATCCATGCATGCCTCCCCTGAGTTCGATCTGTCTGCTTGCTCGTATACGAACTGCAGTTCTCAACGAACGTCTGTTCTAGTATTATCCACTTCGCACGGACAAAAAAGCGACAAAGAAGGGACGCTGGAAAATCCAACGTCCCTTCAGATGGTGTTCGATGTTTTGCCCGCCCTTGCAGATGGCTGCAGTCGATAGGCGGTTGGTGGGCGAGAACGGACGCCCTACCAGTCGTTGCGGCCACGCGGATGGGGCATGCCCACACCGGTATCGCTGCCGCCACGGCGCGAGCGGTTGGTGTGGTAGTAGCTGGGCTGCTGTCCGTCATCTTGATCGGGCTCCGCGCCGGCGCCGCGATAGGACGAGGGCTGGACTCCCGGGCGGCTGCCGCCGCCGGAGCGCGCGAGCCTTACGGTGCCGTCGGTGCGACGGATGCCGTTGGTCTGCTGCGAGCGCACGCTGAAGCCGTGGGTCTCGGCTACGGAAGATCCGGGCTGGCTATCGGGGTCGTAGCCGGCGGGGTAGACGCTGCGTTCGCGTGGCCCGTAGGCGCTGCGGCTGCGGGCACGGCCATCCGGGTTGCCGCTTTCGGCGGAGCCGTAGCGGTCCGCGCCCGCGTATCCGCCGCGCTGCTGCGCGCTCTGGTAGCGGGTCGCTCCGTAACGGCCGGCGTCGCCGCGCGCGGCGCGGGGGCCGGGTTGAGTGCGGTCGCCGTAAGAGGAGCGCTCGCCGTAGGGGGCGCGATCGCCGTAGCCGTCGCGTGATGCGGTCCCACGGCCACCGCGGCCTGCGGGATCAAGATGCCGCACGGCGCCGGCGCGCGCATCGGGGATGGGGCGGCCGCCCTGGGCCACGCGGCTGTGGGCCGGTCCGCGCCCGCGACCCTGCCCGCTACGGCTGGCGGGTTGGCGGTAGCGACGCGATCCTCGTCCACCAAAAACCTGGTGGCGGCGTGCGCGAACAACGGAGAAGCCCACGTAGGCGAGGATGCCCACAAGAGCTGTGACCAAGATGCTGATGATGATGTTGAACGGGCTGGAGAGGAAGGCGCCAATTTTGGCGAATAGCGACGCGCGCATGGTGGTTGCGGCGCCCACCTTGACCGTGCCCAGCTCCTGGCCGTCAAGAGAGACGGTGACGGTGCCCAGCTCCTGCGTGGCGGAGATGGGGGCCGTGAGCTCTTCTTTCCAGGTGGGGGTGATAGTGAGGTCGGACGTTTTGGTGTCAATGGGCACCGTGGCGTTGAAGGCCTCGAGCGCAACCAGTCCAACCTCGTCCCCATCGCTGGATTGAGCTATGGGGGCGGTGCCAAGATCGGCTCCCTCAGAGATGACGGCGCCGGACTGCCAGGCCTCGAAGCCCCACATAAACATGGTGTACATGTCGACAAAGTTGGCGGTGACCCCGCTGCCGGAATCTGTGTTTGGCGCGCCCAGCACCACGCCCATGAGGTTCATGTCGCCCTGGGCTGCGGCAGCCACCAGGCAGCGACCTGCGGCTTCGGTGTATCCGGTTTTGGCAGCCTGCACGCCCTCGACGTAGACGGGACCGTTGGCGTTGGTCAGCTCATCGGTGGACTCGATGGTGCGCGCCTCTTGCATGTTGGTGGCGGGCAGCTCCCAGGTGGCGGAGCCGGCGATCTCTACAAAGTCGGGCAGCTGAAGGGCGGCGTCAAAGATGAGCGAGAGGTCGTAGGCGGTGGTGTAGTGGTTGTCGTCATGTAGGCCGCAGGGGTTGACGAAGTTGGTATTTTTGCAGCCCAGCTCTTTGGCGCGCGCGTTCATGAGCTCCACAAAGGAGTTGACGCTGCCGGAGACGTGGCGCGCCAGCGCGTAGGCGCACTCGTTGGCGGAGGGCAGAAGCAGGCAGGCGAGCATGTCTCGCACGGTGAGGGTCTCGCCAACCTCGAGACCGGCGGTCATGCTGTTCTCGTCCAGTGCGGCAAAATCCTCTTCCGCAATGGTGACGGTGTCATCCAGTTTGGCGTTCTCTAAAACCAGAAGCGCCGTCATGACCTTGGTGGTGCTGGCGGGGTAGCGGCGGTCGCCGGAGTTTATGTTGAGCAGCACCGTACCCGTGGTGCGGTCTTTGAGGTAGGCGGACTGCGCCTGCAGCTCCGGCGGGGTGTCGGCGTTGTATCCGGTGTCTTCTGCCAGGGCGACGGAGGGCGCAAAGAGGGCGATGGGCGATGCGATAGGGGTGGCCACGGCGGCGATTAGGGCGGCAGCTAGCGCGGCGCGAAGCGTTTTGTTCGCGAGCCTGCGCAGGGCGGCCGCGGGCGCGTGGGAGAGGGGGGCGTGGTTGTGCTGCATGACGTAAACTCTCTACCAGTGCGTATAGGAGCGCTGTCTATTCTATCCCACTAAAGCGCACCTGTTGAGCGCCCATTTTTGGAACGGCGGCGCGCCGGTCGCTAGCGGGCGAGGATGACGTGTGTGTGCTCGCGTATGGCTGCAAGCTGCTCGGGCGTTGCCGCGTCGTCGGTGATAAGAGCATCCAGGCGGTCGAGGTTATAGAAGTTGTAGAAATCCATCTGGCCCAGCTTGCTGGAGTCCGCCACCAGGTAGCGCGCGGCGGATCGAGAATAGGCCAGCGACTGCAGGCGGCCTTCTTCGATGTTAGAGGTCGAGGCGACGGACCCCATAACCCCGTTGGCTCCGATGAAGCATTTGTCTATGCCCAGCGTGGCGACCATCTCTTCTGCGATGGGTCCCACAATGGATGCAGAGCGCTGCCGGTGACAGCCGCTGACCATGCAGAGCTCGACGTTATCTTGCGGAGCGAGCGTGTTGAAGACCAACAGGCTGTTGGTGACCACGCGCAGGGTGGTAGAGGGCAGGCTCGCCGCGATGGCGTTGCAGGTGCTGCCGGATCCTATAAAGATGGTGTCGTGTTCTTCGATAAGGTGTGCGGCGGCCTGTCCAATGGCGCGTTTTTGCGGCACGTGCAGGGCGAGCTTATCGGAATAGGAGCGCTCTGAGTAGGCGGGTGCGGACGCATGCGAAATGGAGCGTATGCCGCCGTGCACGCGCGCGACTTTGCCGGTGCCGGCCAGCTCGTCAAAATCGCGACGCACCGTCATCTCCGAGACCCCTAGGGCGGAGACAACCTGGCGCACGGAGACCGATCCGTTTTCCACGCAGAGGTCAAGCAGGGCTGCCTGGCGTTCGTTCTTTAGCATGGCAACTCCTTAACCGCAGATAACGCGGGTGTGCTCGGAGAGCTGGCGGTACTGCTCGTCCGTGATGTTTGAATCGATAAAGATGGCGTCGACGTCATCGATGGAGTAGAACGAGAAGAAGTCACGCTGGCCAATCTTGCTGGAGTCTGCAACCAGGTAGCGCTCTGTTGAGCGGTTGAACGCGGTTTGCAAAAAGCTGCCAACTTCGGTGTCCGTGCCAAAGACCTCGTTATGAAAGATGCCCGTGGTACCAATAAAGGCCTTGTCGCACACAATGGATTGCAAAGCGCGCTCGCCCGGCAGGCCGCGCAGAATGCTGGTGCGCCTGCGGTAGATGCCGCCGGAGAGGTAGAGCTCTATGTTGTCGCGATCCGCCAGGGCGGTGAAGACGGGCATGCTGCAGGTGATAACGCGTATGGGGCCGTCCGGTAGAAAATCAACCATAAACTCAACCGAGGTGCCGCCGCCTAAAAAGACGGTGTCGCCCGGCTGGATAATGAGAGCGGCCTGCCGTGCAGCGGCGCGCTTCTCATCAATATGCTCCTGCATCTTTTCAACGTGGGTAAGGGCATGCGTAAGCTTGGTGCCATGGGCGCTGCTTGGCATGCGAGCGCCGCCGTGGACGCGGACAAGCTTGCCCATGTTGGCGAGCTCTGAAAGGTCGCGGCGCACGGTCATCTCTGAGACGCCTAGGGCGTCCGAGATCTCTTTTACGCTGGCGGAGCCGTGCTCCGCGCATAGCTCGAGTAGGGCCTGGTGACGTTCAACTTTGAGCATGCGAACTCCGGGAACGACTAAAGACTACAAATGTTATATATGATGATAGCCTGAATGTTCGTTCAATCAAGTAAATTATAGAAACGAACAAAATAATGTTCGGATTAGGTTGAAAATGAGCCGTTTGTCGTCCAAAAGATACCGTTCACAGATGGATGAATAAGCTAAAAATGGCAATCTACCTGCATATATACATAAATTGGCAAGATTGGCCGTTGACAAAGATTGAACACGCAACGATTATAAAAAAGAACAATTTCGAACTTAAAAGCGCAAAAAAACCTGTGCGCTTGAGGGATTTCGAATAGCTAACAAGATCTAAGCAAGACAAGATCGCGTTTGAAACTAGAAGAGGGGATTGGATAGTTCATGAGGATTGGTGTGATTCTTGCTAGTCACGGAGAGTTTGCGAAGGCCGCCCTGGGTGCCGTCGAGATGATCGCGGGCAAGCAGGCCGACGTGGCGACCCTATCGCTGACCGCCGAGAAGAGCCTGGAGACCTTCGAGGCCGAGATGAAAGACGCCTATGCTCAGCTGATCTCCGAGTGCGATCAAGTTGTCGCCCTGTGCGATATCTACGGTGGAACCCCGTTCAACGTCATCACCCGCTGCCTGGCCGGCGGTATGGACATGATCGCCTATACCGGCCTGTCCATGCCCGTGGTGGTCGAGCTGCTGCTCACTCGCGATGGCCTGGAGTCTGCAGAAGACATCCGCGCTCAGCTTGTAGCGGCGCACGCCCAGGCCCAGGCAGAGATCAAGGCTCCGGTTGTAGCGGACGAGGATGAGGACGAGCTGGATCTCTAACAGTGGGTGGGGCCAAGGAGAACTCGTCCAAAAACGCTTTGGCCCGTTATCAATTATGGAAGGACGCCCGCAAAAAGGGCACCGATAAGAAAGGGCACGCACCATGGCACTCAAGCTTGTAGACATCGATGACCGTCTGATTCACGGCCAGGTGGCAACCACATGGATCCCGGATTACGGCATCGAGTCCGCGATCATCGTTTCCGACAAGGTCGCTAACGACCCCGTGCAGAAGTCCGTCGCGGGCCTGGCTGTTCCGGAGATCAAGGTTAGCGTCTTTGGCGTGGACAAGTTCATCGACGTTCTCAAGAAGACCACCCTCAAGAAGGCGACCATGGTGCTGTTCACCAATCCCATGGACGCGTTGAAGCTGCATGAGAACGGCCTGCCTTTCGATTACCTCAACGTCTCCGGCATGCGCTTTAACGATCAGCGCCACCGCCTGCACAAGAACATGTCCGTCACCGCCGAGGAGAAGGCCGCCTTTGAGGAGCTTATGGCGCTGGGCGTTGAGTGCTGGATGCAGACCACCACGCGCGATTCCAAGGAGCCGGTGAGCGAGCTGCTCAAGAATTACTAAGTTGGTAATCAGCTTCGAGTCCGCGGGGATTCGGGGTGTTCCCGGCGCTGGGGTGCCGGGAAGATATGGAAGGAGAGGCTTATGCTTCAGGCACTCTTGCTCGCCATTTGGGCGGGTCTGTGCACCTGGGACCAGTTTGGTCCCCACCTGGGCTTCCGCAAGCCCCTGTTGGCGTCCGTGGGCGTCGGCATCATCCTGGGCGATATGACGACCGCCATCATGATTGGCGCGACCATGGAGCTCATGTGGCTTGGCGTTAACAACATCGGCGCCTACGTTCCGCCTGATGTCATCTCCGGCACCATCGTGGGTGCTGCTCTGGGTATCATGGGCTCCACCGACACCGCCAGCGCCATCGCCCTGGCAGTCGCGATCGGTATCCCCACCGCCACCCTGGTCCAGCAGCTCAACATCCTGGTCATGACCACCAACGTCTCGCTGGTTCACGCCGCGGACAAGGCCGTCCTCTCCGGTAAGTTCAACGCCGTCAACAAGTACTTCTGGGCAGGCGCCTTCTGCTTCTTCCTCACCCGCGCCGTCCCCGTCTTCATCGCGACCGGCATCGGCTCCTTTGTGATCGAGGACATCATGGCCTTCCTGCAGAATCAGGTGCCCTGGGTTCTCTCCGGCTTCTCCACCGCCGGCGGCATGATGCCCGCCGTTGGTCTGGCGATGCTCCTCACCATGATGATGAAGAAGAACATGTGGATCTTCCTGCTCATCGGCTTTGTCATGGCGGCTTTCCTCAACGTTCCCACTGTCGGCATCGCTCTTGCAGCCTGCGCAGCCGCCGGCGTTTGGGACGTCATCACCGAGGGCCAGAAGAACCAGCCCGCCCCTGTAGCCGCAGCGCCTGCTGACGGCTCCGAGACGGAAGAGGAGTATGATCTCTAATGGGAAAGATTTCAAAGTCCACCCTGAATAGGGTTCTGCTCAGGACCCAGGGCTGCCAGTTCGCCCACAACTACGAGCGCATGCAGTCCCTGTCCCTGACCTATTGCTTCGCCCCCGTCCTCGAGGAGCTCTACAAGGATGCTCCCAAGGAGGAGCGCGTCCACGCCATGCAGCGTCACCTTGAGTACTTCAACACCCACCCGCTGGCGATCCCCTTCATCCTGGGCATCACCGCCGCCATCGAGGAGTCTACGGACGAGGACCAGAAGGACACCGTCGTCGGCATCAAGACCTCTCTTATGGGCCCCTTCGCAGGCCTGGGCGACTCGCTGCTGAACCTCACCTGGTTCCCCATTGCCGGCTCCATCGGCGCTTCCATGTGCGTCGACAACGGTTCCATCGTGGGCCCGCTGGTCATGTTCCTGCTCATCAACCTGCTGTACTGGCCGCTGAAGTACTTTGGCCTGCACAAGGGCTATGAGATGGGTATGGATCTGGTCGAGAAGGCTGGCGTGGCCATCTTCGACCGTCTTGGCAACCTTGCCAACGTCCTGGGCGTCATGGTCACCGGCGGCCTTATCGCCACCACCGTCAAGCTCAAGCTCGCCGTGCAGTTCGCCTTTGGCGAGGGCGACCCGCTGGTTCTCCAGGACCAGCTGGACAAGGTGCTGCCCTACGCGCTGCCCGTCTTGCTGACCTTCATTTGCTACCGCTTGCTCAAGCGCGGCCAGGGCAAGAACTCCGCCCAGATCATCATCGGCTTGATCGTGTTCGCGCTGGTGTTCGCCGCCATCGGCTTCTACTTCCCCGCGTTTAAGATCTTCGCTTAATTCCCGTTTCAGCGACTATTCCAAAGCGCCCAACCTTCAAGGCGCGCTTCCTTCCCTGGGGGCGCGTCTTTTTCGGCTCAGGACAGCGCGTCCTGCGAGCCCCCAGGCAGGTCGTGTTGTCCTGAGCCGAAACCTTTTTGCCCTGGTGCCGAGCCGTGTGCCAAGGCGCTCTATCTGGACGAGGTCCTCGTCCAAAAACAATCGCGTAGACCAACGTATATGTTGAAAGGGAGAGTCATGAGAACGGTATTGGTGCTGATGGACACGCTGCGTCGCGACGTGCTCTCGTGCTACAACCCCCAGACTGAGGTGAAGACGCCCAACCTGGACAGGTTTGCAGAGCGTTCGTGCGTGTTCGACAACCACTGGATTGGCTCCGCCCCCTGCATGCCGGCTCGTCGCGACATCATGTGCGGCCGCTACAACTTTCTTGAGCGCCCCTGGGGTCCCATCGAGCCCTTTGACGTGACGCTGCCCCAATGCCTGCGCGCGGCCGGCGCCTTTTGCCACATCACTACCGACCACTGTCACTATCTGCGCACCGGTGGCGAGGGCTACCTGCAGGAATTCAACACGTGGGATTACTATCGCGGGCAGGAGGGCGACCCCTGGGTGAGCCGCATCGACGAACCCGATAACATGCCGGAGACCTTTTACGGCCGCGTGCGCGAGCAGTATCAGAAGAATCGCCAGAAGTGGCCGCATGAGGAAGATATGCCCAGCCCCAAGACCTTCCAGTCCGCATGCGACTGGGTGGAGGACAACAAGGGCAAGGATGATTTCTTCTTGATGGTCGAGGCTTTTGACCCTCATGAGCCCTTTGACGTGCCGGACAAATACATGGAGATGTACGGTGGCAAGGGCGAGCTTGACCGCGATTACTTCGAGACCCCGCAGTACAAGCGCGTCTCTGACACTGACCTCAACGCCGGTGCGGTCGATTACATCCAGCGCCGTTACCAGGCCCTGGTCACCATGACCGATCACTGGTTTGGCAAGCTGATCGATAAGCTGGACGAAAACGGCATGTTCGAGGACACCATGATCATGGTCACTACCGACCACGGGTACTTCTTGGGCGAGCGCGACTACATGGGCAAGAACTACATGCACCTGTATAACGAGCTGGCGCATCTGCCGTTCATCGTCCACTTCCCGGGCGGCGCGCGCGCCGGCGAGCACGCGCACCAGCTTACCCAGGCGATCGACATCATGCCCACCGTGCTCGAGGCACATGGCTGCAAGGTCCCCCGCGAGGTCACGGGCACCTCGTTGGTTCCGCTGATGACGGATCCGGACGCCCCCGCGCGCGACTACGCCCTGTACGGCGTGCATGGCATGACGGTGAACGTTACGGACGGCCGCTATACGTACTTCCGTGCGCCGGTTGAGGGCAACCAGCCCTGCTTTGAGTATGCGGCGCTGCCCCATACCATTCGCAAGAAGATGGGATCCGACTGCCCGGAGAAGATCGAGTGCGGCCGTTTCTTTGCCCGCACGGCCTATCCGCTGTTCAAGATTCCCTGCAAGCGTCCAGCGCAGATTGAGAGCGCCGCGCCGCTGGCAGAGGTTGCCCAGACCATGCTCTTTGACCTTGAGAGCGACTATGGTCAGAAGAACAACCTAGCCGGCCAGGGCTTGCCTGAAGAGCGCGAGATGATCGACTTGTTGCTGCGCGGCCTTGAGGAGCACGAGTCTCCTGCCGAGCAGCGCGAACGCCTGGGTCTATAGCCCTGTAGCTGATTAGATATCAAGCCGGTGGGCGCGCAAGCGTTTTGCCGGCTTTCTCATTGCGATATCTTGGAAGATGCCAAATAAGGAAGGAGGTGTGCGATGGGGAAGAGCAATGCTGCGCCGTCCTCTAATCGTCCTAATGTGCTGTTGGTGATGTGCGATCAATTCCGTGGCGACTGCTTGGGGATTGATGGGCATCCGGACGTGAAGACGCCCTATTTGGATACGCTGGCGGCCGACGGCGTGCTGTTTGAAAACGCGTATTCCGCCTGCCCCAGCTGCATTCCGGCGCGCGCCGGGCTGTTTACGGGCAAGACGCCCCAGCACCATGGCCGCGTGGGATACCAAGACGGTATCGATTGGAATTACGACCATATGCTGGCCCAGGAGATGCGCGACGGCGGATACCAGACCGCGGTGGTGGGCAAGATGCACGTGCATCCGCCTCGTTTGGGTTGCGGCTTTGAGCACATGCGCTTGCACGACGGCTACATTGGGCACTACCGCAAGGCGAACCTGCCGCATTGGATGCACCAGACGGTGAGCGATGATTACGTGCGCTTCCTTAAAAACGAGCTAGGCGAGTTCGCCGACGTCAACGGTTCCGGCGTCGAGAACAACTCCTGGATCACGCATCCCTGGATCTATGAGGAGCGCCTGCATCCCACCAATTGGGTTGTGGACGAGTCCATCCGCTTTTTGGAGACGCGCGACCGCACGCGCCCATTCTTCCTCATGACCAGTTTTGTTCGCCCTCATCCGCCCTTTGATGCGCCGGCGTCCTATTTTGACTTGTACCGCGATATGGACCTGCGCGAACCCGCCCGCGGCGATTGGGACGACGAGGCCGCGACGCAACGCGACGGCATGGTGTTGGACAGCGTGCACGGTTGCCGCGACGCGGAGCTGCGCCGCGAGGCCATAGCCGGTTATTATGCCTGCATCACGCATCTGGATCACCAGATTGGCCGCTTGATCACCGCATTGGAGAACGACGAGACCTACCATGACACCGTCATCATCTTCACGGCGGACCATGGCGAGATGCTCTTCGACCACAGCTTGTTCCGCAAGGTGCTTCCATACGAGGGCAGCGCGCGCATTCCCCTTATCATCCACGTGGGCAAGAACGTGGCGCCGCGCGTGGTCCGCACCAGCGACAGTGCCGTGGAGTTGATGGATATCATGCCCACCATGCTGGAACTGTGCGGCATCGATGTTCCAGAAGACGTGGACGGCGTTTCGCTAGTGGGCGAGTTGACTGCCGGCGAGGCGATTTCTCGTCCATACGTGCACGGCGAGCATAGCCGTGATATGGAGCAGTCAAACCAGTACATTGTGACGCCGCATGACAAGTACATCTGGTTTACCCAGACCGGTCGCGAGCAGTATTTTGACCTGGACGCCGACCCGCGCGAGGAACATGACCTTATCGCCGACGAGGCGCATGCGGATCGCATCGCCCAGCTGCGCGCCGCGCTTGTGAGCGAGCTTGAGGGCCGTCCCGAGGGCTATGTGGTAGACGGCAAGCTGGTGGTTGGTCAAAAGCCTGCTACCATGCTGTACCAGTAAGCGCCGCCAAGGCGCCCGCATACGCGATTGCGTGCGCGGGCGCCTTGATGTGAGACGGGGGATAGACATGGATATGAAGGTCATTGGCTTTGCGATTTTGGGCCTCGCTATTGCGGGAACCATCTTTATGGAAGTTAAGAAGCGCACCATCTTTGCCAAGATCGAGCATTACTTTAGCGAGCAGGATTACGCAAGCTGCCTTGCGCTTTTGGACAAGACTTTGACCCAGATGGTCTACCCCCGCTATAACCAGCTTTTTATGAGGCTCAACTGCCAGATGGGCCTTGAGAACGTAGGCGAGGCCACTCGCATCATCGACGAGATGATGGGCCTTAAGATGAACCGCGAGCAGCAGTTGGCGCTGTACAGCAAGGCATTTGCATTCTTTGTTGAGAACGAAGATAAGAGCCGTGCCAAAAAGGTGCTGGAGAGCATTGAGAAGATGGGCGACGAGGGGCTGGCGCAGGTGAGCCGCGAGACCTTCGAGATCTTCTTGAACCATTCGGACAAGTACCTCGACCAGATGCTCGCCAGACTCGACAAGGCGGGCGAGGGCGAGCGCCTGCGCCTGTACCAGCTCATCGCCGTCCAGTATGAAAACAGAAACGACAGTGCTTCTGCGGATGCCTATTACAAAAAGGCCGTCGACGCGCTTGAAGCACTGCAGAAATAGCGCATAAAGGAACAGGGTTAGCACCGCGCTATGACCTTTCTTGTCGCAGCGATCGCGTTCTTCGCGTCCGCCATCGGAACCATCTGCGGCAGCGGCGGCTTTGCGGGCTGTAAGGTGAACAGCAGAATCGATGACCGGGCCGTGGACAAGCTCATTATTGGCTTGATGGTTGTTATCATGGGTATCTGCGCGTTTAACATGGTCAAGTACATGGGCGTCTAGCGTTTGGGTATCAAGTTTCTATTGGCTTTTGCCCATCGACCGCCTAAATCTGCAGCGTCTGCGGATAGCGAAATCAAGGAGAAGAATCGTATGGATCTGTTGGCTCAAAAGGATTCCTGGTTAGTCTACGCCCTATTCGCCATCGGCGCCGTTATGCTTGTCTACACGTTGTACCTGCTGGTTGAGCAGCGCCGCTCACTGGTGTTCGAGGTTTCGCGCGGTCCGTGGACCTATGTGGTATCTGTCGGCCTTATTGTGTTCGCTGTCGGTTACTACTTCTTTGCGGGCCAGAGCCTTAAAGAGATCGCGACGGGTTCCGTGTTGTTTGCTTTCGCCATCTTTATGGCGGCGGTGCGCAACGGCGTCGGCCGTACTGGCGTGTACATCGACGGCGTGCGCTACGCTTGGTCAAAAGTCGATGCCGCGCGCGTTGCCAAAGATCATGGCAACCCGGTTGTCACTTTTAGGATCAAGGATATCGAGCGTCCCATTCGCCTGCCCGGTTGCGATGTCAAAGAGGTCTCTCAGTTTGTGAGCGAGATGGGGAAGTCTTACGGCTTCAATGCCAAATAGGGCATTCGCTTTGCGCCTCGTGCGTTCGCGCGCCAGCTCGACTCGTCCCGCGACTATTGTTTTCGGCATATGCCTGATACGGACCGCCTTAACGCCTTTTCAAGAATGGCGTTAAGGCGGGTTTCTATTTTGCAGCGCCCAAGCGTGTGGCACGCTTCGCTTGTGGTGGGGTGGGTGTGGAGCGAGCGATTGAAGGCCTCTTGCTGCGCTGATTAAGCTCGCGGTGCCCGTCCGGCAGGATGGTGGGGTGGCGAGGTAGCGGGACCAAATAGCACGTTAGTGCGGAGAGGGGTGAGTGTCAAAAAGTGCTTTAGTGCGGAGGTTGGGACAAATAGTGCGTTAGTGCGGACAGGAGGCGGTCCGGCGATGGATTTTTATGCAGCAGGCAATATCGTCCAAGTAATCTAGCTCGGGTAATGTTAGGTTCTTATTCATAAGGTACCCCGCCTTTCACCCTCTTTCACCGCACTAATGCACTATTTGACACTTTTGGAACCGCACTAACTAACTATTTGTCCTAACCTCCGCACTAAGCCATTATTTGGCACACCTCGATTCCGCACCAACGTGCTATTTGGTCCCGGCAGGCGCTTGGGACTGGGCGAGCCGCCGCACTTTCTAACGTGCTATTTGTTCTCGGCAAAATTAATCCCCCGGCGGGCGGTTGGCCGGCCGGGGGATTATCTTGTGCAAGCTGTCGAAGTGTTGGCTTACTCGGAGGGTTCTCCGTAGGCGACCACTACGTTGATGGTGTCGCCCGTCTTGGCGGAACCGGTGGGGCTCCAGCTGATGACGTAGTCGGGGTGGATGCCCTCGTTGGTGCCATCGGCATAAGAGAAGCTGGGAACAAAGCCCGCATTCTTCAGCGCGCTCTCGGCCTGAGCCTTGGTCATGCCGGAGAGGCTGGGGACGGAAACGGAGCCGCCGGTCTGGCTGCCGGAGCCGGAGTTATCGCTCGAATCGTCATCGTCGCTGCCTGGCTTCTTGCCCTTAGAGATGGTGATGGTGATTTCGGTATCAGGGGCGGCGGTACCGGTGTGGCTTTGAGCCATGACCGTTCCCTTGTCGTACTCGTCGCTGTAATCCTCGGCGTAGGCAACCTTAAAGCCGGCGTTGGTCAGCTCGTTGGACGCCTTGGCCTTGGTCATGCCCAGGACGCCGGGAACAGCCTGCTCATCGGGGCCGGCGGAAACCTTGTACTCAACAACGGTGTCGACTTCTACCTCTTCGCCCTCGGCAATGGACTGCTCAAAGACTTCGCCCTTGTCCGCGTCGTTGGCCTCGGTGACCGCCTTGCCCTTAAGATTCGCCTGCTTCAGCGCGGCTTCGGCGGCTTCTTGGGTGCGACCGACGAGCTTGGGAACCGTGGTGGTCTCCGCGGGCTTCTCGCCCTTAGAAATGACCAGGGTCACTTTATCGGTAGTGTGGACTGACCTACCGCCGTCAGGGGTTTGGTCGCAGACCTTGCCCTCGTCCTGCTCATCATTGAATTCCTGGGTGATCTCTACGTTGGTGATACCCAAAGAGCGCAGGTTGTCGACGGCCGCCTCTTGCTCCCAGCCAATTAGGCTGGGCATGTCGACGGTCTCGCCGCCGCCAAGGAATTGGCTGGCAGCAAAGACGGCGAAAGCGATAACGGCGATAACGCCCACTACGATAGCGGCGATCTTGCCTTTACCCATGCCGTTGTCAACCGGCTCAAACCCGTTTGTGCTCGAGGGCGCTCCGCCGCGGGCGGCGTTGCGGCTTGCTGGGCGAGCGGTGGTCTGCGCTGCGGCGGGACGGGCCATCATCTGGGTGGAGTCGTTCATCACACGGGTCTCCGTAGCGCCCATGCCCGCTGCGGCGCCGATGACGCGGGTGGGCTCGGGGACGTCGACGGTGCGACCGGAGAGGTAGGTGTTCAGCACGCCGCGCAGCTCTTCGGCGGACTGGAAGCGATTTGCGGGGTCCTTTTCCATGCAGCGCAGGATGATGCGCTCGAGGCTTGGGTCTACGCTGGAGTTGATCTGGCTGGGCGGCACGGGCATCTCGTTGACCTGTTTAAGGGCAACGGAGATGGCATCATCGCCGTCAAAGGGAACGCGACCGGTGGCGCACTCGTACATCACGACGCCAAGCGAGTAGATGTCGCTCGTGGGGCCAAGCTCCTGGCCGCGCGTCTGCTCCGGGCTCACGTAGTGGGCGGTGCCCAGCACGTTGTTGTCCTGGGTGAGGTGGCTGTTCTTGGCGCGGGCGATGCCAAAGTCCATGACCTTGATGTTGCCGTCGGGCTGGACCATGATGTTTTGCGGCTTGATATCGCGGTGGACGATTTCATGCTTGTGGGCAACAGAGAGGGCGGCGCAGATCTGCGAGCCAATCTGGGCGACCTTCTTGGGGTCCAGCGCGCCGTGGCTGCGGATGCCGCTCTTAAGGTCCGTGCCGCGCAGGTATTCCATGACGATGTAATAGGTGTCGCCATCCTTGCCCCAGTCATAGACGCCGACAATGTAGGGGCTTTGCAGGCCGGCCGCCGCTTGGGCCTCTTGCTTGAAGCGCGCGGCGAACGTGGCGTCGCCGGCGTATTGCGGCAGCATGATCTTGACCGCGACGGTACGGTCCAAAACCTGATCCTGCGCACGGTAGACGGTGGCCATGCCGCCTGATCCTACCTTGTCTTTGAGAAGGTATCGACCTCCCAAAACCCTCTGCTGTTCCATGTGAGCTGCTCCTTTAAACCTCTGAGCGTTTTAACCAAACAATACGGGATGCGATGCGTGCGAAGTTATTAGTGAGGCACCCTATCACAACCCTTGCGCGGAGAGTGCGGCGGAAAGTACCTGACTGGCTACGTAGGTGGCTTTGACGCCGTGCACGTCGTAGTTTTCCAACATAACGGAAATCGCCACGGTGGGCGTATCGTACGGCGCGAACCCAACAAAGACGGAGTTCACGTGGGTACCGGTTTCTGCGGTGCCGGTCTTGCCGGCAACCTTGACGCCTGCGACCGCCGCGGCGCCGCCCGAGCCCTCCTCAACAACGTCGAGCATGGCTTCCTTTACCTGCTGGGCGGTGCTGGAGCTTACGGCTTGGCCAAGGGAGCGCGGCTGCGTGCTCTTAATGACCGTGCCCTCGGGCGAGAGGGTCTGCGCGACCACGTAGGGGTTCATGGCGATGCCGCCGTTGGCGATGGCTGCCGCCATGACCGCGTTTTGCATGGGCGTGGTCTGCGGGCCGGCAGTGTGCCCCTGGCCCACGGGCTGGCCGGCGCCCGCCCATGCCAGCTCCCACTCGGTCATCAGCGAGGGGTCGGGCATGATGGAGGCCGCGGTCGAGAAGTCTAGGCCAAGGGACTGCCCGTAGCCAAAGGCGTTGGCGTACTGCACCAGGGAGGTGGCGCCTACCTGGTTGGCAACCTGGCCAAAGACTACGTTGGACGAGACCGCGAAGGCACGGCGCAGCGAAATGGTGCCAAAGTTGGCGTTCTCATAGTTGGTGACGTCGGCGTTGCCGATCTCCATGCTGGAGGGGGCGCTGTAGGTCTCCTGTAAGCTGGATGCGCCGGTGTCAAGCGCGGCGGCGAGCGTGATCACCTTGAAGGTGGAGCCCGGCGTATAGAGCGCCTGGGTGGCACGGTCGTACATGGAGACGCCGGATTCCTCGGTTGCGCTGATCGAGGCCTCGACGTCGTTGTTGTCGTAGCTGGGCGCGGTGGCAGAGGCCAGCACGGCGCCGGTGCGCGGGTCGAGGACCACGATGGCGCCGCTCATGCCGGAGAGCGCTTGCTCGGCGGCCGACTGAATGCGCGAGTCGATGGTGAGCTTGACGGAATTGCCCGGCTGAGAGATGCCTGCGAGCGAGTTCACCGCATTCATCCAGCTGGAGTAGTCCTTGGAGCCGGTGAGCGTCTCGTTCATGGTGCTCTCGACGCCGGCGGTGCCGTAGCGGGTGGAGTAATAGCCCACCACGTTGGCGGCAAGGTTGCCGTTGGGGTGGGAGCGGCTGTATGTACCGTCCTCGTTCTGAATGGATTCGGCCAGCGTCACGCCATCGGATGTGATGATGGAGCCGCGTTTGACGTAGGCCGCGCGCGCGATGCTGTGGTTGTTGATGGACATGTTCTGGTAGTCCTTGGCCTTGAACACTTGGATGTAGGTGAGGTTGCCGACAAGGATCGCGAACAGGGCCGTGAAAGCGAAGACCGCTACGGTAAGACGTTTGGCGAGCGCGACTCGTCCCAAAACGCCGGATTCGGGTGTGTCGAGCAGGCGGCGGCGCAGACGGGAGCCGGGGCGCGCGTGCGATCCACCAGCGGAGCCGGTGAGGCCTGCGGCGGATGCGTTGCCGCCATAGACGCGGGTGCCCGCCGCGCTGACGCCGCCAGGGACGGGGACGTCCTGCGCGGCCATGATGCCGGTGCCGGAGAGCTCGGCTTCGCGGCCCGTGGCCTCGTCGCCGGCGCGCAGCAGGAGCGCAACGATGATGAAGCTCGACAGCAGCGAGGAGCCGCCCTGGCTCATGAAGGGCAGGGTGACGCCGGTAAGGGGGATGAGGCGGGTGACGCCGCCGACGATGAGGAACGCCTGGAAGGAGATTGCCGCGGTAAGGCCGCTGGCGCAAAATGCGGCGAGGTCGGACTTGGCGCGGGCGGCGGTGGTGAGGCCGCGCACGGCGAACAACATGAACAGGAACAGGACCGCGGCGCCGCCCAGAAGGCCCATCTCCTCACCGATGGCGGAGAAGATGAAGTCGGACTCGACGATGGGGATCAACGTGGGCATGCCCTTGCCAATACCCGTGCCCACCAGGCCGCCATCTGCCAGGGAGAACAGCGACTGCACCAGCTGGTAGCCATCTCCGGAAGGGTCGGCGAACGGGTCGAGCCAGATCTGGAAACGGGTCTGCACGTGGCTCATGACCTTGTACGCCCCAAAACCGCCCACGGCCAGCAGCGCAAAGCCGATGACGACGTAGGAGATGCGGCCCGTAGCAACGTAGAGCATCAGCAGGAAGATGGTGTAGAACAGCACGGCGCTGCCCAGGTCGCGTTCAAAGGCAACGATGAGCATGCAGATGCCCCAGACCACAAAGAGCGGCAGCAGCAGCTTGAGGCGGGGAATCTTAAAGCCCAGCACCTCGTGGTTGGAGATGGAGAGAAGCTCGCGGTTCTCGGCAAGATAACCTGCTAGGAAAAGGACGATGAAGACCTTTGCGAACTCGCCTGGCTGGATGGAGAAGCCGCCAATGGTGATCCACAGCTTTGAGCCGTAGATCTCCGTACCGATAAAGATGGGTAGCAGCAGCAGCAAGATGCCTATGGCACCCAGCGAGTACTTGTATTTTTTGACCACGTCCAGGTTTTTAACCAGCGCAAGCGTTATGACCATAAGGACAATGGAGGCAAAGAGGATGATGAGCTGGTTCATCGCCAGCTCTGGCTTGACGCGCGTAACAAACGTGATGCCGACGCCCGAGAGCAAGAAGACCACGGGCAGAATCGCGGGGTCGGCTCCGGGTGCCAGGATGCGCACGGCGATATGGGCCGCGGCAAAGGCGGCGAACAGGCCAAGGGGCACGGCGAGCGTCTGGAACGTCAGGGCGGTTCCGGTGGTGATCACGTACATGGCGTACAGCAGCACCACGGGGAACGCGGCCGAAATCAGCAAGAAGAGCTCGGTATTGCGGCGGCTGCTCACTGGGCATCGCCTCCAGAGGTCGGGTTTTCAGCGGACGAGGAAACCGAGTTGGCGACATCGCCTGAAGAGGCGGTGCCGGGGATGGCGCTGCCGCTATCGGCCTCAACGCCAGAGCGCACAACATTGGCGTCCTGTATCTGCTTGCTTTGGTCTTCGTCAATCTGCTCGCGGTATTTGGAAACCGTCTTGGCCGCGGCCTCGACGCTCTCCTGGGGAATGCCCTCGCGCAAGCGGTTTTGGGTGTCCTCGGGCAGGTCGCTTAGCATGACGGACGTCTCGTCCTCAAGCCAGTGCAGCTCAAAGCCCATAACCTTGTTAGGGACGCCCTTGTAGATGGCGACGGCGTCGTCCTTGACGCCCAGGTACACCGAGTTGGCGACGGATGCCAGCGCGATGACGCCTATGAGGGCGAGCAGCGCGACGACGGCGCTGATGACGGCGATAACGTTGCGGCGGCGACGCTTGGAGATCTCGCGCAACTTGCCATCGTCTACCACGTCTACCACCACGACGGTGCAATTGTCGGAGCCGCCGGCGGCCAGCGCTGCATCGACTAGATTGTCGGTGCAGATTTGGGCGGTGGACGATTGGGTGGCGATGTTTTCGATCTCGCCGTCGGGAATCATGCTGGACAGGCCATCTGAGCACAGGATAAGGCGATCGCCCTCTTCGATATTGAGGGAGAAATGGTCCGCGTACATGGCGGGGTCCGAGCCCAGCGCGCGCGTGATAACGGAGCGGTTGGGGTGGACGCGAGCCTCGTCTGCGGTGATCTCGCCGGCGTCTACCAGCTCCTCCACGTAGGAGTGGTCGCGGGTGACGCGGATGAGCGTGCCCTCGTGCAGCAGGTATGCGCGCGAGTCGCCTACGTGGGCGATAGCGATGGTGTTGCCCTCTATGTAGGCGGCCGTGGCGGTGCAGCCCATGCCCGGCTTGCCCAGGCCGTTGAGTGCGGCTTCGATCACCGCGGCGTTGGCGGCTTCGATGGCTGCGCCCAACAGGGCGGGATCGGCGGTATGCGGAGCTGTTTTGGCGATGGTCTCCACGGCGATGGAACTCGCCACCTCGCCCGCGGCGTGGCCGCCCATGCCGTCGCACACGCAGAAGAGCGGCGATTGGACCAGGTAGGAATCCTCGTTATGCGAGCGCACGCAGCCCACATCGGAGCGCGCGCCCCACATAAGCTGCGTGGTGGTGCCGGCGTCATAGGTTGAGTCGGCATCGATGAGGTCGTCCGTGATGGGGGCGAAGCTCTGGGTGGAACCGGGGTCCTTGAGCTTGGCCTCGACGGCGGCGACGTCTATCTCCGCGGTGTCCGCGGGCGAAGTTTCCGCCTGTGCGTCGTCCTCGTCTTCATTGGCGCGCTGCGGCGTATGGGCTGCAGGGGCGGCTGCGCGCGCGGCGTCTGCAGCGTCAGCGGCGTCGACGGAGCTTGCGGCGCCGGCGCCGGCATCGGAGGAGCCTGCGTCGCCGGATGGCGCGGCATCCTCTGCAGAGGCCGCGTGCTTGCCCACGGGCCCGGCAGCCGCTTCGAGAAAGCCGGGTATCGAGCGGGCCTCGCCCACGTACTCCGCCGACGCCTCAAAGAGGTCCTCGCTGTGCGAGTGCTCGGCATGGGAGCGGTCCGCGTGGGGTCGCTCTGCACGAGGGGCGTCTTCTTGGGGCGCGTCTGCGTGAGAGCCGGCGGCAAGCGTGGAGGCAACGTGGGCGGCGGCGAGCGTCTCCAGCTCATCGTCCGCCTGTGCGTTGGCCTGTGCAACGTGCGCGGCGGCAAGCGCCTCGAGCTCGTCTGCGGGCTCGAGGTCGAAAGCGTCTGCAGGGCGCTGCGTGAGGTTGTTCTCCTCGTCCGTCATCGGCGGTTCACCTTCATGACAACGTCGCCGATCTGGACCTCGTCACCCTCGCGGAGGGTGGCGGGCTCGACCAGCTGGCGACCGTTGACCAGGGTGCCGTTGAGCGAGTTGAGGTCTTCGATGACCAGCGCGGGCCCCTGCAGCGAGAAGCGGGCGTGCGATGCCGAGACAAACGGCTCGTTGATGCAGATGTCGGAGCTGGGGGAGCGGCCGACGATGACCGGGCCCAGCATGTCCACGTGGATGCCGCGGATACCGCGCGGGCCCTTGTCGACGTCGATGGTCCAGATCGCGGAGTCGCGACGCTGGCCGCGGACCAGGCCCACGCCCGTCTTCATGACGGCAAACAGGAAGATGTAGAGCAGGATGACCAGGACGATGCGTCCCGCAAACAGGATCAGGTCGATCATATGGCGGCTCAGCCCCTAAACTCGAACGTGCTCAGGCCAAAGGTGAGAAGGTCGCCGTCGCGCAGCGGGCAGCGCGAGATGCGGCGGTTGTTGACCAGGGTGCCGTTGGTGGAGTTGAGGTCCTCGATGGACCAGTCGCTGCCCGTGTAGGTGAGCTGCGCGTGTCGGCGGCTCACGTTGGGGTCGCGCAGGACCACGTCGGCGGCGGCGCGCTCGCGGCCCACGATGCAGCGGGCGCCGTTGATGCCCAGCGCCTCGCCGGTCACCACATCGACCAGCTGGGCTCGCGGCTGCGCCGGTTGCTGGGGGCGGGGGGACGTAACGCTGGGTACGGATGCCGCAAGGCCGGCGGCGGCCCCGGCGGCAGCGCCTGCGGCGGCGGCTCCGCCCAGGCCGGCCATCGCGTCGCGCGTCATGGTCTGCGGTACGGGGATGGGGGCTGCGGGGTCGATGGGGTTGGGTGCAAACGGGTCGGCTGCCGGTGCGAAGGGGTCTGCGGGGGCAAACGGGTCTGCCGCGGGCGAGGGCACGGAAGAAGCAAGGTCTCCCTGTTGGGAGCCCGCGCCCGCAAAGGCTGCGGCGGGCTGCGTCGCCGGACGGGTCTCGACG
Organism: Collinsella sp. UBA1693; assembly: GCF_002320115.1. Classification (NCBI taxonomy): domain Bacteria; kingdom Bacillati; phylum Actinomycetota; class Coriobacteriia; order Coriobacteriales; family Coriobacteriaceae; genus Collinsella; species Collinsella sp. UBA1693. The sequence continues at coordinate 122,144 of NZ_DCJT01000013.1, forward strand.
GGGGCGGGGACGCGCTGGGGCTTCTGCGCGCCGGTGAGGCCCTTTTGGTAGGCGCGCTCTTCCTCGTACAGGCGACCCAGGGTGGGGGCGTCCACGTTCTCGGCAAAGACGGAGAAGCGGCCGCTCTTAAGCGAAGGGTCGATCATAAAGCGAACCAGGGGCTCGCCCACAAAGACATAGCGCTTTTTATCAGCCTGCGCCTTGACCAGCTCGCTCACCTCTGCAGAGAGCTGCGGGTAATAGGGCGCCATGAGGGGATCGTCCTCATTGGCGATAAGGATGGTGTAGAGCGCCGGCGCGGTGTTGACGCCGTTTATAACCAGCGTCTGATCTTCCATCTCGCGCGCGGCCTGCCGGGCGAGCTTTTTGAACGAGAACGGCGCGCGCGTGGCGCCAAAGATGCCGGCGACGCGGTCTTCGAAGATATTGAGGAAGTTCACGAACGATCACCTTCCGGAACATGCTTATAGCCAAGTGTGTATGCACATATCCAAACGATTATAGAGGAAAGCCCTCCGCTCGCCCCCGCTGTTAGGACCTGCGCCGTTGACAAGCTGGCAATTTCCATAGGGTGCGCAAGACACAGCAACGCGGGGGAAACGGCCAGCGGCAGCGCGTACGCCAGTGCAAATGCGCCGGTTCCGAGGGAATCTTGGTATCGATTCCAGGCGAGGCGGTGCGCAAGCGAGATGCCCGCTGATAGGGCTGCGGCGCCCGCGATTGCCATCAGCGTGTCCGGCGAGGCTAGGGCCGCAAAGGCGACATCTATAGGAAGCTGGCCCGCGCCTTGGGACGCGGCGAGCATGAGGGCGGAGAACGCGGTGCCAAGAGCGATCGAGACCGCGGCGGTGACCGGCGAGAGGAAGTAGCCCGCCGCGGCCGCGACCGGCGCCAGCGCGGAGGGGCTGCTCGCGACGACGGAGAGGGCCATGCACGCGGCCAAGGCCATCGAGGCGGCGGGGACGGTGCGGCCCCACACCAGCCACCAGGCGGCGGCGAGGGCGAAGATGAGGACGATGGTGGGGATCCCCGCGAGGGACGCGGTGGCGCTGGTGACCGTGAAGACCAGGCCGGCGAGCGCCAGCGCGGAGCCCATTTGCGGCGCGGCTCCCGCGGCGGCTCCAACAGCGAGCGCCGAGAGCAGGCATGCCAGCGGGTTTGCAACGCCTACGGTCTGCATGAGGGAAAATGTGACGGCAGCGACGGAGGCGCCGGCGACAAGGCCCATGGCGATGCGCCGGGCGCGCGGGTCGCGGCTGCCCAGGTGGCCTTCTGCAGGGTCAAGCTCCCAGGTGCGCCTGGGCGTCAAGGAGTCTTCGTCCTGCGATTCCTCCTCGTCCGACGTAAGTTGGTCGATCATGCGCGCAAGGCTCTTGCGGCCCTCGCGCGGATTGCCCAGGTTGTACAGAAAGCGGTCGCCAAAGTCCAAGACGGAGGAGATGCGCATGGCGGGGTCTGGGTCCAGGGCGCTCAAGAGCGCTTGCTCGGCGAGCTCCGGCAAGTCCGGTAAAAGGGTGCCGGGTAGGACCACGCCCTCGTTGATGCGGGTCATGGAGTCGATGGGCGAGCCGGCGCGGAAGGGCGCGTCGCCGCAGAGCGATTCGTAGAGGACGCAGGCGAGCGAGAAGATGTCGCTGCGTTCGTCCACATAGTCGCCGCGCAGCTGCTCGGGCGGCATGTAGCCGATGGTGCCGCCGCGCGCCCCGCCAAAGCCCGCCGCGCTGGTGAGGGTCGCCATGCCAAAGTCGGTTATCTTGACGTGCCCGCTGCGGTCGATCAGCACGTTGGCGGGCTTGATGTCCAGATGGAGCACGCCGTTCTCGTGGGCGTAGGCGACGGCCTGCACCAGGGCGTCTGCGATGCAGGCGGCTTCATCGTAGGTGAGCGAATTGCCCTCTACCTGCGAGAGGAACTCTTCCAGCGACATGCCGTCGACGTATTCCATAACCAGATAGGCGTACCCGGCATCATAGGTGAAGTCGATGACGGAGACGATATTGGGATGCTGGAGCATGCTTGCCGTGCGCGCCTCCGCGAGCGCGGTGCGCGTGGTCTCCGCTGTGGCGCGCGTGTAGGGCGACGCCAAGGGCATGCGCTTGATGGCGACGCGCCGCTGCAGGCGCCCGTCCAGGCAGATTTCGACGCTGCCAAAGCCGCCGGCGGCCCGGGTTTCGAGCGGTCGATAGCGCTTGAGCAGGGCAGATGCCGCCGTGCCCGCAGGCTGTGGCGCGGGGGCGGGGGCCTGCGCGAAGTTGGCGCGCCGGGGTTGCTGAGATCCCTGTTGGGGCCGTTGCTGCACCCGTTGCGGCGATCGCTGTGACGAGAAGAGTGGCATGAAGATGCCTTTCTGGTGCGTTTGAAGTGTGTCTAAGGCATGCGTTGCCGCATTTTATCACGCTGCAGATGGCGGAACCGTGGAGGTATGGAACCGCGAGGCGCCGCGCGCACGCCGCGCGGTGTCTGCCCGCATCCCGCTCGTGTTCCTGCCCGTACGGGGCGGGCCCGGCTCCGCTTGCGATGAGAACCACAAACGGTCGTTTTTCTGGCTTGGAGACAAAGGAAAAAGCGTCCATTTGTGGTTCTCACGAAAAATGCGCGACGGACGGGTCTGAACAGCGCCGGCCGGGGGCCGGGGACGGCGCCAGCCGGGGGGCGGGGAGATGCTGATTGGCGATCAGGAGTTGAGGCGGAGAACGCCATGCGCATCAAGCAGCGCTGCGAACTCATCGGGTCTGTATACAAGGGGGAACGCGAAACGGAAGATGACGGGGCGATACGTCGTAATGCGGGCCTCTCGCTCTCGTTCGGCCATTACGGTGCCAAGGTCGAGCGGGGCCCCGCTCTTGCTGGCATACTTGCCCTTGCCGTCAAGTTCCCCCAGGATAAGGTGGTCACCTACGTCCCATCCGTAATCTATCCTGTACTCGATTGAGGGGTTGAGCGGGTCTGTGAGGCGCACTTGCAGGTCAGGCGTCTTGAAACCCAGCTCGATCATGGCACCGCGCGCGTACGATTCCCCTCCGTTTTCGCTGAGCCCGTTTGCATGCGACATCGTCCTGAGTGCTTTCTGGACCCCCTCCTGGTCGTGATAGCGCCGTTCGATCGCGCGGAGGTAGCCCTCGCGCGAGGTCCGAGTGGTTCGAAGGGCGGAGTCCGCTATGGCAAGTCCTTGGGGGAACGTGCAGCTTTTTAGGCAATCGAATAGCGTTCTGGTCATGTCGGTGGCGCGCAATCCCATGACGGTTCTGATTTCGAACGAGTCGACGGCGTGGTGGACGATATCGTTGGTGATCCGGCTTCGGTGCGAGATTACGTGGACGGGTTTTAGAAGGCGGTTGGAGAGCTCGAGGCCATGAATCAGGGCGGCGCTGAAGCTGCAGAAGACCCATGCTGGATGCAGATGTTGCAGCCCGCGGATAATGCGCCATGCTTGCGCCCGCTTGGTCATGTCCGCAGATTCCCATCGGGCGGCACTGACGAACAGCCCTTTTGCGGGCTCCTTTACGCTGCCGGAGCTGACGCGGGCGCGCAGCAGCCTTTTCAGGTGGCGATCGCGCGGGGCGAGGCACATCCCTTTCGTATCGGCTTCCGCGAGTAGCGTATCGAGCGTCCGATCATAGGCTTTACTCATGGATCGTCCTCACTCTTCCATATGCATGCCCATATGCATGTGTTGCTGGATCGCGCGCTTCCCATGCGGGGACGGTATGGGAAGCGCAGCGCAATAAAGGATGGAGGATGCTGCAGCAGAGAATCTTCCGCATATTGTCCTAATATGTGCGCTCTATAGGCGGCCAATCTGCTTTTACGAGCTGCGTTGGCGGCGTCTCCGCGATGTCGGGGGTTCCGCAAACGGCAAAACGCACAAAAGGAACGCTTTTTCGCATGATGACTGGCTGGAAAAGCGTCCTTCTGTGCGTTTCATCAACATTGTCGTCAACATTGAATAGCTCTGTAGCTCTGGACGAGCCGGCGGGGGTGTCCGCCTATCGGTTGGGCGTATCCGGTCCCATGGAGCCGGCGGGATAGCGCTTCGAGGCGAGGAAGTCGCCAAACTCCGCGGCGGTTCCCAGGGTGAAGGAGTCGACGGGGAACGCCACGCCGTTCACGCCAAAGATGGCGACGAACATGGCGTCGTCGTGCTGGAAATCGGTAAATTCGGAGAACTCGTAGCGCTGCGAGCGATCGTCGGAAGCAAAGACGATCGCCGCTTCATCGGTTACCACGATGCGACGGTGGCGCCCGCCCATCTCGCTCTCGTCCTTCTCCATGGAGCGAATGTAGCGCCGGGCGAGGTTCTGGTACATGTTGGAGCGGTACCACAGGCTGTACGCGCCCACGGCGACAAAGAAAAAGCCGGCCCAATGCAGCGACTGCGGCGAGAAGATCCACAGCAGGCCAATCGCGATCTCGATGCAGCCCATCAAAAGCAGGGCCCCGCGGCGCTTTGCGCTCACCTGCATGCGCGCGAAGCGGGTGAGGAGGTCGTCGGTGTATTCGTATTCGCAGATAAAGCGCGGACGGCGGCGCTCGGCGGAGCCATCGGCGGGGGCGGTCCCGTCTACATTTTCAACGCGCGCGACGGTATCGATGGGGGTGGTTGAAGGGTCGGTCGAAAGATCGCTCATGTGGCTTCCTCTCCATGCGGCCGTGCGTATAGCCGCGCCCGCCAAAAGGTATCATGGGTAAACACGCATCCGGCGCGGTCGCGCGCCGGCGGTGCGGTAAGCGAGTATATACCCTGGGAGGTGGACGAATATGAGCGCTGACTCGGCAGAGGCGGCGACGCGCCTGGCGGCATACGACGCCTTTGCGCGCGATGTTCGCAGCGAGCTTGCCCAGACGGGCGAGCGGATGGAGCGGCTGAGGTCCCAGGGCAAGGTCAAGAGCGCCACCTACCGGCAGCTCTTCGCTATCCGCTCCATCCTGCGAGACATTGACCGCAGGCTTGCGGAGCGCGGGCTGTAGCCCCAGGCCTTTGCGTTTCCCGTTCATCCTCGCGCGCATACGCGTCGTTGTTTCAGCATGTTATAAGGAGGAGAGCTCCCATGGAGTCGCTCTACAGAAAATATCGTCCGCTGACGTTTGAGAGCGTAGTGGGCCAGCAGCATATTGTGTCCACGTTGCAGCACGCCGTCACAGAGGGGCGACTGTCCCATGCGTACCTGTTCTGCGGTCCGCGCGGAACGGGCAAGACCACCATGGCACGCATCCTGGCCAAGGCGCTGCTGTGTCAGAAGGCCCATGGCGACCATGGCTGCATGCCAGATGGCACCTGCCCGGAGTGCGAGGCCATCGCCGAGGGCGCGCACCCGGATGTCTACGAGCTGGACGCCGCAAGCCGCACGGGCGTCGATAGCGTCCGCGAGGAGATTATCAACTCCGTCAACTTCGCCCCGGTGCGCGGCACCTATAAGGTCTACATCATCGACGAGGTCCACATGCTGACCACGCAGGCGTTCAACGCCCTGCTCAAGACGCTGGAGGAACCTCCCAGCCACGTGGTCTTTGTCCTGTGCACCACCGATCCGCAAAAGCTGCTGGACACCATTTTGTCGCGCTGCCAGCGCTTCGACTTCCACCGCATCTCAAATGAGGACATTCTGGCCCGCATGCGCTACGTGTGCGAGCAAGAGGGATTCTCATATGACGAGGAAGCGCTGGAGATTGTGGCCAAGCACGCCCGCGGCGGCATGCGCGATGCGCTTTCCACCCTGGAGCAGCTCTCCGTCTTTGGTGGGGGCTCCGTGCGCCTGGCAGATGCCCGCTCGCTTTTGGGCGAGGTGTCCTCGACCATTCTCGCCCAGTTCGCCCGCGGCATCGCGTCGCGCGACGTGGTTGAGCTCTTTGGCTTGGTGCGCACGCAGGTGGACGAGGGCAACGACCTTATGGAGCTCGCGCGCGACCTGGTGGGGCACGTGCGCGACGTTTACACCGCTTTTGTCGCCGGCGCCAAGCCCGAGCTGCTAGATTGCACGCCCGAGGAGGCGGCGGCGCTTAAGGAGGAGGCTTCTCTCTTTGAGAACGCCGACCGCTTGGCGCGCGTCTTGACGGTTTTGGACGATGCCGCGCTTGAGATGCGCAACGCCAGCGATATGCGTCTGGTGTTGGAGATCGCCCTCACCAGGTTGGCCCGTCCGGAATCTGATTTGACGCTTGAGGCTTTGGCCGAGCGCCTGGATCGCCTGGAGGCAAGGATCGCCTCCGGCGTGCCCAGCGCGCCTATGGACGCTGCGGCGCTCGCCGCGCTGGGCGGTGCCGTCGCCTCCGCTTCGTCCAGCGGCGCCAGCCGCCCCGCTACCTCGGCGCCCGCGGCTTCTGCTGCCGCCCCCGCCGGCGCGTCTGCCGCCGCTCCCGCCACTGCGCCGTCGCGCCCTGCGCCCCAGCCGGCTGCATCAAGCTCTGGCGACCTGCCTTGGATGAAAAACGCGCAGCGCCCCGCGGCATCCGTCGCTCCGGCGGCAGCGCCAGTACAGTCGCAGCCCGCTGCCCCCAAGGCCGCGCCCGCGCCGGCACCCGCCCCGGTGCAGCCCCAGCAGCCGACCCAGCCCCAGCAGCCGACCCAACCCAAGCAGCCGGCAGCCGCCCCTGCGCCTCGTACCGCCGCCGCGCCTGTAAGCGCACCGATGCCCGTTGCGTCACAGCCTGCGCCGGTGCCTGCCTCTGCGCCCGCGGCTTCGCCGTCGGCGCCCGTCACCGATGCGGGCGAGCTGCAGCGAAAGTGGACGGACGTTGTGAAGCGCGTGGTTGCCGCCCATCCTTCCCATGGCGCACTGCTGCAGAGCGCTCACGCGGCTTCGGACGATGGCTCCAAGCTGGTGGTCGAGCTTCCCGCGGGGTCCGGCTTTGCGATGAAGATGCTTGCTCGCAAGGACTCCCAGTCGGTCATCATCCCCGTTGCGGTGCAGGTCTTTGGGCAGCGCGAAGTCGAGTTCACCATGGCTGGCGCGCCCGCGCCCGTGCCTTCCGCACCGGCCGCCGCCCCCGAGCCCGCCGCCGCCCCCGCGAGCTCCCCGGCTCCCGTCCCGCAACAGCCAGCTCCGGCACCGGCCCCCGTGCCCGCAGCAGCTCCCCAAGCTGACCATACAAGCGGTCCCACCGTTGTTGCCGAGCGCGATATCGAGGCGGATCGCAAGGCATGGGAGGATGAGCAGGTTCCCTATGACGACGCCGCGATTGCCGCCTATGAGGGCGACGCGGACGTTCCGCCCGTGGACCTGCCCGCAGACGCGCCCGCGACGCCGTCCGTGCCCGCGCCGACGGCGGCCCCGTCCGCGGCTCCAAATCCCGCGCTGCCCGCATCTGCCCCCGTCGCCCCGTCTGCCCCCGCGGCTGCGCCCGGAACCCTGCCGTGGGCGACCCACCCCGGCGCCGAGGACCAGATTCCAAAGAACGAGGAAGAGGCCAAGTCCATGTTGGGCGACATCTTTGGTCCCGGTATCGTGTTCAAACCTGGCGAGTAGCCCCGCCTTGTTTCCGGCTGCCGTCTTCCATCGCAAGCCGCTTACCGCGGTCCGGCGGTTTCCGTTGCGGACGCGCCTACGGGGGACGTGGCGCTACGGCGCCCTCGCGCGCGTGGTACCATGCCAAACGTAAAAGAAGCGAAAGCCGGGGCCACCCGCGCCCCTCGACCAGACAGGAGTCCCCATGGCCGGAATGAACATGCAGGAAATGATGAAGCAGGCCCGCAAGATGCAGGAGCAGCTTGCCCAGGCGCAGGAGAGCATGAAGGACGTCACCATCGATGCTTCCGCTGGCGGCGGCATGGTCAAGGCGACCGTCAACGGCGATCTCGAGCTGGTCTCCATCCAGATCGACCCGGATGCACTCGATCCCGAGGATGTCGACCTGCTGCAGGACATGATCGTCGCCGCCGTCAACGAGGCTATCCGCGGCGTCAGCGAGGTCGCCAGCAAGCAGATGAGCTCCATCACCGGTGGACTCAATATCCCCGGCATGCCCTTCTAGTTTCCGCGCGATTGGACGAGTAGACGGAGATGTCAGCAGACCGCAGCTTGCAAATACTCCTCGATGAGCTGGGGCGGCTCCCGGGCATTGGCCCTAAGTCCGCCCAGCGCATCGCGTATCACCTGCTGGAGGCGGACGCCGAGGAGGCGCGCCGGCTGGCCCATGCGATTTTGCAGGTGAAGGAGCAGGTTCATTTTTGCAGTCGATGCTTTAACTACGCTACGGCGGACGAGTGCGATATCTGCACGGATTCCACGCGCGACACCACCCGCATCTGCGTGGTGGGCGAGCCGCGCGACGTGTCCGCCATCGAGCGCACGGGCAGCTATCACGGTCTGTACCACGTGCTGGGCGGCGTCATCAGCCCCATGGACAAGATCGGACCGGACCAGCTGCGCATCCGCGAACTCATAGGACGTTTGGGCGCAGAGGACATCCAAGAGGTCATCATTGCGACCAACCCCAATATCGAGGGGGAGACCACTGCGAGCTATCTCGCCCGCACCATTAAACCCTTGGGCGTGGCGGTGAGCCGTCTGGCGAGTGGGCTGCCCGTGGGCGGCGATCTTGAGTATGCGGACGAGTTGACCCTGGGGCGTGCCATCGAGGCGCGTCGCACGTTATAGCGACAGCCGGAAAGGGGCGGTGCCTTCGGGGCGGTCGCGTTGGTGTTTCAAGGCGCGTCTTACATGCGATTACATTTTGGCCAGAAGTGATACTTGTATTACTTCTGGCTACTTTTAGCTGTAGAAATGGTAAATGGTAATATCCAGATAATCTGGGTATTACCATTTACCATTTTTCATCGAAACAGCGGTCTTCTTTAATACCAATCTCAAAATATGTATTAAAGAAGACCATTTTCGGGTCTCGAAGCGGCATATTTCAATACCCGGTATTACGAGGAGTCATTTCAGAAAATGCCGGCATCCGTCCAGGTATTACAGGGGACCGTTTATAAGCTCGGAAACGGTTCCCTGTAATACCTGGGTGCACACTGCTAATTGCACGTGCGCGGCCCCGGCGTGCGGGGCTACCTCGTCTAATCGTGAATCTCAACATCTGAGGTGAGTACGTTCGCAATTAGATAAGGCTAACCGAAGTATGGGGGTACAATGAGTCTGCATGCAGATTTTGATCTGAGGGCGTTTCCCGACATCGCCTGGGCACGTCTACATGCGAACGGCAACACCGGAGTTCCGCGCTCGCCGCGGGAGTCCGAACGGGGGTGACGCGCCCCCGCACATGTACACCCACACGAGAGGAGAGGGGTATATGGCGCGTAAGTTCAAGTCTATGGACGGCAACGAGGCCGCCGCATACGTTTCGTATGCGTTCACCGAGGTGGCGGGTATCTATCCCATCACGCCGTCCAGCCCTATGGCCGATCACGTCGACCAGTGGGCAGCCCAGGGCAAGAAGAACATCTTCGGAACGCCCGTCAACGTCGTCGAGATGGAGTCCGAGGCAGGCGCTGCCGGTACCGTTCACGGTTCCCTTGGCGCTGGCGCTCTGACCACCACCTACACGGCGTCTCAGGGCCTGCTGCTTATGATCCCGAACATGTACAAGATCGCTGGCGAGGGCCTGCCGGGCGTGTTCCACGTCTCCGCGCGCTGCGTCGCTTCCCACGCGCTCAACATCTTCGGCGACCACTCCGACGTCATGGCCTGCCGCCAGACCGGCTTCGCCATGCTCGCCGAGTGCAACGTCCAGGAAGTCATGGATCTTTCTCCGGTCGCCCACCTCGCGGCCATCGAGGGCAAGGTTCCGTTCCTCAACTTCTTCGACGGTTTCCGCACCTCCCATGAGATCCAGAAGGTCGCCGTTTGGGATTACGACGATCTGGCCGAGATGTGCGACATGGACGCTGTCCAGGCGTTCCGCGATCACGCTCTCAACCCCGAGCATCCGCACACCCGCGGCAGCCATGAGAACGGCGACATCTTCTTCCAGCACCGCGAGGCCTGCAACTCCGCCTACGACGCGCTTCCCGCCGTCGTCGAGGAGTACATGGGCAAGATCAACGCCAAGCTGGGTACCGATTACGGCCTGTTCAACTACTATGGCGCTCCCGACGCCGACCGCGTCGTCGTCTGCATGGGTTCCTTCTGCGACGTCCTCGAGGAAGTCATCGACTACCTCAACGCCAAGGGCGAGAAGGTCGGTCTGGTGAAGGTTCGCCTGTTCCGTCCGTTCTCCATCAAGCACTTCGTTGACGTTCTTCCCGAGACCGTCAAGAAGATCGCCGTCATGGACCGCACCAAGGAGCCGGGTTCCATCGGCGAGCCTCTGTATCAGGACGTCGTCTCCGCTCTCTACGAGGCCGGCAAGAGCGACATCACCGTCATCGGCGGCCGCTACGGTCTGGGTTCCAAGGACACCACCCCTGCCTCCGCATTCGCGATTTACGAGGAGCTCAAGGCTGACGCTCCCAAGCGCGAGTTCACCGTGGGCATCGTGGACGATGTCACCAACCTGTCCCTGGCTGAGGATCCGGACGCTCCCAACACCGCTGCCCCTGGCACTATCGAGTGCAAGTTCTGGGGTCTCGGTGGCGACGGCACCGTTGGCGCCAACAAGAACTCCATCAAGATCATCGGCGACCACACGGACAAGTACGTCCAGGCCTACTTCCAGTACGACTCCAAGAAGACCGGCGGCGTGACCGTGTCCCACCTGCGCTTTGGCGACAAGCCCATCCGCAGCCCCTACTACGTCACCAAGGCCGACTTCGTTGCGTGCCACAACCCCAGCTACATCGTCAAGGGCTTCAAGATGGTCCGCGACGTCAAGCCCGGCGGCACCTTTCTGGTCAACTGCCAGTGGACGCCCGAGGAGTTCGCCTCCCACATGCCGGCGACCGCTAAGCGCTATATCGCCAAGAACGACATCCAGGTTTACCTGATCGACGCTATCGATCTGGCAGAGCAGGTCGGCATGGGCAAGCGCACCAACACCGTTCTGCAGTCCGCGTTCTTCGCGCTGGCCAAGGTTCTGCCCGCCGAGGAGGCGCTGCAGTACATGAAGGACGCCGCTACCAAGTCCTACATGAAGAAGGGCCAGGCCATCGTCGACGCCAACCACAAGGCAATCGACGCCGGCGCTACCGCCTTCAAGAAGTTCGACGTCCCCGCTGACTGGGCTGACGCCACGGACGAGGCTCCCGCTGAGATCCTCACCGACGATCAGAAGAGCGCCATCGCCAAGCAGGTCAAGGAGCTCATGGAGCCCATCGCCCGCATGGACGGCGACTCCCTGCCCGTTTCCGCCTTCAAGGATTGCGCCGACGGCCAGTTCGAGTTGGGCGCCTCTGCCTACGAGAAGCGCGGCGTCGCCGTTATGGTTCCGCATTGGGACGAGACCAAGTGCATCCAGTGCAACCAGTGCGCGTATGTCTGCCCGCATGCCACCATCCGTCCGTTCGGCCTGACCGAGGACGAGGTCGCTGCCGGCCCCGATACCATGCGCACCCTCGACGTCAAGATCCCCAAGGACACCGGCCTCAAGTTCGCTATCGCGATCAGCCCGCTTGACTGCATGGGCTGCACCAACTGCGCCAAGGTCTGCCCCAAGGAAGCTCTCACCATGGTTCCCGCCGAGGGCGAGCTCGTCGAGCAGAAGACCTTCGACTACTGCGTCGCCAACGTCTCCGAGAAGCCCGTTCTCATCAACAAGAACCTCAAGGGCAGCCAGTTCAAGCAGCCGCTGCTTGAGTTCTCCGGCTCCTGCGCAGGCTGCGCCGAGACCGCTTACGCGCGCCTGGTCACCCAGGTCTGCGGCGACCGCATGTTCATCTCCAACGCCACCGGCTGCTCCTCCATTTGGGGCAACCCCGCTGCCACCGCTCCTTATTGCACCAACAAGGGCGGTCACGGCCCGGCTTGGAACAACTCCCTGTTCGAGGACAACGCCGAGCACGGCCTGGGTATGGAGCTTGGCTACAAGGCCGTCCAGGGCAAGCTCGTCGCCGAGACCGAGGAGCTCATGGCCAGCGATTGCGCTACCGACGAGCTGAAGGCCGCTGCTCAGGCATGGCTGGACGCCCGCAACGACGCCGAGGCCTCCAAGACCACCGCTGCCGCCTACATCGAGCAGCTCGAGGCCTGCGGTTGCGACAAGGCCAAGGCTATCCTGGCCGATAAGGCATACCTCACCAAGAAGTCCTTCTGGATCTTCGGCGGCGACGGTTGGGCTTACGACATCGGCTTCGGCGGCCTGGACCACGTCCTGGCTTCTGGCAACGACGTCAACGTCTTCGTCTTCGATACCGAGGTCTACTCCAACACCGGCGGCCAGGCCTCCAAGGCTTCCAACCTGGGACAGGTTGCCCAGTTCGCCGCTTCCGGTAAGGCCATCAAGAAGAAGAGCCTCGCCGAGATCGCTATGAGCTACGGCTATGTCTATGTCGCCCAGATCGCTATGGGCGCCAACCCGGCTCAGACCCTCAAGGCCATCCAGGAGGCTGAGGCTTACGACGGCCCGTCCCTCATCATCGGCTACAGCCCCTGCGAGATGCACTCCATCAAGAAGGGCGGCATGCAGAACTGCCAGGCCGAGATGAAGAAGGCTGTCGAGTGCGGTTACTGGAACCTCTTCCGCTTCAACCCGGCTGCCGACGAGGGCAAGAAGTTCTCGCTCGACTCCAAGGAGCCCGCAGGCGGTTATCAGGACTTCCTGATGAACGAGGCCCGTTACGCCTCCCTCACCCGTTCCTTCCCGGAGCGTGCCGAGGAGCTCTTCGCTGCTAATGAGAAGGCGGCTATGGAGCGCTACCAGCACCTGCTGAAGCTCAAGACCCTCTATAACGAGGCCTAAAGCTTTTTCGGACTGCTTTTTAGGGCATGCGTTTAACGCTTGACCGGTAGAACAAGGGACCAACTCGTCTTAGCGGGCGAGTTGGTCCCTTTTGTTTTTGGACGATGGCCATGGTCGAACCGGCGCCCTGCCTTCGGCCAATTCTCGTCCGTATATCCTCTGTTTTCCGTCCCGTTTGCAAGCTGGCGTTCTCGCGTCGCCTTCTTGCACGCTCTGCTCTTTATATGGTTGCGCCGCCCTCATGCGCGCGCATGTTGGATAATTGCATGCGGATGGATTGAACGGGAGGAATTGAATGGCACAAACAACAGTTGAGATACTCTATCCCGAATTTGGCAACCAGGCGGGGGATAACGGCAATGCGATGTACCTGCGCGCCTGCCTGCCTCATGCCACCTTTATAGAAACCGCGTTTGGCGAGGTTCCCGCGTTTGCCACGCGCGATGACCTGTCGTTGGTCCTGCTATGCGGCATGACCGAGCGCCAGCAGGAACGTGTGCTCGAGGCGCTCATGCCGTATCGCGACCGCTTGGCGGAACTCGCAGACGCCGGCGTCCCCATGCTCTTTACCGGTAACGCGGTCGAGCTTCTGGGCAACATGATCATTACGCCGGAGGGCCGCGGCATCACCGGCCTGGGGCTATTTGATATCGTGACGCACCAACTGACGCCCCAGCGATTCACCGGCGTTGGCCTGGGTACCTTTGAGCCCGCGCCGGGGGCGGACCCCATCGATATCGTCGGTTTCAAAATGCAATTCACGCAGGCCGAGGGCAAAAATGAAAAATGTCCCTTCTGCGTGCTCAAACAGGGTTTTGGCATCAACGAGAAAAGCGCTTACGAGGGCGTGCGTCGCAAGAACCTCATCGGCACTTGGTTTTTGGGCCCGCTTCTCACCATCAATCCGCCTTTCACCCGCTGGTTGCTCGATACCATGGGCGAGGCGGATGCGCCCCTGGCGTTCGAAGACGTTGCGATGAGGTCCTATAGCCAGCGCGTCAAGGATTTCGCGACCCCGGGTATGGATGTCTAGGCGCTAGGCTGGGTTTAGGCCCGCGACCTGTCCTCGTCCACAAACATGCACTACACGCCCTCCTAGCCAAGGAGTTCATAATAGTGAGTACTTCCACCAGCAAAACGCCTCGCTTCTACCTCGCGCTCGCCGCGGGTAAGGCAACGGCCGCCGCGCTTAAGCTTGCCCGCAGAAACGGCGGCCAGCTTCCCGGTTCCGTTGCCGAGGCCATCTGCCCCGATTTTCTCGCCCGCTGCCCCAAGCCGCGCCGCGTTGTATTTGTAACGGGTACCAACGGCAAAACAACCACGTCCAATTTGCTGGACGATATTCTGCTTGCGTGCGGGTTCGATCTGGTGACCAACCGCGCCGGCGGCAACATCATCACGGGTATCGAGAGCTCTCTCATAAAGAACGCGCGTATGAGCGGCTCCCCGCGCTGCCAGGTGGCCTGCATGGAGCTGGACGAGTTGTCCTCGCGCCGCGTGCTGCCCCATATGGTTCCCGAGGTGATGCTGGTCGCTAACCTGTATCGCGACAACTTTACCCGTAACGCTAACCCTGACTATATCTTTAGCGTGATCGATGCGAACATTCCCGCCTCGACGCATCTGGTGCTCAACGCGGATGACTTGATCTCCTGCCGCCTTGCGCCGCAGGCGACCAATCGCACCTACTTTTCCATCGACCATCTTGAGGACGATCTTGAGGGGCCGGAGGGTATTGTCTGCGATCTTACCGCGTGCCCGGAGTGTGGCGGCGCGCTTGAGTATGACTGGTGCCACCTGCGCCATCTGGGTCGCGCGCACTGCACGTCGTGCGGTTTCAAGAATCCCGAGCCCGACTATCTGGTGACCCGCGTGGATAAAGAGGCGCATGACTTTACGGTGCGCGAGCTGTGCCATGCGAAAGACGGCGTGGCGCCGGAGTATACCTATCACATCGGCACGTACTCAATCACCAATCTGTATAACTTGGTTTCCGCGTTGGTGACGGCTCGCGAACTTGGTGTCTCGGCCAAGGACCTGCAGCGCACATTGGCGGACGGCAAAGTCAACGTCACCGCGGCGCGCTTTAGCGAGGAGACGGTGAAGGGCATGCGCCTGGTCAACACCGCTTCCAAGGGCGAGAACAGCACCGCCACCTCGACCGCCCTGGCGACTATTTGCCGCGAGGCGGGCGACAAGGCCGTGGTGCTGATGCTGGCGGATTACTACCTTGCCACCAATCCCAAGAAGACCGAGTACACTGGTTGGTATTATCAGGCCGATTTCGAGTATCTGGCGGACCCAGCCATCAAGCAGGTTATTGTCCAGGGTGCGAATTCGGACGATTTGCTGCTGCGTTTGCTGATGGCGGGTATCGATAAGGACAACATTTATCTGGCTGAGACCGAGCAGGAGGCTGCGGATATGGTCGAGCTGGACGGTATCGATGGCGTGTTCTGCGCGTATGACATCTTTAACGGCGAGCAGGCCGATGCGTTTCGCACGCGCGTGGCGGAGCGCCTGCGCGGGTAG
Organism: Collinsella sp. UBA1693; assembly: GCF_002320115.1. Lineage (NCBI taxonomy): Bacteria > Bacillati > Actinomycetota > Coriobacteriia > Coriobacteriales > Coriobacteriaceae > Collinsella > Collinsella sp. UBA1693. The sequence goes on from NZ_DCJT01000013.1 coordinate 137,462, forward strand.
GAATCGCGCGCCGGCGGCATCTGCGTTCATGATGCGCGGCGAGCCGTCTGTATAACGATGATGGGGGGAGGTGCCTGAGGGCGCCTCTCTTTTTGTGCGCATCTATGTTGTTTAGGCCCGCTATGTCATTGTGTGGGCTCGCGGTTGCATGGGGGCAGTGCGGGCAGCCGGGCGGCACGTTGCGGGGACCGTCCGACAAACCGATGAATAAAACCAAGAACAACCTGTATCGTATGCTGAGCGCCGTTTACTCATTTCGTAAGCGCTCAGAGGGCTGAATATGCATAAGATGTATAAAGTGCAGCAAGCGCTATAGTCATATAGAGTGCCCAACAGGGAAGATATGCATGAGCGACTATGATGAAATATGTAGGATTAGCAGGTATCTTTCAAAATAAGCGTCCAAGATTACGCTGAGGGGCAAAAGAGTACCGTTCACCCGTCCTTATTGCTAGAAATGAATAAAAACAAGCATATTGAGAATATACTCCTAGACAAGCGCACAGGCGTCGCTTAGGCGTTTGTGGTAAGAGGCACAAGAAGCAATGTTCCTCTGTGAGAAAGGAAACCACCATGTCCAAGCCGCTCGGCAAGCCCGATCGCATCGTCGTCGCCCTCGGCGGCAACGCGCTCGGCAACACCCCTGAGGAGCAGATCGAGAAGGTCGCCCACGCCGCCCACGCCCTCCTGGGCCTCATCGAGCAGGGCAACGAGATCATCATCACCCACGGCAACGGCCCGCAGGTCGGCATGATCCAGAACGCCTTCGCCGCCGCCCACGACGCCATCGGCACCCCCGCCATGGACCTGCCCGAGTGCGGCGCCATGAGCCAGGGCTACATCGGCTACCACCTGCAGCAGGGCATCGGCCGCGAGATGCACCGCCGCTACAAGCGCTGGCACGCCGCCACCGTCGTCACCCAGATCGAGTGCGACCCGGACGACCCCGCGTTCGCCAACCCCACCAAGCCCATCGGCCCGTTCTACACCGAGGAGCAGGCCAAGGAGATCATGGCCGAGAACCCCGAGATGGTCTTCGTCGAGGACTCCGGCCGCGGCTGGCGCCGCGTCGTCGCCTCCCCCGAGCCCAAGAAGATCGTCGAGGCCGACTCCATCCTGAACCTGCTCGACAACGAGTTCATCGTCATCGCCTGCGGCGGCGGCGGAATCCCCGTGGTCCGCGACTACGGCAACAAGGGCTGCTACAAGGGCGTGGCCGCCGTCATCGACAAGGACATGGGCGGCGAGCTGCTCGCAGAGGACTGCGGCGCGGACGTACTGTTCCTGCTGACCGCCGTCGAGCACGTCGCCATCAACTTCGGCAAGCCCGACCAGCAGGAGCTCGAGGAGCTCACCGCCGACGAGGCCGAGCGCCTCGCCGACGAGGGCCAGTTCGGCAAGGGCTCCATGGAGCCCAAGGTACGCGCCGCCATCAAGTTCGCCCGCTCCCGCAAGGGCCGCACCTGCATCATCGGCGCCCTCGACAAGGCCGCCGAGACCATGGCCGGCCTCTCCGGCACCCGCATCTGCGGCTAACCCCGTCTCCCTTCAGCAGGGCAACCTGCAAGCTAACCTCTCTCCTCGACGCCCCCGCTCCCCCTGCGGGGGCGTCCTCGTTTAAATGGCATCTTCATCTATGCTTCGGGTCCATCATCGCGGCTCGTTACATTTTATGAACCGAGATATTGCCTGTCGCAAAGCGGGAAATTTGGCCGCTAGCTGGGTAGGATAAAAAGACATGTGCGCGGGGTGCATGGATGCGCCTCGTGCCCGTTCGCTGCCCATCTATATATCTCGAAAGGTGCCGCCCATGCATGGAGACACCATTTTGCTCATGACGTTCGTCCTTGCCCTGGTCGCCGCGTTTGCCGGCGGTTTGGTCGCTCGTGCCCTGCGCTTGCCCCCGTTGGTGGGTTATCTGTTGGGCGGCTTGGCGGTGGGCCCGTTTACGCCCGGCTTCATTGGTGATTCGCAGGCCATGAACCAGCTCTCAGAAGTGGGCGTTATGTTCATGATGTTTGGCACGGGCTTGCATTTCTCACTTAAAGACCTGGCCCAGGTCAAAGGTATCGCCGTGCCGGGCGCCATCATCCAGATTGCGCTGGGCACGTTGGCGGGCTATGGCTTGGCCCAAGCTTTTGGTTGGTCTGCCCAGGCGGGTATCATGCTGGGTCTTTCCGTGTCCATTGCATCGACCGTGGTCCTTATCAAGAACCTTACGGATGAGGGCTTGTATCAAACGCGCGGCGGACGCATCGCTACGGGATGGCTGATTGTAGAGGACCTTGCCACCGTCTTGATTTTGGTGGTGCTGCCGGTGGTGTTTGGTCCGGGCGAGGTGGAGCCCGCGCAGCTTGCGGGGCAGATTGGCGTCGCCCTGGCTAAGACCGCGGCGTTTGTGCTGCTTATGTTGGTTGTTGGGTCTAAGGCGCTGCCGTGGCTCCTCGACCATATAGAGCGCTCCTGTCCACGCGAGCTATTCCAGCTTGCCGTAGTGGTGGTGGCGCTTGGAACGGCTATGCTGGCGTCGGCGGCGTTTGACCTGTCGGTTGCGCTGGGCGCGTTTTTAGCGGGCGTGGTGGTATCCGGCGACAAGCTGTCGCACCGCATCGCCGCAGAGGCGATTCCGTTCCAGGACCTGTTCTCGATTATCTTCTTCGCATCGGTGGGCATGATGGTCAACCCGGCGATTTTGGCGGCGCACCTACCGGAGCTTCTCGCCCTGGTCGCCTTGATTATGGTGGGCAAGTGGCTCATCAACATGGTGCTGGGCATGGCGTTTTCCGTGGGCGTCGAGACATCGCTTACCATCGCGTCTGGCTTGTCGCAGATTGGTGAGTTCTCGTTCATCATCGGGCAGACCGGTATGGCGCTGGGGATTTTATCCGCGGATCAATACAGCCTTATTCTGGGTGGTGCCGTGGTTTCGATTGCACTGAACACCTTTGTGTTCAAGATTGCGGGGCCGGCGGCGCACGCGATCCACAGCCGCCCGGGTCTGGCGAGGTTCTACGAGCGCCATGCCAAAGCACCCGAGCCGGTAGCGTGCGATATGTGCGGCCATGTGGTAGTGGTCGGCTACGGTAACGCTGGCGAAAGCGTGGTCGATGCGCTGACGCGCCTGGACGTGGCCTGCTTGGTGGTCGAGCGCGACCTGGAGATAGCGGAGGCGGCGCAGGCTGCCGGCGCGCACATTCTTGTGGGCGATGCGGCGAACTCCGAAGTGCTGCGCCATGCGCACCTGGACCAGGCCCGTGTGCTCGCGATCGTGATGAGTCACGAGCATTCCGCCGAGAAGATCGCAAGCGAGGCACGCGCGGCGAACCCCAACATCAAGATCGTGACGCGTGCCGATACCGCCGCCGGCGTCGCCGCGCTGGTGGAAGCCGGCGCGGACGAGGTTGTTCGTCCCGAGCTTGAAGGCGGCATAGAGCTGCTTCGCCATACGCTGATCGACCTGGGGTATCGCCCCAAGCAGATCTCCGGTTGCGTGGAGCGCCTGCGCGAGAGCGGCTACGAGGCGCTGGGCGAGACGTCGCGCACCAAGCGCATCCAGGCGTTTGAGCGCATGGTATCTACTATGTCGGACATCGACATCCAATGGGCGAGCGTGGGCGAGGGCGCTGCCGGCAAGTCGCTGGCGCAGCTCGATGTGCGCGGTCGCACCGGCGCCCAGGCGGTCGCGCTGCGTCGTGCGGGGTCTGTGCAGCCGTATGTCGACCCCGCCGCCCCCTTGCAGGCGGGCGATGTCTTGGGCCTTATGGGCACCGTTGAGCAGACCGAGGCGGCCGAGCATCTGTTGGCGTAGGGCGCATGCGGGCGAGGTAGAGGTGGGCGTAAACGCATGAACCTGCCAATTCTCGTCCAAAAATACTAGTTATAACTAGTAAAAATACGAGTTGTAATTAGTAAAACTGTGTATGCAGAGGCGAGAGCATGTATCAAAGGAATCAGGTTTCCACCCTTGTTCAGCGCCTTGTCGAAGATACTGTCTGGACGATGCAGATCATCGTTGGTCCCGGGCAAACAGGAAAAAGCACGATGATCGCTCAGGCGCTTAGCGCTGCCGATGTCATTTCGCATTATGTTAGTGCTGATGACGCTGCCAACCCAAACGAGTCGTGGATTGAGCGCGAGTGGCAAGTTGCGAGGGGAATGACGCGCAACGGTTCGAGGAAGGTGGTTCTGTGCATTGACGAGGTCCAGAAGGTCTCGGGTTGGGCTCGACAGGTGAAATCTCTTTTCGATCGCGACAGGATGAACGGAACGCCTGTCCGCGCCGTTCTAAGCGGCTCATCGTCCCGGCTTCTTCATAAGGGCTTGGAAGATTCCCTTATGGGTAGATTCGAGCTTATCCATTCTCCGCATTGGAGCTATGCGGAATGCAGGGATGCCTTTGGATTTTCGCTTGATCAGTTTCTGTACTTTGGTGGCTATCCGGGTGCGGCGGCGCTTGTCGCGGACAAGCAGCGTTGGAAGGCGTACGTTCGCGATGCGATGGCGGAGCCTACAATTTCCAAGGATGTTCTGGAGATGGAGGACGTGCGCAGGCCCGCCCTTATGCGCGCGTTGTTTAGGCTTGGCTGTGCGTATTCGGGCCAAGAGCTTTCGTACACAAAAATACTGGGTCAGCTTCAGGATCGGGGCAACACCATAACAGTGGCGCATTACCTGGACTTGCTGGGAAAAGCGGGCATGCTCTCCGCCCTTCCTAAGTTTTCGGATAAGGAAGTGGCAAAACGCCGTAGCTCCCCTCGACTTATGGTGCATAACACGTTCCTCATGACGGCGATGTCCGATAGGGGTCCTGAGGAATTCCTTGCACGAGGGGACCTTCGCGGTCATTTGGTTGAGTCTGCTGTCGGTGCCTATCTCATTGCGCGCTCTGAATGCGAGGGCTTTGAGGTTATGTGGTGGCGCGAGGGCAATAAAGAAGTCGACTTTGTTATTCGCAGCGAATCCGCTCTTACCGCTATTGAGGTCAAGGGCGGTGCGGAGTCTGGGCAGAGTGGCATGGCGTCGTTTCTCGATGAGCATCCAGAAGCAAAAAGACTGGTTGTGGGAGGTGCGGACGCTGGCGCGTGTACGGTCGAAGAATCTCTCGCGGGCGATGTGGAGCTGTTCTACTAGAGTCGTTTCATTTGTTTGGCATCCTTGTGTTTTGCTAGATAGATCCACCCGTATGCAAATAGGCATACGGGTGGATCTGTTTTTGAGTCGCCTGCGCGCACGGTAGAGGTTCCTCGTCCAAAAACTGCACGGGGGACGCGTGCGACAGTGGGAACAAACCTGCAGGTAAAAATGGCACCCAAGCAGGAGCTTTATTCAAATGCAGCGCCGTTGGTCGGTAAATTGCATCCGTTCATTTTAGCGGCGTTTCCTCCAATCGGTTTGCCCCGCGCCGCCCGTCCGGCTCCCCGTATTGTTCAACTCAACGAGCGCGCACGGTCGCGCGAGAGGGGAGGGGCAAGCCGGTACGGGCTCGCTCTCCGCGAAGGGGGAGGCCATACGGCGGCCCCAAAGGCTAGGGACGAAGGTACACGTCCCAAAATTACGAAAGGAGGAGTGATATGGCGGATACGACTGCAGACCAGGGCGGAATGAAGAAAACACTGTCGCTCTGGAACTTCTTCACCATCGGCTTCGGCGCGATCATCGGCACCGGTTGGGTGCTTCAGGTCGGCGACTGGATGGTCGTCGGTGGCGGCCCCGTTCCCGCAATGATCGCGTTCCTCATCGGAGCCATCTTCCTGGTTCCCATCGGAGCAGTGTTCGGCGAGCTCACGGCTGCCATTCCCATCTCGGGCGGCATCGTTGAGTACGTTGACCGCACCTTTGGCCGCGTTCCTTCCTATATCACCGGTTGGTTCCTGGCTCTGGGTAACGGCATCCTGTGCCCGTGGGAGGCTATCGCCATCTCCACCCTGCTGTCCGATATGTTCGGCACCATCCCCGGCCTCGAGTGGCTTCGCGCTTTCGAGCTCTATGAGATCCTGGGTGCCAAGGTCTACCTGTTCCCCACGATCATCTCCCTGGGATTTGCCGCCTACGTTATCTTCTTGAACTTCCGCGGCGCATCCTCTGCTGCTAAGCTCCAGGCCTTCCTTACCAAGGCGCTGCTGTGCGGCATGCTGCTGGCTATGGGCATCTCCATCTTCACCGGCTCCCCGGCGAACGCCCTTTCCGACGGCCAGGTCTTCTCCCAGGTCACCGGCGCCGGCGGCGGCGTAGCGGCGACGGGTGCCGACAACATCTTTGGCGGTATCCTCTCCGTCCTGCTGCTGACCCCCTTCTTCTACGCTGGCTTCGATACCATTCCCCAGCAGGCAGAAGAGGCGGCCGAGGGCCTCAACTGGAACAAGTTTGGCAAGATCATCTCCCTCGCCCTGCTTGCTTCCGGCGGCTTCTACATGGTCTGCATCTACTCTTTCGGCACCATCCTGCCCTGGCACACCTTCGTCGAGTCTCCTGTGCCCGCGCTGGCCTGCCTCAAGGACATCAACTTCATCTTCTACATCATCATGCTCTGCATCGCGACGCTTGGCCCCATGGGCCCCATGAACTCCTTCTACGGAGCCACGAGCCGCATCATGCTCGCCATGGGTCGCAAGGGCCAGCTGCCCGAGAAGTTCGCTGAGGTTGATCCCAAGTCCGGCGCTCCCAAGCTTGCTTGCATCGTCCTCGCTGCCATCACCCTGGTTGGTCCCTTCATGGGCAAGAACATGCTCATTCCGCTGACCAAGGTCTCTGCTCTGGCGTTCATCTTCTCCTGCACCATGGTTGCCCTTGCGTGCCTCAAGATGCGCTTCACCGAGCCCGACCTGCCCCGTCCCTACAAGGTCCCCGGTGGCAAGTTCGGTATCGGCCTGGCTATCGCCGCTGGTCTGATCATCATCGCCCTGATCGTCCTTCCCATCACCGCCGAGTCCCTCGACCTCACCGGTTGGATCATCGTTCTCGGTTGGCTCGCCCTTGGCTTGGTGCTCATGTTCATCACCAACGCCCGTGCCAAGGCGAAGGCATAGCAACTGTCTAGCTGGTAGCTATGCTGCGCGGTCGCCGGCTTATCGCCGCAGCGCCGCACCCTGCCCGCGTCCATGCGCATGCGCTCGGACGCATCTGTAGGCTATCTTGCGAAGGGCCGCTCTTACCCAACATATGCGGCCCCTCGCTTCCGTGATTTGGATCCATAAGGAGGAACCATGTCCACTAAGTTTGCAATCGTTGGCGGTAAGCTCATCGACGGCACTGGTGCCGATCCGGTCGAGAACTCCCTCGTCCTCGTTGACGAGAACGGCAAGATCGAGTACGCCGGCGCTATGCAGGACGTGCCCGAGGGCGCCCAGGTTATCGATGCCGCCGGCAAGACCGTTATGCCCGGCCTGATCGACACCCATCTGCACTTCTCCGGCAACCTCACCGACGATGACACCGACTGGGTCATGCAGCCGCTGCTCGAGAAGCAGGCCGTCGCCGTCAAGCAGGCTTACGACTGCCTCACCCACGGCCTCACCACCGTCTGCGAGATAGGCCGCTTCGGCATCCAGGTTCGCGACTGCATCGAGAAGGGCGTCTTCAAGGGCCCGCGCGTTCTCGCTACCGGCCTGGGCTTCTGCCGCGTCGCCGGCCATGGTGACTCCCACCACTGCAGCCAGCTCGAGAACAAGAACTCCCACCCCTGGGGCGACCAGGTCGACGGTCCGTGGGATCTGCGCAAGGCCGTTCGCCGTCGCCTGCGCGAGAACCCCGACGCCATCAAGATCTGGGCTACCGGTGGCGGCATCTGGCGCTGGGACTCCGGTCGCGACCAGCACTACTGCGCTGAGGAGATCAAGGCCGTCATCGACGAGGCCAAGATGGTGGGCATCCCGGTGTGGAGCCACTGCTACAACAACCACGCCGCCGCTTACGATTCCGTCCGCTTTGGCTGCGAGCAGCTGATCCACGGCTTCGATATCGACGAGCGCACCATGGATCTCATGGCAGAGCAGGGCACCTTCTTCACCCCGACGATCGCCTTCCTGCCCACCTGGTACTCCACCTATCCGCCCGTCTACGTCCCCGAGCTGCATGACAAGTACGAGGGCACCCTGGTCGAGAAGGAGCTGCAGCGCAACTACGACTGCCTGCGCGAGGCCAAGAAGCGCGGCGTCGTGATGACCATCGGTTCCGACTCCTTCTCCTTCGTCACCCCGTACGGCACCTGCTCCATCGAGGAGATGTACGAGTTCGTCGACAAGATCGGCTTCACCCCTGTTGAGACCATCACCTGCGCCACCCTCAACGGCGCCAAGATGTGCCACATCGAGGACGAGACCGGCTCCCTCGAGGTTGGCAAGTGCGCCGACCTGCTGGTTGTCAACGGCGACGTCGCTGCCGACATCCACACCCTCAACGTCGACAACATGGACGTCATCATGAAGGACGGCTGGATCGTCGATCCCGGCACCTTCGGCGAGGGCAACAAGTACTCCGAGTAGCACCTCCTCCAAGCTACGATAACCTTACCAACTCCCTCATCGAGACCCCGGCGGAACTCCAGCCCGCCGGGGTCCTTTTTGATGGAGCTCAAGGGGGTTCGCGGTTGGCTCCCGGGGGTTGCGTGGCCGCACGGTTCACCGATGAGTAGGCGCGCGGTCCGGCAACCTTTTCAGGTGGAGCCGCCGAGCGGTGGAAGCCGTCTCATTTCACGCGTTAGCCTCCAGCGGGGAGGGGCATAATCAAAGACAGCTGTCACCTTCTAGAAAGGTTCTCTATGCCCGCTTTGATTACCCACCATCTCTTCGGCGAAGAGAGCATCGATCGTCTGCCCGCCGGCATCATCACTACGGACGAGGAGCGCTGTGCGTTCCTGCTGGCCAACCAAGGACCGGATCCGTTCTTCTTCCGCGTCCGCACCCTTAAGATGCGCGATTGCATGGGCCTGGCCCAGCGCATGCACCGTTGCCGCATGTCCCGTCAGTTCACGGCGCTTCGCGACGGTGTAAGCCGCCTCAACAAGCATGACGCCGCCCTGGGCCGCGCCTTCGTGCTGGGCCTGCTGTCCCACTACGCGCTCGACCGCAACGCGCATCCCTTTGTCTACGACCAGCAGTGGGGCATCATGGAGGCGGACCCCACCCTGGCGGATCAGGGAAACCACGTCCACGCCGTCATAGAGAGCGACCTGGACATCCTCATGCTGCAGCTCAAGCGCGACCACGCCACGGTCCTCGATTACCCACCGGAGAGCGAGATCGTCACCACCGAGCGCATCAACAAGGTCGCCGGCGTGCTGATGAGCCACATGGCACGCACCGTCTACGATCTGGAGATGGGGGCGAACGAGTACGGTGGCGCCGTCGCGGACATGAAGCTCGCCTACCGTGCCATCGAGCCCGCTGGCTCGCCCATCTCGCAGGTGCACGCCATGTTTACCAGCCTGGCGCACCCCGTCACGGCGGAGCTTCCGCGCCGCGCCGGCAACCTGGATCACCTCACGTGGACCAATCCCTTCAGCAATGCGCAGTCGGACGAGTCCTTCCCGGATATCTTCAACCGTGCGCTCGATGACTACTCCATTGCCGCCGCCCGCTTCATCGAGGGCGTCGCTATGGACGATGTCACCGGCCACGTCAACTACTCCGGCCGTCCCTTGGACGTGGACGAGGAGTTCGACCGCGAGGAATAAGCTTTTTGGACTTCTGGCTGAATGCTTCTGTCATTGGTTTGCGCAAGCGGCTCGGGCTTATTCTCGGGCCGCTTCATTTATGCTGAACCCACGGGCTATACCGTTCATTTTATGCATGCAAAATCGGTAAACCTCGTCCCGCCCATCGAAGATGTGGCATCGCCTGTCGGATGGGTGCCTGGTGATCAAGCGCCCTTTTGTACAATGGGGGAGCAAGCATAAAGGAGAAGAGAGAGAAAGCAGGGCCGAGTGGATAACCAGCCTCACGTGTTCCATAAATCGGCGTCGCGCAACATGACCAGGACATTGCGAAATGCCCAGCGCGTCGCAACCATTCTCTTGGGACTGTGCGTCCCCTTTTTATTGATTCTCCTTTTTTGGGACCTTATGGCAAACCCCAGTCCGGTACCCGCGGTTGTCACCATCGCCGGCCTGGTTATGCTGTGCTTCTTCTTTAGCTACGTGTTCGTGGTTCCCGATGACCTTACCTCTAGTGCAACGGACCGCACGCTTAGCATCGCGTCCAAGATCTTTGTGCACACGCGCAAGGGCATGACGCCGGACGCCGCCATGGGCGCCTGCCAGATCATCTTGCCGGAGACGCTGGCGTCCGCCATGTGCATCACCGACGGCAAGCAGGTGCTGGCAAGCTGGGGCGAGGGGTGCGAGCGCTATCCCACCGGCCAGCCCGTGGTGCTGGATACCACGCTCAACGTGGTCTCGTCCAAGGTGATGAGCGTGTTCTCACGCGACGCCAACGACACGCGGGAGCGCGAGTTCTTCCCCCGTCTACGCGCGGGCATCGTGGCGCCGCTTACGGTGCGCGACCGCTGCGTGGGCACGCTGGAGCTTTACTACCCGCGCTTCAGCAACATCGACATGCGCCAGACCGCGCTGGCAACGGGCTTTGCGGACCTTATCTCCACGCAGCTGGCAAGTTTTGAGCTCGAGCGCCAGTCCGAGGTCTCGGCCCGCGTGGAGCTGCGAGCGCTGCAGTCGCAGGTGGATCCGCATTTCCTCTTCAACACCATCGGCACCATCGTGTCGCTGGTGCGCACCGAGCCCGAGAAAGCGCGCTCGCTGCTTATCGACTTTTCCAACTACTACCGCCAAACGCTGTCTGATTCCGAGAGCCTCACCACGCTTGAGCGCGAGGTGGAGCAGGGCATTCGCTACATCAACCTCATGCAGGCGCGCTATGGCGAGGGGCGCCTTAAGGTGGAGACGCGCATCGATCCAGGTACGGTGGAGTGCAAGGTGCCGCCCTTCATCTTGCAGCCGCTGCTAGAGAACTGCGTCAAGCACGCCATGCGCGAGGTCGAGCCGCTGTCGATCTTTGTTTTGTCGCGCACAACCGCCCGGGGCCTGGAGATAGTGGTCGCAGACGACGGCATAGGTATGAGCGAGAAGGTTCAGCAGCACCTGTTCGACCCACCGGAGGCTCCTCGTCCAGATGAGCCGGAGACCGTGACGGCAGATGGTTCCATCAAGCGCGGGTGCGGCCTTGCGCTCTGCAACGTCTTGATGCGCATCCACTTCTTCTTTGGTGAGGAATCGGGCATTAAGGTCGAGTCGAAAGAGGGCGAGGGCACCGCGATCACGGTTGCGCTTATTGGCGAGCCACACGAGCCCGCGCCCGCGCAAAGCCTGCTGCCCTAGGCAATTAACACGTTCGAGCCCAGCACGTTCGAGAGGGGATAGACATGAGTGATCAGTGGAGCGTTCTGGTGGTCGATGATGAACCGCCCATACGCGCAGAGCTTCGCTATTTGCTTGAGCAAGACGAGCGCATTGGCAGAGTGGATGAGGCGGGCGGCGCCACGCAGGCGGTCGAGAAGATCCTGGGCAGCCGTCCGGACGTGCTGTTTCTAGACATACAGATGCCGGGTACCAGCGGTATCAAGCTGGCAGAGACGCTATCGAACCTCAAGACGCCCCCGGTGGTGGTGTTTGTGACCGCGTTTGCCGAGTACGCTGCCACGGCCTTTGAGCTCGATGCCGTCGACTACGTGCTCAAGCCGGTGGAGACCAAGCGCCTGGAGAAGGCGTTGGACAAGGTGGCTACCGCTATGTCGGCCCGCACGCCCGCGCCCTTGGCGGAGCGCGTTATGCGCCTGTCGGTCGAGCGCGGCGGCAAGCGCGCGTTCATCCCCGTGAGCGACATTGTCTACATAGAGGCCAAGGCGGACTACTCCAGCGTGATCACCGCCGCTGGCAGCTATTTGGTGAACGAGTCTATCTCGTCTCTCGAACGTCGCCTGGCGCCGCAGGGCTTTATGCGCGTGCACCGCAGCTTTTTGGTGAATCTGGACGATGTACATGATGTCGAGGTGTCGCGTTCCGGCCTGATGGACCTCAAGGTCGAGCGGGTGGATGCTTCGGTGCCCGTGTCGCGCCGCCGCGCGTCTGAGGTCAAGGTTCGCCTTGGTCTGGCGTAGACGTTGCACCGCCTTTACAGGACGCTGAGCGAAAGCTGATAGTCGGGGACGCGGATGTGCCCTACCATGTCTCGTTATGAATGCGCAGCGTCGCCAAGAGGGGAGCCATAGATGAAATTCACCAAGATGGAGCGCAGCTGGGTCATGTATGACGTGGGCAACTCCGCCCTTGTCCTGCTCAACACCTCGATTGTGCCTATCTATTTCAACGCTATCAACACCGGTGCGTCTTCTGCCGAGCTGGTGACCGCGTGGGCCAACGCCCAGACCGTGGCCTCCCTGATTGTCGCTTTGCTCATGCCTATCCTGGGTTCGCTAGCAGACTATGCGGGCAACAAGATCAAGTTCTTCACCGGGTTCTTCCTAACAGGCGTGGTGCTGTGCCTGGCGCAGGCCATCCCCATGTCCGCTATGGCGTTTCTGGTTGTCTACGTGCTGTGCACCATCGGCCTTAACTCGTCCATGACGTTTTACGACGCCATGTTGCCAGATGTCACCACGGACGAACGCATGGACCGGGTGAGCTCTTCCGGTTTTGCCTGGGGGTACGTGGGCTCCACCATTCCCTTCATCCTGTGCATCGCCCTCATCTTCGGCGGCCCCAGCATCCTGGGCCTGGATACCCTTACCTGCACGCGTCTGACGTTTATCATCACCGGCGCATGGTGGCTGGCGTTCACCGTTCCGCTGCTTCGTACCTACCAGCAGCGCTACGGCAAGGAGCGCGAGCACGGGGCGCAGGGCGTCTTGCACAACATCGCCAAGACCTTCACCGGGCTTTTGGACACGTGCCGCCGCATCGCGCACGATCGCGTGCTGCTGGTCTTCATGATCGCGTTTTTCTTCTACATCGACGGCGTCCACACCGTCATCTCCATGGCTACCAGCTACGGTGCCGCATTAGGTATCGATTCCACGCAGCTGGTGTTGGCGCTTCTGGTCACGCAGTTTGTCGCCTTCCCGTCCGCCATCATCTACGGCAAGGCAGCCGGCAAGTTTGGCACCCTGCGCATGATCATCGTGGCGGTTGCCGCTTACGTGGGCATCGTCCTGTTTGCGGCGTTCTTCTTGAAGTCCGCTACGGAGTTTTGGATCCTCGCCATCCTGGTAGGCATGTTCCAGGGCGGCGTGCAGGCGCTTTCGCGCAGCTACTTTGGCAAGATCATCCCCAAGGAGCATTCAAACGAGTACTACGGCTTCTTTGATATTTTTGGACGATACGCTTCGGTCATGGGCACTCTGCTAGTATCTGTTGTGACATCGCTCACGCACGATCCTTCTTTAGGAGTGCTTTCCATCGGGATCTTGCTGGTTGTGGGCTTTGTCATGCTAGTAAAGCTCTCCAGCATGCAGAAGGCGGCAGCCTAAAGCTCGCATGCCGCAACGAGTGCGCTTCTCTATGGACGGAGGGCTTGCTGGCAACAGTAAAGCCCTCCGTTTTTTAGTAGAAGGTGACCTTATTTGAAATCTCAATACATCGCCCGCGTTGGTGTTATCGCGGCCGCGTACGCTGCGTGCACCCTGGTGACCATGCTCTTTTTGGGCAGCCTTGCATGGGGCCCCATCCAGTTCCGCGTCTCAGAGGCGCTATGCGTGCTGGCGCTCTTCACCCCCGCGGCCGTCCCCGGCCTTACGCTGGGCTGCGTGATCGCCAACGTCGCCAACATCGTGCTTTCCGGCACCGGTATGCTGGGCATGCTCGACGTGGTCTTTGGTTCGCTGGCAACCTTTTTGGGCGCGCTGTTCACGTGGAAGATGCGCTCCCGTCCGCTAATCGCGCTGGCTGGACCCGTGCTTGCCAACGCGCTCATCGTTCCGGCGTACCTGCCCCTGCTGCTGCAGGGCATTGGTTTTTACACCATTCCCTTCACGTCGATTTCCCTAGATGGCTCCTGGGGCCTTATGTACCTCTTTGGTCTTGTGACCACGGGCGCGGGCGAAGCGGTTATCATGTATGTGCTGGGCTACCCGCTGCAGCGCTCGCTGGCAAATACGCCGTTTATGAAGCGCGAGCTCGCTCAGATGGGTACAACAGCTAAGTAGTTGGCTCTCGGGCACATTTAGCCCCGCGCCAACGCGTACGCACTCCAACACGTTGGCGCGGCGGCTTTTGCTTGCCGCCCCTTTCGATAGCTGCAATGGAAAGGGATGAGTGGCTATGAAACCTGCGATCGTGATTCCCACCTACTGGGCGGGCAATCATGAGGACACGCTGGCCCCCGGTGCCTACGACCACTCTACAAGCCTTACCGCGGAACGCCCCGAGCTCGAGCGCTGTCTTGCGTCTCTCGAGCAGGTTCGCGGGCTACCACGCATCATCTTGCTTGTCATATGCCCCTTGTCTGCCACGTGTGACGTCACGCTGCGTATCGAGCACATTCTCTACCATCATCCCAACCTTAACGTCACGCTTCTCACCAACATCGAGGCCTCGCGCATCATGGACCGCGTGAACGAGCTTGCGCCCAAGATCAAGGGCGAGGCCGTATCGCTGCGCGGGTACGGCGCCATTCGCAACATGGGTCTGGCAGCCGCCGCCATCTTGGGCCATGACGCGGTGGTGTTTTTGGACGATGACGAGGTGGTCCTCGCCCCGGATTTCATGGAGAAAGCCCTCTACGCGCTTGGTGCGGAGACGCGCCAGCGCCTGCCCATCCTCGCCAAGAGCGGTTACTTTTACGATCGCGAGGGGTCTCCGCTGGCGGATACCTCGCGCGCCGGCATCACCCAGCGCTGGTGGACCAAGCGCATCGAGTTCAACCGTTGGATGAAAAAGGCCCTCTCTGCCACGAGGATCTCGCGGTCCAACTACGTGTGCGGCGGCTGCATGGCCCTGCATGCCCGGGCGTTTACGCGCGTGGCGTTCGACCCCTTTATCACCCGTGGCGAGGATCTTGATTATCTGTTCAACATGCGTCTGTTTGGCTATGACGTGTGGTTTGATAACGCATGGGTGGTCAAGCACCTGCCGCCGGAGAGCCATGAGAGCGCGCCGCGCTTTATGCAAAACGTCTACCGCTGGTATTATGAACGGGCAAAACTGACGTATGCCAGCAGGCAGAAGGAATACAACCAGGTAACGCCGGCGTCGCTCATGCCGTATCCGGGTCCGTGGATCTCGCCGGGATTGGATGAGCGCGTTCGCAAGACGTCCCTCGCCCGCGCCGTGTTCACTCGCGAGCGCCGCGCGTATTGGAATATCTGGCGCCATGGTCGCGAAGATGCGGAGCGCTATGCCGCGGACAACGCCGACCAATACCTGAAATTCCAAAGCTTCTGGCCGAGTATCATGGACGGCTTGTGGGGAGATATCTCGCTTGCCGCCATGCTGGAGCGCCGATGAACGATAAAAACAAGTCTATTTGGGGGGCTGCGCGTTCAGCGCTGCTGGCGAGCATTCCGTTGCTGCGCGTTGCCGCCGCGGTGTGCGCGCTTGCCCTCGCCGTCTATCTTGTCTACTCCATTATCGAGGGGACGGAATCCATTCTCACGCTGGTGGCGTGCGCGCTTATGTGCGTCTTTCTGCTCATCTTCGCCCACCTTTGCCTCAACCCGGATACCCTGCGCTCCCAGTACGCCGAGCAAACGCTTTCCATCGCGTCGGAGATGCTGGAGGATATACGCGATGGCCTTACGCCCGAGAGCGCCGAGGCCATTTGCCGGCGCCTGCTGCCCGAGACCCGCGCGATGACCATCGCCGTGACCGACCGCGAGCGCGTGCTCGCCTGCGTGGGCACGCTCGCAGAGCAGTTTCCACCTGGGTCTCCCATCCATACGCCCGCGACGCGTTATGCCTTGGACCACGGCTTGGTGCAGTCGTTTACCAACGCCACGCCCACGTTTAGCGACTCCCTTACGGCCCCGCCGATCCCGGCGGGCATCATCGCCCCGCTCAAGGTTCGCGGCAAGTCAGTGGGAACGCTCAAGTTCTATTTCAGCAGCCCGCACGCGGTCAATCGCACGCAGTACGCTTTGGTGTCTGGTTTTGCGGAGCTGATCTCTACCCAGCTGGCCACGCATGAGCTGGAACGCCAGGACGAGTTGACGGCGCGCGCCGAGCTTCGCGCCCTGCAAGCGCAGATCAACCCGCATTTTCTGTTCAACACGCTCAACACCATCGCCGCTCTTACGCGCACGGAGCCCGCTCGCGCACGCGAGCTGCTTCGCGACTTCGCGGCGTTTTACCGCTCTACGCTCGATAACTCCGGTTCGCTGATCCCCGTGTCGCGTGAGCTCACGCAGACCAGTCGCTACCTTACGTTTGAACGCGCTCGCTTTGGCGATGACCGCATCATCGCGACCATGGATGTCGAAGAGGGGGTCGAGGACGCCCCGGTGCCCGCTTTCATCATCCAACCATTGGTGGAGAACGCCGTGCGCCACGCTATGAAGGACGAGGGCGCGCTGCATATCACGGTGAGGGTGCGCTCAGAGGGCGGCGAGGGCATTTGCATCGAGGTGAGCGACGACGGCGCCGGCATGGATCGCGACACCGCTGCGCGTCTGTTCAACGCGTCACTCCCCATGCCCGATTCCCAGTCGCCCCAGGGCGGCGGCGCGGGCGTGGCGACGCGCAACATTTCAGAGCGCATCAAGCGCTTCTACGGCCCCCGCTCCAGCGCGGAGGTTTCGTCCACCCCCGGCGAGGGCACCACCATTACGCTGCACCTTGATTTGCAAGAAAGTATGTTCGCGTAAGGGTTCTTACTTCGGGGTAGAATGGTATAACGCCGTCTCATCGCTCGTGCTTGGATGAGAGGCGTGACGCACGGGATATTGTTGTTGGAAGGAATGTACGTATGCTGCGTGCAATGATCGTTGATGATGAGGCGCCAGCCCGTTCCGAGCTTCGGTTCCTGCTTGAGCAGACGGGGAAGATCGGTTCGATCAACGAGGCGTCGAGCGTTCGCTCGGCAATAGAAATGCTGATGGAGAATCGGGTGGACGTTGTGTTCCTGGATATCTCCATGCCGGGCGCATCGGGCATTCAGCTCGCTGAGGCGCTGCACAAGCTCAAGAACCCGCCCGCCGTGGTCTTTGTGACCGCCTATAGCGACCATGCCGTTGAGGCGTTTGATGTCGATGCCACCGATTACCTGATGAAGCCGGTTGAGGAAGCCCGTTTGGATCAGGCGATCAACAAGGTGCTCGCGCGCGTCAAGCCCACATCGGACAGTAGCAAGAGCTCTATCGAGCGCATCCCCGTCGAGAAGGGTGGCCGCAAGGTCCTTATTCCCGTCGACCAGATTCGCTACATCATGGCCAAGGACGATTATTCCTGCATCTTCACGGAGGATGATCGATACCTGTCCACCACCTCGTTGGCACAGTTTGAATCGAAGCTGGGCGACTTTGGGTTCTTTCGCGTGCACCGTCGCTACATTGTTAACCTCGCCAACGTCGAGGACGTCGAGACGGTGCCCTCTGGCGCTATTCAGCTGGGCGTGTCGGGTGTAGATGACCGTATCCCGGTTTCTCGTCGCAGGGTGGTTCCCCTCAAGAAGGCGCTCAATCTGTAGCGAGGAATTGAAAGAGCATAGAAAAGAGGCTTCCATGCAGATTCAGGAAGGGCATGCCAAGCGCATCGATATTGTTTCTGATACGCACGGACACCTCTCAGCGGAGCTCCTTGAGCAGATCGCCGGTGCGGACCTTATTGTCCATGCCGGCGATCTTACGTCTGAGATGGATTACGAGCACCTGTGCTGCATCGCCCCGGTGCGCGCGGTGCTGGGCAACAACGACTACTATCGCGACTACGGTCCGGATGTAGCGCGCCTGTGCGAGTTCGACTACGAGGGGCTGCGTTTCGCCGTCGCTCACTATCAAGAGGATTTGCCCGTTACCGGCGTGGACGTTGCCGTGTGCGGCCACACGCATCGTTCCAAGATCGAGAGATCTTGCGGACGCCTGCTGATCAATCCAGGTTCCGCCACGCTGCCGCGAGGGACAAGGACGCCGAGTATCGCGCGTCTCTATGTAGGTGATGGCGCTGTTATGTCGGCAGAGATCATTCCGTTGAAGTAGGGGTGGGCGCGCCGGCTTTTACGGCGAAACCGTTGCGTTACGGCTGGTTGTGGACGTCTTGTGCATGGCCGCAAACTTTTTCTAAAAAAGTTCTTGCGTGCAAAACGCACCTCTGTATATACTAGTCCCCGCAGCAATTCGCTGAGGGGAGTTAGCTCAGTTGGTTAGAGCGCCGGCCTGTCACGTCGGAGGTCGCGGGTTCGAGTCCCGTACTTCCCGCCATTTGAAATGGTAAGCCTCACTTCGGTGGGGCTTTTTTAGTGCATCTTAAGTCAATGCTTTTCCGGCGGCGCGACATCGTGATATAGATTTGCTGGTGTTATTTGATGAATATACGAGCATCGTTTTGCATGTTGCCGACGCTTGGGTATATCAGCTGTATCATTACGGTATCCTCTAGCGCGTGAATTATTCTTTTGGAAGGTTAATCCTGCGTGTTATGTGGGGCGATTGATTATTGAATACTTAATCTCCGTTATGGTAAGGTCAAATCCATTGGTTTTCAGGTACCTGTTTGCATAGTCCGACCTGATCTGTGCGCGTGGTCTCTCCGCGCGCGCAAACTAAGGGTTGGTCGAGCAAGAAGGATAGGGGAGAGATGGACATTTCAAGGAAGACGGACTACGCCCTGCGCATGTTGGCGATGCTGGCAGAGGACAGGGATAGTCTCCTTTCTGTGAGAACGGCGGCCGAGAAGGTTGACGTTCCGTATTCTTTTGCGCGCTCGATCCAGCATGGGCTGGTGCTTGCAGGCATTGTCGAGAGCCTTCGCGGCGTGCATGGCGGCATGCGCCTTAAGGTCGATCCCGCCCAGATCACCATTCGCCAGGTTGTCGAGGCAATTCAGGGCCCGTTGGTTATGAACGAGTGCACCGCTCCCACCGCTGACTGCGCCCGTATGGGCGGTTGCTGCTATCATCCCCTGTGGGTTGGTACGCAGGCCCTGGTTCACGACTATCTTGATTCCGTCACATTGGATGACGTGGTGAACCGTCGCCTGAGCCCCGCGGTCGATCCCAAGTTTGCCGATCGCGACCGTTTTTACGAGTATGTAAGCTGTGGCGAGGGCTGCCGCGCTGCCGAATAGGCCGCATGTGCGATCCTTGCCGCAAGGGACAAGGAGCTTCGCCATCATGATGAATCGTGACCCCTTCCGCACCCTGGTTCGCGCGGAGGGGGTTCGTTTGTATAGGGACCTTCCGTGGAGAAACACGCGCGACCCCTATGGCATTTGGATTTCAGAGGTCATGCTGCAGCAGACGCAGGTTCCGCGCGTGTTGACGCGCTGGGGAGCATGGTTGGATAGATTTCCCAGCGTGCAAGCTCTTGCCCAGGCGCCCGTGGCAGACGTGCTCGAGGAGTGGCAGGGAATGGGGTATAACCGCCGCGCGTTGGCGCTTAAGGGCGCGGCGGAGGCAATTGTTGCCGAATACGATGGCGAGATCCCGCAAGATGCCCGCCGGCTTTGCGCACTTCCCGGTATAGGTCCGGCGACGGCGCAGGGCATTCGGTCGTTTGCATTCGATCTTCCCGGCGTGTACCTAGAGACCAACGTGAGAACCGTCTTCCTGCATCATTTCTTTCCCGACGTGCCCGGCGTGCCCGATCGCGAGCTTGTTCCACTTGTTCAGGCGGCATGCCCCGCATGCGAGGATGCGGCGGGCGATTTGTTTGCCATCGCTCAAGATGAGAACGATACGCCGCGATCTTGGTATTACGCGCTTCTGGACTACGGTGCGCATCTTAAAAAGACCGTCCCCAATCCTTCACGGCGCTCCAGCTCCTATACGCGCCAGTCTGCGTTTGAGGGTTCGCGCAGGCAAAAGCGCGCTCATATTGTGCGCATGCTGCTTGACGCCTCCAAGTGCGGGGAGCTGTTGGGCATTGATGAGATCGCGGCGGGGGTTAATGATATGGAGCTCAAGGCGGGCCGTCCGCACGTCGAGTGCGAGCTGGTTGCATCCATTCTTGACGACCTTGAGCGCGAAGGCTTTTGCGTGCGCGGGGAGAGCGGGGGCTTGGACGTGTGGGCCATCTGCTCGTGAGTAACGCGGCTATGATACTTGATAGGAATGAATCCTAATTATTTGGACAATGGCGTGCTTGGAGCGACTCTGCTAGGGGTATAATCCAAAGACGGGCACGGCAAAAGCGTGTCCGCACGGTGCCGGATACTATTCGCCATATCCGGCAAGCGTAGTGCGCGGTGGTCCGCGCAGAGAGGAAGTACACCATGGATTTTGAGAACTCCCAGACAAAGAAGAATCTTGAGACCGCTTTCGCGGGCGAGTCCCAGGCCCATACCAAGTATCGTTACTACTCCTCCAAGGCCAAGAAGGAGGGCTACGTTCAGATCTCCAACATCTTTATGGAGACCGCGTTGAATGAGTCGGAGCATGCCAAGCTGTGGTTCAAGTACCTGCATGAGGGCGAGGTGCCCGACACCCTGACCAACCTCAAGGATGCCGCCGCCGGCGAGAACTATGAGTGGACCACCATGTATGATGAGTTCGCCAAGACCGCTGACGAGGAGGGCTTCAAGGAGATCGCGGCCAAGTTCCGCGGCGTCGGAGCCGTCGAGAAGGCTCACGAAGAGCGCTATCTCAAGCTTGCCGAGCGCGTTGAGAAGGGCGAGGTCTTTACCCGCGAGGGCGTTAAGGTGTGGAAGTGCCTCAACTGCGGCCACCTGCATGTTGGTCCCGTGGCGCCCGAGCTCTGCCCCGTATGCGCCCATCCCAAGGCTTACTTTGAGGAGCAGGTTGTTAACTACTAGGGATTCTCGTCCCCGCGCTCTATAGCGCGTTATGGGGGGACAGCCTTCCTCGTCCATGTTATCTGCATGCATCGCATAGCTTTATAGGGGCCGCCCCGCCTGAGACGTCGTGTCAGGCGGGGCGGCCTTATTGCGCGGGTTGGCCAAGCGCGTGCGGCGAATGTCGTCTTGGCATCCAGCGATGGCGCGGCAGCGTGAGGTATATGTTGGACGCCCCGGGGTATGAGTGTGGAGCAGGGCGCGAGCGCGGCCGTGCAGTAGCCGCAGGCGTCCACAGGGGGGATATTGTTGATGCGCAAACCTATCGAGCTCATTGCAACATGCGATGGGGCGTACCTGGCGCCGCTGCGAAGCGCCATGGCTTCTTGCGTGATCAATAACCCGGGCGAGAGCTTCTGCCTGCACCTGCTGCACAGCACGGTGGACGAGAAGAGCCTGCTGCATATGGATGCCTATTGTCGCTACCTTGGCGTCGACTTTTGCGCCCACGGCATAGACCGCTCTTTGTTTGATGGCGCCTACGCAAGCAAGCGTTATCCGCAAGAGGTGTATTACCGTCTTCTTGCGCCCCATGTGCTTGCGGAGGTTGAGGGGAGGGCCTTGTACCTTGACCCGGACGTGCTGGTAATCAATCCCTTGCGGCCTCTTGTGGAGGCCGATCTTAAGGGGCGCGCGTTCGCCGCGGCATCGCATTTGGATGCGGCGCACCCCGTTACGGGCATCAACAAGATTCGCCTGGATACCACGGGGGCGTATTTCAACACGGGCGTAATCTTGATGGACATGTCCGTCGCTCGCCGCGCGATCGACCCTGCGGGCATGATGGCATATGCTCGCGACCATGAAGCGGAGATGCTCTTTCCCGATCAAGACCTGTTTTGCGCGCTCTACGGCGCATCCACCCTTGAGGTTCCGGACAAGCTGTGGAACTACGATGCCCGCAAATACACGGACTACCTGGTGAGAACGGGTGGAGAGAGCACCATGGCGTGGGTGATGGAAAACACCTCGATCCTGCACTTCTGCGGCAGGGATAAGCCATGGAACGTTGGCTATCATGGTCGATTCGACGCGCTGTATAAGAACTATATGATGATTGCCGCCCGCGCTGCAGAGCGCGCTTGGGCAGAGGGAGAAGAACGTGGACGATAAAAAGTTGAAGGATGCGCTGTTTCTTATTGCATTTGGCGTGGTGCTCTACGTTGGCATGACGCATCTTTCAACGGTGCTCGCCGCGGCCTCCTCCGTGGTCGACCTGCTGCTGCCCGTGCTGATAGGTGCAATCTTCGCATTTGTCCTCAACGTGCCCATGTCTGGTCTTGAGCGCATGTTCCACCAGGCTGGAAAGTCCCTTGGCAGGGAGCTTCCGGTCATTCCGGTGCGTGTGGCGAGCCTGCTGATTACGCTTGCGTGCATTGTGCTTGCGTTTGTGGGTGCGGTTGCCCTGGTGATTCCCGAGTTGATCGAGTCTGCGCGCAGCATCATTCCTCTAGCGCAAGAGAAGATTCCCGAGTGGATCGCTTTTGCAGAGGCGAACGGCATCGATCTGTCTGGATTGGTTCAGCAGCTGAGCGAGCTGAGCCAGAAGGTGTCCGCCGATGGCGCCTCTTCGCTTGTGGGGTCTGCTGCCGTTATCGCTAAGTCGACTATCTTGACCGCCGGAAACACCATGCTTGGCATGGTGATTGCGATCTACTTGCTGCTTGGCAAGCACAACTTCTCACGTCAGGCCCTTATGATCGCGCGGGCAAACCTGCCGGCGGGCGTAGTCCAGAAGATTCGCTTTGTGGGCAATCTCGCGTGCGAGACCTATGCAAAGTTCTTGTCCGGCCAGTTTGTTGAGGCGATCATTTTGGGCTGCCTCATGTACACCACGTTTAAGATCTTCGGTCTGCCCTATGCGGGCATCACCGCCTACCTCACTGGCTTGTGCGCGTTCGTTCCTTATGTGGGCGCATTTTTGTCCGGTGCTTCCGGCGTGGTGCTCACCTTGCTGGCGGATCCCGTAAAGGCGCCCATTTGCCTGGTGGTCTACCTGGCGACCCAGTTTATCGAGAACCAATTTATCTATCCACGCGTAGTTGGCGGGTCCGTTGGCCTGGCTCCCATGTGGGCGCTGCTGGCGGCGATTGTGGGCGGCAAGCTCTTTGGCGTGGTGGGAATCGTCTTCTTCATCCCGCTTGCTAGCGTTATCTACACCTTGGTGCGCGATGACACGCTGGCGAAGCTGGCACGCAAGCGGGGGCAGGACGCTTTGGGCCAGGGCACGGCCATCGAGGAATAGAGTCTTCGGCGCTACCCGGCGGTACCGTTTGAAATGGACGAGTAAAGAACAAATTGAACAGATGTAACTTTATGTATAATCGATCGCCGTACTTTAAACGCGCTACAACATAAAGGAACGCATTATGACCACCCCCGACTTGCACGAGGGCAAAGGCCTTGTTCTGTCTTCTTCCGAACCCGGTTTCCGTACATCGGTGGGCGTTGTTAAGGCAACGCTTATAGCTGCAAGCATAGCGACGGCGGCTGTTACAGCGCCCGTGTTGCTCATGCCTTCTCATGCGCATGCCGCCGCTTCCAATGCCATCCAGTCGCTCGATAGCCTCGATGCTGCAATCAGGGCGCTTGGGGATGCATCCCAGCTTTCCGCCGCGGCGTCCGCGGGCGCGCTTTCTCCTGAAGCCGAGCGTTTGGTTTTGCAGCGAGAGCTTGTCCGCCGCGCCGGCTTCGATGGTCTTACCGAGTACAGCGATCGTTCCGATGCGCACAAAGAGTTTCTCACGTGGTTTATGGGAGACCTGCCGGCGCTGCGCTACTACATAACCGGCGGCACGGTGTGGACCAATAGCAGCAAGGGCCCCGTCTCTTCTGACTACATTACGTCGCTGGACATATTGCGAAGGCTTCGCGAGGAGAATCATGACGATCTTGAGCGCGCGGACGCCGACGTGCATCTGCGCATGATGGTTGCGGCCTCGCTTGATGTTTCGGGTCGCTCCCGCCTCTGGACCGGCGGTCCGGGCTTTGTGTCCGATCCTTTGGTGCGCTATCGCACGCTGAGAATCTTCCGCGATGATTCCAGGTACCGCTTCAAGCGCGATCTTTTCGACAACCTTCCGGTCGAGACCATGCGCTACGTGTTCGAAAACCAGATCACCGACGCCGAACTGCCCTGGCTTGCCAACTATTCTCTGCATCGATTCTCGGCGTACGATGCAAAGTCAGAGG
Organism: Collinsella sp. UBA1693; assembly: GCF_002320115.1. Lineage (NCBI taxonomy): Bacteria > Bacillati > Actinomycetota > Coriobacteriia > Coriobacteriales > Coriobacteriaceae > Collinsella > Collinsella sp. UBA1693. Next base: position 161,601 of record NZ_DCJT01000013.1, read on the forward strand.
ATAGTCGTTTGAACGCGTATTCCTATATCTGGTATACGGGCGATTACTCCGCCAATAACGGTTACAGCAACGCGGCGTTCTACGACGACGCGCTGTTCTCGGGCCCCGTGACCGAGATGAAGCCAACGGACGGCGCGGGAAAGCCGCCTCGCACGTGGGCGGGCGGTTGGAAAGAGAAGTACCGTTTGGAGTATGACGACGCGAACTTCCCAAACGCTTTGGGTCAATAATTCCATATTGGATGCGGAGACACCTCATCGGTTCCCGGCGCTACGCAAGATAAAACGAAGTACCACCGTTTATGGATGGTGTTTGAGAAGGGCGGCGTGTGCGGCGCCCTTGCCAAGACCTTCGCGAATCTCAACGGTATGGTTGGCGTTCCGTCTTTTGTGGTGGGCCAGCCCGGTCACGCCGCAACACTCACCTATGAGCTTCGCGCAAATTCCTCCGGAAAGATGGTCCCCACCTATCGCATCCAAAACGATGTGTCGGGATGGGGAAGGAGCAAAGCGCCGTCCGCAGCGCATTGGCAGTGCGGGTGGGGCGCCTCGTCCACATCTTCCGATTCCGGTAACTACATTCTCTACTCTCAGGACGCCCTTTCTGACTGGGACGGCTATGTGCGCAGTCTTGAAACGCGCTTGCTTGCGTCCACCTTTGAGAACGCGGAGGACCGCTCCGTGATCGCGCAGGCGTCTCGCGGGGCTCAGGAGATCAACTTCGACGCCATTCGCATGCAGATTGACGTTATGGCAAAAAACGGTACCAGCGCTACCGACTGGGAGGTGTTTGCCCAGGGGGTCGCAGAAGACCTGGTGTACTACCCGCTTGCCATGCACGACTTGATAAAGGAGATGGAGAAGCGGGCGGGCGAGGAATCGAAGGTTCGCCTTGAGGCGGTACGACTCGCCGGTCTGCAGCGCTCCTCGACCGTGACTTCGTCCCAAACGGTGAATTCTGATGCGTGCGTTCGCGTTGCCAAGCAGCTTATGGGCGAGAAAGACGGATCCGTCGCGACGTTTTCCTTCGATGGCGAGGACGCGCTGAAGATCAAGCTTGGCGAACACTTGCGCGGCGGCGGGGTTCCTTGGAAGTTCAGCCTTGACGGCGGCAAGACGTGGACGGAGCTTACCGACGGGTCGTATGAGTATCAGCTTACGGAGGAGCAGGCCGAGCTTATCACGGCGGAAAACAACATCATGATTCAGTTGATCGGAGTGAATACGGTCAACTGCATCGATATCCTTGAGGGCGCTAAGGCAACCTTGAAGTGCGAGGCGAACGATCGCGCCAACCGCATCTACTTCTTTGATGGACAGGTTCCCAAGAGCGGCTACCAGATGAAGGTGGACGACGGCAAGTGGGAGCCCCTGGATGTCACCCGTACGTTTGAGGGCGATCGAGTGGTGAAGATTCGCACTGCCCCGTCCGGCGCGACTATGGGCCGGGTGCAGTGCGAGCTCAGCTTTACCGCCAACGAGGGATAGGCGAGCCTTGTCCCTTACGAGGAGATGCGCGTGAACTCGTACTCCTCGTCCCGCGACGGGGCAGCCATGGCGAATCGCGTCATCGATGGTTATTACGGTCCCGGAAACGAATTTTGGATCACAGCCAAAGAGCCAACGGCCAATGCGTGGATTGTTATCGATCTTGGGCGCGAGCGCTCCATCAGCTCGATCGACTACTGGCGCCCTAAAAACTTGAACACCAACGGCATCCCCCGTTGGGGAAGGATGACCGTGACGGTCTCCGCGGCGCCCGATACGGGCCTTCCCGCCGGGAGCGCCATTGACTCCAGCTCATTTGTGGAAGTTGGTCGCTATGGCAGCAACGGCACCTCGATGGCTGGATGGAACGATGCGGACTTAAGCTGTGCGTTGCAATTCCCAAATGGCCCTATAAAGGCGCGCTACTTCAAGATCCATCTCACGGATATCTATTTCAGCGCCACGCTGTTTGATTTCTGGGAGGTCCAAGAACCTGGCCTGGAGGCTCCATCGATAGCGTTCGACCGCGTCGAGGCTGGCTATGGGTCCATTGCCGCGCAGACGGTCGAGCTTTCAAACACCGGCAAGGCGAAGGTGACTATCGAGTCTGTTTGCCTGGACTCCGACGATGCGTTCGAGATCGTTGAACAGGGCGCTCAGGGCATCGAGGCGGGGGCTGTTGACCGTTCGTGGAAGGTGGCACCCAAGGCGGGGCTTTCTGCGGGCTCGTACAGGACCACGCTTCGCGTCGCCTATCGTGGCTCTCATGATTCGTCGCGCCGCGAGCTCGAGATCCCTGTGGAGATCGAGGTTGCCGCAAAGCCGGTAAAGGTGGAAGTTGGGTTTGAAAAGGTTGATGCGACATCGGTGAGGCTGCATGCCGCGGTGAGCGGTGCGGAGGGCGTTGATTATCGCATCCAGTACGCTTTGTGCGAGAAGAACGAGAGGCCGTCTTCCGTTCTTGCTCTTGCAGTAGAGGACGAGCAGGTTCAGGGCAACCCGTTGAACGCGTGGACCGATGACCCCCTCTTCAGCGGTCTTACTCCGGGAGCCACGTACTACGCGTTCGCGCGGGTGCTGGGTATTTCCGGTGTGGACGAGGAAGAGTCGACGGGTAGCTCCCAGCTTGTTGTCGAGGACGCCGATGGGGGAGATGCCGATAGCGAACAGGGCAACGGCTCTGGTGGTTCGGGTTCTGGAGGCGGCTCCGACAACGGGCCTGATAACGGCTCTGACAATGGTTCAGGTAACGGGTCCGACAACGGGCCTGATAACGGCTCTGGCGATTTGGACAACGGGTTGGGAAACGGCAGCGAATCGGGAGATGACAACGACGGGGGTTCGAGCGACGGGTCTAATAGCGGCTCTGATAACGGATCCGGAGACGGCTCTAACGGCGGTGCCGACGGCGGGGCCGAAGACGGCTCCGGCGAAGACTCGGGCGATGACGAAGACGCTCCCGGCATTGACGGGCCGGATGCTCCAGAAGATGAGGGCAGCGGGCAGGAATCCCCCGATACCGGAGCGGGAGACAGCCAGGAGGAAGATCAAGAGGGTCCGGATGACGGCGATCGCACGGGCGGCGGCCAAGCGGGAGAAGCAGCCGAAGATGAGGACGCGGGCAGCACGTCCGAAGAGTTGGAGTCGGCTACGCATCCTGACCTGGGCTCTGCGCACTCCGCGCTCCCCACAACGGGAGATGTCGCGCCTGTCTCCTTGGTCGCCCTTCTAACGGTGGGCGTTGCCAGCATCATTGCGGGGGCGGCCTTGCGTCTTCGTCAGCACGGCGGGGCCTCCAAGCGCTAGGCATCGTCCAAATCTTATACATTCGATTGATCCCGCATCAATATACGAATGAGTCTTATGTCTTAAACGCCTGCGTGGGCTTGCCGTTTGCGGTGCCTGTGCAGGCGTTTGGCGTATATGGGCGCTTACGGAGCCGTGTGCTGGGGATGTTATCGAATGTAGCGATGCCGAGATGGGGGTGACGCTAGGATTTGAGACGGCTTCCCAAATTCGGCAAGGCTATTGGGATGCTACGAATCGAGTAGAAGTTCACACCAGTGAGGGCGGACAGATGTATAGCACAGCCAATTTAAAACCGTCATAATGAGTTGGTCTATGCCCTCGCCATGCGGGGATTTGCGCCCGGGCGGTATCGCCACTTCCCGCGGCGCATGAGGTACAGACAAGGGAGTTATGTGCGCGAAAGTATGCGCACCGCACAGAACAGGGAGGTGTATGGATGGCTACTGATCATCAGATGCAGGACATGACGCTTGTCGAGCGCCTGGAGGCTCACGGGTTCACCCGTCGCGATTTCGTCAAGTATTGCGGCAGCCTCGCGGTTCTTCTTGGTATGTCCGCTACGGCGGCGCCCAAGATCGCCGAGGCCCTCGAAATCGGAGAGAAATCCGGAAAGCTTCTGCCTGTGATCTGGATGGAGGGCGGATCGTGCTCGGGGTGTACCGAGGCACTCGCCCAGACAAACACGCCGGACATTCCGCAGTTGGTGCTGGAGTCTATCTCGCTGAACTATAGCGAGACGCTGTCCGCGGCGGCAGGCCATTCAATGGAGCAGGCTCGTCGCGATACCATCGAGGCGGGTGGATATGTTCTCATCTATGAGGGCGCTGTTCCCACTGCCTTTGATGGCAACGTTTTGATGGTCGGTGGCGAAAAGGGTATCGACTCCCTTATGGAGACCGCCGAGCATGCCGATGCCGTGATCGCGCTTGGTTCGTGCGCCTGCGACGGCGGTTGGATGGCCGCTCGTCCCAACGACGCGCACGCCATGGGCGTTCAGAAGTTCCTTTCCGAGCAGGGAATCTCCACCCCGGTGGTCAACATTCCGTGCTGCCCGGCTAACCCCGAGTGGCTGGTCGCCGTCATTGTGGAGTACACGTTGATGGGCCGCCTGCCCAAGCTCAATAGCAAGAACCAGCCCGCTGCGCTGTTCAACCAGACCGTTCACGACAACTGCCCGCGCCGCGGTCACTTTGAGAACGGCGAGTTTGTCTACCAGTTTGGCAGCGCGGAGGAGGCTAAGGGCTACTGCCTGTATCCGCTGGGTTGCCGTGGTCCGCAGACCTTTACCGTTTGCCCGGTGACGCGCTGGAACCAGTCGGTTTCCTGGTGCGTGGAGTCCGGCGCCCCGTGCATCGGCTGCGGCGTCATCAACCCCATGCATCCCCAGCGCAACTGGGTGGACGAGAACACGCCGTTCCTCAAGCGCCATCGCAACATTTCACTGGGAGATTTTCACTTCCAGCCCCCGCTGGCGGCAGCCGCGTGCACGGGTCTTATTGTTGCCGCGCTGGTTGTCCACGGCGTCGGCATGAAGCTGACCGGCCGCGTCGACGGCGGTGCGGACTTTGAGGCGGAGCGCCGCTGGGACGTCAAGCACGGCACCGAGCAGGCGCACCAGGCTGGCGAGCGCGCGGCCAAGCTCTATGACGAGCTGGACGAGCGCGGCCTGGAGCCCAAGAACATCGACCGTTTGAAGAAGAAGCGCGCCGCTAAGAAGGCCGCCCACGAGGCTGCCGAGGCCGCTGAGATCGAAAAGCGTCGCGGATCCTCGTCCGCAGGCGAATCCACCGAGAAGGGAGGCGATGAGTAATGGCTCGCTCTGTTGTCGATCCCATTACCCGTATCGAAGGACACCTCTCTATCGAGATGGAGGTCGAGGACGGCAAGGTCACCGAGGCATGGAGCTGCGGCAACCTGTATCGCGGCCTTGAGAACGCGCTTGTGGGCCGCACGCCCTATGATGCCGCGCTTATTTCCGAGCGCATCTGCGGCGTCTGCCCCGTGTCGCATGTGCACACGTCGTGCTTCGCTGCCGAGGACGCCTACGGCATCAAGATCCCCAGCGCCGCGCGACTGATCCGCAACCTTTCCGAGGGTGGCCAGATCCTGCACTCCACCATCTTGTGGTTCTACAACCTGGCGGGTCTGGATTACATCAACCCGCTGGATGCCGTGAACGCCAACCCGGCCGACGCTTACGAGGTCTGCCGCAAGTACGGCACCGCCGGCGCCGACTTCGAGGGCCTGTCCGCCCGTCTCAAGGCGTTTGCCGAGAACGGCCAGCTGTCGATCTTCTCCGGCAACTGGTTTGATTGCAAGGACGCCGACGGCGCTTCCGCGTTCCACCTTACGCCCGCCGAGAACCTGGTTGGCACCGCCCATTACTTCGAGGGCATCGACTACCAGGCTAAGGCATCGCAGATCTGCGCCATCATCGGCGGCAAGATGCCCCACGTTATGACATCCATCCCCGGCGGCACCTCCTTTGTGCCCACGCCGGAGAAGCTGGACGAGATCATCTTCCGCATCCGCGAGCTTAAGACGTGGATTCAGGGAACTATGATCCCGGACATGTTCATGATCGTTGAGAAGTATCCCAACCTGGTGGGCATGGGCAAGGGCGAGGGCCGCTTTGTCTCCTTTGGCGTTTTGGACGATGAAAGCCGCGAACTCAACTGTCGCTACCTGCCCGCCGGCATGGTGACGCTCAACGAGGACGGCACCATGACCATCGCCAACGTGGATGCGAGCCTGATCACCGAGGACGTGACCCACGCGTTCTACGAGAACCATGCGCCCCTCAACCCGGTCGACGGCGTGACGCGCCCCATGTGGCCCAAGGACGGCAAGAACTTTAGCAACAAGTACACCTGGTGCAAGGCGCCTCGCTACGACGGCGAGGCCTATGAGGCAGGCGGTATCTCCCGCATGCTAGCGGCCTACGTGCGCGGCGTTGAGCCCGTGGTGAAGCTGATGGACGACGCCCTGGCAAAGACCGGTCTTACCATGGCGCAGCTGGACTGCGTCGCCGGCCGCCTGCTGACCCGCGTGCTTGAGGCTGACTACGTCTGCGACGTCATGGAGCAGAATTTCAACGAGCTGGTTCAGCTGATGGCGGACGACAAGGCGGAGTACTACACGCCCGCCGCCCGCACCACCGGCGAGGGCCTGGGTCTGTGGGAGGCTCCGCGCGGCGCCCTGCTGCATACCGAGAAGGTCGAGAACGACGTGGTGACCCATTACCAGGAGATCATCCCGTCTACTTGGAACCTGTCTCCCACCGATGGCAAGGGCAACCCCGGTCCGCTGGAGTACATGCTGCTGGGCACCACGGTCACCGATATCGACAAGCCGCTTGACGCGGTTCGCATCGTCCACAGCGTTGACCCCTGCACCGCGTGCGCCTGCCATGTGACCGAACCCGCCACGGGCAAGAGCTTCCATACCGTCACGTCTCCCTGGGGGGTGATGTAAATGGCGCATATGGCCCACTACCGCGAGGCGCATCCGCTGCCCTTTGTGGTGACCCACTGGGTCAACCTGGTCGCTATGATCTTCTTGATCTTCACGGGTTTCTACATCCACTACCCGCTCTTTGGCGGTGTGATGACCATGGCTCGCGGCCTGCACATCTTCTGCGGCATCGTTTTGCTTATCAACTGCGTGGTCCGTATGGTGCTGGCGTTCTTCATCAAGAGCGCTCCGGCGCCGGGTACCCGCGAGCTTGTTCCGGACTACAAGACGTGGCTGCCCCAGCGCGATAACAAGCACCAGCTGTGGGCATGGATCAGCTACTATCTGTTCCTGCGCAAGGAGCACCCCATCGCGGCTAAGCTGGGCGTTCCGCAAAAGATCGTCTACCTGCTTATTCCGCTGCTGATCTTCTTTACGGGTTACACGGGATTCTGCCTGTGGGGCACCACCGCCGGCTGGCCCATCTTCGAGGTTGGACTCAACTTCATGGGCGGCGCTATGAAGGTTCGCATCCTGCATTACTTCATGATGTGGTGCTTCCTGGCGTTCATGTGCATCCACGTGTACCTGTCGCTGATCGAGGGCGTATCCCCCGCGACGTTGATCTTCTTCTGGAAAGAGACGCCGGGTCTGGTCTACGATCCCGAGACCATGAACATCGTCGGTTTCGATGGCATGGGCAAGGAGCCGGATTGCGGCGAGACCTTCAAGAGCGAAGAGCGCGCCGCCGTCGACCGAGCTCGCGTGGTTGAGCACGAGGCCATCAGCACGGGCGATGCCCAGCACAACGGCTTTGAGAAATAGCGTGTCTCACCGCGTTTCATGTGGATGAGGACAAATAAGGGCTTCGGCACGTGCGCCGGGGCCCTTTTTCCTGGCGCGGTGCGGTAAGCTGGCAGCGTTTGAGAAGAGGTGCGTGGATAAGATGGAGGCTGAAGTGTATGGGGACGATGCTCCGGAAGCGCCCATGGCGACGGATGCGGAGGTTGTGATGGCGGTGCCGGCGGCAGCGAGCGCGCCCCGTATCGCGATTATTTGCGTGGGGAATGAATATCAGCTGGATGATGGCTTTGGTCCGGCTGTGGCGCGCTATCTGGATGATCGCTATCGGTTTCCCTTGGGCGTGACGGTGCTCGACCGCGCCGTTATGGGCTACGGTATCGTCTCTGATCTCAAGGCGTGCGACGTTGCGGTGGTGGTCGATGCGCTCGACGGCACGGGCGCGGCGCCGGGAACCATCTTTTCCTTTGACCCTGCGGACATGAGAGTGTCTACCGGCAAAACGTCCCTTCATGAGGTGCGCTTTGCAGATGTGCTGGCGGCGGCGACCTTTATGGGCGTTGCGTGCACGGGCCACTGCTTTGGCGTGCAAGTGGTCGACATGGGTACGGGTGCGTTGGAGCGCGGATTGTCCCCGCAGGTGCAGGCGGCCGTTGGCCCGGTGGCGCGCATGGTTGTGCGGTATCTCGAGCGGGCATATGGGATCGAAGCCGTTGATCGCTGGCGCGAGGCGGGAGACACGCGCGCCAAGCTAGCCAACCCTCACGACTATATGAAGGATGCCTTGGAAGCGGCGGGGATTGATGCGGCGGAACGCCCAGACAAGGCGCAGCAGCTTTTGGATCTGGCGTACCCGGGGATGCCTGATTATGAGGCGGACGATGCCATTGGCCGCTGCCTTGCCTCCTTGCCAAGTGAGTGAATGGCTCGGTGTCCCAGGGGGTACACCTAGAGAACCCTCTTTTACCGCGCATGCCTCGTCATAAGGAGGCATCGCATGAATCTGTTTATCGAAACGCCCCAACGCGCTGCAGAACGCCTTGAGCGCGAGCGGCGCTACGTGCGCGCCGCCGCTCCGGCTCGCGATATCGCTCGCGTGCAGGATAGTGCGGCGTCGACCATGGCCGCTTCGCTTGATTTGGATGAGCCGGACTCCGTTGCCCGGCATCGTCCCGGCAATCGGTCTTATGCCGCCCAGCCGCGCGCCGCGCAGCCGTATTCGGTTGCCCAGGACAGCTATCAGCGCGAGCTTGCGTTTGACAAGCAGCGAGCCCGCAGGCGCAAGGTGACCGGCATGCTCAAGATGGTGCTCTTTGTGCTGCTGCTCCCTGTAGCGCTTGTGGTGGTGTTTATCGCGGCGTACGCGCTGGCGTGCATCGCTAACGGCGCATCGCCCCAAGAACTTCTCGGGCTGCTGGGGGCGCTGCTAGAGCGCATGGGCGGCTTTGTGGCGGGGGCCCTTGCAGCGTCATGACCCGCACGGCCGCGCGCTGCTACACTGGGTTGCACGTATATGGGTCGCGGTATGGGAAAGCGTGGGTTATGGCTAAGCGCGCAAAGAAAACGGGACACAAGGTAAGCAAGGTGGAGCGGATGGAGCAGGGCGCGCCGGCGCCATCGCTCGAGCGTGCTGCTCGCGACACTCCGCGCGCCCGCCCCGGCATGAGGCTGGTTGGGTATTGCAAGGCTTGCCGCTGCTTTGTTGAGCTGGACAAGAGCCTTGTCGATCCCCACGGGCATCGGCGCCGCGACATGGCGATTATCATGGAGCTGCCCGTAGATAAGCCCATCTATCATATTCCCCAGTTCAATTGGGGAGCCTTTTTGATGCCGCCCATTTGGGGCGCTGGCCACGGGCAGGTGTTCGCGGTGGTGGTCTACCCCATGTGGCTCATGGTCGACAACCTGCTGTGGGCGGCGATTCACGGCCAGGCGAGCGTGTTGCTTGCCGCCCTGGCGCTTGCCGGAACGCTGGCGTTCATGTTCTTCTATGCGCGCATGGCGAACTATGTGGGCTACATGCGCGTGCTCACCACCATGTCGCCAGATGAGTATTGCGCCGCGGAGCGCAAATGGACCATTGCCTGCGCCGGCGTCGCCGTGCTCATGGCGGTGTTCGCCACGTGGTATAACCTGGCTGTTCGCGTGTAGGGGAAGAACGGAGAGGGGACGATGATGGATAACGGGTTGCTCCTCGCGGTCGCCCTGCTGGCGCTGGTCGCCGCCGGTGCGAGTTGCGGATGCGTGGTTTTACTGGTTCGCCTTCGCCGCGAGCAGGGACAGCAGGATCTTCTGGTGCAACGTATGGCCTCGCTTGAGGCATCGATAGAGAAGGCGTCGACGGGCGTGGGGTCTATCGCGCAATGGGCCGCCGCGGAGGGCGCCGCCGCGCAGCAGCGCTACGAGAGCCTCGCGCGCGAGTCCGCTCAGATGGGCTTGCGTGTGGACGGTCTTCGTCGTGACACGGCGGATCGGCTGGATAAGAACCGCGACGTGGTCGATGCCCGCTTGGGCGAGGTCCGCGCCACGGTGGAGCGCCAGCTCGAGGCGATCCGCCAAGACAACGCCATCCAGCTCGATCGCATGCGCCAGACGGTGGACGAGAAACTCTCGCGCACGCTAAACGACCGCCTGTCCACCTCGTTTAGAGAGGTGAGCAAGCAGCTTGAGGCGGTCTATACCGGTCTGGGCGATATGCGCAGCATCGCCGCGGGCGTGGGCGACCTCAAGCGCGTGCTCTCCAATGTCAAGACGCGCGGTATTTTGGGCGAGGTTCAGCTGGGGGCCATTTTGGCGGATATCCTTACGCCGGAGCAATACGCTCAGAATGTGGCAACCAAGCCGGGCAGCGCCGACCGCGTGGAGTTCGCCGTTAAACTGCCGCAGGAGGGGGCGGAACCCATCTGGCTGCCCATCGACTCCAAGTTCCCCGGTGATGCCTACGAGCACCTTCGCGATGCCGTGGAGGCGGGGGACGCCGCCGCTGTGGAGTCCGCGCGTCGCGTGCTCGAGCAGCGCATCAAGGTAGAGGCCAAGGATATCTCGTCCAAATACTTAAGCGTGCCCGCTACCACCAATTTCGCCATCCTGTTTTTGCCGTTCGAGGGCCTGTATGCAGAGGTGGTCGATCGCCCCGGCCTTATCGAGACCCTGCAGCGCGACTACCAGGTAAGCGTTGCGGGCCCCTCCACCATGGCGGTTATCCTCAACAGCCTGCAGATGAGCTACCAGACGTTTGCGTTTCAAAAGCGTGCGGACGAGATCCAGCGCGTGCTCGCTGCGGTCAAGGCGGAGTTCCCCAAGTACCAAGCGGAGCTGCGCCGCGCCCTTAAGCAGATTGAGACGGCGGGCAAGACCGTTGACGGCATCATCAACACGCGTACCAACGTGATAGAGCGCAAGCTGCGGTCCGTGACCGCAATGGAGGATCAAGATGAGGCGGCGACCCTGCTGGGAATAGAAGAAGGCGCCTTTGGCCCCGTTGCGCTTTTGGACCAGGAATCCGCGCGGGGCGAGGAGTGATGATTGGCGTGGGGGCAACCGCGATGGAACGGCCACGATAGGAGGAAGACATGCCGCGTGAAACCAATGCAGCAAAGCGCGAGCGCGCCATCGAGACGTGCCGGCGCCTGAACGAGCGCTACGGCCCCGTCGAGTGCTTTTTGGACCATGCGAGTCCGTTCCGCTTGGTTATCTCCGTTCTGCTGTCGGCGCAGACAACAGATGCCCAGGTGAACAAGGTGACGCCTGCACTCTTTGAGCGCTGGCCCACACCTGAGGCCATGGCCGGTGCTACCGCGGCGGAGGTGGCCGAGGTTATCAAGTCGCTGGGGTTCTACAAAACCAAGGCCAAGCACTGCGTGGAAGCGGCGCAGATGATCGTCGCGGATTACGGCGGCGAGGTGCCGGCGGATATGAAAGAGCTGGTCAAGCTTCCGGGTGTGGGTCGCAAGACCGCCAACATCGTCCTTAACGTCGCCTTTGGCATCGTGGACGGCATCGCGGTGGATACGCATGTGAACCGTATCGCCCATCGACTCAAGCTCTCGCCCAAGACGCATGAGAAAGAGCCGCTTAAGACCGAGCAGGACCTGCTTAAGATCTTGCCGCGCGAGTACTGGAACGACGTCAACCATCAGTGGATCATGCTGGGGCGCGAAATCTGCGATGCCCGCAAGCCCCTGTGCGGCGAATGCCCGCTGGCGGACATCTGCCCCAGCGCGGGCGCTTTGGCAAAATAGATTGGGTTGTGCTATCGAACTTGGCTTTACCATAGGCAGAAGACAATAGCCGCACCCGCAGGATAGCGGATATTGCCACTTCTCACGCTGAAAACGTGTATTTGGAGTTGGCCGCCCGTGGCCGCGGGTTGCCGTCCGTTCCCTATGGTGGCACGCCGTCTCAATCCGTTTTGCTAGGGTAGAATGGACGTAGAAAATTCAAGAGCCCTCACCCACCCGGCATCGCGTTGGGTGGGTTTTGGTATGGACGCCCGCTGTTGGCATGCGTTTCGGCGGGCATGTTGAACGGGGAGAGACCTTGCTCATCCATCGTATTGCCGCACAGCTGTATACCGCTGAAGGCCCCCAGGTTATCGAGGCGGCGCTCGATCGGGGCGAGGACGCCACGCTTGCCGTTTCGCAATCCGGCCGCACGCTGATGGTGGCGGCTCAGTTTGCGCGTCGTCCTCGTCCCACGGTCTACATCGTTTCCGGCGAGGACGCGGCGGACCGCGCCATGCGCTCGCTTGTCGCCTACGTTGGCCTTGAGCATGTCGCGCGTTTTCCGGAGCGCACGGATTACCCTTGGAAAGACACCGCGCCCGATGACTCCGTGGTCGCCGCTCGCTGCGCCGCGCTGGGTCGCATCGCCCGCGGCGAGCACTGCATCATGGTGACCTCTGCGCGCGCTCTGCTGCGCTGCGTGCCGCCGCGCGAGAGCCGGTATTGGGCCTCGACCACGTTTGCGGTGGGGGAGGAGACGCCGTTCGAGGACGTTTCTCGCCGCCTGGTCGGCATGGGCTACACCCCTGCCGAGGCCGCTGACATGCCGGGCCTTTTCCATGTGCACGGCGACACCGTCGACATCTACCCCGCTCAGGCGACCGCTCCGGTGCGCATCGAGTTCTTTGGCGATGAGATCGACCGCATCCGCCGCATGGTGTCTTCCACCGGCCAGACTATCGGTGACGAGGACGCCGTGGAGATCTATCCCGTGCGCGAGCTCGCGCTTACCGATGAGGCGATCAAGCGCATCTCCGCCGCCCTCTACGTTCCCGCGCAAAACGATACCGAGCTCGCCGCCATGCTCGAGATGGTGCAGCAGCGCATTGTCACGCCGGAACTCGACCGCTTTATGCCCTTGCTATACGAGAGCACCGATAGCCCGCTGGCGCATGTGAGCCACGATGCGCTGGTGATTCTGTCCGAGCCCCGCTCGCTGTTCGATGATTGCATGCGCGCCTATGAGGACTTAGAGCGCCGTGCCGGCGAGGCGAAGGTAGCCCAGCTGGATGGCCTGTACGTGCGCCCCCAGCAGCTCGACTTTGGCCGCCAGCAACGTCTTAACTACGTGTCGCTCATCCGCGCCGGCGGCGCGGTGACCGCGGAGCTCAAGCTGGAGCAGCCCGCGCTGGCGGGTTCGGACAACCGCTTTATCTCGCGCGTCAATGAGGTTGTCAGCAACCGTTATGCGGTGGTATTCGCCATTCCGGACCGCGGTGCCCGCGAGTCCATGGAGCTCAGTTTTACGGACGAGAACATTCCCTTTGAAGAGTCGCTGGTAATGGCGGACGAGAACAAGGGCGATATCGAAGACGCCGTGCACGTGGAGTTGCCGGCCGTTTCGCGCCGCCGTGCGGACGCCCTCAACGCCCGCGGTCTGGATGAGGGCGCCGCCGGTCCCGTGGTTCCCACCATCACCCGCGGACGCGTCACTTTTGTCGACATTCCGCTGCCCGCCGGCACCGTGGTGCCAGAGGCGAACCTCGCGGTCTTTTCGTTGGCAGATCTTAACGCGCGCATGGATGCCAAGCGCGGACGCGGGCGCGCGCGTCGCCGCGTCGATATCACGGAGGTCACCTTCCCGTTCAAGCCGGGCGACTACGTGGTCCACGCTACGCACGGTATCGCCCTGTTCTCCGAGATCGTGCGTCAAGAGGTGGGGGGTCGCGAGCGCGATTACTTCTTGCTGGAATACGCTGACGGCGACAAGCTCTACGTGCCGCTTGAGCAGGTGGACCGCATCACCCGCTACGTGGGGCCGGACGGCGCCAATCCGCGCCTTACCCGCCTTAACACCGCGGATTGGACGCGCGCTACCAACAAGGCTCGCAAGAGCGCTAAAAAGCTGGCGTTCGACCTGGTCGATCTCTATACCAGGCGCTCGTCCATCACCGGCTACTCATTTGGGCCCGATACGCCGGATCAAATCGAGATGGAGGAGAGCTTTCCTTACGAGCCCACGCATGACCAGCTGGACGCCATCGCCGATATCAAGGGCGATATGGAGAGCTCCAAGCCCATGGATCGCCTGCTCTGCGGCGACGTGGGCTTTGGCAAGACGGAGGTGGCCCTGCGCGCCGCGTTCAAATGCGTGGACGGCGGGCGCCAGGTTATGGTGCTGTGCCCCACCACCATTCTCGCCCAGCAGCACTACGAGACGTTCTTCGAGCGTTTCGCTCCGTTTGGAGTCGAGGTCGAGGTGCTCAGCCGTTTCCGCACCGCCGCGCAGCAGCGCCGCGCGCTGGCGGCGTTCGCGGAGGGCAAGGTGGACGTGCTGGTGGGTACACACCGCCTGCTTTCCGCCGACGTCAACCCCAACAACCTGGGCTTGGTGATCATCGACGAGGAGCAGCGCTTTGGCGTGCAGCATAAAGAGCAGCTCAAGAACCTGCGCGAGCAGATCGACGTGCTCACGCTTTCGGCAACGCCTATTCCGCGCACCATGCAGATGGCTATTTCGGGCGTGCGCGATATGAGCCTCATCACCACGCCGCCAACGGGCAGGCGCCCGGTTATCGTCCACGTGGGCGAGTACGATCCGGACGTGGTTTCGGCGGCGATTCGCCTAGAGCTCGACCGCGGCGGCCAGGTCTACTACGTATCGAACCGCGTGAAGACCATCGATGATGCGGTGGAGCGCGTGCACGAGGTGGTGCCCGAGGCGCGCGTGGGCGTGGCGCACGGCAAGATGAGCCCGCGCGAGGTGGAGGACGTCATGGTCCAGTTCGCCACGGGCAAGATCGACGTGCTGGTGGCGACCACCATCATCGAGAGCGGCATCGACAACCCGCACTCCAACACGCTGATTATCGAGGACTCGCAGCGCTTGGGCTTGGCGCAGCTCTACCAGCTCAAGGGGCGCGTGGGGCGTTCTGCCACGCAGGCCTACGCCTATTTCATGTTCCCGGGCGAGTTGCCACTTACCGAAGAGGCGACCGAGCGCCTGATGGCGCTTTCCGAGTTCCAAGACCTGGGCAGCGGCATGCGCATCGCCATGCGCGACCTGGAGATCCGCGGCGCGGGCTCGCTTGTGGGCGCCGAGCAGCATGGCAACCTATCCAGCGTTGGCTTTGACCTGTTCACGCAGATGCTGGGCCAGGCCGTGGCGGAGGCGCGTGGTGAGAGCGGTGCGGACGTGGAGGAATCCGGTGTCACCATCAACCTGCCGGCGGATTTCTTCTTAAGCGAGGAGTACCTGCCTGCGGTGGACCAGCGCGTGCTAGTGTATCGAAGGCTCGCGGCGGCGGATGACCTTGCCAGCGTGGACGCCGTGCAAGAGGATTGCGAGAATTCCCATGGCGAGCTGCCTCGGGCGGCGGCGAACCTCTTTGACCGTGCGCGCATCCGTATCCGCGCGGAGCGCTTGGGGCTGGAGAGCATCTCGCTTACGCAGGGCCGTTTGGTGTTCCAGGGGGTTGACGTGCCCAAGAACGTGGCCTTTGATCTAAAGAGCACGCTGGGCGCCATCAACTATCCCAAGAGCCGCAAGCTCACGGTGCCCTACCGTGCCGGTGCGGGCGCCGGTTCTGGCGTTGGACGAGGAATCGATGCGAGCGATGAGAGCATGAGCCCCGTGCAGGCGGCGTTGGGTATCCTGCTGCGTCTGGGAGCTTCGGGCGACGACGACTAGCGTGCGGCGCTGCAGCCCTGTCGCGACCGGAGGCTATCCCCCGCGGTNNACCGCGGGGGATAGCCTCCGGTCGGGGGCAGGGAGTCTCGCCGCACCTGAAGGCACATTGAGAAAGAAAGGGAGACCGTTTTGGCCTCCCCTTCATTTTGTGCGACTTGTTGTTGGTGGTGCTGGCGCTAGTCCCAGAAACCGTCCTCGTCCTCTTTCTTAGGACCGCGGTCGACGTAGAGCTTGTGGGTGCGCTTCTCCATCACGAATGCGATGAGGCCAAACAGCGCTACACCGCCGACGAAAAGCACGGCCAAACCCGCGCGGGTGCCGAACAAAAAGGAAAAAATCGCGTCCATATGATGCCTTCTCGCCTTCTCACTTAAGGAAAAACTCTCACAAGTATATACTGGCGAGAGCAACACCATAATGCCAACCTTAATTGCACATCAGCTACGTGTGCGAACCGGAGGAACCATGCTCGATATCAAGTTTGTTCGCGAGAACCCCGACGCCCTCGATGAGGCCATGGCGAACCGCCAGGGATCCTGGGACCGCGAGAAGTTCTTTGAGCTCGATGGCGAGCGCCGTGCCGTCATCACCGAGGTCGAGGAGCTTCAGGCGCAGCGCAACGCCGAGTCCAAGAAGATCGGCATGCTCATGAAGGAGGGCAAGCGCGAGGAGGCCGAGGCAGCCAAGGAAGCCGTCCGTCTGGTCAACGAGAAGATCGAGGGCCTGGCCGCTCGACGCAGCGAGCTTGAGGACGCCCAGTACGACTTCATGGCGCGTATCCCCAACATGCCCTGCGAGGCTACTCCCGTAGGCGTGGACGAGAACGAGAACCCCGAGGTTCGTCGCTGGGGCACCCCGCGTGACTTTGCAGCCGAGGGCTTTGAGGCCAAGGCTCACTGGGATCTTGGTACCGACCTGGGCATTCTGGACTTTGAGCGCGGTGCCAAGCTCTCCGGTGGCCGTTTCACCGTTCTTTCCGGCGATGGTGCGACGCTCGATCGCGCTCTTGAGAACTTTTTCCTCAACACCCACCTGGCCCGCGGCTTCAAGGAGTTCATCCCGCCCGTGGTTGTGAACCGCGAAATCATGTTCGGTACCGGCCAGCTGCCCAAGTTCGAGGACGATGCCTACCACACCGGCGAGGACCAGTTCCTGATTCCCACCGCCGAGGTCGCGCTCACCAACCTGCATGCCGGCGAGACGCTTGATGCCTCGCAGCTGCCGCTGCGCTATACCGCCGGCACCCCTTGCTTCCGCGAGGAAGCCGGTTCCGCCGGCCGCGATACCCGCGGTATCATTCGCCAGCACCAGTTCACCAAGGTCGAGATGGTCAAGTTCGCCCGTCCCGAGGAGTCCGATGACGAGCTTGAGAGCATGGTGGCAGAGGCCGAGTACATTCTGCAGCAGCTTGGTCTGCCGTATCGCGTGATCAGCCTGTGCACCGGCGACTTGGGCTTCTCTGCGCGCCAGACCTATGACATCGAGGTGTGGCTGCCCAGCTACAACGCGTACAAGGAGATCTCGTCCTGCTCCAACTGCGGTGACTTCCAGGCTCGCCGTGCCAACATCAAGTACCGCGATCCGGAGAACTTCAAGGGCACCCGCTTTGTCCACACGCTCAACGGCTCCGGCCTGCCCACCGGCCGCACCATGGCCGCCATCATGGAGAACTATCAGAACGCCGATGGCACCATCACCGTTCCCGAGGTGCTTCGTCCCTACATGGGCGGGCGCGAGCGCATCGAGATCCAGGCGTAAGCCGTCCAGGCCTCGCATCGTCTTCCTCTCATTCGCAAGGACCTCCGCAAGGGGGTCCTTTTTTCATGCCTCTCGCCCGTTTCATCCCTGCTCCCGAGCGGTCGATGGCGCTCCGCGAACGGCTCCTTGCCAGGCAATTGCTGTCACAAGATGAAACAGTGTTTCATATAATTGCTGGCTTAATGACAGAGTTGAATCAAAAGTGTCTAATGTCGGCAGGATGAAGGGACGGATGATGAGCGCTAAAGGCCTGTTCATACGGATAAAGGACTATCGGTCCCGTGCCAGCGCTGCGGAGAAGAACATCATCTCTTTCGTGTGGGACAACATGGGCGCCGTCACATCGATGAATGTCCGCGATCTCGCGGAAGCGTCGTTCACCTCGTCATCGACCATCATCCGCTTATGCAAGAAACTCGGTTTCAAGGGCTATAGGGAGTTTCAGCGAGAGCTGCTGTACGAGCTGGCCGCTAGCGATGCGCGAGACGAGGTGGTGCTCGAGGACATCGCGAAAGAAGACGGGCTCGAGCAGGTTGTGAGGAAGGTGATGCGAAGCGACATCAGCTCGCTGGAGGCGACGGCCAGACTTGTTTCCTTGGATGTTCTCGAGGTCTGTGCGGCGCGCGTGCTTTCTGCCAGGACTATCAACCTGTTTGGGATAGGGCAGTCCCAGCTTGTCTGCCGTGACTTCGAAGCGAAGCTCATGCGCATCAACAAGCAATGCCATGCGTACGGCGATTGGCATAACCAGCTGTTGAGCGCGAAGAATATGAGCGAGCGCGATTTGGCGGTTGCCATCAGCTATTCGGGCATGACCAGGGAGACGGTGGAGTGCGCTCGCGCCGCGCGCGAGACAGGTGCCTGCGTCATCGCGATGACAAGGGCCCAGCTCGATTCGCCGCTGGCTCGGCAGGCTGATTACGTTCTGAACGTTTCAGCGAGCGAGCCGTTGCTTAGAAGCGGCGCCATGGCGTCGCGGATGTCCCAGCTCGTCGTGATAGACATGCTGTACGCCGCATGCGTCACCGAGGGGACTTCGAGCGATGCTCGGCAATCATCAAGCACAACATCATCAGCAAGGAGCCCCAGGTTTAGGGGCTTGGAAAAACGAATGGATCTAGGAGAAGGGAAGGGAAAGCGTGATAGATCTGACGAAGCTGTCGACCGAGGCTCGCAACGAGCGCACCTGGGCACTCGATAGCATGACCTCTTTGGAGATAGCTACGGCTATGAACGAGGAGGACGGTCGCGTAATCGAGGCGGTTCGTTTGGAGCTGCCCAAGATTGCAGAGGCGATCGACTGGGCGACGGACGCTCTGGAGTCCGGCGCGCGAATCATCTATATGGGTGCCGGGACCAGCGGAAGGCTGGGGGTGCTCGACGCCGTCGAGTGCCCGCCCACCTTTGGCGTCGATCCCTCTCGCGTGGTAGGGCTGATCGCCGGCGGCGAGGGGGCGTTTGTCAAAGCGGTCGAGGGGGCTGAGGACAGCATGGAACTCGGCGAGGGCGATCTTTCGGCGCTCGACGTGTCCAAGGACGATATCGTGATCGGCCTTGCTGCAAGCGGGCGCACCCCATACGTTATAGGGGGGCTCAGATACGCGCGGTCCGTGAGGTGCAAGACGATCGCTATTGCGTGTAACGCCGATTCGGCGATAGGGCGCGAGGCGGACTTGGCGATCGAGCCCGTGCCGGGGCCGGAGGTTTTGACCGGCTCCACGCGCCTCAAGGCGGGAACCGCCCAGAAGCTCGTTTTGAACATGATTTCCACCGGGAGCATGGTCCGCATCGGGAAGGCCTACCAAAATCTCATGGTCGATGTGCAAGCGACAAACGAGAAGCTGGTCGCCCGTTCCCGCAACATCGTGGCCGAGGCGTGCGGTTGCACGGTGGAGCAGGCGATGGAGGCGCTCGATCGAGCGGGAGGGCACGTAAAGACCGCTATCGTCTCAATCTTGCTGGATTGCGATGTCGATACCGCTCGCGCTCGCCTCGAGGAGTCTCGAGGACACGTTCGGGACGCCATCTCGTAGAGGGGCGTTGCGGAAGCCGGCTCCAAAGCGGGTCGGGACATGATGACTGTTCAATTTGATCGAGGAGGTTCGAAGATGACTGATAAGGAACTCGCCCAACGGTTGCTGGAGCTGCTGGGGGGGCACGGAGAACGTGCTATCAAATGCCGCCTGCATGACAAGGCTCCGCGTGGGCGTCAAGGATGTATCGAAGGTGGACGTGGCGGGAATCAAGGCCACCGACGGGGTTATGGGCTTGGTTGAGGACCAGACCATACAGGTTGTACTGGGTCCCGGCAAGGTCAACAAGGTGCTCGAGGAATTCTCTAAGCTCACTGGCATCGCTAAGGGGGCTGTCGACGATGATTTGCTGGCGGCGGCTGCGGAGAATAAGGCAAATCAGAAAGCTAAATATAGCGATAAGCCGGTTCAGCGTTTCATGAAGAAGATCGCAAACGTCTTCGTCGCCTTGCTGCCCGGCATCATCGCCGCCGGTCTTATTAACGGCATCTGCAACGTCATCAACGTCTCGAGCGGGAACGCCTTTGCCGATGTCTGGTGGTATCAGGGCATTCGCTCCATGGGCTGGGCGCTGTTCGCGTACCTGCCCATCCTGGTTGGTTATAACGCCGCCAGGGAGTTCGGGGGCTCCGCGTCCCTGGGCGGTATCGCAGGCATGATGTGCATCGCAAACAGCGCCATGCCGCTTCTCGCCTCGGGCGCGGCGGACCCGGCGCAGGCGATTCTGCTCCCGTTGACCAACGCCGCATATAATCCCGCTGCGGGCGGAATGATCGCGGCGCTCATAGCCGGAGCCTTCTTCGCGTATCTCGAGAAGAATATCCGCAAGATTATGCCCAGCGTGCTCGATACCTTCATCACGCCGCTGCTCGTCCTTATCATTGGCGCCTTTGCCATGATGCTGATCATCCAGCCCGTCGGCGCGTGGCTGACCACGGGCATCTTCACCGTGCTGAACTTAGTGTATGAGAAGATGGGTCTTGTTGGTGGCTACATCCTGTCCGCCGGCTTCCTGCCCCTGGTTTCTGTCGGTTTGCATCAAGCCCTTACGCCAATCCACGCCCTTCTGAACGACCCCAATGGCGCTACGCAGGGAGTCAACTACCTTCTTCCCATCCTGATGATGGCGGGCGGCGGCCAGGTGGGCGCTGGCTTGGCTCTGTATCTTAAGACTCGCAATAAGAAGCTTAAGAAGTTCATCGCGGAGTCTATCCCCGTCGGCATCCTCGGCGTTGGCGAGCCCCTTATGTACGCCGTGACCCTGCCTTTGATGCGGCCGTTCGTTACCGCATGCCTTGGTGCGGGCTTCGGCGGTATCCTGGCGGCCCTGTTCCATGTTGGCACGGTGTCCCAGGGCGTATCCGGTTTGTTCGGACTTCTGATTGTCGTGCCGGGGCAGCAGCTCTTCTATGTGCTTGCGATGCTCGCGGCATATGCAGGCGGCTTCGTTCTCACATGGTTCTTCGGTGTGGACGAGGAGCGAATCAACGAGTTCTACGGTCAGTAGGCGTTTTCCGTCTGCGGTCGTTCGATGTGGGCGGTTCGGGTTTTAGGGCTCGGGCCGCCCCTTTGGGTACGAGGGGAAGGATGGAGAGGTCCATGAAGGCGGGCATCTCTTTGTATTTTGGAAGCGGTGCGGAAGAGAACGAGCGCATCATCGAGCGAGCGGAGGAAGCCGGGGCAACGCATGCGTTCACGTCTCTGCATATTCCCGAGGAGCGCGGAGTGAATTACGCCGGGGACGCGAGGAGGCTCTTGCGTCGCCTTCGCGATGCCAGTATAGGCTTGATCGCGGACGTCGGTCCGGATACGTGCGAGAAGCTGGGTTGCGCGCGCATTGAAGAATTGGGAGATCTGGGTTTCACGCACCTGAGGCTTGATTACGGTTTCACAATCGAACAGACGGTGGAGCTCTCTAGGCGCTTCCGTATCGTCTTCAACGCATCGACTATCACGAGGGATGAGATAGCGGCGTGGCGCGCCGCGGGCGCCGACCTGTCGCGCTTCAGCGCCTGCCATAACTACTATCCAAAGCGATATACCGGGCTGGATATCCAAGCGGTCCGAGAGACGAACGGGCTTCTTGCCGCTCAGGGTTTCGAGACGATAGCGTTTGTTCCGGGCGACGGTCGCCTCAGGGGGCCTCTTTACGAGGGGCTGCCGACGGTGGAGGACCACCGCGAGAGGGCTGATAGGCTTGCCTTTAACATGCTCGAGCTGGCGCACATGGCGGGAACCGACATAGTTTTGGTGGGCGACCCCGATTTGACGGAGGGGTCTTGGAGTCGGCTTGGACAGATTTGCGCCGGCTATGTTGACGTCCGTTGCAATGTGAGGCCCGAGTACTCGTTCCTTTTGGGTCAGATCCATCACGATAGACCGGATTCAAGCGGCTTCATCTTCCGGTCGCAGGAATCGCGGACGTCTTTGCGACCGACCACGGTGCCTGTGGATGAGACGGCTTCATCGCCTCGCCCCGCTGGATCCATCGCGATATCCAACGAGCGCTATCTTCGCTATGAGGGGGAGCTCGAGATCGCTCGCGTCGATTTGCCGGGCGATGGGCGAATGAACGTTGTTGGTGAGGTCGACCCCCGCGATCTCGATTACTTAGCTGTTGTGCGCAACGGGTTTGGTCTGCGTTTTATAGGGTAGCGGGGATTTGGCGCGAGAAGAAGCGAAGGGCGTTGAGGCTGCAGAGCTTGGCGGTGATGGTTTCGCCAAAGCGCGCCTGTAGCAGGTTCTGGAAAGCCGTCATGTCCGCTGCGGTCGCTATACAGCGGGGCGTGTCGCAGCCGTCGAAGTCGCTACCCAGCGCGAGAACGTCCTCGCCGCCGCGCTCCAGCCAGCGGTCGATGTGGCGGGAGATGTCGTCGAAGTCCGCTTCGCCTTCTTCGCGTAGAAAGCCGTTGTAGAAGTTAAGACCAACAAGGCCGCCGCGCTCGCGAATGCAATCGAACTGGGCGTCCGTAAGGTTTCGCGGCGCACTGCAGACGGTGCGGCTGTTTGAGTGGCTTGCGACCAGCGGAGCGTCCGTGGCGGCCGCGACTTCACCGAAGCAGCGATCATTTAGGTGCGAGACATCGATTGCGATGCCTGCCGCCTCCATGCGTCGCAACGCGGCGAACCCTACCGCGGTAACGCCGTCTGCCGTGTCATGACCGCTGGCAAGGGGGCCGGCGGCGTTCCAGCTGAGCGACGCCATGAGGACGCCGCGCCGCGACGCCTCGTCCACGTATGCGGGGTCGAGCGCGAAGAAGCGGGCGTTCTCGATGGTCCGCACGGCGGCGACGCGTTTGGATTCTAGGATGGTGGCGATGTCTCGTCCGCCCGCCGCGATGCCGATGCGGTCGCTGTTGATGGCGACTTGGTTATCCAGATACGACTCCACATGCTCAAAGAACGCCAGCGACTGCGAGGCGGAGAGTTCGTCCGGAATGAAGCAGGCGAAGCACTGAGCCCAGGGCGTGTCGCCGATGCCTTCCAACGAAATGTGGCAGTGGTTGCGCTTCAAGTCGCGACAAAGCTCGGGTGCATTCTCGTCACCCGGGCCGTAGAAGTCCATACCGCTGGCGGTTTTGAGATCGCTGGGCAAGCTCTGCCAGGCAAGGCGGTCTGCGGTGTCGCAGTGCAGGTCGAATACGGTGTACATAATGGGGCTCATCTCCTAGCGGGGCGGTTCGGTGTCTTCCATATCAAGGTGGAGCGTTTGCTCGACCACCTTCATGAGTTCCTCGTCCGTGATAGCCGGATTGAGCTTGACCAAGCCGACCATGCCAAAGATGACCACGCAGAACATCTCGTAGACCATCTCGATTTCAACCTTGTGGAACTGCGCGTATTCACTCGCAACGCACGCGTCCAGGGCGTTGACGGTCTCTCTGACCGCGCGCACGTCAAAGGCGTCGCGAACGCCAAGCTCTTCTATAACGCGAATCATGGGGCGCTCGTTGCCGGCGGCGTCGTAGAGCGAACGGCGAAACGCCTGCACGCAGGTACGCAGGGACTGGCGGGTCTTGCCGAATTCCCGGTTCTCATTCCATACCATGGCGCTTTCGACCAGATCCTCGATGTAGTCATCGAGCACGGCGCGAGTGATCTCCTTTTTGCCATGGAAGTAGTAGTAGACCAGCTCGCGCGTCACGCCGGCTTCGGCGGCGATGTCTTTGACGGTGGTTTTTGCCACGCCCTTTTTTTCGTAGAGCGCGCGAGCGGCCTGGGCGATCTGCCCTGCCTGTCCGGTGAGCCGGCGGCTTTCGAGGGAAAGCCTGCTGGTGTGGCCATCGACCCGATGGGTCTTCATGTTCTCGGGCGTATGCATGGCTCTCTTTCGGGACGAGAAAACAACAATGGGCACCCCGCATTCAAACGGGGTGCCCATATTATAAGGACGCTTTCAGCCGATGCGGCTCACGTCTTTTGCACTTGTCGCTGGACGAGCAAGTTGAACAAGCAAGGGGTATACGCTAGCGGTTCTCGTCCACCACGGCCTTGTAGGGGCGAGTATGGGTGTAGATTTCATCGTGCAGGGGGTTAAGGCTCCTGCGCTTGATTTGGAGGAGCTGGTAGACCGCGACGCCCGCGTTGAATGCCAGGGCGACGGCGCTGACGATGAAGAACGCGGTGGGGTTGTGCGTGGTTGGGATGGGGGCGATGCGGTCGGCGAACTGCGGTACCGTCATGATGAACATGATCCACAGGCCAAGGGTTTGGGCACGGTGCTGCAGCCAGGCGCCGCGCTTGATGAAGAACGTGGGGATGGTGCAAGAGAGCAGAAGGGCCAGGCCGCAGTAAGCGGAATGATCGGAGATGCAGTTGTAGGTGTAGGCGAAGTTCCATAGGTCGTAGGCGATGATCCAAGGCCAGATCATATCGGGCCAGATCATGTCACGGGTTTTGTCGCGAGAGACAAAGATGCCAAGCCAGCCGCAGATGGTGATGATGTTGAGGATGCCCGCGATGCCGTTCATGATGTTCCAGGGGCCGGAGATGGTCCACAGGTTCTCGACGGTGCCGCCTTCCCACAGGCCAAAGCTGAAGACCTGGAAATCGCGTAGCACCGCCTCGGCGATGTTGATGGCGAGGATGAGCGGCGGAAAGCACAAGGCCCACTTCTTTTCATAGAGGTGATGGGTCTGGCCGTCCTTACCGGTCCAGCTGACAAAGCGCAGTGCCATGAAGCCCAGGCAGCCCGCGAGCGCGGAGTAGGTCTTGACCCAGTTGAACCAGGTGCCGGTGCCGTATTCGTTGCCGGGGGCGGCGGTGGTGGGCCATACAAAGATGGTCAGCACCAGCGGAACGATGCCAAACAGGGTGATGCCGGCCCAGGGTTTGGAGCGACCGAGCTCATTGAACGCCATGAGGGCAAACAGGATGAAGAGCCAAATGGCCCAATAGGACATATCGCCTGCCGTGTAGAGCAGCCCCATAAATCCTCCTCTGGTAGGGGTGTGGAACATAAACGAGCCCAGTATACTGAGCCGCTTCTCCACATCCTTTACATATTTAATCCGCCTGTGAAATGGACGACTTGCGGAAAGGGAGCGCTTGCTCAAAAAGCACTGGATGTAAAAAGATACGAACATACGTTCTGATTTTATGTTACTATAACAGCATAGTGAAAGCGGAAGAGAAGGGAGTGGAGATGGGCGATTGCGGGTTTGAATTGATCGAAGGTTGTAAGGATGTGCGGAGCAGGGCGGCGGTTCTTTTTCAAAGTGAGCAGGACGAGGAGGACTTGAGGGTCGAGTGCGCTATTACAGCGGACGGATGCATGGACATCATGCAAGAGAGCGCCGGTCCCCTGACCGAGTGGTGCTTTGAAGAAAGTCCGCATAGGGTGGAGACGTATGCTGGCGCTGACGCGGTCGACGCGCTGATGCGGTACTTCCACCTGGATATTCCCGAGCAGCTGCCCGAGCTTCTGCGCATCGAGTACATGGGGTATGACTGCGGCATGAGGATCCGGGCGCTCATGCGCAGCCTAGATGTTCCCTATGAGGTGATTGAAGGCGATATCGTGCGATAGGGGTCCAACGGTATACTGTCACGCGGACAAGTTGGTATGAGTGGAGGCGCTTTCATGGCTCGCAGATGGACGAATCGGTACCGTGCGGTTGAGATGGACGGAATTGCTGCATCGTATGACGTTGTGGTGGTTGGGGCGGGTCCTGCGGGGATCATGGCCGCCGTCGAAAGCGCCCGCACCGCGCGAAGCGTCTTGCTTGTGGAGGCGTCCTCCCTTCCGCGCGAGAAAAGCTGCGGAGGCATGCTGAACCTCTACTCCAGGCGAGCGCTTGAACCCTACGGGACGGTTCCCGAGGAGATGATTCTCGACCCCAAGTGGATTGATTTTCGCTACTACCACATTGATCGCGAGGTAAAAAAACCTACGCAGGTACGCTTTCTGAATGTTGACAGAGGAATGTTCGACGAGTGGCTTCTCAGTTTCCTGCCCGCCAACGTGCACGTTGCCTGTGGGGTGCGCTTGGCGGACCTTTGGCAAAGCCCTGTGAAGGCGAGGGTGCTTTTGAAGGGCCTCCGCGCAGACGGATCTCGCGCGGAAGCGAGTGTGGACTGCTCGTATCTCATCGCGGCGGATGGACCGCGCGCCACGGTAAGGGAGAGGCTTGGGCTGCGTCCCTTTGACCGCTACATCACGGTGCAGGAGTACGTGAGCATCGAGCGCGGGGCTATCGAGCCGTATTTCGATTGCATCTACTCAAAGGAATTTGATCGCGACTACGGTATCGGCTACATCATGCCGAAGGGCGATGTGGCGATTATTGGCTCGATTTTCTACCCTGGATCGAGAGACGTTGAGCGCAAACATGAGGATGTGCTTGATAGGCTGCGCGACATCTACCCGTTTGGCGAGTCGGTGAAGCGCGAGACGTGGATCGCCGCGCACCTTCGCCGTCCCGCAGACCTGGTCGCGGGAAAGGGGAGGGTTCTTCTAGCCGGAGAGGGCGGCGGCTTTTTGTCGTGCACGTCCGGCGAGGGGATATCCTTTGCGCTAAATTCGGGCATTATGGCGGGGAAGGCCGTGGCGGCTGCATTCGAAGACGATTCCCTGGTGGCTTCATCGGCGCTTGAATGCTATGAAAGGGCCTTGAAGCCCATGAAGAAGAATCTGGCGTTTCGCATGGGGATGTTTCCCATTATGAACAACTATGCCTGCAAGAACCTTGCTTGTCTGGTGCCAACGCCTCTTGTGAGCAAGATGACGGAGCGCTTGTAGCCGATTACGTAATCTGGCGGATTGCGTGGATGCCGCTGGGCGGAAATATATGCACGGTGAGGGCATTTTGGTATTCGCCCAACAAGCAAAGGGTACGTTAGCAACAGCGGCCGGCTGGATGGCCGCGTCTGTAGCTGGCGAGGATAGGAGCCCTTATGTTGTTCAGGAACGTGTTGGTTCCCTACGATGAGTCGGAACATGCCGCGGCTGCTCTGCATCTGGCGATTGACTTGGTTGGCGATGATCCCGAAGCGACGATTCGGGTGGTCACGGTTGTCTCAAATGACATCATGCCCCCTTCCGCGCTTTCAGCGGCGGTTGCCTTCGATACGTCCCCGGTGAGTTATGAGAATTACGAGGCCCTCTTGTCGCATATCGCCGAGCGGTCCGATCGTGAACTTCATGATGATGTGGCCGGGCTTTTGGGGAAGGATATGCAGGGCATACACGCGAAGCTGGTCATTGAGACCAGGCTTGCAGGTTCTCCCGTCGAGGGGATTACCAACTATGCGATGGATCATCGCTGCGACCTCATCGTGATGGGTCGTCGCGGGCTGGGGGCTTTGCGAGGCATGCTCGGAAGCGTGAGCTACGGCGTTCTGCGCTCGGCGGACATTCCGGTTTTAACGGTAAAGTGAGGGCGCGTATCTAAAAGCATCGATAAAGAAAAAGGGTCCCGATTGGGACCCTTAATCAAATCATACTGGCGGAGAGCTGGGGATTCGAACCCCAGATTCCCTTTTGGGGAATACTCGCTTAGCAGGCGAGCACCTTCGGCCTCTCGGTCAGCTCTCCGTAACAGCTAGTGAATAATAACCTATTAGCGGTACTTTGCACAAGACATGCTCAGCAAGTCTTCAAAACTTCAGCCCAATTCAATCCTGTTGCATCGGTTTTTGCTAGTACGTTCCGTATTCAAGGTGCGCGATGCCGGGCTGCAAAGAGCGGTTGATGGCTCCAAGTTCGTCGCGTCCCATCGTTCTCCACATGCAATAGACGCAGCGAATGGCGAGGAAGAAGAAGCCGTTGTCGACAAGAAGCACGGCGAGGTCGGCGATGCGGTTTGAGAATTCCTCGGTTGGAGGAACGGGAATCCCTTCTGCGCGGGCAACTTCGACGGCCTGCGAAAAGTCGAGCCTACCGGAAAGCCCTTCTTTTTGACAAAGGGCACGAAGCTCTTCATCTGCAACCTCGCTGACCTGTTCGCCGCGCGGGACCAGGCTATAGCATGCGAGCGCTACATCGATGCGGCCGAGTTGCCAGTAGGCGAACGCGACGCGGTAGAAATAGTAGCTTATGGTCTCGCGGTCATAAGCGCATCGCAGGCCGTGTTTGACGACCTCGGTTATCTCATCGAATCTCTCAAGGCGACTGAGCGCGCTGATAAGAAGGAGGTGCGCTTGGGTCGATGTGACGGAAACGTCGAGAAGCCTATGCAGCTCGTCTAAGGCCCGAGTGTAGTTGCCGGACTTGAGATACATGGTCGCCAGGTCGCTCTCAGCGAAGAACAACGCATCGGGCGCTCGCAAGATGCGGGTTGTTGGGTCATCTTCGAAAAGGGGGAGCAAAAGCCTACCCAAGTGATTCTCGCAAAATTGGGTCTGCACGGCTCCGCTTGACTGAAGCTCCGCGACCACACATGCGGCGGATATTTCCTCGGTGAGTTTGATAAGGCCTTCCGCGGACTCGGAGGGATCGCTTTCGAAATGCTCTCTCAGTTCCTTGATGCGGATGTTGTACGGGCTATCCTCATCCTCCATTACTTCGAGTTCGGAAGCCTTGTCCGCCATGAGCAGACGGCGCAGGCATTCGGGGAGGTCGCGCAGGTCATCCTTTGGTTGGGCGTCGCGAACGGTGGAACCCAATTGGGGCATGGGCTGATCGATGCACAGCGGAGCGAGTTCGGTGGTGCACCGGCCATCGCGCAAGGACGTCCCTGCGAGCGTGCGCGCAAGGGGGACAAGGCGGGCGAGATAGTCTTCTCGCTCGTATTTCATAAACCTGGAATGGTTGGGTTTTGCCTGGTTGTCCATTTGAACGTAGCACGTATGGATGCCCAGGCTGGATGCGAAGCAGGCTCCGGCAAGGACGAGCGCCATGCGAAAGCCGTGTTCAAGGGCGAGGGCCTCGCGGTCCGTGTCCAAAATCTCCTTCCATACCACCGTTGATTTGGGCGTGCCGCTAAACGCTTCTTCAGCGGGGAGGTCTTCGGGCTGAGGGGCGAGGAAATTGACGGCCATCACGCCGTTTTTCGCATCGACGCGGTATGTGTAGTCAAGACGGGTGACCAGCGAGAGATGCTCGACAAGGGACGCGAAGCGGCTACGGATATCCCACTCTCCGCCGGGCGTGCAGGCAATGGTGCCGGGCGATGCCCAGGGGTTGGGTTCGATGGATTTCTCCATGAGGCGATCAACGTAGCCGGTGATGATGCGGAATTGCTCGATATCAAGGTTGGCGCAGATTCGCTCGACGCCGTCGGTACGTGGGGGGAGGTCTTCGCCCGTGATGGTGTCGGCAATCTTCGATAGGCGATTCAGGATGGATTCAAGCGCATAAAGCAGCCTGGCGTCATGGGGCGAGACGGCTTCACGATCATAGTTGATATAGAACGCATCCATGAGTTCTATACGGGCGAGGGAGACCGAGCCCACGGTCGAGATCTCGCGAAGCTTTTCGAGGTCGATATGGCTTATAAGCCGCTTTGCATACAGTTCAAAGCCGCTGGGGTCCTCTTTCTCGGAGATGGAGCGCATTGATACCGTAAGGGCGTCGACTAGTTGCATGGAAGCAAGCGAAAGAAAGAACTCGGTGGCACCAAGGTCGCTGAGGATGGGATTGCCTTCATTTTGGTCGGTATGATTCGACACGTTAAATCACTCCTCAAAGATCGCGCTATTCGGCTCTGTATGTTCCCATTTTCCTACGTTGGGAACAATGATTGTGGCCGCTTGGGTTTTCATGGGCGATTCGTAATTGTGTAAATATGGACAATGACCTCGCGAAACTGTATCTCGAGCAAGGGAAGTTCAAAAAAGTTGATATTTATGCTTGACGTTATCTAGGGGGAGTGACATTATATTCCTTGCGTTGCGGCGTTACCTCAGCTGGATAGAGGGTCTGACTACGAATCAGAACGTCACAGGTTCGAATCCTGTACGCCGCACCAGTTGATTGTTGAAGGAGAGTCAGAGATGGCTCTCCTTTTTTCATTTAGGGCATGTTCTTACGCGGAGCGCGTCCTCTCTTGAGGACGACCTGGACGGGCGATCTTTGGTTGAGAATGCCTCTGGTCGTTCGGGCAGCGCGCGGATGACCGCGCGGCGTCTGTAAGAAATATGGCCAAAGCGAAAAAAGTTCTTGACTTAAAGCTGACATCATGTGATTATATTCCTTGCGTTGCGGCGTTACCTCAGCTGGATAGAGGGTCTGACTACGAATCAGAACGTCACAGGTTCGAATCCTGTACGCCGCACCAGTTGATCTTCGAGCCTCCTTCGGGAGGCTTTTTTCATATGCATTCATGTTTAACATTGAAATAGGTGCTGGGGCATGGTGGCGGCTGAATGCGGGCCGCATTGCTTATAGGGGCCGCCTACAGGGCTATTTGCCAATAACAATGTCGGCGCTATGGATGCTGATGGCGCGCCAGCTGAATAAATCGACAAGCTGGTCGACGGATCTGGGCGAGGAATCGGGCGCGATGCCGGCGATATGGGACAGGTGGCCAAGGAGCTTCTCGGGCGTACCGAAGCGCGCCATAAGTTCTCCCATGTCGCAGTCTCTATCACGTTTGGAGAGACGGCGGCCATCGGGAGCTGCGAGCAGGGGAACGTGCGCATAGCTGGGATGGTTGTAGCCCAAAAGGTTCTGAAGGTATATCTGGCGCGCGGACGACCCCAGAAGGTCGCGCCCCCGCACGACCTCGGTTACGCCCATATGCTCGTCGTCGACGGTGACAACAAGTTGGTAGGCGAACACTCCGTCGCTTCGCTGGATTAAGAAGTCGCCGCAGTCGGTGGCGAGGCATTCGGACACCGTTCCATACGTGCGATCGTTAAATGTGATGATTCCTGCGGGGTCCGCCTCATCGGGCACCTTCAGGCGGAGGGCCGGGGCCTTGAGCGCGCGCCGCCTGGCGACCTCGTCTGCATCTAGGTTGCGGCAGGTGCCGGGGTACAGAGGGGTGCCGTCGCTGGCATGGGGGGCGCTGGCGGCGTGCAGCTCTGCGCGCGTGCAGAAGCATGGGTATACCAAGTTCTGGCTTGCAAGGGCGCGAACGGCGTCGCGGTATAGGTCCAGCCGGTCGCTTTGATAGTAGGGACCCTCGTCCCAATCAAGACCAAGCCACCTCAGATCGGCGATAAGCTGTTCATCGAATTTGCCCCTGCGGCAGCGCTCGTCCAAATCTTCAATACGCAGCACCATGCGTCCGTTTTGGCTGCGTACGGATAGCCAGGCAACCAGCGCGGAATACACGTTTCCAAGGTGCATCCTGCCAGATGGAGAGGGGGCAAAGCGCCCCACCACCGGGTGGGCGGCGGCTTGTGCCGTACCTGCGTTGGTATGTTGGGCGTTACTGTTCATGGGCAAGAGTATAGCGCGGCGCCGGACGAGTATGAAAAAAGCGCACCCGGGAGGATGCGCTTTGAAAGGGCTGCGGGCAAAAGCTGCATAAAATCCGCGGCTGGTCTATATGGGCTGGTCTACATGGGCAAAGCGGTCTGGGCGGTGTAGACGCGTGCCTGGTACTCGCGGTCAAGGTCAAACAGGCCCTTGGGGTCGGAGCCAAAGAGCTTCATGTTGGTGACCATGTCGCGCGCGTTTGCTTCCTCCTCGCCCTGCTCCTTAACAAACCAATCGAGCATCTGCATGGCACGGATGTCGTGCACCTCATGGGCGACCTCGTAGCAGTGGTGAATGAGGCTGGTGACGTACTCCTCATGGGCAAGGCCCGCCTCAAGCGGCTCAAGGTCGTTCTCAAACACCTTATCGGGCTTGGCAATAGCCTCCATGGTGGGCTTGTAGTCGTTGTCCAGCAGGTAGCGGCGGATGGCCAGCGCGTGGTCGGCCTCCTCCTTAACCTGGATCATGTACCAGTTGGCAAAACCCTTAAGACCGCGGTCCTCATAGTAATCGGCAAACGTGAGGTACAGATAGGACGAGTAGAGCTCGGCGTTGATCTGCTCCTCCAGGGCCTGGGCGACGGCGGAATTGATGGCCATAGTGCATTCCCTCTTTCTGCTTGGTGTACCTGTGCAAAATAGGTGGCGCGCCCCCTCGCGCGCTGCATGTAAGTATAGCGCTCCGTGCGGACGGTCGGTTATCTTCCGCGGGTGCAATTCGCGCGGAGCGTGAACGCATTATGGCGAGGGTGTGGGTACAATTGGTGCCAAATTACCCGCGGAGTGGAAGGGGCGTCCATGCGCATCCGTATCTCCAACGCGCTCGCCGTCGTCGCCGCGACCGCTGCGCTCGCGTTGTCCTGTCTGTTCTCAGCCCCCGTTGTCGCGCGGGCAGACGGCTTCGACATGCATTCTGTCAACATCTTCGCCACCGTACTGGAAGACGGGCGCATGCTTGTCTCGGAGTCGCGTACGTTCGACTTCGACGATGATGTGAACGGCGTGTTTTGGACCATCCCGTTAGGCGAGAACCAGCAGGGCCATCCAGCCTCTCTTGAGCAGGTCAGCGTTAGGGCGACTGAGAACGATCAGCAGGTGAACTACCAGCTTGTGGACTCGGCAAGCAATGGCGACACGGGTATCTACACTGTGGAGAACGATGGGGACCGGGTTACCATCAAGGTCTTCTCGCCCCATGAATCCGGCGAGCAGGGAAGCTTCATGGTGTCCTACATCATCAACGGCGCCGTCATGGCGTGGTCCGATACCGCGGAGTTGTATTGGAAGTTTGTGGGTGACGGCTGGACCGAGCCTTCCCATGACGTGACGCTCACCCTTGGTTTCTCGGGCGAGGCCCATGACATCTACGGGAGCGATGGCAGCGTAGAGAGCAAGGACTGGTCTTCTGACGAGCTTTCTGATCTTGGCGTGCGCGCGTGGGGTCACGGGCCCTTGGACGCAACGGTTCAGGTGGGCGATACGGGTGACCCGGTCGCCCGCTTTACCGTGCCGCGCGTCGATTCGGGTGAGTACGCCGAGGCACGTCTGGTGTTTCCCGTGTCTTGGGTGCCTGATCTGCAGGCGTCCTCGTCCGCGCGTCTTGAGACCATCTTGGACGAGGAAGCCGCGTGGGCGGAAGAGGCCAACGCGCGTCGCGAGGAGGCTCGCCGCATGGTTGCGGCGGCGACGGTGCTGAGCGTGGGCTCGGCCGCGGTTTTGCTTGTTGCCGCCGTGGGCTTGCGCCTCACCGTGTTCAAGAGCCCCAAGCCGATGTTTCAGGATACGTATTATCGCGATGTTCCCAGTGATGATCATCCTGCGGTGATTTCTGCTTTCATGCGCGACGGCGATGTGGGCGACGCTGCATTTGTGGCGACCCTTATGAAGCTTACGGACGAGCGCGTGATCGAGTTGGTGTGCCAAACGCGGCAGAAGCGCGGGCTGTTTGGTTCCAAGGACGAGGATTCCTACAGTATCCGCCTTGTCGACCGCGCCCGTGCAACCGACCCCATCGACCGCGATGCACTCGATTTGTACTTTGGCCCGGGCGCCCAGAATGGCGAAGAGGTGCGTTTCGATGGGGTTCGCGCGAACGCGGACGAGGATTCCGACGCCTATGGCGAGCGTTTGGATGGCTTCAAGGCTTCCGTTGGCGCGGCTATCGAGATGCGCGGCCTCTTGCGTGACAGCTCGCATGCGTTTGGGTTGACGGTCGTTGTCCTTGCGGTCGTGATCGGCGTGGCGTCTCTATTCGCAACCATCGAGCTCGAGACGAGCGTCCTGGCGCTGCTCGCTACGTGCGCCATGGCTATTGCCGCCGCGGCGGTGGCCGCCACGGCTCGGCGCTACACCCGCGAGGACGTGGAGCTGCGCGCCCGGTGCCTGGCGCTCAAGCGCTGGCTGGAAGATTTCACCCGTCTGGGCGAGGCGGTGCCACAAGACCTTATCCTGTGGAACAAGCTGCTGGTCATGGCGGTTGCCCTGGGCGTATCCGATAAGGTGCTTCGCGACCTTGCGGACGCGGTCCCGCGGGATATGCGCCAAGACGAGCCGGGCGGCTTCTACTATCCCGTGTACTGGTGGTGCTATCCCCACGGTAGCCTTGGCTCGCCCACGCGCGACCTGTCCTCTACCTACGGAGCCATCTCCGCCGCGGCGCTGGCGGCGAGCGCAAATAGCTCGTCGGGCGGCTTTGGCGGAGGTTTCTCCGGTGGCGGCGGAGGAGGCGTTGGCGGAGGCGGCGGCGGAACGTTTTAGGGCGCTGCCGGCTTCGTGTTCAGGCTTGCGATGCGGAGCGAGGTGACGGACGGCTGCGGTTTCATGAAAAAAGAAGGGCTCCTGATAAGGGAGCCCTTTCTTGTGCGGATGCGTTCCGCGTATGCTTGTCCTCGCCGTATCGATCGCGTGCGAGACTAGGCGCCAAGCTGCCCTCAAGGCGCCGGTTAGCGATCTTAGGCGGAGAGATCCATTCCGTACAGGTACATCTCGCGGGGGAGCACATGGCGCTCTTCACGATTTGCCCGGTACATTGCGGCGCGCTTAAGGCCGCGGTGCTCGTAAAACTTCCACGAGCAATCGGTGTCGGTGTAAAGGTACAGGCCCTTCGCACCGCGAGAGGTGACATAGGAGGTCGCCGCATCTAGCAGGACGCTGCCAATTCCAAGCCCGCGGGCGGTGCCGCTCACGGCAAGCAGGGTGATCTGGCTTGCGCGGGCAAGGCCGCTTTGCTCAAGTAGGCGGCTGTTGACGCGCTGCTCTGCTTCCAAGAAGGAGAGGTACTCGTCCGTAGCCTTGGGCTCCAGCTTGTGCATGCGCTCCAAGAACGCGTCCATAGCGGCATGACATTCTTTGGCATGGGGGAGTCGGTCGCCTTCGGCGCGTGCCAGCACGATGCCGCAGGGAACATCGTCCACTAATACAACCTGCGAAAAGCTGGAAATCTCAAGGGAATGGACCAGGTCGCACGCGGCTTCCAGGGCGTTGTATTCCTGGTTGGGCACGTAGGTATGCCAGGTGTCCTTCAGGATTGAGGCAAGGGCGCTAAAATCGTCCTTCTCAAACGGCCTATAGATGACGCGTGAAACCATTCGTGCCTCCTTCTTCACTAAGGTTTCTACCACGCGGGAGGGATTCAAATATGGTCTCCCTATGTCACCACAGGCCCCCCGCGAATTCTTCGCGGAACCGTCACGTTGTCTTGGCATTTTCTTCAAAATCACCCCGTGCCATGCACAACGCGGGCGGCGGGTTGCGCTACATTAGTAGGACGAAGAGAGAGGCCGTCCCCCTTGCATGGCGGGACGCTCGCATCCACGAAGGAGGAGTGCTGCATGGGCACAGACAAGAAGATCTCGCGCGCGCTGATCTCGGTGACCGACAAGACGGGTGTCGTCGAGTTCGCTCAGTCGCTGGTAAGCGACTACGGTGTTGAGATCATCTCGACGGGCGGTACCGCGCGCGTGCTGGAAGAGGCCGGCGTTCCGGTGATCCCCATCGAGGAGTTCACGGGCTTCCCCGAGATGATGGACGGGCGCGTTAAGACGTTGCACCCCAAGGTGCATGGCGGCTTGCTGTGCCGTCGCGACTCCGAGCAGCACATGGCGGAGGCCGCTGAGCACGGTATCCAGATGATCGACCTGGTCTGCGTCAACCTCTACGAGTTCGAGAAGACCGTCGCCTCCCCGGACGTCACCTTTGTGGACGCCATCGAGCACATCGATATCGGCGGTCCCTCCATGCTGCGTTCCGCTGCCAAGAACAACGATTCCGTCACCGTGGTCTGCGACCCTGATGACTATGCTCGTATTTTGGACGAAATGTCCGTGCATGCCGGTTGCACCACGCTTGGCACCCGTCGCCATTTGGCTGCCAAGGTCTACACCCGCACCGCTTCTTACGATACGGCTATCTCTACCTGGCTCAATACCTACCTGGCGAACGAGGACGCGGGCGCTGCCGGCACCACCGCCCCCGCGTTTGTGCCTCCGGCGGCCTTTGACTTGCACCTTGAGAAGGCCCAGGACCTGCGCTATGGCGAGAATCCGCATCAGACCGCCGCGGTCTATCGCTTCGCCGATAGCTTTGGCAATTTCGCCTCGTCCGCAAGCCCTCTGGTTGGTGCCGAGCAGATCCAGGGCAAGCCGCTGTCCTACAACAACTTCCTGGATGCCGACGCCGCCTGGAACGCCGTTCGCGAGTTCGAGGAGCCCGCGGTCATCATCCTGAAGCATCAGAATCCCTGTGGCTCCGCAACGGGCGAGGACGTGACCGAGGCGTATGACCGCGCCTTCGCTTGCGATCCTAAGAGCGCCTTTGGCGGCATCATCGCCGTCAACCGCGAGGTGCCCCTGAGCCTGGTGGAGCATTTCGCAGACGTCAACAAGCAGTTTGTCGAGGTTCTCATCGCCCCGTCCTTCAGCCCCGAGGCGCTCGAGCGCCTGTCCAAGCGCACCAACCTGCGCGTGCTTGCCACCGGCGGCGCTGACGGGCACGCCCAGCTTGAAGCCCGTACCGTCGATGGCGGCATGCTGGTTCAGTGCGTGGATACGGTGGACGAGGATCCTTCGACTTTCACGTTCCCCACTACCCGCAAGCCCACGGATGCAGAGATGGAAGACCTCATCTTTGCCTGGAAGGTTTGCAAGACCGTCAAGAGCAACGCCATCCTCATCGCTAAGGATCGCGCCGGCATTGGCATGGGTCCCGGCCAGCCCAACCGCGTTGACTCCGCACTGCTGGCCTGCCAGCGCGCCGAGGAGGCCTGTGAGCGCATGGGCGTCGCGGCGGGCGGCTTTGCCTGCGCCAGCGATGCGTTCTTCCCGTTCCGCGACAACGTCGACGTGCTTGCCGCGCATGGCGTGACCGCCATCATCCAGCCCGGCGGATCGGTGCGCGACGACGAGTCCATCCAGGCGTGCGATGACCACGGTATCGCCATGGTCTTTACCGGCACCCGTCACTTCCGCCACTAAAAGCATGCGGGTAGCGGGTATAACCCATGCGGGTTAACCTGACGATCCATAAGGACAATACGGGCTCCCGAGATTTCGGGGGCCCTTTTTTGAAAGGAGAGCCGTGAGCGATCAGGCGTTGACGGAGCTGTTCGATAACCCGGATGAGCAGCGCGCGTATGAGGAGTTCTGTGCCAACCAAGAGCGCGGCAACCAGCCGTTCAATCTGGACGCGCCCGCCCTGGTATGCCGTTGGCGCATGTCGAAGAAGCGCGTCCCGCTGCTCAACAGGCACATCCGCGCCCTGTCTCAACGCGTTGTCATGGGCGAGCCGCTTACCCATAACATGCTCTCGTGGGCCAAGCAGCATGTGGAATGGTCGCTGACCGAGGGTTCCTACGTGGAGCACAACGGCGTGCTCATGTTGGTGATCGATGTCAACGGCAACGCCGCCATGACGGTGGGGGCCTATGAGCCCCTGGTTGATACTGCGTCCGCCGCTCTTGCCGCTCGCGCAGAGGCAGCCCGCCTGGAAGAGGCGGAGGCGGGCGTCGCGCCCGAGGTGCTCTGCTGCATGCGCGACGGGCGCCTGCTGGTCGCCGCGGGCGAGCATGTGTGCGGCAGCTTGTCGCTGGTGGAGCAGCTGGCCGCCACACGCGGTATCGCGGTTGATCATGTAGGTTCCGGCGACGCGTTCTTGAAAGACGTCCATTCCTCGTCCACCCCTATATTCTTGGTCTCCGATGAGCATGGAGTGGTCCCCGCGCGCGAGGTGGATGAAGATCAGTCTGATGATGCGAATCTTGTCCGCTTCCTGCGCGATGGCGTGGCAAAGCTGTTCTCCTAAGGGCGCCGCGCCGGCGGGTGCGTGCCTCGGGTTGATGTTGTCGATAACGGCCGCTTTCTTGGGCGGCGGGGAGAGGAGGGCGTTGTGGCGCTTATCTACGTGGTTGAGGACGATGCTTCCATCCGTGGCGAGCTTTTGCAGGTGCTTGAGCGCAACGGGTATGAGACGCGCTGGTGCGAGCGGTTCGATACCGTGGTCGACGAGGTGCTCGCCGCTTCGCCGGACCTGGTGCTGCTCGATCTCACCCTGCCCGGCACGGACGGCCAGTTCATCTGCCGCGAGCTGCGCGCGGTTTCAAGCGTTCCCATCATGGTCCTCACTTCGCGCGTGACGGAGATAGACGAGGTCATGAGCATGAACATGGGCGCGGACGACTTTGTGCCCAAGCCCTATAGCGCTCGCGTGCTGGTGGCGCGCATCGAGGCGCTGCTGCGTCGCGTCGCGGGTTCGTCCGAGACGCAGCTGCTGCGCCATAACGGTGTCGAGATCGATCCGGCGCGTTCGCTGGCATACGCCAACGGCCGCCAGGTGGAGCTCACCAAAAATGAGATGCGCATCTTAACGCTGCTGGTCTCCAAGGCGGGCACCATCGTGTCGCGCGAGGCCCTCATGCGCGATCTATGGGATTCAGATGCGTTTGTGGACGATAACACGCTTACCGTCAACATCAACCGTCTGCGCGGTACGCTCGAGAAGATCGGCGTCAAGGGCTATCTCACCACGCATCGCGGCCGCGGCTATTCGGTTTAGGGGGAGCTATGACGTTTGGGTCATACCTGCGTTCCGCTTGGCCCACGGTGGCCATTCTCTGCGTGGCGAGCTTGCTGACGTGCATGGTGCTCGAGGTTTCCGGCACCGGCGCGCCCCTGCTTTCGCTGGTCGCCTGCGTGCTCATAGGTTCTTCGGTGTCGCTGCTGGTCGTCGACTACCTTCGCAAGCGCGCATTTGCCTGCGAGCTCGACAGCCTTGCGGACCAGCAGGGCCATGCCCTGTGGGCAAGCGAGCTCATCGACCGTCCGGATTTCATCGAGGGCCAGCTTGCCTATGACGCCCTTTGCGCCGTTTCCAAAGCGGCGAACGACGAGGTGGCGGGGTATCGCCGCCAGACCAACGATTACCGCGAATATGTTGAAACTTGGGTCCATGAGGCGA
Organism: Collinsella sp. UBA1693; assembly: GCF_002320115.1. Classification (NCBI taxonomy): domain Bacteria; kingdom Bacillati; phylum Actinomycetota; class Coriobacteriia; order Coriobacteriales; family Coriobacteriaceae; genus Collinsella; species Collinsella sp. UBA1693. The sequence goes on from NZ_DCJT01000013.1 coordinate 200,389, forward strand.
AATCGCCCCTCGCCGCGGCGCACCTTATGATCGAGAACATAGAGGACGAGCTTTCCGCGGTGGGCGAGGACCCTATCGATGAAGAAGTGCTCTTCTCGCGTGTCCGGGCGCTGGACGAGGAGCTCGACCGCATGGAGGGCTATGTGGAGCAGGCCTTGTTCTACGCACGTTCCGAGGCGGTCGAGCGCGACTACCTTATCCGCGAGTACAACCTCAAGGAGCTGGCATCCGCCGCCTTGCGCGCCAACTCGCGCATGCTCATCTCCGCCCGGGTCGCGCCGTTTCGCCGCAATCTCGACTACCAGGTGTTTACCGATGAGAAGTGGATGCTCTTCATCTTTGGGCAGATCATCCAGAACTCGGTTAAGTACGCCCGCGATGAGGGCGCCTCTATCGAGTTCAGCGCATGTTTGCGCGACGAGGGGCTGGCAACGGAGCGCGTCGAGCTTTCTATTCGCGATAACGGCTGCGGGGTCAGCGCTGCGGACTTGCCGAGGGTGTTCGAGAAGGGCTTCACCGGCGCGGCGGGCCGTTCTGGCAAGCGCTCGACCGGTATAGGGCTGTACCTGGTCAAACGTCTGTGCGACAAAATGGGCGTGGGGATTGACGCCGATTCGGTTGCGGGCGAGGGCTTTACGGTGATCTTGTCGTTCTCTACCAATCGCTTCCATTACTTTGAATAGCGCTCGCGTTGAATGGGGAGGGGCGCCGCCCTCTCTGGCA